>NZ_AUKO01000004.1:0-631159 GCF_000424785.1 Streptomyces sp. CNT360 | reverse complement strand
GATCTGGAAGCCCAGTAATGGGTGGAGGTGACCGGTACTAATAGGCCGAGGGCTTGTCCATAGAGGCTCGCGTCCACTGTGTGGGTTCTGAGACAACAACCGCACTTCAAGTGAAAAGTGTGCTTGTTCGCATTGAGACTCCGGGATCCGGATCTGTTGATCCGGGTGACCCGACAAGAGTTTCGGTGGTCATAGCGTGAGGGAAACGCCCGGTTACATTCCGAACCCGGAAGCTAAGCCTTTCAGCGCCGATGGTACTGCATGCGGGAGCGTGTGGGAGAGTAGGACGCCGCCGAACAATCTTTATGGCCCTTGGCCTCCCGCGTGCATGCGCTGGAGGCCAAGGGCCTTTTTTGTTTTCCTCCCCGGTGTGCCCGGGGGCAGTTGTTTCTTCGTCTGCCGACAATCCGCGGCAGACAGCCCAGACAGGAGTCACGTCGATGTCCCCCAACTCCTCCGACGACCGCGATCGATCCGAGCGCCGGCCGCGGCAGTCCTCCGGTCCACGCCGCGATGACGGATTCCGTTCCGGCGGGCCGCGTGGGCCCCGTCGTGAGGAGGGCAATCGCGGCGGTGGTCGCAGCGGTGGCTTCCGCCCGGAGCGCCGCGACGGGCAGGGCGGGGGCGGTCGTCGCCCCTGGCGCAGCGACGCGCAGGATGAGCGCGGGGACCGACGTCGGACCGGTGGTGGTTCCGGGCGCGAGGACCGTTCACGTGACGACCGCCCCCGGAGTGAGCGTCCGCGTGGTGACCGTTCCCGTGAGGAGCGGCGTAACGACCGCCCGCGTGACGAGCGTCGGCGTGACGACCGCGACCGTGATGGGCGGGACGATCGCCGGGGTGGGGGCTTCCGCCGCGACCGGGACCGTGAACCGGGCCGGGACCGCGATTCCTACCGGCGCGACGACCGTGATCGGGACCGGGGGAGCTCCTACCGGCGCGATGACCGGGACCGGGATCGCGGCTCCTACCGGCGTGACGATCGTGGCGGCGCCCCCGCGCGGCGCGACAACCGGGACCGTGGTGGTTACCGGCGGGACGACCGGGACCGGGAGCGTGCAGGTGGTCGGCCGCAGGGTGGCCGTGGGCCGCGAAGCGAAGGGGACCGGGACCGTGGGCGGAGGCCGTACGGGGGTCAGGACGGTGGCCGTGGACGGGGTGACCGGCGGGACGAGCGTCGGGGCGGCGGATTCCGGCGGGACGACGACCGTGCGGGCGGGTTCCGGCGGGGCGGCCAGGACCGGGGCCGGCCGTACGGGCGGGACGACCGTGAGCGGGGCCGTGACCGGCACGACCGTGAGCCGCTGCGGCGGTTGCCCGTCGACGAGGACGTGACCGGCGAGGAGCTGGACAAGGACGTCAAGCAGGAGCTCAGGAGCCTGCCGAAGACGCTGGCCGAGGACGTGGCGCGGAACCTGGTGATGGTTGCGCGGCTGTTGGACGAGGAGCCGGAGCGGGCGTACGCCTACGCGAAGGTGGCGTTGCGGCTGGCGTCCAGGGTGCCGTCCGTGCGGGAGGCGGCGGGTTTCGCCGCGTACGGCGTGGAGAAGTACTCCGAAGCGCTGGCGGAGTTCCGCGCGGCGCGGCGGATGACGGGTCTGCAGCACCTGTGGCCGGTGATGGCCGACTGCGAGCGCGGGCTGGGGCGTCCGGAGAAGGCGCTGGCGATGGCCGGTGAGCCCGAGGTGCGTCAGCTCGACAAGTCGGGGCAGGTCGAGATGCGGCTGGTCGCCGCGGGGGCCCGGCGCGACATGGGGCAGGCGGACGCCGCGGTGGTGACGTTGCAGAGCCCGGAGCTGGCGTCCACGTCGATACAGCCGTGGACTGCGCGGCTGCGGTACGCGTATGCGGACGCGCTGCTGGAGGTCGGCCGTGAGGAGGAGGCCCGCGAGTGGTTCGCGAGGGCCCTGGAGTCCGACCAGAGCGGTGTGACGGACGCATCCGACCGGCTCGCCGAGCTGGACGGTGTGGAGTTCATCGACGCGTTGGACGAGGACGCGGAGGAACCCGGAGCGGGCGAGGACGGCGGCGACGGCGCGGCGTCGCACAGCTGAACGCACGCCCCAGGCCGTGGCGGCGTCTTTGAAGACATCGGCCTCGGTCCGGGCAAGAAGGCGGACACATGGATGAGGGCGGGCCCCCGGCCGGGGCCCGCCCTTCCTCGTTCGTCCCGCTACGCGTGCCGGGCCAGCGGGTTTCGTAGCGTGCCGGTGAGCTGGAGGGCGCCGGCGGGGTCCTGGAGGTCGACCATCTGCTGGTTGTTGCGCAACTGGAGACGGTTGAGGCAGGAGAGGGCGAACTCGTCGGTGAACAGGTCGTAGCGGGCATGCCGCTCGGCCAGGTGCGGGGTCGCCTTCTGGTAGGTCTTCACCACGTCGGCGACGGTGGCCCAGAAGGTGTCCTCGTCCAGGACTCCGGCGGTCTCCAGCGTGGGGGCGAGGAAGCGGAAGAAGCAGTCGAAGACGTCCGTGAAGAGGGAGAGGAGCTTCACGTCCTCGGGGACGTCGGCGCGGACGCGTTCGACCTCGGGCGGGAGCTGTGCGTCCTCGCTCATGACGGCGATCTCTTCGGCCAGGTCCTTGAAGAGGGTCCGGCGGGGGACGCCGTGTTCGTCCAGGACCAGGATGACGTTCTCGCCGTGCGGCATGAACACCAGGTCGTAGGCGTAGAAGCAGTGCAGCAGCGGGGTGAGGTAGCCCTCCAGGTAGCTGCGGAGCCACTCGGTGGGCTCCAGGCCCGAGGAGCGGATGAGGGCGGCGGCGAGGGAGTTGCCGTCGCGGTCGACGTGGAGGAGCGCGGCCATGGTGGCGGGCTTCTCGCCGCCGCGGAGGAAGGGGACAGGGCTCTCGCGCCAGAGGGCGGCGAGCATCTTCAGGTAGGGGGAGCCCTTGGGGGCGGCTGCCTCGTAGGGGGCAGGGTGGTAGCCGACGGCGGCGCGTTCACGCAGCAGGCCGAGGCCGGTGTCGCGCAGGATCTCGTCGCCGGACACCAGCTCGGCCAGCCAGTCGTTGATGGCCGGGGTGGCTTCCATGTAGGCGGCGGACAGGCCGCGCAGGAAGCCCATGTTGAGGACCGAGAGAGCGGTCTTGACGTAGTGCTTGGTGGGGTGGGTCGCGTTGAAGAAGGTGCGGATGGACTGCTGGGGCAGGTGCTCGTCGTCGCCGTGGCCGAGCGGCACCAGGTGGCGCTGGGCGACCTCGGCGGCGAAGGTGACCGACAGCTTGTTCCACCACTGCCAGGGGTGGACGGGGACGAGGTAGTAGTCGTCCAGGTCGAGGCCCTGTGCGGTCATGGCGGCCGAGAAGCGGCGCAGGGTGGCGCCGGAGAGTTCGGAGAGGACGAGTTTGTCGTAGCTGAGGTCGGCCCCGGCGGTGAAGGTGGCGTGGTCGCGGTGCGCCGCGACCCAGACGAGGCGGACGGGGGAGCCGGTCTCGGGGGCGTAGGCGCGGTACTCGGCGATGTCGAAGCCGAGGCGCCCGTTGTTGGCGATGAAGCAGGGGTGGCCCTCGGTCATGCCGGACTCGATGTCCTGGAAGCCGGAGGCGGCCAGCTGTTCCGCACTCACGTGGGGCGCCGCGAGTTTGTAGGCGGTGCTGGCCAGGGTGGAGCTGATCTCTTCCAGGTAGACGGGGAGGATCTTTTCACCCAGGCCCAGCGAGGTGCGCAGCTCGGTGATGAACGCGAGCGCGTCGAGGGGGAGTTCGTGCCCGTCGCGGTGGCGGGTGACGCTGTCGGCGTCGACCTGCCAGTGGTCGAGGGCGAAGCGGCGGGCGGCGAAGCGGTATTCGGTGGTGCCGTCGTCGGAGCGGACGGCGTACCGGTGGGTGCCCGCTTCGGTCGGGGTCTCCCCCTCCAGCGGAGTGGGGGTGAGGAGGCGTTCGTGGGTGAACTCGGCCAGGGCCTTGCGGACGAGGAGCCGGGTGGCCTGCGCCCAGCGTTCGGGCGTCAGATGGCTGACGGGGGCGTGCGGCGGGGTCGGCTGGGGGGTGGTGGGGAGACTCATGCGGGGGTCACTCCTGTGGCGGCCTGGAACTGCTCGCGGGTGCAGAAGCTGAGCAGGGCTTCCTTCTCCGGTTTGGTGAGGGTGGCTGCGGGGCGGAAGCCGACCGCTTCGTTGAGGGTGTGGACGGCGGTGTTGCGCACGTCCGGTTCGACGACGACGCGGCGGGTGTCCGGGTCGCTGAAGAGCATCGCCATGACGGTGGTGAGGACGGCCCGGGTGAAGCCGTGGACGGGCGCTTCGGCCGGGGCGCACAGGAAGTGCATGCCGACGTCGCCGTCGGCGTGCGGGTAGAGCCCGGCCAGTTCGATGTGGCGGGGGTCGTAGCGCTCCATGAGGAAGGCGGGCTCGCCGTTGTGGTGGCCGAGGAAGGCGTCGTGGTGGGGCGAGGCCGCGATGCCCATGAACTCGCGTTCGACGTCGGGGAGCGTGGCGTCCTGGAGCAGGTAGAACGCCGACTTGGGGTGGGTGACCCAGGTGTGCAGCAGCTCCGCGTCGGTGAGCGGGTCGACGGGGCGCAGCGAGAAGGTGCCCAGTTCCGCGTCGGTGCGGGAGAAGACGGTGGCGTCGGCGGGGGTCACAGCGTGGCCTCCGCTTCAGCGGTGGGATCGGCGGTGGGGGCGGTGAACTCCTGGAAGGCGATGGACCGCTCGATCGGGTACACCTCGCGGCCGAGCAGGGCACGGATGATGCTGGAGTTGCGGTAGGCGGCCATGCCCAGGTCAGGGGCGACGAAACCGTGGGTGTGCAGCTCCGCGTTCTGGACGTAGATGTCCCGCCCGGCGGTGTCGACGCTGTAGTCGCGGCGTACGGCGAACCGGCCGCGCGGGTCCCATTCGATGCGGTCGGTGATCGCGTCGAGGAAGGCGGGACGCTGGTAGCGGTAGCCGGTGGCGAGGACGAGGCCCTCGGTGGTGAGGGTGAAGTCCTGCTTCTGTTCCTCCTGCCGCAGCTCCAGGGTGTAGCTGCCGTTCGGCTCGTCGTAGGAGGCGCCGGTCAGTGCCGTGTTGGTCATCAGCCGGGTGGGGCAGGAGCGGAGGCGGTTCTTCCGGTAGAGCAGGTCGAAGATGGCGTCGATCAGCTCGGAGTTGATGCCCTTGTACAGGTTCTTCTGCGAGGCGACGAGGCTGTCGCGGGTGTCGGGCGGGAGGGAGTGGAAGTAGTCCACGTACTCCGGCGAGGTCATCTCCAGCGTCAGCTTGGTGTATTCGAGAGGGAAGAAGCGGGGGGAGCGGGTCAGCCAGGTCAGGGAGTAGTCGTGGCTGTCGATGTCCTGGAGGAGGTCGTAGTAGATCTCCGCCGCGCTCTGGCCGCTGCCCACCAGGGTGATGCTGTCCTTGCGCTGGAGGGCTTCCTTGCTCTCCAGGTAGCGGGAGTTGTGGATCAGGTCGCCGCCCAGGCCCCGGCAGGGCTCGGGTATGTACGCGGGGGTGCCGGTGCCCAGGACCAGGCGCGGGGCGCGGAAGAGGCGGGTCCCGCCGGTGGGCAGGTGGGTGGCGTGGACGGTGTAGAGCCCGTCGGTCTCGTCGTACTCGACGGTGGTGACGTGGTGGCCGAAGCGGACGGTGTCCGTGCCGAGGCGTTCGGCGGCCCAGCGGCAGTAGTCGCTGAACTCGGCGCGGAGCGGATAGAAGCTCTCGCGTATGTAGAAGGAGTACAGCCGGCCGGACTCCTTGAGGTAGTTGAGGAAGGAGAACGGCGAGGTCGGATCCGCCAGGGTGACCAGGTCGGACAGGAAGGGGGTCTGCAGCGTGCTGTCGTCCAGCATCATGCCGGGGTGCCAGGCGAACTCCGGCTTGTCGTCCAGGAAGACGCCGTTCAGGTCCGGTATCGGCTCGGTCAGGCAGGCGAGGCCCAGGTTGAAGGGGCCCAGGCCGATGGCGACGAAGTCGTGCACGGGGGAGTCGGGGATCACGTCGGGGCTCCGTGGTGTGGGGACGGCGGTGGTCAGCAGGCCTGGGCGGCGCTGAGGGTGGGGGTGTGCCGCTGGAGGTACTGCTCGGCGTGGCCGGCGATCAGGTCCAGGACCGTGGTGATGTCGGCCAGTGACGTCTCCGGGTTGAGCAGGGTGAACTTGAGGTGGTGGCGGCCGTCGACCACGGTGCCGGCGACGAGGGCGTCGCCGGAGGCGAACAGCGCGTCGCGGGCGTGCAGGTTGGCGCGGTCGGTCAGCGACTGTGCGGCCTCCTCCTCCGCGGGGAGTCCGCCGGCGGGGACGTACCGGAAGACGAGGGTGGACAGCTCCGGCTCGACGACGACCTCGAACCTGTCGTCGGCGGCGAGTGTCTGCCAGGCGTCGGCGGCGCGGTCGACCACCTCGTCGAAGAGCTCGCCCACCGCGTCGGCCCCCATGACGCGCAGTGTCATCCACAGTTTGAGCGCGTCGAAGCGGCGCGTCGTCTGGAGGGACTTGTCGACCTGGTTGGGCAGGCCCTTCTCCACGCTGCGGGTGGGGTTGAGGTAGTCGGCGTGGTAGGTGACGTGGCGGAGGGTCTCCTTGTCGCGGACGAGGACGGCGCTGGAGGAGACCGGCTGGAAGAACGACTTGTGGTAGTCGACGGTCACCGAGTCGGCGCGTTCGATGCCGTCGAGCAGGGCCCGGCGGCGGGAGGCGAGCAGCCCGCAGCCGTAGGCGGCGTCGACGTGCAGCCAGGTGCCGGTTTCCTCGCACAGGTCGGCGAGGGCGGGCAGCGGATCGATGCTGCCGAAGTCGGTGGTGCCGGCGGTGGCGACGACGGCCATCACCGTCTGCCCCTCGCTCTCGCAGCGGGTGAGCTGCTCGGCCAGCGCGTCGACGCGCATCCGGCGCCGCTCGTCGCAGGGCACCGACACGACGGACTCGGGGCCGAGTCCGAGCAGGACGGCCGCCTTCTCGATGCTGAAGTGGCTGCACTCGGAGGTGAGGATGCGCAGCGTCGGCAGGATCTGCGGGGTGTTCAAGGGGGTCGCGGAGTTCTTGCGCACCAGGCGGCAGGCCTCTTCGCGGGCCAGCAGCAGGGCCTGGAGGTTGGACTGGGAGCCGCCGCTGGTGAAGATGCCGTCCGCGTCCCGGCCCAGACCGATCCGCTCCGCCGTCCACGATACGAGGCGGCGTTCGATGAGGGTGCCGCCGGCGCTCTGGTCCCAGGTGTCCAACGAGGAGTTGACGGCGGCGATGACGGCTTCGCCCAGTACCGCCGGGATCACGACGGGGCAGTTGAGGTGCGCGAGATAGCGGGGGTGGTGGAAGTAGACCGCGTCGCGCAGGTAGACCTGCTCCAACTCGTCCAGCGCCGCGCCGGCCGTGCCCAGGGGCCGGTCCAGGTCGACGGCGGCGACGGTGGGGGCGAGCTCGGCGGGGGTGACGCCGGTGAACGGCTGTGCGGTCCCGGCGAGTTTCGCGGCCACACGCTCGACCCCGTCGTGCAGGGAGCGACGGTAGTGCTCCGCTGTTTTGTCGTTGAGCAGGTGGGACCTGCTGCTCATGAAAGTGTCCTCCTGACACGGGCGTGGCACACCGCGCGGCTCGCGCGGCCAAGTAAGGCTAGCCTAACTTGGCTGGTCGGCCGGGTCGCAAGGGGACCTACCCGGTCAGCCGCAGGGGTGCGGGGCGGGACGGAATTGGGCCGGAATGACCAGGCCCCGAGGGCGGGTTGGGCGGGTCGACGGGGCGGGGGAGCGGTGCGCGGTGCTGGTCAGCAAGGGGCGTCGGCGAGCGTGCGCAGGACGAGCCCGGTGGCCGGTTTCGGACCGAACGAAGTGGACTTACGGGGCATCGTCACGCCCTGCTCGGCGAGTGCCCGCACCGTCTCCTCCGGCACCGGCCGCATCAGCACCGCCGTACCGCCGTTCGCCGCCGCCTGCGCGAGGGCGGCCTCCGTGTGGTGGAGGTAACGGATGTCCGCCGGACGGTCGGGGACCCGCCAGACGGTGTCCAGCAGCGTCGCGTGGAGCACCGTGGCGTCCAACTCCC
Organism: Streptomyces sp. CNT360; assembly: GCF_000424785.1. Classification (NCBI taxonomy): domain Bacteria; kingdom Bacillati; phylum Actinomycetota; class Actinomycetes; order Kitasatosporales; family Streptomycetaceae; genus Streptomyces; species Streptomyces sp. CNT360. The sequence continues at coordinate 623,207 of NZ_AUKO01000004.1, read as the reverse complement.
GCCACGCGGCGGGCCGCCCGTCCGGCACCGTGCGGTCGAGCAGCGCCGGGTCCGGCCGGTCCAGCAGATGGAAGACGCCGTCACCGGAGGTCAGCAGATAGGCGTTGCCGGATACCGACGCCAGCTCCTTCAGCGCCTCGGCGAGCGGCACCTCCAGCCGGCGTACCCGGAAAGCGGCCTGGCCCCCACCCGCACCGTGACCTTTCCCACCCGAGGTGCCGAGCAGATCGAGCGCCCTGCCCAAGGGCAGCCTGGGCAGTACGCGGTGGATGGCGCGCACCTGGAGCGGGTAGCGCGCGGTGTCGACCAGCAGCACCAGGCCGTAGTCCCACGGGGACGGCGCCGCATCGGGTCCGGCAGCCTTCTCCTCCCGCAGCCGCAGATACGTCGCCCAGCGGTGGTGCCCGTCGGCGATCAGCGCGTGCCGGGCGGACAGATCGTGCTCCACCGCAGCGGTCTCGTCGGCGTCGGTGACCGCCCACAAGCGGTGGGAGAAGCCGTCCTCCGTCGTGGTGGCCACCAGCGGCGGGCGCCGACTGGCCCGCTCGATCACGGCGGTGGCACCGGTCCGGGCGCCGTCGCCCCGGTAGGAGAGCAGCAGCGGCTCGGGGTTGGCGGCCATCTGCCGCATCAGCGCCGCCCGGTCGGCGACGACCTCCTCTATGACGTCCTCGTGCGGCAGCACCACGCCCTCCTCGGGCGGCGTCAGCCGCAGGGCGCCGATCAGGCCGCGCTGCACCAACTCGCCCTTGCGTTGCTCGTACACGTACAGCGCGGGTTGCGCGTCGTGCGCCAGCACGCCGTCGGCCTGCCATCGGCGCAGGGTCTCGGCCGCCTGGTGGTGGCGGGTCGCCGGGTCCGCGGCCTGCGGCAGGATGAGCCGCACGATGTTGTACGGGTCGGCCGTCTCCAGGTGCCGCAGCCCATCGGGCCTGACCACCACGTCGTAGGGGGGAGAGGTCACCGCGGCGAGGCTGCCCACCCTCTCGGGCGCGTAGCGCAGTCCCCGGAACGGGGCGAGTCGGAGGCCTCGGGCGGTCATCCGAGCATGGTATGCCCCGAACGTGCGGTTCGGGGAGCGGGGGACAGGGGGCGCAGGGGAGGGCGGGGTGCGTGGCGAGGTGCGAGAGGATCGGGACGGCGCCCCAGCCGTCCGGGCCCGGCACGTGGGCCCCGGCCCCGCGCCCGCAGCGCCGTGACGACCAGCGCCGCGACGACCAGGAGAGAGCGAGCCCCATGCACGACAGCCCGTCCGCGGACCAGTCCGCCTCCCGCCCGCAGTCCAGCGAGCGCGCCCTGCATGTCTCGTACGACACCGCGCTGCTCGACCTGGACGGGGTGGTCTACGCGGGGGGCGAAGCGCTGCCGCACGCCGTCGACTCGCTGGCCGAGGCCCGTCGGGGAGGCCAGCGGCTCGCGTTCGTGACCAACAACGCAGCCCGTACCCCGCAGACCGTCGCCGGGCACCTGACGGAGCTGGGTGTCGCCGCCGAGCCGGCGGACGTCGTCACCTCGGCGCAGGCCGTGGCGCGGCTCATCGCCGAGCGCGTCCCGGAGGGAGCGCGGGTACTCGCCGTGGGGGCCGAGGGGCTGCGGGTCGCCCTGAAGGAACGCGGCCTGCACGTCGTCGAGTCCGCCGACGACGCGCCCGCCGCCGTGGTCCAGGGCTACGGCGGCCCCGACATGGAATGGGGGCGGCTGGTCGAGGCGGCGCTGGCCGTGCAGCGCGGCGTACCGTGGTTCGCCTCGAACACCGATCTGACCATCCCCAGCGGGCGCGGCATCGCGCCCGGCAACGGTGCGGCCGTCGAGGTCGTGCGCCTGGCCACCCGCTGGATGTCCCGTCCGCCCGAGCCGGAGGTGGCGGGCAAGCCGCTGCCGCCGATGCACCGGGAGTCCGTCATCCGTACCGGGGCGCGGCGCCCGTTGGTCGTCGGAGACCGGCTCGACACCGACATCGAGGGGGCGCACGCCGGGCGCGTGGACTCGCTGCTGGTCCTCACCGGCGTGACCGACGCCGCTCAACTGCTGGCCGCACCACCGCTCCACCGCCCCACCTATGTGGCCGCGGACCTGCGTGGTCTGCTGGAGACCCACCCCGACGTGACGGGCGACGCCGAGGCGGGTTTCACCTGCGGCGGCTGGCGGGCGCACGCCGGCGCGGGGCAGCTGGAGGTGGAGGGCGACGGCGCCCCGATGGACGGGCTGCGCGCCGCGTGCGGGGCCGCCTGGTCGGCGGCGGGCGCCACGGGGTGCCGACTCGACGCGGACGAGGTGCGCAGGGCGCTGACCCGGCTGGGCCTCTGACTCTCACGCAGCCCGTGCGGTCACCTCACGCGGTGGCCGGTCCCGCTCAGGCGGTGGCGGTCGCCAGGGCCTCCGCCACGAGCTGTTCCTCCGAGGCGCCCAGGCGCCAGTACCCGGTGAACTTCACGGCACGGCGGTCCATACCGCGCTCGTGCACCAGGTGGCGGCGGAGCGTCCGGACGGTGGCGGCCTCGCCCGCCAGCCAGGCGTACGGCGTTCCGGCGGGCAGCTCGGCCGCGCGGACGGCCTCCACCATCCGCTCGGTCCGCGACCTGCCGGGCGCCTCGTCGCGCACCAGCCAGGTGATCCGCGCCGCGGAGACCGTCGGGAGATCCTGCACGTCCTCCAGGTGCGGGACCTCGGCGAACACGCGCACGGGCAGGCCGGCGGGCAGCCACTCCAGGATGGCGCCCAGCGCGGGCAGCGCCGTCTCGTCGCCGCTCAGCAGTACCCAGTCGGTACCGGCAGGCGGGCGGAAGTCGACGCCGCCGTTGTTCTCGACGACGGGCCCCAGCAGCGTGACCCGGTCGCCGGGCGCGGCGCGCAGCGCCCACCGCGAGGCGGGGCCCGTCTCGCCGTGCAGCGCGAAGTCGATGTCGAGCTCGTCGGCTGCGCCGTACTCACTGCCCCGCCGCAGCGCCCGCACCGTGTAACTGCGCATGATGCCGCGGATGTTCTCGTCCATCGCGCGCCAGGCGGGGAACCAGTCGTTGCCCGCGTCGGTGGGCACCACCGGCGCCGTCTGGCCGGGCTGCGGGAGGAACAGCTTGATGCGCTGGTCCCGGCCGCCGGAGGCGAAGCAGTCCAGCCGCGCGCCGCCGAGCGTGACCCGCAGCATGGTCGGGCCGAGCCGGCGCGTCCGTACCACGTGCAGATCGAAGAACTCGAACGGAACGGCGGGGGGCGCGGGCTGCGTCGTGGTGACCGTGCTCATCGTGTCTGCTCTTCCTTGAAGGGTGTGCGGGGTCGAAGGACTCTGGGCGGCTGGGGCGGGGCTTCGGCGGCCTGTCAGCGCACCTTCTTCGCCTTCTCGATCGCCTCGGCGAGGTCCTCCAGCAGCGGCGCCGCACCGGCGTAGGAGAAGCGCGGCTCGGCCGCCCACTGCGCGACCTGTCCTGCCTTGACGGCGGGCAGGTTGTTCCACGACGGCTTCGACTTGAGCGCCTTGGGCTGCAGGGACTGGGTGCGGTTGTCCAGGATGATCAGGTCCGCGTCGTACTTGTCCGCGTTCTCCCAGCTCAGTTCCTCGAAGTAGCCCTGCTTGCTGACCTTCTTCGGAGTGATGAGGTCGACGCCGAGCTGCTTGAAGTACTTCAGGTCCGCGTTGGCCTTCGGGTCGGAGACGTAGAACAGGTCGGGCGCGCCGGAGGCCGCCATGACGCGGATGTCGCCCCTGGCGGCCTTGCGCAGCCGCTCGGCGGCCTTCTCGAAGCGCGTCTTGGCCTCGGTGACGGACTTCGCCTTCAGGTCCGCTCCCAGCGACTCGGCGAGCTTGCCGAACTGCTGGATGATCTCGTTCATCGGCACGTGTGCGGCGGTCATGCCCACCTGCGGGGCGAGCTTGAAGATCTTGTCCTTGCTCTCGGCCGGGACGTAGAAGAACTCGCCCTTGTTGTACATGTTGCTGACCAGGAGCTGCGGGCGGACCTTGGCGTACTTCTCCAGGTCGAACTCGCCGAAGGCGTTGCCGATGATCGTCAGCTTCGACAGGTCGAGGTCGCCGGCGAGGACGTCCGGCTCGCCGTTCTTCTGCTTCGTCGGCCCGAAGACCCCGACGATCCTGTCCCGGACGCCGAAGTCCCACAGCGCGGCGGCCGTGCCGGTGTAGGCGACGATGCGCTCGGGTACGGCGCCCAGGCTGACCTTTTTGCCGCGGCCGTCGGTGAAGGACCAGCCGTCTCCCTTGGAGCCGCTTCCCGAACCCGAACCGTCGCCACCGCAGGCGGCGAGCAGCGCACCGAGACCGGCTGCGCCGCCCGCGGCCAGCAGGCCGCGGCGCGAGAGGTGGGGCGTAGAGGAGGGGCTGGGCATCTTCACGGGCCTTCTCTCACTGTCCTGACGACACACCGCGGGCATGCCGCGGATCATCCGTACGGGGCGGCCTGAGGCCGACTTCGCAGTTAGGCTAACCTAACCAAAGTCGTTGTTGTCCAGTGGCCGGGCGGCCCGATCTCCCGGCCCCGACCGGAGCGCGTACGTGACTCTCACCAAGTCCCCGCAGCTGCAAGCGGGTCCGGCGGCCGGAGGGGGGCCGCCGACCGCCGGGCCGGAACGGCCCGAGCGCGCACGCGCCTCACTCGCGCGGGCCGCCGGGCTGGTGGCCTCCCTGCTTCTGCTGCTGCTCGTCGTGCTGCTCAGCCTGGCCTTCGGGGCCCGGCAGCTCTCCCTCGTGCAGGCGTGGTCCGGGCTGGTCGACAGCGGCTCCGCGAACTGGACCGTGGTCCACGAGATGCGGCTGCCCCGCACACTCCTCGGCCTGCTCGCCGGGGTGGCCCTCGGCCTGGCCGGCGGCGTGATGCAGGCCCTCACCCGCAACCCGCTGGCCGACCCCGGACTGCTGGGCATCAACGCGGGCGCGGCCGCTGCCGTCGTCACCGCCCTCTCCTTCTTCGGCGTCGCCGGCTACACCGGCTACATCGGCTTCGCCTTCCTGGGCGCGGCTGCCGTCTCGGTGCTCGTCTACGCCGTCGGCGGCGGCCGCGGCGCCACCCCCGCCCGGCTGGCCCTCGCGGGAACGGCGCTGAACGCCGCCCTCGTCTCCTACGTGAGCGCCGTCCAGCTCATGGACAGCGCCTCGCTGGACCGGATGCGGTTCTGGCAGGTCGGTTCGCTGGCCCGCGCCCAGGACGCGACCGTCACCTCCGCGCTGCCCTTCATCGCCGTCGGCGCCCTCATCGCCCTGGCGCTGGCCCGGCCGCTGAACGCGCTCGCCCTCGGCGACGACGCCGCCCGTGCGCTGGGCTCCCGGCCCGCCCGGACGCGGGTGGCCGCCATCGTGGCCATCACCCTGCTGTGCGGCGCGGCCACCGCCGCCTGCGGCCCCATCGTCTTCGTCGGGCTGATGGTGCCGCACATGGTGCGCGCCCTGACCGGACCCGACCAGCGCTGGATGCTGCCCTACTGCGCCGTCCTCTCGCCCGTGCTGCTGCTCGGCGCCGACATCCTCGGACGCATCCTGGGGCGGCCCAGCGAACTCCAGGTCGGCATCGTCACCGTGGTGCTCGGCGGCCCGTTCTTCCTCTACTTCGTGCGCCGGCGGAGGGTGGCCCAGGCATGAGCGTCCTGCGCACCTCCGGCGGCCTGTCCGTCAGCTACCGGCCGCGGGCGCTGCTGGTCGGCGCGGGGTGCCTGGTGCTCGCCGCCGTCGCCGCCGTCCTCGCCATCGGCAGCGGCGAGTACCCCATGGCGCCCGGCGACGTGCTCCGCACCCTGGCGGGGCAGGGCGACCCGGCCGACGCCTTCATCGTGCAGGAGCTGCGGCTGCCCCGTACCGTCACCGCGCTGCTCGTGGGCGCGGGGCTGGGCCTGTGCGGCGCCGTCTTCCAGGCCGTGGTCCGCAATCCGCTGGGCAGCCCGGACATCCTCGGCTTCACCACCGGAGCCTCCGCCGGCGCGCTGGTGGCGATCGTCCTGGCGGGCGCCGGCAGCGCCTTCCTCGCGGGCGGCGCCGTCCTCGGCGCCCTGGCCACCGGCCTGCTGATCTACGCCCTCGCCTGGAAGGGCGGGATGCACGGCTACCGGCTGGTGCTCGTCGGCGTGGGTGCGACGGCCATCCTCACCGGCGTCAACAGCTACCTGATCACCCGCGCTGACATCACCGACGCCTCCCGGGCCGTGCTGTGGATGACCGGCAGCCTGGACGGCCGCGGCTGGGACGACGTGCTGCCGCTGGCCGTCGGCATGGTGGTGCTCGTCCCGCTGATCCTGCTCGGCTGCGGGCGCGCCCTGCGGATGATGGAGATGGGGGACGACGCCGCCGCCGCGCTCGGTGTCCGGGTGGAGCGCACGCGGGTGGCGCTGCTGGTCGGCGCGGTGCTGCTGGTGGCGCTCTCGGCCGCCGCCGCAGGACCCGTCGCCTTCGTCGCGCTGGTCGCCCCCCAGGTGGCCCGCCGGCTCACCAAGGCGCCGGGCCCCAACCTGCTGGCCTCGCTGAGCATGGGCGCGGCTCTGCTGATCTGCGCCGATCTGGTGGCCCAGCGGGCCTTCGCCGGCCACCAGCTGCCGGTCGGTGTGGTCACCGGCGTCCTGGGCGGCGGCTACCTGGTGTGGCTGCTGGCCACCGAACGCAAGGCGGGACGGATATGAGCGGCCGCACGGACGCGGGCACGGACGCAGGAACGGACACGAGGGAGGCGCAGGGGACGATGAAGACGGCGACCAGCTCGACGGACGAGGCGGCGGCGACGGGTACGGAGCCGGGTACGGAGGCCGCGCCCCTGCGGGGCGGCGCGGGTGCGGCGCGCGACGGGGCGGCGCGGCTGACCGGCCACGGCCTCACCCTGGCCTACGACCAGCGCACCATCGCCCGCGAGCTGGACGTGACCGTGCCGGACCAGTCCTTCACGGTCGTCGTCGGCCCCAACGCCTGCGGCAAGTCCACGTTGTTGCGCGCCCTGTCCCGGATGCTCAAGCCCGCGCAGGGCCAGGTCCTGCTGGACGGTCAGAACATCGCGGGCATGCAGGCCAAGGCGCTGGCCCGCACCCTCGGACTGCTGCCCCAGTCGTCCATAGCCCCCGACGGCATCACCGTCTCCGACCTGGTGGCCCGCGGCCGGTACCCGCACCAGGGGCTGCTGCGCCAGTGGTCGCGGGACGACGAGCGGGTGGTGGCCGAGTCGATGGCGGCCACCGGCGTCGACGACCTCGGCGACCGCTTCGTGGACGAGCTCTCCGGCGGCCAGCGGCAGCGCGTGTGGATCGCCATGGCCCTCGCTCAGCAGACGCCCCTGCTGCTGCTGGACGAGCCCACCACCTACCTGGACATCGCCCACCAGATCGAGATTCTCGACCTGTGCGCCCGGCTGCACGAGGAGGAGGGGCGCACGCTGGTCGCCGTGCTGCACGACCTCAACCATGCGGCCCGCTACGCCACCCATCTGATCGCGATGCGCGACGGCCGGATCGTCGCCCGGGGCGAGCCGCGCGAGGTCGTCACCGCGGAGCTGGTCGAGGAGGTCTTCGGCATGCCGTGCCGGGTCATCGACGACCCGGAGACCGGCACCCCGCTGGTGGTGCCCGCCGCGCGGCGCTGAGACCGCCGCCCGGAGTCCGGTACGACGGATTCCGGGTGCCGCCGATCGCGGTCGCCCCCGATGTCGGACCCGGGAGGTAGCGTCGGGGCATGAGCGAGTTCGCGCAGGGGGCCGGGCCCCGGCACGCCCCCGACCAGCACCGGTTCGAGGACGGCAGCGAGCGGCACCGCCCGCCGGAGCGCCGCGGAGCGTACGAAGCGTCCGGGCCGCGGGAGGCCGCTCCTGCGGCCGGGCCCGCTGCCCCTTTTGCCGCCGCTGCCGGCGCCGGGCCCGACGCCGAAGAGGACCCCGCAGCCCCGGGACGCTTCGCCGCGGCCGGTGCGGCGGAAACGGGGACCCCGGAGGCCGGTGCCAGAACGTCCGACGAGCCGACGGCCGGTGCGGGTGCGGCCGCCTCCGAGCACCCTTCCGAAGGGCCGGAGACCGGTTCCGGCGACCCGGAGGCCGACTCCGGCGCGGCGGAGGACGACGGTCCTCGGCCGCTGGGCGTTCCCCGGCGCCCCACCGGGTACGGCCCCGTCGACGGGCGGATGAAGCGGTTGGAGGACGCCGACCACCTCGCCGTCTCCGGCCACCAGGAGGTGTACGAAGATGTCCACCGTGGCCTGCGGGAGACGCTGGCCGCGCTGGACCGCCCCCACACCCCCCGGAGCTGACCCGTGGCACGACGCCGACTCGACGCGGAGCTGGTGCGCCGTAACCTCGCCCGTTCGCGGGAGCACGCCGGCCAGTTGATCGCCGCCGGCCGGGTCACGGTCGGCGGCAACGTCGCGGCCAAACCGGCCACCCAGGTCGAGACCAGCGCCGCCCTGGTCGTGCGGGAGGACGCGAGCGATCCGGGCTACGTCTCCCGGGGCGGCCACAAGCTCGCAGGCGCCCTGGAGGCGTTCGTCCCCCGCGGGCTGCGGGTGGAGGGCCGCAGGGCGCTGGACGCGGGCGCCTCCACCGGCGGTTTCACCGACGTGCTGCTGCGCGCCGGTGCCGGCCACGTGGTCGCCGTGGACGTCGGCTACGGGCAGTTGGCCTGGTCCTTGCGCAGCGACCCGCGGGTCACCGTCAAGGACCGCACCAATGTCCGGGAGCTGACGCTCCCGGACCTCGACGAGAAGCCCGCGGAACTCGTGGTGGGGGATCTGTCGTTCATCCCCCTGGGGCTGGTGCTGCCCGCGCTCGTCCGCTGCGCCGTGCCGGAAGCCGATCTCGTGCTCATGGTGAAACCGCAGTTCGAAGTGGGCAGGGAAAGGCTGGGCAGCGGCGGTGTCGTCCGCAGTCCGTCGCTGCGTGCCGAGGCGGTCCGCACGGTCGCCGGGCACGCGGCCGCCCTGGGTCTGGGCGTGCTGGGTGTCACCTGGAGCCCGCTGCCGGGGCCCTCGGGAAACGTCGAATACTTTCTGTGGCTGCGCGCCGGGGCCGACGACCTCGACCCGGCCGAAGTCGAGCGAGCGGTGGCGGAGGGGCCCAAGTGACCGAGGACAGCCGAACGACGACGCCCTCCGGCAGCACCGGCGCGGGCCCGGTGCCCCCCGCCGCGGCGGCCGACGACCGTACGGTCTTCCTTCTCGCCCACACCGGCAGACCGGCTGCCGTCCGCAGCGCCGAGCTGGTCGTCCAGGGGCTGCTGCGCTGCGGCATCGGCGTGCGGGTGCTGGACGACGAGGCCGCCGACCTGCCGCTGCCCGGCTCGGTCGAGGCAGTCGCCGCCAAGCCCGGCGCCGCCGAGGGCTGCGAGCTGCTGGTGGTGCTCGGGGGCGACGGGACGCTGCTGCGCGGCGCCGAGTTCGCCCGCGCCTCCGGCGTGCCCATGCTCGGCGTCAACCTCGGCCGTGTCGGCTTCCTCGCCGAGGCCGAACGGGACGACCTCGACAAGGTCGTCGACCGCGTCGTCTCCCGCGCCTACGAGGTGGAGGAGCGGATGACCCTCGACGTCCTGGTACGCAACGGCGGCGTCACCGCGCAGGGCCGCAGCGGCGGGCACGTCGTGCACGCCGACTGGGCGCTCAACGAGGTCTCCGTCGAAAAGGCCGCACGGGAGCGGATGCTGGAGGTCGTCATCGAGGTCGACGGCCGCCCCGTCTCCAGCTTCGGCGGGGACGGCGTGGTGTGCGCCAGCCCCACCGGCTCCACCGCCTACGCCTTCTCCGCGGGTGGGCCCGTGGTGTGGCCCGAGGTGGAGGCGCTGCTGATGGTGCCCATCAGCGCCCACGCCCTGTTCGCCAAGCCGCTGGTGACCGCGCCGGATTCGGTGCTGGCCGTCGAGGTACAGCCGCAGACGCCGCACGGAGTGCTGTGGGCCGACGGGCGCCGCAGCGTCGAACTGCCGCCCGGGGCGCGGGTGGAGGTGCGGCGCGGTGCCGTCCCGGTGCGGCTCGCGCGGCTGCACCACGCCTCGTTCACCGACCGCCTCGTCGCCAAGTTCGCCCTGCCCGTCACCGGCTGGCGAGGCGCCCCGCGCTGACCGGCGGGGCCACCTTCGCCGACGGCGGCCGGGCGCGCCGTGGCTCCCGCCGGCCTCCTGTCAACCTTCGGGCCGACGCCCGCCCAGCAGGTGGCGGGCCAGGCCGAGGGCGGAGTCCCGGTGGTGGGCGAACTCCTCCTCGGTGAAGACCGGGGTGCGGTGACGGGGCGGGATGCCCGTGATGTCGAATGTGCGGCCAGCGCGGGTACGGAACTCCTCGTTCGGCAGTACGAAGCTCCAACCCCCCGGCAGTGAGCGTTCCATCGTGTCGGAGAACACCCCCTGGGTGTTCTCACCGATCAGCACGGGCGCGGGGCGGCGGTCGAGCAGCGCCTGGGTGAAGGTCTCACCCGCGCTGACGGTCAGCCGGCCGGTCAGCACCGCCACCGGACCGGTGAAGACGGGGCCGTGGTGCGGGCGCACGGTCACCGGCTGCTCCGCGGTGAAGCCGCGGGGGTCCGCCGGATCGTTGCGGGCGCGCTTCGCGTAGGCACGGTAGGCCCGGTCGGTCAGCCGGGCGGCGACGCGCAGTCCGAGCCGGTCCGAGCCCCCGGCGTGGAAGCGGACATCGACGATCAGCCCCTTCATGCGCCGCACCCGGTGTGCGGTGAACACCTTGTCGAGCGCCTTGTCCATCGTCCGCGTGTCCCCGGCGAAGTCGCCCTTGTCGGTGAGGTCCTGCAAGCGGGTGAGCCGCAGGTAGCCGGTGCCGTCGGGAAGGTCCGCGAAGGAGACCGCCCCCTGGCCCCAGGTGTGCAGGGGAACCCCCACGGCCCGGGAGGTCGCTTTGTCGATGCGGGCGATCGACTGCGGTGTCGGGGCGGGGGTGCCCTGCCGCCTGCCCGCGTAGCGGCGCTCGCCCGCGATCAGCGCCGTGTGCGCGTCGTGCAACGGCGCGATCATCGCCCGCAGAATCGCGAAGAGCCGGGCGTCGGCGGTGTCCCGGTTGACCTTCGGCCGCCAGCGCGCGCGTGCGGCCTGCCAGTCGACGCCCCGCCGTGCGAAGAACGGGTAGTTCTCCGCGTAAGTACGCCAGAAGACGTCGAAGACGGCCCGCGGGTCGTCCTCGGGCTTCCGTGCGCACCGCTGCGGCAGCTCCGCGATCCGGTGCAGGGTCCGCCACCCCACACCGTCGGCGAACCGGAGCCGGGCCCTCCCGGCCCCTCGGGGTTCGAGGGTGACGGGAGCTGCACCCGCGACGTCGTACGTCCTTGTGCCGCTCGCCGCGGCCACGCCCGCTCGGCGGCCCGGCGTCCGCTCGGTGCCCCGCAGGGTGCCCGGCAGGCAGCTCGTCCGCGTCGTCTCGTACGTGCGCAGCTTGCCCTTGCCGACCGCGACGAGGAGCCCGTAGCCGTCCATCCGCCACAGCCCCGCCACCCGGCCCGCCGTGTGTGAGGCCGCATGCGCCGGAGCGGACGGTGTGGCGGGCCGCGACGGCCCGCACCCGGCGACGACCAGCACGCCGACGACCGCCGGCACACCGACACGGGCGGCTACCCGGCGCGTCCCGGACAAGTGCGGCCGAAATGAGACCGATCGGCGCAAGTACGGCCTGATGCGGCGATGCCGCAGGAAGCGGCGTGAACCTTGTGGAACGTCCTGAAACCTCATGAAGGACCCCGTGCATACGTGCGGAAACTGGGGCGCCGCGGGCTGTGCGAACCCCCGCGGACGTGCTGTTCGGCAGCCTGCCGGAGCCCGGTGCCCTCCCACGATCCGGCTACCACCCCGACCACAGGTGTGGCCACCACGAGGGAACCTCGTATGGTCGTATCCGTGTTGGAGGAGATGCGGATCAAAGCCCTGGGCGTGATCGACGACGCCGTTGTCGAGCTGTCGCCCGGCTTCACCGCGGTGACCGGCGAGACCGGTGCGGGCAAGACCATGGTCGTCACCAGCCTCGGACTGCTGCTGGGCGGACGCGCAGACGCGGCACTGGTCCGGGTCGGTGCCAAGGCGGCCGTCGTCGAGGGCCGGATCGCCGTGGCTCCGGAGGCGCCCGCCGCCCGCCGCGCCGAGGAAGCCGGTGCCGAGCTGGACGACGGCGCCCTGCTGGTCAGCCGGACGGTCTCGGCCGAAGGACGCTCACGCGCCCATGTGGGCGGGCGCGCCGTGCCGGTCGGACTGCTGGCGGAGCTGAGCGACGACCTGGTGGCGGTGCACGGCCAGACCGACCAGCAGGGCCTGCTGCGCGCCGCCCGGCAGCGCGAGGCCCTCGACCGCTACGCGGGGGACGCCGTGGCCGGCCCGCTGTCCGCCTACCGGACGGCGTACACCAGGCTGCGCGCCGTCTCCGCGGAGCTGACCGAGCTGACCACCCGGGCCCGTGAGCGCGCTCAGGAGGCCGACCTGCTGCGCTTCGGGGTCGAGGAGATCGAGGCCGCCGCACCGCAGCCCGGCGAGGACACCGAGCTGGCTGCCGAAGCGGAACGGCTCGGCCACGCCGAGGCGCTGGCGAGCGCCGCCACCGCCGGGCACGGCGCCCTGGCAGGCGACCCCGCCGACCCCGAGGGCGTGGACGCCGCCACCCTCGTGGCCGGTGCCCACCGGGCCCTGGAAGCGGTGCGCGCGCACGACCCGGCGCTCGCCGCGCTCGCGGACCGGCTGGGCGAGGTGCACATCCTCCTCTCCGACATCGCCGGCGAACTGGCCGGATACGCCGACGACCTGGACGCCGACCCGCTCCGGCTGGCCGCCGTCGAGGAGCGCCGCGCGACGCTGTCCCAGCTCACCCGCAAGTACGACGAGGACGGCGAGGGTGTGGCCGCCGTCCTCGCCTGGGCCGAGCGGAGCAGCGAACGGCTGACCGAACTGGAGGGCGACGACGACCGGATCGGTGAGCTCGGCGCCGAGCGCGACGCGCTCCGCGCCGAACTGGCCACGCTCGCTTGTGCGCTCACCGAGGCCCGCACCGACGCCGCCAAGCGGTTCGCGGACGCGGTCACCGAAGAACTGGCGGAGCTGGCCATGCCGCACGCCCAGGTCTCCTTCGATCTCAAGCACACCGAGGACACCGACGGGCTCGACATCGACGGCCGCAGCCTCGCCTTCGGTCCGCACGGCACCGACGAGGTCGAACTGCTGCTCGCCCCGCACCCGGGGGCTCCGCCGCGTCCCATCGCCAAGGGCGCCTCCGGCGGTGAGCTCTCCCGCGTGATGCTCGCCGTGGAGGTCGTCTTCGCCGACTCCGACCCGGTCCCCACCTATCTGTTCGACGAGGTGGACGCGGGCGTCGGCGGCAAGGCCGCCGTCGAGGTCGGCCGCCGGCTCGCCCGGCTCGCCAGGTCCGCGCAGGTCGTCGTCGTCACCCACCTTCCCCAGGTCGCTGCCTTCGCCGACCGCCACCTGGTGGTCCACAAGACCGACGACGGCTCGGTGACCCACAGCGGCGTCCGGACCATGGAGGGCGAGGACCGGGTACGGGAGCTGTCCCGGATGCTCGCCGGGCAGGAGGACTCCGAACTCGCCCGCGCCCACGCGGAGGAACTGCTGGAGGCGGCCCGCGCCGGCGCCTGAGCCCGGCCGGGACCCGCGGCTCGCGCGGCGCACCGGTGCGCGCGGGAGCGCGCGGAGAAGCGAACACGCGCTCACCCGTGTGAGTGGCAGTGGGCGGTCTCCGCCCCGAGGTGTCACGGTCCGGAACCGCGGTACGGTGCGACACCCGAGCGGCACCTGGCATCCTGGGCAGTCCCTCCCCCCGACCCCGCCCAGGAGCCCTCCTGCCGTGAGCCCGAGCCGCACCCCCGCCTCGCGCCGGTCCCCGGTCGGCGCGCGCCCGCCGCACGCCGTGCACGTACTCGGCGGCGCGGGCGACGGGAGCGGCACCCCCTCGGCCGGCGCCACCGCGCACGCGCGCTCCCTCGCCCAGGGGCTGAGCGCACGGGGTGTCCGGGTCACCGTCTGCGCCCGGCAGGACGGCGCCCTGCGGCACGTCTTCACCGGTACCGGCGCGGACTTCCGGGCGCTGCCGGGCCGTTCGGAGGCGGAGACGGCCACGGCGCTGCGGGCCGCCTGCGCGGACGCCGACCTCGTGCACGCGCACGGGCAGCACGCCGGGCTCCTGGCCGCCCTGGCGCTGGGCGGACGGCGCCACGGAGAGCTGCCGCTCGTCGTCGCCTGGCACCCCCCGCCGGGACCGGCAGCGAGCCAGGCCGCCCGTGCCGAGGCCGCACGCGACCTGGTGGCGAGACTGCTGGCCCGGCGGGTCGCCCGGGCGGCCACGGTCGTCCTCGGCGCCACCACCGCGCTGGTCGACGCCGCCCGCCGCAGCGGCGCCCGGGACGTGCGGCTGGCTCCCGCCCCGATCCCCGTCGACAATCCGGATGTCCCCGGGGCACAGGCGCCGCACGGGGACGGCGAGCAGGCTGCCGGGCACAAGGCACGGGCGGGGATCGGTGCGCTCGACCGCCCGCTGGTGCTGACAGCCGGCCGTCTCGACGGCCGGCGCGGACACGAGACCGCGCTGACCGCCTCCCGCGCCTGGCGCCGGCTCGACCCGCCGCCGCTGCTCGCCGTCGCGGGGGAGGGCCCGAAGCGGGCCGTGCTGCAGCGCCGTATCGACGACGAGGCACTGCCGGTCCGGCTGCTGGGGCGGCGCGACGACGCGCTGCAACTGCTGGCGGGCGCCGACATCGCGCTGCTGCCCGGGTACTGCCAGGGCCGCTCGCTGATCGCCCAGGAGGCGCTGCGCTGCGGGGTGCCGCTGGTGGCCGCCGACGCGGGTGGCGTGCCCGAACTGGTCGGGGACGCCGCCGTCCTGGTGCCCCGGGGCGACGCGGACTCCCTCGCGGCCGCCGTCCTGGCTCTGCTGGCCGACCCGGACCGCCGTGCGGCGCTCACCGAGGCGGGGCGGGCCCGCGCGCGGACGTGGCCGAGCGAGGACGACGCGGCGGCACAGGTCCTCAGCCTCTACGACGAGGTCGTCACCCGGCCCGCCCTCCCGGCCCGCTGAACAGGGCCCCGCCTGGTGACGCGGGAAGCGCGGCTCCCTGCCGACGGACGTGAACAGGCGGAGAACGGCGGCCCGGGGCGCCGTCACGCACCCCGGGCCGCCGTCCGCCTCACACTCCGTAGGCCCCCGAGGCGGTCAGTCGCAGGGCGGTGTCGATCAGCGGCACATGGCTGAAGGCCTGCGGGAAGTTGCCCACCAGCCGCTGGTGGGCCGAGTCCCACTCCTCCGCCAGCAGACCCAGGTCGTTGCGCAGGGACAGCAGCTTCTCGAACAGCTTCCGGGCCTCGTCCACCCGGCCGATCATGGCCAGGTCGTCGGCGAGCCAGAAGGAGCAGGCCAGGAAGGCGCCCTCCTCGCCCGCGAGACCGTCCACGTTCTCGCACGGCTCGCCGTCCGGGCCCGCCTCGGCGCTGGTCGGGTAGCGCAGCACGAAACCGTCCTCGGTGGACAGCTCCCGCTGGATGGCCTCGATGGTGCCGATGACCCGCTTGTCGTCCGGCGGCAGGAAGCCCATCTGCGGGATCAGCAGCAGCGAGGCGTCCAGCTCGCGGGAGCCGTAGGACTGGGTGAAGGTGTTGCGCTCCTTGTCGTACCCCTTCTCGCACACCTCGCGGTGGATCTCGTCCCGCAGGTTGCGCCACCGCTCCAGCGGTCCGTCCACGTCGCCGGACTCGATCAGCTTGACCGTACGGTCGACGGCCACCCACGCCATCACCTTGGAGTGCACGAAGTGCCGGCGCGGGCCGCGCACCTCCCAGATGCCCTCGTCCGGCTCGTCCCAGTGGTCCTCCAGGTAGCCGATGAGCTTGAGCTGGAGGAGCTGGGCGTAGTCGTTGCGGGCCAGGCCCGTCATGTGGCCCAGGTGCAGCGCCTCGACGACCTCGCCGTACACGTCGAGCTGGAGCTGGCCGGCCGCGCCGTTGCCGACTCGCACGGGCTGCGAGCCCTCGTAGCCGGGCAGCCAGGTCAACTCGGCCTCGGACAACTCGCGTTCACCGGCGATGCCGTACATGATCTGAAGGTTCTCCGGGTCGCCGGCCACCGCGCGCAGCAGCCACTCCCGCCAGGCCCGCGCCTCCTCCCGGTAACCGGTGCGCAGCAGGGAGGAGAGGGTGATGGCGGCGTCCCGCAGCCAGGTGAAGCGGTAGTCCCAGTTGCGTTCGCCGCCGAGCTCCTCGGGCAGCGAGGTGGTGGGGGCGGCCACGATCCCGCCGGTCGGCGCGTAGGTGAGCGCCTTCAGCGTGATCAGCGAGCGGATCACGGCCTCCCGGTAGGGGCCGTGGTAGGTACAGGTCTCCACCCAGTCGCGCCAGAAGTCCTCGGTGGTGCGCAGCGCCTCCTCCGGCTCCGGCAGGGGCGGCGGCTCGCGGTGCGAGGCCTGCCAGCTGATGGTGAGGGCCACCCGGTCGCCGGGCCCGACGGTGAAGTCGGAGTAGGTCGTCAGATCCTTGCCGTAGCTGTCGATCTCGGTGTCCAGCCAGACCGAGTCGGGGCCGGCGACGGCGGCAGTGCGCTGGCCGAGCTTGTGCACCCACGGCACGACCCAGCCGTAGGAGAACCGCATGCGCAGCGAGGACCGCATCCGGACCCGGCCGCTGACGCCCTCCACGATCCGCACCAGCTGGGGCGCGTGGGATTCGCGGGGAGGCATGAAATCGATGACGCGAACGGTGCCCCTGGGGGTGTCCCACTCGGACTCCAGTACCAGGGAATCGCCCCGGTAGCGGCGGCGGTCGGACCGCGGCGGGTCGCCGCCCGCCGGGTGGGCGGGGCCCACCCGCCAGAAGCCGTGCTCCTCGGTGCCGAGCAGGCCCGCGAAGACGGCGTGGGAGTCGAAGCGTGGCAGACACAGCCAGTCCACCGCCCCGTCTCTGCCCACCAGGGCCGCCGTCTGCATATCCCCGATGAGTGCGTAATCCTCGATGCGCCCAGCCACGTGCATCTCCAGTCGAACGAAAACGAACTGCGACGCCCCCGCGGGACGTGCTGGATGACCTGTGCGTTTCTGTCTGTCCTTGGCAAGTGTCCGTGCAGGATACGACGCAGCGATCCCTTCCGCCCGACGGTCGGCTGAGTCTGTCTGCGCCGATGGGGTGACCTTCGCTACCGCGTTCACCTGCCGCGACGCGGCCGTCACACTGGGGCGCCCGGGGCCGCGCCCGGGCGGGCCCGCCGACGGTGGCAGCCGCGGCGGTCCGACGGCACTGTTACGCTGGTAGCCCGTGGAGCGGTGGGCATGCGAATGCGATCTGTTCGAGACGGCAGCCCCCCGAACCGCAGCGAGGCCGCCTCGGGAAGCCCATCCCGGTCGATCCCAGGATGCCGCCTCCGCACCCCACCAAGCGACCACGGGAGCCCCCTCTTGGCCATGCCGCCTACGTCCATGACGACCAAGCACCTCTTCGTCACCGGGGGTGTCGCCTCCTCGCTCGGCAAGGGGCTCACCGCCTCCAGCCTGGGCGCTCTGCTCAAGGCGCGGGGCCTGCGGGTGACCATGCAGAAGCTCGACCCCTACTTGAACGTCGACCCGGGGACGATGAACCCCTTCCAGCACGGCGAGGTGTTCGTCACCAACGACGGCGCCGAGACCGACCTGGACATCGGCCACTACGAGCGCTTCCTCGACGTCGACCTCGACGGCACCGCCAACGTCACCACCGGCCAGGTCTACTCCACCGTCATCGCCAAGGAGCGGCGCGGCGAGTACCTGGGCGACACCGTGCAGGTCATCCCGCACATCACCAACGAGATCAAGAGCCGCATCCGGCGCATGGCCACCGACGACGTCGATGTCGTCATCACCGAGGTCGGCGGCACCGTCGGCGACATCGAGTCGCTGCCCTTCCTGGAGGCCGTCCGCCAGGTCCGCCACGAGGTGGGGCGCGACAACGTCTTCGTCGTCCACATCTCGCTGCTGCCCTACATCGGCCCCTCCGGCGAGCTGAAGACCAAGCCCACCCAGCACTCGGTCGCCGCCCTGCGCAACATCGGCATCCAGCCGGACGCCATCGTGCTGCGGGCCGACCGGGACGTGCCCGTCTCCATCAAGCGGAAGATCGGGTTGATGTGCGACGTGGACGACGCCGCCGTCGTCGCCTGCAAGGACGCCCGCTCCATCTACGACATCCCCAAGGTCATCCACTCCGAGGGCCTGGACGCCTACGTCGTGCGCAAGCTCGACCTGCCCTTCCGGGACGTGGACTGGACGCAGTGGGACGACCTGCTGCGCCGCGTCCACCAGCCGGACCACGAGGTGACCGTCGCCCTGGTCGGCAAGTACATCGACCTGCCCGACGCCTACCTCTCGGTCATCGAGGCGCTGCGCGCGGGCGGCTTCGCCAACCGGGCCCGCGTCGAGATCAAGTGGGTGACCTCCGACGACTGCCGCACCCCCGAGGGAGCCAAGCGGCAGCTCGCCGACTGCGACGCCGTCTGCATCCCCGGCGGCTTCGGCGAGCGCGGCGTGGACGGCAAGGTCGGCGCCATCACCTACGCCCGCGAGAACCGCGTCCCGCTGCTGGGCCTGTGCCTGGGCCTCCAGTGCATCGTCGTCGAGGGCGCCCGCAACCTGGCCGGCATCAAGGACGCCAACTCCACCGAGTTCGACCAGTCCACCGCCCACCCGGTGATCTCCACCATGGAGGAGCAGCTCGACATCGTCGCAGGCGAGGGCGACATGGGCGGCACGATGCGGCTGGGCATGTACCCGGCCAGGCTCGCCGAGGGGTCGATCGTGCGCGAGGCCTACGACGGCGCGGCCTGCGTCGAGGAACGCCACCGCCACCGGTACGAGGTCAACAACCACTACCGCGCCGAGCTGGAGAAGAAGGCCGGACTCGTCTTCTCCGGCACCTCGCCCGACAACAAGCTGGTCGAGTACGTCGAGTACCCGCGCGAGGTCCACCCCTACCTGGTGGCCACCCAGGCCCACCCCGAGCTGCGGTCCCGCCCCACCCGCCCGCATCCGCTCTTCGCCGGCCTGGTCAAGGCCGCCGTCGCGCGCCGGCAGGGAGAATGATCCCTATGGCCACCCGCATCTCCGACACCCCCGAGGAGTGGGAGGTCACCGCGACCTCCACCCCCTTCCGGGGCAACAAGACCGGCGTCCGCACCGACCAGGTCGTCATGCCGGACGGCTCCGTCGTCGGCCGTGACTACCAGACGCACCCCGGCTCCGTCGCCATCCTCGCCCTCGACGAGAAGGACCACGTGCTGGTCCTCAACCAGTACCGCCATCCCGTCCGCGAGAAGCTGTGGGAGATCCCGGCCGGACTCCTCGACGTGCCCGGCGAGAACCCGCTGGCCGCCGCCGAGCGCGAACTGTACGAGGAAGCCCACATGAAGGCCGAGGACTGGCGGGTCCTCGTCGACGTCTACACCACGCCCGGCGGGAGCGACGAGGCCGTACGGATCTTCCTGGCCCGTCAGCTCTCCGAGGCGGCGGGGGAGCGCTTCGAGGTCTCCGAGGAGGAGGCCGACATGGAGATCGCCCGCGTGCCCCTCGAAGAGCTCGTACGGGGCGCCCTCGCCGGCGAGCTGCACAACAACTGCCTCGTGGTGGGGTGTCTCGCGCTGAACGCGGCGCTCACCAGCGGCGGCGGACCGGGCGCCCTCCGGCCCGCCCAAGCGCCCTGGCCTGCGCGCCCGTTCGCAGCGCAGTGAGCACCGGGCCCCGCTCCCCGTCGCCGGGAGCGGGGCCCGCTCCGCGCCCCTGAGCGCGGCGCCCCGCTCGTGAGCCGATGTGGTGATTTTCGGCACGGTGGCGCAGCCCGTTGACCCCGGCCGGCAGCACGCGGTGAACTACGCTCGCTACCGATCCGACCCGCGCACACCAGGTGAACAGCGAACGGGAGCGTAGCCCGTGACAGACCAGGCGGTGGAGCCCACAGCCACGGGGCGGCGCCCCCACCCCTTCACCGGCCGCGACCGCGAACTCGGCGCCCTGCGCGAGGACATCGAACGCGTCGGGCTGCACACCCTCTCCGGCCGCCCCCTCCCGCACTGCCGCATCCTGCTGATCGCCGGCACACCCGGCTCGGGCCGTACCTCCCTCGCCGAGGAGTTCGTCCGCCGCATCGCCGACCGCTACCCCCGCGGCCTGCTGCGGGCCCGCCTCACCGATCCGGGCGGCACCCCTGTGCCGACCGAACGCACCGCGCGCGACCTGCTGGCCGGCCTGGCGCGACTGGACACCCGGGACACCCGGGGCCGCGCCGCGCCCCGCCCGCGCGACATCCGCCTGCCGCCGGCGCCGCCGCCCGGCGCCGACGAGGCCGCGGTCGCGGAGGCGTTCCGCACCGCCCTCACCCGCCGCGGCCGCACCGTTCTCCTCCTGGACGACGTGGCCGACACCGACCAGCTCCTCGACCTGGTGCCCGAGAGCCGCGACTGCCTCGTCGTCGCCGTCTCCACGGGCCCCCTGACCGGCGTGCCCGACGTGCGGCCCTGTGCCCTCGGCGGCCTCGACCGGGCGAGTGCCGTCGCACTGCTGGCCCGGTACGCCGGCTCCTCGCCCCGCGTCACCGTGGACCCGCGCAGCGCCGAGGTGCTCGCCGAGCAGTGCGGCGGCCTGCCCGCGGCCCTCCTGCTGGTCGGCAGGTGGCTCGCCGCCCGCCCCAAGCTCTCCCTCCTGGAAGCCTCCCGGGCGCTCGCGGACCACTCCGAGCCGGCACCGCCGCCGTCCGGCGGTCCGGACGTGGCGGGCGAGCGGGCGGTGCCCGGTGACGGCGCAGGGGAAGCCTCCGCTGCCGCGGAGTTGCGCGACGTCCCCGCTCGCGGGGAGGGCGGTGCGGACGCCGGACCTCCGAGCTTCCCGACCGACGGCGAGCCGGCGGCCCCGCGTGGGAACCCGGCAGCCCGCACCGCTCCGACTGCCCCCGGCACACCAGCCGCACCCGCGTGCGCGGCCCTCGACGACCACGGACTCCCGCGGGAACAGGCGACCGGGCCGGGAGCGGTCGCGCCGGGGCCGCTGACGCGTGCCTTCCGGCTGGTGTACGGCTCGCTGTCGCGTCCCTCCGCCAGGCTGCTGCGGCTGCTCTCCCTCGCGCCCGCCGGGTTCGTGGACCCGCAGACCGCCTCCGCACTGGGCGGGTGCTCCGTGAGCACGGCCTGCCTCGCCCTCGACGAGTTCGCACGCGCCGGCCTGCTGCGGGAGCTCGGTGCCGACCGTTACCAGGTGCCCGGCTGCCTCGATTCGCTGCTCCGCGCGGAGCTGACGGCCGAGGGGCGGCCCGGTGAGGTGCTGCTGGCCCGGGCCCGGCTGCTGGAGCGACTGGTACGCCGACTCCAGGCGTGCCGCGACGTGTGCGAGCCCGCCGGTTCGCCGGGCCGCAGACGCCTGGCGGACATGCCGCGCGGGCTGCGCTTCAGCCACCCGGGCGAGGCCCGCGCCTGGCTGGAGGCGCGGCGTCCCGCGCTGCTGGCGGCCGCGGGGATGGCCGTCGCCCAGGGCGGTGGCCGGCTGGACACGCTCGCCCGCCGCCTGGTCTCCGCGCTGGCCCGCGCCTTCGAGGCGCACCGCACGCCGGAGGAGGCCGCCCCCGAGCTCTACCGGCTGCACGAGCTGATGCTGCGGGTGGCCGAGCGGGCCCGTCTGCACCGCGAGCGGGCGGCGGCCCTGCTCCACCTCGGCGACCTGGACGCCCGCGCGGACCGGTTCGAGGAGGCTCTGGTGCGGTACCGGGCGGCACTGGACGCGGCGCGGGACGGCGACGACGCGTGGGCTGCCGGCCGCGCCATGGACGCGCTGGGCGGCAGCTATGCGGAGCTGGACGACTGGGAACGGGCCGCCGACTGGTACGGCAGGGCCCTGGCGCTGCGGCTGACCCGGGACGAGCACGCCGACCGGGAGGCGGCCGCGCGGCTGCACGGCCGCCTGGGCACGGTCCACGCCCACGCCGGGCGCTGGGACGAGGCGCTGCGCGCCTGGCGGGCCTCGGCCTCGGCGTTCCGCCGGCTCCACGACCCGGGGGCGCAGGCCCTGGCCCTTGCGGAGGCCGCCCGTGTGCAGGAGCGCGCCGGGCGGCAGCACGAGGCGCTGCGCTCCTGCGAGCAGGCGCTGACGGCGGCACGTGGCGCCGGGGACCCCGCACTGGAGGCCGGCCTGGAACGGCGGGCGGCCGAGGTGTGCGAGCGGCTCGGCAACCTGCGGGCGGCCCGGGCCCACCGCACCGCCGCCGCCCGCCTGCTGGGGGACCCCGCCCCGGCCGGACCCCGTCCCCCCGCGGCCCCCACCGCGCGGGCCCCGGTCCCCGCCCCGGCTCCGGCGCCGGACGGGGAAGAGCCGCGTCCCGGCACAGGCGTCCCCGGGGAGGCCGACGGTCCCGACGGCGTACCCACGGGTGGGCCCGCCGAGCCGGTGTCCCAGGACGCCGACGGCGCGTCGAGCGACGGACCGTAGTACCCGCTCTCCCTCCGTATCCCCTGCCGCCCCGTGCCCGCCGGAACCATCGGCACTCCGCGCGTGCGGGCCGCAGGAGCCCGCGTGGCCCGCACTGCGAGCACACCGGTGGGGCACGGGTGCGGCGTGCATCGAGCCGGGCTGCGGGGTGCGGGCACCGGCGCCATCCGGAATCCACCGGGAGCCGGGCGGTCCAGGGGGGAGGCGGGCAAGAGGAGGCCGGTGCCGGGGTACCCCGAGGGCAGTGACGAGGGCCACTCGGAGGGCCGCCGGGCGGGCCACCACGGGCCCGGCAACCCGCAACCTGCGAAACGTATAGCAATCTTCGAAAAGATCGACTGTTTGTAAGGCTAGACAGCTAAGCCTCCTTCATTAAACTGGTCGAGCCGTGGTCCCCCCGGTGTTTTCGAGCATGTGCGACCCGGCGTCCCTACAGCCTTCTGCACCCTGAGTGAAGGACCGTGATCGACGTGAAGGTCGGTATCCCCCGCGAGGTCAAGAACAACGAGTTCCGCGTCGCCATCACCCCCGCCGGGGTGAACGAGCTGGTGCGGAACGGCCATCAGGTGTTCGTCGAGAGGAACGCCGGGGCGGGCTCCTCCATCCCGGACGGTGAGTACACCGCTGCCGGCGCCGCCGTCCTGGACACCGCCGACGAGGTGTGGGCGACCGCCGACCTGCTGCTCAAGGTCAAGGAGCCGGTCGCCGAGGAGTACCACCGGCTCCGCAAGGACCAGACCCTGTTCACCTACCTGCACCTCGCGGCCTCCCGCGAGTGCACCGACGCCCTGCTGGAGTCGGGTACCACGGCCATCGCCTACGAGACGGTCGAGCTTGCGAACCGCACGCTGCCGCTGCTCGCGCCGATGTCCGAGGTCGCGGGCCGCATCGCCCCGCAGGTGGGCGCGTACCACCTGATGGCGTCGGCCGGTGGCCGCGGCGTGCTGCCGGGCGGGGTGCCGGGCGTCAATCCGGGCCGCGCGGTGGTGATCGGCGGCGGCGTCTCCGGCTGGAACGCGACGCAGATCGCGGTGGGCCTCGGCTTCCATGTCACGCTGCTGGACAAGGACGTCAACAAGCTCCGCGAGGCCGACAAGATCTTCGGCAACCGGGTGCGCACCATCAGCTCCAACGCCTTCGAGCTGGAGCGGGCGGTCCTGGAGGCCGACCTGGTCGTCGGTGCCGTGCTCATCCCGGGCGCGAAGGCTCCCAAGCTGGTCAGCAACGATCTGGTCTTCCGGATGAAGCCGGGGAGTGTTCTTGTCGACATCGCGATCGACCAGGGCGGCTGCTTCGAGGACGCGAAGCCGACCACGCACGCCGAGCCGACCTTCCGGGTGCACGACTCGGTCTTCTACTGCGTCGCCAACATGCCCGGCGCGGTCCCGAACACCTCCACGCACGCGCTGACCAACGCGACGCTGCCGTACATCGTCGAGGTCGCCAACCGCGGCTGGCGCGAGGCGCTGCGCCGCGATCCGGCGCTGGCCAAGGGCCTCAACACCCACGACGGCGAGGTCACTTACAGCTCCGTCGGGGAGGCGCACGGCTTGCCGGTGCGGGACGTGGCGACGCTGCTGGGCTGAGCCGGCCACCCGGCGGCGGCCGACCGGGACGAGGAGCGGACCGAGGCAGGGTCCGCCCCCGCGGTCAACCCGCGGAGTCAACGTCGGCAACATCACGTCACCGTCCGGACCTTGGAGGGAGGGCCCGGACGGTGACGTCGTCATACCTCCGTACAGCGGCGCCGATTCGCCGAGAATGGCACCGTCTCACCGATTTGACCCCCGGTGAAACGGAGCTCGGGTCACCCGGTGGCCTCTTGACACGGGGGTGCGCGCATACCGACACATCGTGCCGTCTCCGGCGGATTGTGTTGCTGCGGACCGCCGACACGCCATAGAGTCGCCAACCGTCGGCATGGTGTCACGCTGACTAGTCGAGAAATTTCCTGGTCACCATTGGAGGTAAGACGACTTGTGAACGAGTCGACATTTTCTCCCGGGGGTGGTCAACCAGGAGCGCCTGTGCGAGGCCAGGAATCCTTGGGTCCCACAGGGCCCGAGGGTGTCGGCTCCGTCGCTGTCCGCACCTTCGCGGCCCACCAGAATCCGACGCCCACCATGACAGCCAACCAGAGCACGGACGGCCAACACGTGAACGCCACGGCCGGCGACGCTACGAACGGTCAGTCCGCCGAGCGTTTCGCCGACTACACGGAACCGCACCACGACACCCACTACGGCGAACTGCCCGAGGGCCACTTCTACGATCCGGACGCGGAGTACGAACCCGATCCGGAGTACGCGGCCACGCTCGCGCCCGACGCGGCCCGCCAGCGTCGCGAGCGCATCGGCCCGACCGGACGGCCGCTGCCCTACTTCCCGATCCCCGGCCCCGTCAACGAGCACGGTCCGGCCAAGATCATCGCGATGTGCAACCAGAAGGGCGGGGTCGGCAAGACGACCTCGACCATCAACCTGGGCGCGGCGCTCGCGGAGTACGGACGGCGGGTCCTGCTCGTCGACTTCGACCCGCAGGGCGCCCTCTCCGTCGGCCTCGGTGTCAACCCGATGGAGCTGGACCTGACGGTCTACAACCTCCTGATGGAGCGCGGCCTGGCCCCCGACGAGGTGCTGCTGAAGACCGCCGTCGCCGGGATGGACCTGCTGCCCAGCAACATCGACCTGTCGGCGGCCGAGGTCCAGTTGGTCAGCGAGGTGGCCCGCGAGTCGACGCTCCAGCGTGCCCTGGGCCCGCTGATGAACGACTACGACTTCATCGTCATCGACTGCCAGCCCTCGCTCGGCCTGCTCACCGTCAACGCGCTCACCGCGGCGCACAAGGTGATCGTCCCGCTGGAGTGCGAGTTCTTCGCGCTGCGCGGCGTCGCGCTGCTGACCGAGACCATCGAGAAGGTCCAGGAGCGGCTCAACCCGCAGCTGGAGCTGGACGGCATCCTGGCGACGATGTACGACTCCCGCACCGTGCACAGCCGCGAGGTGCTGGCCCGCGTCGTGGAGGCGTTCGACGACAACGTCTACCACACGGTCATCGGGCGTACCGTCCGCTTCCCGGAGACCACCGTCGCCGGCGAGCCCATCACCACGTACGCCTCCAACTCCGTCGGTGCCGCCGCCTATCGCCAGCTCGCCAGGGAGGTGCTCGCCCGGTGCCACGCCGAGTGAGTCTCCCGGCAGCCGACGAATTGTTCCGTACGACCGGTGGCGCCGCGGTCCAGCCGTCGGCGCCCCAGCAGGGGCCGTCCTCACAGGTCGGCCAGGCGAACGGCGAGACCTCGAAGGCGTCGCAGCGGGAGGCCGGCCCCGCGCCGTCCGCCGCGCCCAAGGTGCCCGCGCCCGCCTCCGAACCGGCGGCCGAGTCCGAGGGGGGCGAGCACACCGCGGCCGGTGACGCCGACGGTGAGGCGGGCAGCCCTGCCGAACACGCGGCCCGTCGCGGCCGTACCGCCGACCAGTCGGACTCTCCGCGTGCCACTGCGCCGCCCCCGCAGGGCGGGCCCGCACAGGCCGAGCGGTCCGCACGGCGCGGCTCCACCAAGAGCCGTGGCGCCGGGGGCGCTTCGGCGTCCGCCGGTGCCGCCTCCGGCTCGGCCCCCCGGCGCGGTCGCGCGGGCCGCCGCCCCAGCGGCCGAGAACGCCACGACGAGAAGATCACCGTCTACGTCTCGGCCGAGGAGCTGATGGATCTCGAACACGCGCGGCTGGTGCTGCGCGGCGAGCACGGACTGGCCGTCGACCGCGGCCGGATCGTGCGCGAGGCCGTCGCCGTGGTCCTCGCCGACCTGGAGTCGCGGGGAGACGCGAGCATTCTCGTACGGCGGTTGCGCGGGCGCTGACCTGCTTGCCAGTACGCTGCCTGCGATGCCCCCTCCGACGCCTGACGACACCCTCCGCAGCCGGGGCTCCCGCCGACCGCTGGGGCGGGGGCCCGGCTCCTCGCCGGACGCCGCCGGGCAGCCGGAGCCGGGCCCGGAGCCCGAACCCGCCTTGCCGTCCCCACCTGTTACGGCTCCCTCCCCGGCCTCCGTGCCGGCCCCCGCGGCGGAACCCGCCCCCGGACCTGCACCGGCCTCCGCGCGG
Source organism: Streptomyces sp. CNT360 (assembly GCF_000424785.1). Classification (NCBI taxonomy): domain Bacteria; kingdom Bacillati; phylum Actinomycetota; class Actinomycetes; order Kitasatosporales; family Streptomycetaceae; genus Streptomyces; species Streptomyces sp. CNT360. The sequence continues at coordinate 596,737 of NZ_AUKO01000004.1, read as the reverse complement.
CAGTCCGAGGCGGACCCCGCGCCCGAGTCCGAGGCGCACGCCGCAGCGCAGCCCGAGACGGACCCCGCGCCGGAGACCGGGGCGGACCCCGCCCAGGATCCGGGGGCGAACCCCGCGTCGGGATCCTCCGCCGACTCCGCGGCCCGGCTCTTCGCCGACTCCGCGTCGGACGGCTCGGGCGGGGAGGGCGAACCGGACGCGGACGACGGGCGGTTCCGCGTCGTCCTCGACAACTTCGAAGGCCCCTTCGACCTCCTGCTCCAGCTCATCTCCAAACACAAGCTGGACGTCACCGAGGTCGCGCTCTCCAAGGTCACCGACGAGTTCATGGCGTACCTGCGCGCCATGGGCCCGGAGGGAGACCTCGACCAGACCACCGAGTTCCTCGTGGTGGCCGCCACGCTGCTCGACCTGAAGGCCGCCCGGCTGCTGCCGCAGGCCGAGGTGGAGGACGAGGCCGACCTCGCCCTCCTGGAGGCCCGCGACCTGCTCTTCGCGCGGCTGCTCCAGTACCGCGCCTACAAGGAGATCGCCGGCATCTTCGCCGACCGCCTCGACCAGGAGGCCCGGCGCTTCCCGCGCACCGTCGGCCTGGAGCCGCACCACGCCGAGCTGCTGCCCGAGGTGGCGCTCAGTGTCGGCCCCGAGGGCTTCGCCAAGCTGGCGGTCAAGGCGATGCGGCCCAAGCCCAAGCCGCAGGTGTACGTCGAGCACATCCACGCCCCGCTCGTCAGCGTCCGCGAGCAGGCCGAGGTGGTGGTCGCACGGCTGCGGGAGCGGGGCGAGGCGAGCTTCCAGGAGCTGACCGAGGACGCCGCCGACACCCTCACCGTCGTCGCCCGCTTCCTCGCGCTGCTGGAGCTGTACCGGGAACGGGCCGTCGAGCTGCACCAGGACGAGGCGCTGGGGGCGCTGCTGGTCACCTGGAGCGGCGCGGAGGACACCGCGCCGCTGGTGACCGACGAGTTCGACCAGGAGCCAGGAGAAGCCAAGGATGAGTGACACGGCCGACACCAGGACGGCGGAGGAGAGCTACGAGATCCAGGAGGCCGCCGCCGGCACGGACGGCGTGCCGTCCGCCGCACCGCCGCAGGGCGGACCGCCGGCGGGCGCCTCCGAGGTCGCCGGACTGGAGCTGAAGCCCGCGCTGGAGGCCGTCCTCATGGTCGTCGACGAGCCCGCCACCGCCGAACACCTGGCCAAGGTGCTGGAGCGGCGGCCCCGCGAGGTCTCCGACGCGCTGCGCGAGCTGGCCGACGAGTACACCGTCCAGGGCCGCGGTTTCGAGCTGCGGCTGGTGGCGGGCGGCTGGCGCTTCTACACCCGGGGCGACTATGCGGACGCGGTGGAGCGCTTCGTCCTGGACGGTCAGCAGGCGCGGCTGACCCAGGCCGCGCTGGAGACCCTCGCCGTGGTCGCCTACCGGCAGCCGGTCAGCCGCTCCCGGGTCTCGGCCGTACGCGGCGTGAACTGCGACGGCGTGATGCGCACCCTCCTGCAACGGGGTCTGCTGGAGGAGGCGGGCACGGAACCCGAGACAAGTGCGATCCTTTACAGGACGACGCATTACTTCCTGGAGCGGATGGGCCTGCGCGGCCTGGACGAGCTTCCGGAGCTGGCTCCCTTCCTGCCGGAAGCGGAGGCCGTGGAGGGGGAGACCCCGGAAGGCATGCCGTCGTTCGACGTAGACGATCCTTCCCCCGACTCCCAGACGGAACTTTGATGCGAAGCAGCGGCAGGAACACCGGCGGTAACCGAGGCGGCAGGCAGGGCGGCTCCGGCCGCGGTGGCCAGGCCTCCCAGAGCGGCCGAGGAGCCCCGCGCGGCAGGACCGGCGGTCAGGGCGGCGCACGCCAGCAGCCCCGCACCCCGCGGCAGCCGCGCCCCGAGGAACGCCGCTACACCCAGGGCAGCGGCGCCCAGCCCGCAGGCGGCAAGGGCGGCCAGAGCGGCCAGGGCGGCAAGAGTGGCAAGGGCGGCAACGTCCGCAAGAACGTCACCGGGAGCGGCGCCCCCAAGGCACGCGACCGCAGGGCGTCGGCGCCCGCCCGCCCCCGCGAGTACGAGGCACAGGTCGAGGAGCGCAACCGCGCCCGGCACTCCAAGCCCGCGGTCAAGCTCCCCAAGACGTTCGGGGGCCAGGAGGGCGAGCGCCTCCAGAAGGTGCTCGCGCGGGCCGGCATGGGCTCGCGGCGGGCCTGCGAGGAACTGGTCGAGCAGGCCAGGGTCGAGGTCAACGGCAAGATCGTCCGCGAGCAGGGGCTCCGGGTCGACCCGGAGAAGGACGAGATCAAGGTCGACGGGCTGACCATCGCCACCCAGTCCCACGTCTTCTTCGCCCTCAACAAGCCGGCCGGTGTCGTGGCCTCCATGGAGGACCCCGAGGGCCGCCAGTGCCTGGGCGACTACGTCCAGAACCGGGAGACCCGCCTCTTCCACGTCGGTCGGCTCGACACCGAGACCGAGGGCCTGATCCTGCTCACCAACCACGGTGAGCTCGCCCACCGGCTCACCCACCCCCGGTACGGCGTCAAGAAGACCTACCTGGCCGCTATCCAGGGCCCGCTCCCGCGCGACCTGGGCAAGCAGCTCAAGGACGGCATCCGGCTGGACGACGGGTTCGCACGGGCCGACCACTTCCGGGTGGTGGAGAACCACGGCAAGAACTACCTGGTCGAGGTCTCCCTCCACGAGGGACGCAAGCACATCGTGCGGCGCATGCTGGCCGAGGCCGGCTTCCCCGTCGAAAAGCTCGTGCGCACCCGCTTCGGACCCATCGCCCTGGGTGACCAGAAGTCCGGCTGGCTCCGCCGTATGACCAACACGGAGGTCGGCATGCTGATGCGGGAGGTCGATCTGTAGACGTCATGCTCGCCCCCTCTCATGTGGAGGGGGCTTCGCCCCCGGGAGGGCCCCTCCGAGAGGGCTCCACCCCGCGGGAGCGGGTCAGGACCACAGGGCGAAGGAGAGGGCCCGCCCCTCTCCGTCCCGCTGGACCTCCAGCATGCCGGCCACCGCCGACCGATTGACCCGCCCGTAGATCAGCGGCGCCGGCTCCCAGTGGACGCGGGCATCCAGCCGGTGCTCGTCGATCATGAGGGCCATCACGGGCCCCACCGCCTCCCGGAACCGGGCGTCCGCAACAGCCAGCGCCTGCTGCTCGTCGGCGGTGCACGGGATGAACCCGTCCTCGGCGAGCACCCGCGGGGAGTAGGGACGGTCCGGGGCCAGCAGCCAGTCGTCCAGCGGGACCACATGGAAGATCATGTCTCCACTTGTACCGTCTCACTGGGCGAGCGGCCCGCCCATGCGCGCGTGCGCAGTACCTACCCTGCTCCCGGCCAGGTAGCCGGCGCAGTGAGGAGAGGCAGTGGCGGAGCGAGTGCGGGCGGTCCGCGCGGTGCGGGGCGCGGTCCAGCTGGACCGGGACGACGCGGCACACATGCACGAACGGGTCGGTGAGCTGCTCACCACCGTGCTGGAGCGCAACGGACTGAGCGCCGACGACCTGATCAGTATCTGGTTCACGGCCACCCCTGACCTGCACAGCGACTTCCCCGCTGCCGCCGCCCGCAAGCTGGGCATCGTGGACGTGCCGCTGATCTGCGCGCAGGAGCTGGAGGTGGCGGGCGCGATGCCGAGGGTGGTCCGTATCCTGGCCCACACAGAGACCGAGCTGCCCAGGGCCGACCTCAGCCACGTCTACCTCGGGGCGGCCGCCGCACTCCGCAAGGACATCGCACAGTAATGCGCACAGCCCTCGTGCTCGGCACGGGACTCATCGGCACCTCGGCGGCCCTCGCGCTCGCCGCACGCGGCGTACGGGTGCACCTTGTCGACCGTGACCAGGAGCGGGTCCGTACGGCCGCCGCGCTCGGCGCCGGGACGGAAGGCGAGCCGGAGCCGGACGAGCCGGCCGACCTGGCAGTCGTCGCGGTGCCGCCCGCGCACATCGCGGCGACGGTCGTGGACGTGCAGCGCCGGGGGCTGGCACGCGGCGTCATCGACGTCGGCAGCGTCAAGGGCGGCCCGCGCAGGGAGCTGGCTGCGCTGGACGGCGACCTGACGAGCTACCTGGGCAGCCACCCGATGTCGGGGCGCGAGCAGTCCGGCCCGCTGGCGGCGACCGCGGACCTGTTCGAGGGGCGGCCCTGGGTGCTGACCCCGACGCCGGGCACGGACACGGAGGTGCTCAACCTCGCCCTGGAGCTGATCGCCCTGTGCGGGGCGGTGCCGGTGGTCATGGACGCGGACGCGCACGACCGGGCGGTCGCCCTCGTCTCGCACACCCCGCAGCTGCTCTCCAGCCTGGTGGCGGCGCGGCTTGCGCAGGCCGCCGAGACGGATGTGCGGCTGTGCGGCCAGGGCATCCGCGACGTCACCCGCATCGCGGGTTCCGACCCGGGGATGTGGGTGGACATCCTGTCGGCCAACCCGGGGCCGGTCGCCGACATCCTGACCGAGGTCGCCGCCGACCTCGACGCGGCGGTACGCGCCCTGCGCGAGCTGGCCTCGGCCGACGAGTCCGAGCGGGCCGGCGGGGCCGCGGACGTCGAGGCCCTGCTGCGCCGCGGCAACACGGGCCGGGCCCGCGTCCCGGGCAAGCACGGCCAGGCACCCGCCGCCTACGAGACCGTCACCGTGCTGATCAGCGACCGCCCCGGCCAGCTGGCACGGATCTTCGCGGACGCCGGTTCCGTGGGCGTCAACATCGAGGACGTCCGCATCGAACACGCCACCGGACAGCAGGCGGGCCACATGCAGCTCATGGTGGAGCCGGGCGCGGTGCGGGTGCTGGAACAGGAGCTGCGGGACCGCGGCTGGTCCCTGCGCCAGTAGGGCGTCCTCCGGGAGCTACGGTCGGCCCCTCCCCGACGTAGGGCCGCGGCGCCTCCCGGCCCCGGACGTACGGCTGACCCCTCCCCGGGCGGAGGCCGGGCCACGGTCCGTACGCGGGCGCCGGGCCCGTGCCCCGGACCGCCGGGCCGGACGGTGGAGTCGGACCGCCGGGCCGGGCCGCTGCGGCCGGGTGTCCGCGGCAGGGACGCGCGGCGTGGGGTGTCCGCGGCAGCCGGTAGCCTGGTGCGGGGATCCAGGCCCACCCCGCCGCCCCACGCGCCGTGTGCGCCGAGAGCCCGAAGACCCACGAAAGGTGCCCACCACCGTGTCCGCGACCCCCGCAGCAGTGATTGTCGCCATCGACGGCCCCTCCGGCACGGGCAAGTCGAGCACCTCCAAGGCCGTCGCGGCCCAACTCGGGCTGAGCTACCTGGACACCGGCGCCCAGTACCGGGCGATCACCTGGTGGATGCTCAGCAACGGCGTGGACGTCTCGGACCCCGCCGCGATCGCAGCCGCCGCGGGCAAGCCCAGCATCGTCTCGGGCACCGACCCGCGGGACCCGGCCATCTCCGCGGACGGGCTGGACGCCTCGGGGCCGATCCGCACCCAGGAGGTGACGGCCGCGGTCAGCGCAGTCAGCGCCGTGCCCGAGATCCGTACCCGGATCACCGAACTGCAGCGGGCCATCGCCGCCGAGGCGGACGGCGGCATCGTCGTCGAGGGCCGGGACATCGGCACCACGGTGCTGCCGCGGGCCGACCTGAAGGTCTTCCTCACGGCGTCGCCCGAGGCGCGGGCCGCCCGGCGCAGCGGCGAGCTGAAGACCACCGACGGCAAGCCCCTTCCGGACCTGGCCGCCACCCAGCAGGCGCTGGCCGCTCGCGACAAGGCGGACTCCAGCCGCAAGACCTCCCCGCTGAAGAAGGCCGACGACGCGGTCGAGGTGGACACCACCGAGCTCACCCTGGAGCAGGTCATCGAGTGCGTGGTCACGCTCGTGGAGAAGGCCGCCGAAGAGAAGGGGCAGGCCGGGCCGGGGACGAAGGCCCCGTCGGCGGCGGACACGGAACCGGTGGAGAAGGCGGCCAGGTGACCGGGAACGAGTCCACCGGCAGCGAGCGGGGAGCCGCAGTCGGCCGCAGGATCGGCCTCGGCCTGATGCACGGCCTGTGGCGGCCCCGCGTGCTGGGTGCCTGGCGGGTGCCGCCGGGCGGCCCGGTGATCCTGGCGGTCAACCACGCGCACAACATCGACGGCCCGATGCTGATGGGAACGGCGCCCAGGCCGGTGCACTTCCTGATCAAGAAGGAGGCGTTCGTCGGCCCCCTCGGCTCCTTCCTGCGCGGCATCGGACAACTGGAGGTCGACCGCTCCACCGCCGACCGGAACGCCGTCACCACCGCCCTCGGCGTCCTGGAGCGCGGCGGTGCCCTCGGGATCTTCCCGGAGGGCACCCGGGGCGAGGGCGACTTCGCCGCGCTCCGCTCCGGCCTCGCCTACTTCGCGCTGCGCTCCGGCGCTCCGGTCGTCCCGGTCGCGGTGCTCGGCAGCGCGGACCGTCCGGGACGGCTGATACGGGCACTGCCGCCGCTGCGCAGCCGGGTCGACGTGGTCTTCGGCGACCCGGTCACCGTGGGCGACGGATCGGGGCGCCGGACGCGGAAGGCGCTGGACCACGCCACCACACAGCTCCAGGAGCGGCTGGCCGCGCACCTGAAGGATGCCAGGCGGCTCACCGGCCGCTGACCACCGACGACCGGACAGCCCGGCCACGACCCGGCCGCCGACGCCGATCGGCCCCGGCCCGCCCCGGACCCTGCACGGAATCGCTGAACGACGAGGACGAGACGTCATGAACGACCAGATCCACCCCGCCGACGACGGCACCGGAGAAGGCCACGGTGAGCTGGGTGACGCCGAGTTCGCCGAGTTCTTGCAGCTTGCCGCCGAAGAGGGCTTCGACCAGGACGAGGTGGAGGGCGCCCTCGGCGAGGCCGGACACGGGCCGCTGCCCGTACTGGCCGTCGTCGGCCGCCCCAACGTCGGCAAGTCGACGTTGGTGAACCGCATCATCGGCCGCCGCGAGGCCGTCGTGGAGGACCGCCCCGGCGTCACCCGGGACCGGGTCACCTACGAGGCGGAGTGGGCGGGCCGCCGCTTCAAGGTCGTCGACACCGGCGGCTGGGAGCAGGACGTGCTGGGCATCGACGCCTCCGTCGCGGCGCAGGCCGAGTTCGCCGTGGAGGCGGCCGACGCGGTCGTCTTCGTGGTGGACGCGATGGTGGGCGCCACCGACACCGACGAGGCCGTCGTCAAGCTGCTGCGCCGCGCGGGCAAGCCGGTGGTGCTGTGCGCCAACAAGGTGGACGGGCCCTCGGGCGAGGCGGACGCCGCCTACCTGTGGTCGCTCGGCCTGGGCGAGCCGCACCCGGTCTCCGCGCTGCACGGGCGCGGCACCGGCGACATGCTCGACGAGGTGCTCAAGGCGCTGCCCGAAGCGCCCCGCGAGACGTTCGGCGGCCTCACCCTCGGCGGCCCCCGCCGGGTCGCCCTCATCGGCCGGCCCAACGTCGGCAAGTCCTCGCTGCTCAACAAGGTGGCGGGCGAGGAGCGCGTCGTCGTCGACGAGTTGGCGGGCACCACTCGGGACCCGGTGGACGAGCTGATCGAACTCGGCGGCAAAACCTGGAAGTTCGTGGACACCGCCGGTATCCGCCGCCGCGTGCACATGGCCGAGGGCGCCGACTACTACGCCTCGCTGCGCACCGCGGCGGCGCTGGAGAAGGCCGAGATCGCCGTGGTGCTGATCGACGTCAGCGAGTCGATCAGCGTGCAGGACCTGCGCATCATCACCATGGCCGTCGAGTCGGGCCGCGCCGTCGTCCTCGCCTACAACAAGTGGGACACCCTGGACGAGGAGCGCCGCTTCTACCTGGAGCGGGAGATCGAACGGGATCTGGTCCAGGTGCAGTGGGCGCCGCGGGTCAACGTCTCGGCCCGCACCGGGCGGCACATGGAGAAGCTGGTGCCCGCCATCGAGACCGCGCTGGCGGGCTGGGAGACGCGGGTGCCGACGGGGAAGCTCAACGCCTTCCTCGGGGAGATCGTCGCCTCGCACCCGCACCCGGTGCGGGGCGGCAAGCAGCCGCGCATCCTCTTCGGCACCCAGGCGGGCACCAGGCCGCCGCGGTTCGTGCTGTTCGCCTCCGGCTTCCTGGAGGCCGGCTACCGCCGCTTCGTCGAGCGGCGGCTGCGCGAGGAGTTCGGGTTCGAGGGCACACCGATCCAGATCTCGGTGCGGGTGCGGGAGAAGCGCGGCCGCAAGAAGTGAGCCGCCGCCCGCCGCGGCCGCTCCCTCAGTGGTGGTGACCGTGGCGGGGGGCGGGCGGCAGCGCGGGCAGGTGCCAGGCCGGTGTGTGCCACGCGGCGGCCGAGGGCTCCTCGTCACCCCAGGAGCCCGTCCCCGTGCCGTGCACGGTGCCGAACCCCACGAACTGCAGCTCCTCCTCGCCCGTGCGGTCCCCGGGCAGCGCCCGGAAGAGTCTGCGGTACTCCGCGTACAGCGAGTCGTAGATGGGCGTGGACCCCTCCGGTGACGCGCTGTGCGGTGACCGCATCCGGGGCACGACGAAGGTCCCCGCCGGAGCGGGGACCCGGCTGCCGCCGGGGTGGACGTGGTGGGCTCGAATCGGCTCGTATGGCTGCACGTCTGCCCAACGACCGTCCGCCGCCCCGGATGCGGCCCACCGTCCCGTTTGACCTGATCGCGGTCGGCGCCCCCACCGCTCCCGGCTCGCGGGGATCACCCGCCCACAGGGGCACCTGTCCAGCCGGGCGCCCGTTCCACCGGGCGTGCCGGGCCCACCCGGCGGGCACCGCCGTCGGCGTGGCTCAGGTGCCTGCCAGCGGCATCGTGCCGGCGACCAGTACGCCGCTCGCCGCCGCCTTCTCCAACGCCTCCCGCAGCAGGTCCTCGCGGGGCTGCTGGCCGATCGAGCCGGCGGGGGCCGCGTAGACCAGCACGGTGTGGCTCTTGGCCGCGGCGGTGCGCCAGCCCTCGGTGACGGCGAGCGGCTGGTGCGCCTGCCACCAGGCCACCGGCTGGCCGCCGGGCACGGCCGGGGGCTGGAGAATCGCGTGGAGCTGCCCCATCGCCAGCAGCACCGACCAGCCGGCGATCGGCGCGGGCCGTGCGGCCACATCGGTGACGGGCAGGAAGCCGTGCTCGATCAGCAGCGGCAGGAAGTCGTCCCCCGGCCCCTCGGAGCCGGGGCGCGCGATGGGGCCGGTGGGCTCGACCACGACGGCCGGGTGCAGGACGTCGTCGAGGAGGACCTGGCCGCAGGTGACGCCCAACACCGCCTGCCGGGGGGTCGGTTCCGGCCCGGCCGGGGCGGTGGGGGAGACGGGGGCGGAGGCACCGACGGGAGCCGGCGGCTCGCCCTGCCGGGCCGCGGCCGCCTGCTCGTCCGCGGTGAGGGAGCGTACGGCGCCCTGGAGCTGGTCCTCGGAGACGGTCACCACCTGGGAGGGGATGCAGGTGGCGTGGGCGAAGGCGAGGACGGCGGTCTCCTCGCCGACGAACAGTACGGTGCTGGTGCGCTCCTGCTGGGGGTTGCCCCGGTTGCGGCACGAGGTGCAGTCGTACTCTCCTGGGGTGTTCTCTCCGGCGAGCAGCCTGTCGGCTTCTGCTTCGCCGATCTCGGCGCGTACGGCGTCGCTGACATCGAGCATGGGGGACACGGGAGCTCCTGGCTTTCGGTACCTGTTCGCCTGGACAACGGGAGACCTGTGGTGACGGTCACGCGCGGGCGCGCGGCGGGGCGGGGTACCGGTCGACATCCGGTCACACAAACGGGGCTGAGGCTCACGCACCGTCAACGGGGCGGCCCGGTACGGGAGTTCGACTCGTGAAGTGACTCACAGTGTCGGCCAGGGGCAGCCGGACGGTGTCAACTACTGTCCGGATTGCGGTAGTTCGTGGGGCGTCCGAAAATCGCCGTTATACCCGGTAACCGGCATCTGACCTGCTGAGACGAAGATCCGGTTTCAATTCGGGCGAGGTGCCCCATACATTTCACGACGGTGCAACGCGCACCACCCGGGACAGGCGGAGTCGAGTGCGGGCGCAACGGGCGCCGCGGTGCTCGTCCGCGCGGGGGAACGAGGGGGACCCGGGTTCGTGGAGAGGGTTTGATTTGTTCAAGCGTCGTACAGCAGTGGTGCTCACGGGTGCCGGTATCGCCGCCCCGCTCGCCCTGCTCGCCGCCACGGCTCCGACGGCCTCGGCGGCGTCCAACGACGGAGTGTGGGACCGCATCGCCCAGTGCGAAAGCGGCGGGAACTGGCAGACCAGCACCGGCAACGGCTACCACGGCGGTCTTCAGTTCTCGAACAGCACGTGGCAGGCCTACGGGGGTAGCTCCTATGCGCCCACCGCCGACAAGGCCAGCAGGTCGCAGCAGATCGCTGTCGCCACCAAGGTGCAGCAGGCGCAGGGGTGGGGAGCCTGGCCGAACTGCTCCGCCAAGGCGGGCGCGTCCGGTACGCCTCCGCAGGCGGCTGCGCCGAGCCGGGACCAGGGCCAGGGGCAGAGCCGCGACGGGAGTGCGGGCCAGGACCGGCAGCAGGCGCAGCCGCAGTCGCAGGACCGCCCCGCCACCCACCCGGGACGCAGTTCTGCACGCGGTGGTGACGGCAACTACACCGTGCGGACCGGCGACACGCTCGGCTCGATCGCGTCCGCGCACGGGAAGGGCTGGAAGGAGCTCTACACCGCCAACAAGGACGTCATCGGTTCCGATCCGGACCTCATCGTCGCCGGCCAGAAACTCGATGTCTGACGTGGTCGTCGGCCGCCCGGCGGCCGACCCCCACTGAGTGAGCGGCCCCGCCCGGCCACCGTGCCCGGCGGGGCCGCTGCCTGCGATGCAGGCACAGGAAGGCAAGGAAACGATCGGAGAGAACCCAAAGTTCCCCTCGTGTGGTCACAAAAAGGGAACCGTTCAGAACTCTTCTGAAACAACCTGCTCAGGGCACCCAACCCTCCCAGGTACTTAATGGTCTAGCTCGGTGACAGTGCGGACAGAGGGGGACTGACCGCAAGGACGCGACGGACTCGGGGAAAATGCACATTTCCTTTCTGCTCCACAACGGGTACGCCATCGGGGGAACCGTCCGTACCACCTACAATCTCGCCCGCTGCCTCGCCGAGCAGCACGATGTGGAAGTCGTCTCGGTCTTCCGCACCCGCGACCGGCCCGTCTTCGATCCCGGACCGGGAGTCGGGCTCCGCCACCTCGTCGACACCCGCGGGGTGCACACGCCCGCCGACCTGGGTGCCGCACACACGCGGCCGGCCCAGGTCTTTCCGGCTGCCGACGGCAAGTACCCGATGTACAGCGGACTGACCGACCGCCTCATCGGGGAACACCTGGCCCGCACCGACGCCGATGTCGTCGTCGGCACCCGCCCCGGGCTCAACACGCACCTCGCACTGCAGACCCGCCGCGGTCCCGTGCGGATAGGCCAGGAGCACCTCACGCTCGCCACTCACGCCCGCAACCTGAAGCTCGTGCTGCGCAGCGTCTACCCCCGGCTCGACGCGCTGACCACCGTCACCGAGGCCGACGCAGCCGACTACCGGCACAAGCTGCGGCTGCCCGGGGTGCGCATCGAGGCCGTACCCAACAGCGTTCCCGCGCCCGCAGTGACCCCGGCCGACGGCTCCAGCAAATGGGTCGTCGCGGCCGGCCGGCTCGCCCCCGCCAAGCGGTACGACCTGCTGATACGGGCCTTCGCCAAGGTCGTCGCGGAGCGGCCGGACTGGCGGCTGCGCATCTACGGCAGCGGGCGGGAGAGACCAGGACTGCGCGCCCTGATCGACGAACTCGACCTCTACAACCACGTCTTCCTCATGGGCGCCATCCACCCCATCGAAGCGGAGTGGGCCAAGGGGTCGATCGCCGCCGTCACCTCCAGCCTGGAGTCCTTCGGCATGACCATCGTCGAGGCCATGCGCTGCGGTCTGCCCGTCGTCGCCACGGACTGCCCGCACGGTCCCGCGGAGATCATCCGGCCCGGAGTGGACGGCCGCCTCGTTCCCATGGGCGACGAGAACGCCGTCGCCGGAGCGCTGCTGGGCCTGATCAACGACGATGCGCTGCGCCGCCGGATGGGCCGGGCCGCGCTCGCCGACTCCGCACGCTTCGACCCCGCCAGGATCGGGGCCCGCTACGAATCGATCATGCGCGATCTGATCGGCAAGGGCAGCCGTGGCCTGCACCGCACCCGTGCCTCACTGCTGGGTGGGGCCTACGCCGTCAAGGACGTCCTCCGGAACACGGGCTCCGCGGCGCTCCAGGGAGGACGTACGACATGAGCGGCAGCACCACCGACACCATGACGCACACCCGGGCGGCCGACGCCTTCCACGCCCCCGCCCTCGCCGCCTTCCCCACCCTCCCCGAGGAGGACCGCGCCGCACCGGGCGCCGCGCACCTCGCAGCGGGGACGGAGCACCACCCGAAAGCTGGAGAGACCGTGTCCGCACCGCCCGCCCCGCGCGGCCCGGAAGCCGACTGCACCGCCGACACCGCCGGCGGCCTCACCTTCGACGTGAGAGTGGCCGAGGACGAGACCCACGACGGGGACCCCGGGCTGCTGTTGCGCCGCAGGCCCGGCCCGTCCGGCGAGACGGAGGAGGTCAGGCTCCCGCTGGCACCCGTGCAGGAGGCGTCCCCCGGCATGCTGCGCGCGACGCTGCCCAGCACCGTACGGCTGAGCGAGGGCCGGTGGAACGTCTTCCTGATGCTGTCCGGGCAGGAGCCGCGCCGGCTGATGCCCGGCTGCAACGACACCCGCTCCCTGGTGGACCGCGTCCCGCGGGAGAGCCGCAGCTGGCTGGGCGTGCGCATTCCCTACGCCACCAAGCACGGAAACCTCAGCGTCCGTTCCTGGCTGCGCTGGCCGCACGCGGAAGCGGGCGCGGTGCGGGTGGACGACGGCGGGATGGAGCTGAGCGGACGGCTCCACGGGGCCGAGGTGACGCCGACCGCCCGGCTGGAGGCCCGTCCCCGGCGCGGCCAGGACACGCCGGTGACGGCGGAGGTGACCGTCCCGGGCGACGACCCGCGGGAGTTCACCGCCGTGCTGCCCTATCCGCCGCTGGCCGGGCACCGGCTGTGGGACCTGTGGCTGCGCACCTCCCACGACGCGGAGCCGGTGCGGATCGCCCGCCTCCTCGACGACGTTCCGGACAAGAAGCGGATCTTCACCTATCCGGCCTGTGCCGTCGATGCCGAAGAGGCCGAGGGGAGCGAGGCGGCGGCGCTCACCGCGCGGCCCTACTACACACTCAACAACGACCTGGCCGTGCGGATCGACCGCGTGGAAGCCTGAACGGACGGGCCGTCGCACCGCTCGCGGACACGCCCTGTCCGCGAGCGGTGCGAGACTCGGCACATGCTGGAGACCTCGGCGCGGCTGCTACGGCTGCTCTCGCTGCTGCAGACCCGCCGCGACCGGTCGGGGAGTGACCTGGCGGAGCAGCTGAGGGTCAGCCCCCGCACCGTGCGCCGGGACGTCGAGCGGCTGCGCGAACTGGGCTACCCGGTGCACTCCACCAGTGGCACGGCGGGCGGCTACCAGCTGGGCGCGGGCGCGCAACTGCCCCCGCTGCTGCTGGACGACGAGGAGGCCGTCGCCGTGGCCGTGGGGCTGCGCGGTGCCGAGGGCGGGATCGAGGGGATCGGCGACTCCTCCGCCCGCGCCCTGGCCAAGCTGGAGCAGGTCCTTCCGCACCGGCTGCGCCGCCGGGTGGGGGCCCTGAACGAGTTCACCGTTCCGGTGGCCGGCGCGCACCGGGGCCCTGCCGTGGAGGCGGCGACGCTCACCGAACTCGCCCATGCCTGCCGCGACCGGCAGCAGCTGCGGTTCCGCTACACGAGCCACGGGGGTGCTGACTCCCGGCGGACCGTCGAACCGCACCGGCTGGTGACCACCCATCGCCGCTGGTACCTGGTCGGGTGGGACGTGGACCGGACCGACTGGCGCACCTTCCGCATCGACCGGATCGGCCTGACCCCGCCGCACGGCCCCCGCTTCCGGCCCCGTACGCCCCCGGCCGAGGACCTGGCGGCCTGGGTCGCCGAAGGGGTCTCCGTACGCGTCCACCCGGTGCGGGCCACCGTGCTGGTGCACGCGCCCATGGAGCGGGCGGCCGAGCGGGTCTCGGTGTCCGCCGGCACGCTGGAGCCCGTCGACGCGGAGCGCTGCCTGCTGCACACCGGTGGCCCCTCCCTGCGCGTACTCCTCGTCCACGTGCTGATGCTCGGGCTGGACTTCGAGGTGCGCGAACCGGAGGAACTGAGGGCGTATGTCGGTGCGTTGCGTGATCGTCTCTCCCGCTCTCTGGGAGAGACGGCTTCGGGCCGGACGGCCTCGCCGCGCTCTTGAACCGGCAAGCCGTCAATCGCACTTCGGCAACTCTTCCGACTGTCTTAAGGTGCCCTTCGCGTACTGTTCCGGAATTCCTGAGAACCGCGCCGGGGCGGTGAATTCCCACGCTCGGCACACAATGCGGAATCCCTCGAATTGCGGTCCCGCAAAGGACACGTACGAGTGACACAGGCAACCGCGCTCCGTGCACCCAGCGTTGTGACACAAGCGTGACGGCGTCGCCATGGAGGCCGGACTTCCGGGTGTGCGCGCCCTGCGCTTACGGTGACTCCATGGCACCGGATTCCGTGAACTCCCCCCTTCCCGACGACGACCCCGAGGGCTACGTGGGCCTGGCGGCGCAGGAGGCGGAGCGGCGCGCCCGCGAGCGCGGTTGGCTCAGCGTGCGGCACCTGGAGCCGAACGCGATCATCACCATGGAGTACGTCGTCGGGCGGCTCAACCTGGCAGTCCAGGACGGCCAGGTGGTGCGCTGCTGGAAGGGCTGACCGGCCGCGTACGGCCCCGTGCGCGGGTCTCCGCGCTCAGTAACGGGAGACCCGCGCACGGGCCTCGTCCGCCGCCCGCGGCAGGGCGGTGCGGGTGCCGCCGGTGGAGTCCTGCGCCGGCATCCGCGGCCCCACCAGTTGCTGACGGGTGGAGACGGCCTGCCCGGCGGGGGTGGAGGCGGGTTCGGGCGCCCATGGCGACCCGGCCGTGGTGAACCGTTCACGCAGGGCGAAGACGAGGCTCTCCACCCGTACGAGCGCGGGCTCGCACCAGGGCAGTCCGAGCAGGATCAGCAGCCCGGCGGCCCAGCCCAGCAGCACGTCGCTCACCCAGTGCGTACCGAGGTAGACGGTGGTGGCGCCCACACCGAGGGCGAAGACGGCCGCGACGACGGACAGCCAGCGGCGGGCGCGGGGAGTGGTGGCCAGGTAGGCGAGGATGCCCCAGGTCACGACGGCGTTGGCGGTGTGGCCCGAAGGAAATATATCGCCGCCCCTGAGCAGTTCGGCCGAGCCGATCTCCGTCGCGTAGTGCGGCCCCAGCCGTCCCAGGCCGATCTTGACGGCGCCGACCGAGGCGTTGAGCAGCAGCAGCGCGAAGGCGAGGGCGAGCAGGGGGCGCAGCGTGCGTTGCCGCCAGGACCGCCAGCCCAGCCACGCGGCCACCAGCACCGCGGTGGGCCCGCGCTGGCCCAGCACCACGAAGGCGTCCAGGAAGCTGTGGATGGAGGGCCACTGCTTGTACGGGCGGAACAGCATGACCTGCCAGTCCAGCTGGACGAGCCATGTCGTGCCCAGGACGGCGACCACGATCGCCAGGTAGAAGGCGACCGTGACGCTGAACAGACCCAGCCGGACGCGGCTCATCCGCGGGAACGGGCCGCAGGGCCGGTGAGGCTCCTGCTCCAGCCGGGAGAAGATTCGGTCGGTACGCACCTCATCGAGATTACCGCGCGTGAAGAGTGGGTTCGTCGAGGGCGGGCCTTTCGTGATGCCGATGTGATGTGCGGAGGCGATGTGCGAGGGGGTGTGCCGGAGCGGCCAATACGCACCTGTGCGGGCTTAGGCGCTGTTTATCTCGGTCGATTCCCGGGCCGATTGATTCCGTGGCGGCGAGGGCGAAGCGACTTCCGTCACAACGGTGTTGAGGTGAGATTTTCCCATTCCCCGGTGGCCGTACCGCATTCGTGTGGCGCCGGAGGCCGAACGGTCGGTCAGGGTGGGCCCGAGCCGTTCAGCCACCAGGCGCCGTAGCCGGCCGAGAGCGCGGCGAGCGCGCCCAGCACCAGCCCCGCACGGACGGGCCGGCAGCGGGCGAGCGCCGCCGCCGGAGGAAGCAGCAGTGGGAAGGCGGGCAGCAGCAGCCGGGGTTTCGACCCGAAGTACCCCTTGGCGCACAGTGCGAGTACGACCACGATCCCCGCGTAGGCCAGCAGCGCCGGGGGCTGTCGGCGGCGCAGGCACAGCACGTACAGCCAGAGCACCAGCGCGACCCCGGCGAGCAGGCCGAGGCCGCCGACGACGGTGCCGGCCAGGTTCTGCCCGATGAAGCAGGCGAACGCCCAGCCGCCGTCGAAGCCGTTGCCCCACGCGCCCTGGATGTCCAGGTATCCCGTGACACTTCCGGTCCGGACGCCCACCCAGGCGACGTACCCGCACCACCCCAGTGGGGCCAGTGCCAGCCCCAGCGCCGTCCGCCCGCGCGGCGCCCGCCGCTCCCGCCACGCCTCCTGGAGCGCCGCGCACCACAGCGCCGCCACCACCGCTGCCCCCACCGGGCGGGTCAGCCCCGCCAGTGCGGCCAGGGTGCCGGCCCATACCCACCGGCCGGTCAGCACGGCCCACAGCGCCCACGCGGCCAGGGCCGTGAACAGCGACTCGCTGTAGGCCATCGACTGCACCACGCCGACGGGTACCGCCGCCCACAGCGCCGCGAGGCACACGCCCGCGCGGCGTCCGTGCAGCCGCTCACCGATCAGGTAGAGCGCGCCTGCCGCCGCCAGCGAGGCCAGCCCGCTCACCAGCAGCCCCGCGTCGGGCGCGGACAGCGGTGAGACCTCCGCCACTCCGCGCTCCAGGGCGGGCAGCAGCGGGAAGAACGCCAGGTCCGAGTGGATGCCGCCGTCCGGCAGCCGGGCCTGGTAGCCGTACCAGCCCTCGGCGACCCGCGTGTACCAGAGCGAGTCCCAGCGGGCCGTCAGCAGGGTGTGGGGGCTCGCGCCCCGCGCCGCGCTCCAGACCACCAGCACGGCCAGCCCCAGCGCGCGTACGCCCGCGAACACCAGCACGGCCGGTGCGGCCCGCCGCCACGCCGCCGTGCGGGCATCCTGGGGAACATCCGTACGAGGACGGAGGGAGCCGGCATCCGCGAGTTCAGTCATCCGGACGATTATTGGTCACCTCTCCCGCACCCTGAGCAGCGGGCGGAAACTCGGCAGAGCGGGCAGGAAGCCGAAACCGCAGGAAACCCGCCGCCATGCACGGGCACATCCCGGGCAGATGCACCACAGCCGATCCACCCGTTGAATGGGGGAGCGGTGGACGCTCGCTACGACTCGCGTACGCTGACCGGCACTCGCCCTCTTCACCGGGCCGGAGCCGACGCCACCCGGGTCGCGCGGACAGACCATCGCGTCGGCCGGCGCCCCCACGCCCGGCCACCCGGGACCCCACGGGACGGCCCCCAGGTGCGAGAGCAACAGGAGGTGCGGACATGACCGGGACGACCACGCCCATATCGCGGCATGCGGACGTCCCCGAGCCACCGGCGGGCGCGGGCTCCGGCGAGGGCCGGCACAACCGCTGGGTCGTCCTCGTCGTCCTGTGCGCGAGCCTGCTGCTGGTGGCCGTCGACGCCACGGTGCTGCACGTCGCCGTCCCCGCCGTCTCCGAGGACCTGCGGCCCGGCTCCATCGAGCTGCTGTGGATCGTGGACGCCTATCCGCTCGTCTGCGCCTCGCTGCTGATCCTCTTCGGGACGCTCGGTGACAAGGTCGGCACCCGCAGAGTGCTGCTGTTCGGCTACGCGCTCTTCGCCGCCGCCTCCGCCGTCGCCGCCTACGCGACCAGCGCGGGTGTCCTGATCGGCGCGCGGGCCCTGCTCGGCGTCGGCGGCGCCATGATCATGCCCGCCACCCTCTCGATCCTCCGCCAGGTCTTCCCCGACCGGCGCGAGCGTGCCCTGGCCGTCGGCATCTGGAGCGCAGTCGCCGCCGTCGGCGCCGCGGTCGGGCCGCTGGTGGGCGGCGCGCTGCTGGAGCACTTCTGGTGGGGCTCCGTCTTCCTGATCAACCTGCCGCTGATGGCCGCCAGCCTGCCGCTGGGGCGGTGGCTGCTGCCCGAGTCCGCCGGCGGCAGCGACGGGCCGTGGGACGTGCTGGGCGCCCTGACGGCCGCCGCCGGGCTCTTCGGCGTGATATTCGGGGTCAAGCAGGCGGGCGGCGGCGAGCTGCTCTCCCCGCTGTGCTGGCTCCCCCTGGCCGCCGGAGCCGTGCTCATCGCGCTCTTCGTCCGCCGCCAGCGCAGGCGGACCCAGCCGCTGATCGACTTCGGCACCCTCACCCGCGCCGCCTTCGGCACCTCCGTCGGCTGCATCGTGCTGACGGTGCTGGCGCTGGTCGGGCTCGCCCTGATCGCGGCCCAGTACCTTCAGCTCGTCCTCGGGCTCTCGCCGCTGGAGACCGGGCTGCGGCTGCTGCCGCTGTCCGTCGCCGCGATCGCCGCAGGGCTCCTCGGGTCCCGGCTGCTGGCCCTGCTCGGGCCGCGCACGATGGTCGCGCTCGGGTTCCTCGTCACCGCGGTCGCCGTGCTCTGTCTGGTCGGAGTGGGCCAGCACGACCGGCCCGGGCTGCTGGTCGGCGGCTTCGTCCTGCTGGGCTTCGGGCTGGAGACGACACTCTTCGGCTGCTACGAGTCGATGCTCAGCGAGGCCCCCGCCGAACAGGCCGGCGGGGCCGCCGCCGTCGGCGAGACCGCCTACCAGCTCGGCGCCGGCATCGGTATCGCCCTGCTCGGCAGCGTGATGAACGCCGCCTACGGGCCGGGCGTCCGCAGCGCCGCCGAGCGCCACCACATCCCCGGCGGTGACGCGGCCGACGCCGGTCATTCGCTGGGCGAGGCGTACGAGGTCGCCGACCACCTCGGCGGCGACGCGGGCGAGGCGCTGCGCCAGGCGGCGCGCTCCTCCTTCGTGGCGGGGCTCCATGTAACGCTGCTGGTCAGCGCCGCCCTGCTGGTACTCGGCGCGCTGGCGGCGCTGCGGCTGCCCCGCCGGATGGAGGGCACGGCACGCAGCGAGGACCGGGGCGGCGCGGCCGAGGGCGCCCCGTGCGCACCGGAGGCGGCGGGTGGCGCCGGGCAGCCCTTGTCGCGGGGCATCACCCAGTCGTAGCGTCGGCCGGTAGCCGTGATCGTTTCAGCCCCCGGAGGCGCAGCCATGAGCACGAGGTCGACGACGCCGGCGTTCGACGCCTCCGACCCGCTGGGCATCGACGACCTGCTCGACGACGAGGAGCGTGCCGTGCGCGACACCGTCCGCTCCTGGGCCGCCGACCGGGTGCTGCCGCATGTCGCCGACTGGTACGAGCGCGGTGAACTGCCCGGCATCCGTGACCTCGCCCGCGAACTGGGCTCCCTCGGCGCACTGGGCATGACCCTGACGGGGTACGGCTGCGCGGGGGCCGGCGCCGTCCAGTACGGGCTGGCCTGCATGGAGTTGGAGGCCGCCGACTCCGGCATCCGCTCCCTCGTCTCCGTCCAGGGCTCCTTGGCCATGTACGCCCTCCACCGGTTCGGCAGCGAGGAGCACAAGCAGCAGTGGCTGCCCTCGATGGCCGCGGGCGAGACCA
Organism: Streptomyces sp. CNT360; assembly: GCF_000424785.1. Lineage (NCBI taxonomy): Bacteria > Bacillati > Actinomycetota > Actinomycetes > Kitasatosporales > Streptomycetaceae > Streptomyces > Streptomyces sp. CNT360. The sequence continues at coordinate 577,101 of NZ_AUKO01000004.1, read as the reverse complement.
TCGGGTGTTTCGGGCTGACCGAGCCCGACCACGGCTCCGACCCCGCCGGCATGCGGACCTACGCCGAGCGCGACGGCTCGGACTGGGTGCTCACCGGTCGCAAGATGTGGATCACCAACGGCTCGGTGGCGGGGGTCGCCGTGGTGTGGGCCCGCACCGACGACGGCATCCGCGGGTTCGTCGTCCCGACGGACACCCCCGGGTTCTCCGCCCCCGAGATCAAGCACAAGCTCTCCCTGCGGGCCTCGGTCACCAGCGAGCTCGTGCTGGACGAGGTACGGCTGCCTGCCGACGCCGTGCTGCCCGAAGCACACGGGCTGCGCGGGCCGCTGAGCTGCCTGAGCCACGCCCGGTACGGCATCGTGTGGGGCGCCATGGGCGCTGCGCGCGCCTGCTTCGACGCCGCGCTCGCCTACACCCGGGAGCGGGAGCAGTTCGGCAAGCCACTGGCCGGGTTCCAGCTCACCCAGGCCAAGTTGGCGGACATGGCCGTCGAGTTGCACAAGGGGGTGCTGCTCGCCCACCACCTGGGGCGGCGGATGGAAGCCGGGCGGCTGCGGCCGGAGCAGATCAGTTTCGGAAAGCTGAACAACACCCGGGAGGCCATCGAGATCTGCCGGACAGCCCGTACCGCGCTGGGGGCCAACGGGATCTCGCTGGAGTACCCGGTGATGCGGCACAGCACCAACCTGGAGTCGGTGCTGACCTACGAGGGAACCGTCGAGATGCACCAGTTGGTGCTGGGCAAGGCGTTGACCGGGCTCGACGCCTTCCGCGGCTGACCGCCCCGCCCGCCCTGCCCCTCCCTTCCCCGCGGCAGGACCGCCGCCGGGGGAGGGAGGAGAGTGCTTCCTCGGCCGAGGCCGGAGACTCAGCTCTGGTTGAAGAAGCCGCCGGGGTCGCGGCGGTCCTCCTGAGTGACCACGCTGTAGTCGGGCGGGGTCAGCAGGAAGACCCGGTTGGCGACCCGTTCGATGGATCCGCGCAGCCCGAAGGTCAGCCCGGCGGCGAAGTCGACGACGCGCTTGGCGTCGGCCGGGTCCATCGCCGTGAGGTTCACGATGACCGGTACGCCGTCCCGGAAGAGCTCGCCGACGCCCCGGGCGTCGCGGAAGCAGTCCGGGCTGACCGTGGCGATCTTGGTGCCCTGGCCCTGGGCGGTCTCGGCGGTGACCCGGACCCGGGGGTCGGTGACCCACGGTTCACGGGCGGCGTCTCCGGGCACCGGTACCGGCCCCTCGGCCGGGCCGTCGTCCGTACCGTCGGGGTAGTCGTAGTAACGCATCTCGCTGTCGTCGACGAGGCCCAGCCAGGCACTCGCCTTGCGCACCGATCCCATGGACGCCTCCTTTCCTTCGCGCGGTGTCCCACTGTTCTTAGCGCTCCGCTGCGGGTCCGCAACCCCCATGGTCGTCCATGATGCTGATGATGCGCCAAGCGGATACCCATTCTGCCCGGGTTTCGTGACGGTTCTGGTGCAGAACATGTGGCGTGCGATCAGGGATCTTGTGTTAGACGGCAGGTGACGGAGCGCAGGATGATCCGCATTGTCCCGTTCCGGCCGGATGGGTGGCCGTCAGGGACATCCGACTGAGCGACAGCTTCCGCATGCACCTCGGTTGACCCGGCGTCGACCAGGACTGGCTCCTCCCCGCTCCGTCCCGCCTCAAACGGATATCGGCTGCCCCGCTCGGTGCGCATCGGCCGTGCGCGCCGGCCACGCGCGCCGGGACGGGGCCCGCGGGGTCGGCGGGGCGGTATGGAACCGCAGGCGGGAGGGTCTGAGCCGAGCCGAAATCCGGCCGCCCCGGGGGCGATTACCAGCCAGGTCTACGCCTTACAGGGCGAAAACGCGTTGTCGCCCCGGGTGTTCGTCGGGGTGGACTTCCCGGACACGAAGGGACGTTCGGCACCTTGACAGAAGAACCGAACTTCCGGTCGGCTGACGTGATCTGCACCTTGTGCGGGGGAGCACGGCTCGCAATACTCGGCGCCACAAGTTGGCATGGACGCGACTTCTTGTTGGGTAAGAGGTCGTTGTCCGTACATCCTCCTGGGCCGCCCCGACCCTTCGGCGGTCCAACCCCCCACTGGAGGTTTCACGTTGTCACAGCACCGACGCATATCCAAGCGCCGCATGGTCCTGGCCGGTTCGGCGGTCGCCGCTCTCGCCGTCGGGACGCTCACGGCCACCACGGCCAACGCCTCCCAGGGCGCTCCCGCGCTCAAGACCCTCTCCTCGACGTCGGCGGCCAAGCTGGCCACCAAGCTGACCTCGGACATCAAGGGTGACGCGGGCTCCTACTACGACGCCAAGGCCCACAAGCTGGTCGTCAACGTCACCGACGAGGCGGCCAAGGACAAGGTCGAGGCGGCCGGAGCCCAGGCCAAGGTCGTCGAGCACACCATGGCCCAGCTCAACTCCGCGCAGAAGACCCTGACCGGGCAGAACATCGCCGGTACGGCCCGTGCGGTCGACGTGAAGAGCAACAAGGTCGTCGTCACCGCCGACAAGACGGTCAAGGGCGAGAAGCTGGCCAAGCTGAAGAAGGCCGTCAAGGCCCAGGGCGGCAAGGCCGAACTCAAGCAGACCGCGGGCAAGTTCACCACCAAGATCGCCGGTGGCGACGCCATCTGGGGCGACGGCGGCCGCTGCTCGCTCGGCTTCAACGTCACCACCGCGGACGGCGAGCCCGGCTTCCTGACCGCCGGACACTGCACCACCGCGATCTCCTCGTGGTCCGACAGCGAGGGCGGCCAGGAGATCGCCAAGAGCGGCGACGGCAAGTTCCCGGGCAACGACTACGGCATCGCCACCTACACCGGCGACACCGACCACCCGAGCGAGGTCAACCTCTACGACGGTGGCACCCAGGCCATCTCCGGTGCCGGTGAGGCCGAGGTCGGCCAGAAGGTCACCCGCAGCGGCAGCACCACCCAGGTCCACGACGGCACCGTCAAGGCCGTGGACGCCTCCGTCACCTACCCGGAGGGCACCGTCGACGGGCTGATCCAGACCGACGTCTGCGCCGAGCCGGGCGACAGCGGCGGCTCGCTCTTCGCCGGTGACAAGGCGGTGGGCCTCACCTCCGGTGGCAGCGGTGACTGCTCCGCCGGTGGCGAGACCTACTTCCAGCCGGTGCCCGCCGCGCTCGACGCGCTGGGTGCCAAGATCGGCTGACACCACGATCAGGTGATCCCCCCACGACGAAACCCCCCGGACCTGGTCCGGGGGGTTTCGCACGTCGGCGCTCGCCGCGATCGGACAGGGCGTTCCCGGAAGGACGGGACGTCTGCCGGAGGGGGTCAGCCCAGCTCGGCCGCGACCAGCTCGGCGATCTGCACCGCGTTGAGCGCGGCGCCCTTGCGGAGGTTGTCGTTCGCCAGGAAGAGCGCCAGGCCGTTCTCCGCCGTCTCGTCCGTCCGGATGCGGCCCACGTAGCTGGCGTCCCGGCCCGCGGCCTGGAGCGGCGTGGGGATCTCGGACAGCTCCACGCCCGGCGCCCCGGCCAGCAGTCCGGCGGCGCGCTCGGGGCTGATCGGGTGCGCGAAGCGGGCGTTGACCTGGAGCGAGTGGCCGGTGAAGACGGGGACGCGCACGCAGGTGCCGGAGACCTTCAGTTCCGGGATGTCCAGGATCTTGCGGCTCTCGTTGCGGAGCTTCTGCTCCTCGTCCGTCTCGGCCAGGCCGTCCTCGACGATCGAGCCGGCCAGCGGCAGCACGTTGAAGGCGATCGGCCGCTTGAACTTGTCCGGCTCGGGGAAGTCCACCGCCCCGCCGTCGAAGGTCAGCGCGGCGGCGTCGCCCTCCACCGCCTTGCGGGCCTGCCCTTCCAGTTCGGCCACGCCCGCCAGGCCGCTGCCGGAGACCGCCTGGTAGGTGGCGACCACCAGCGCGGTCAGCCCGGCCTCGTCGTGCAGCGGGCGCAGCACCGGCATCGCGGCCATGGTGGTGCAGTTCGGGTTGGCGATGATGCCCTTGGGGCGGTTCCTGGCCGCGTCCGGGTTCACCTCGGAGACGACCAACGGCACCTGGGGGTCCAGCCGCCAGGCCGAGGAGTTGTCGATGACGACCGCCCCCTGGGAGGCGACCTTCTCGGCGAGCGCCTTGGAGGTGGCTCCGCCGGCCGAGAACAGGACGATGTCCAGCCCGGTGTAGTCGGCGGTGGCCGCGTCCTCGACGGTCACCTCGCCGCCCTGCCAGGGCAGCGTCCGGCCCGCGGAACGGGCGGAGGCGAACAGGCGCAGTTCGTCGACCGGGACCTTGCGCTCGGCCAGAATCTCGCGCATCACTGTGCCGACCTGCCCGGTGGCTCCGACAATCCCGACCTTCATGGGGCTCCTTCTGCTGGGCGTGCGGCCCCGGCGCCCGGGTGGCCCCTCGGCTGCGACCGCACTGGCTTGTGTCCGTATCCGGTTCTGTCCGTATCCGGCGTCTCCCTACCCTGCACCGGGCCGGGTACGGGGGCCAGCGCTTTGATTTCGGTCACACGGCCGCGACCTGGGCCTGCCCTCCCGGGAGTCCGCTCCCGGTGGGCGCGTGCGGGGTGCGGCTACGCGCGGGGCGTCCGCACCCCTGCGGTCAGCCCCCGCAGACAGCGTACGGCGAGCGCGGCCGGACCCCGTTCGGAGTCGTCGGGCTCCGCGTCGCCGGCCGCCCAGGTCTCCATCGCGATCCGCATGGCGGTGTTGGCCGCCGCCGCGGTCAGCCGCAGCTCCAGCGGGTCGGTGTCCGCGCGGGCGAGCTGCGTCAGCACCGGCACCAGTGCCTCCTCGGTCTCGGCGTGCACCCGCAGCCACACCGAGTGCAGCGCGGGGTCGCCGCCCGCGGCACGCAGCAGCCCCCGCGTGCCTTCCAGTGCCGACTCGACCCCGGCGTGCGGTCCGCCCGGCGTGAGGGCGCCGCGTACGGCCTGCTCCAGCGCCTCGGCCACCGACAGCTCGGCGGGCGCGGCCGCCAGGTCGGCGAGCCACTGCCTCACCCCGCCGGTCAGCAGCGGGGTGACCGCTTCCTCCTTGGTGCGGAAGTAGCGGTAGAAGGTGCGCAGCGAGACCCCCGCCGCCTGGGCGATGCCCTCCGCGGTGACGCCTGCCGCGCCGTGTGCGGAGAACAGCTCGGCGGCGTGCCGGGCGATCTCCCGTTCGGTCTCGGCCTTGCGGCGCTCGGTGAGGGAGGGGCGAGTGGCGCCGTCGGGGCGGGTGGTCATGGCTTGCAGCGTACGGCAGCGAGGGAGACGTACTGCACGATGCGCCTTTCTGGCACGCCATGCCATCCAGGCGTACCGTGGCAAGGCGAGCGCCGCGCCGAGGGCGGCGCCACAACAGAAGAGCAGCGAAGAAGGAGCAGCCATGAACCGCTTCGACGGCCGCAAGGTCCTCATCACCGGCGCCGGCTCCGGCATCGGTCAGGCCACCGTGGTCCGCGTACTGCAGGAGGGCGGCCGGGTCGTCGCCGGCGACATCTCCGAGAAAGGGCTGGAGAAGACCCGCGCCCTGGCCGCCGAGGCGGACGCGGACGCCCGCCTGACCCTGGTCACCGCCGACATCTCCGACGAGGAGTCCGTACGGCAGCACATCGGTGGTGCCGTCGCGGGGCTGGGCGGGCTGGACGTCCTGGTCAACGCCGCCGGCATCCTCGACTCCCGGCGCACCGAGACCATGACCCTGGAGTTCTGGAACCGGATCATCGGTGTCAACCTCACCGGTACCTTCCTGGTGACCCGGCAGGCGCTGCCCGCGCTGCTGGCCGGCGGCAAGGGCGTCGTGGTCAACTTCAGCTCCACCTCGGCGGGCTTCGCCCACCCCTACATGGCCGCCTACGCGGCGACCAAGGGCGGCATCCAGTCCTTCACCCACGCCATCGCGTGCGAGTTCAGCAAGCAGGGGCTGCGCGCCGTCTGCGTCGCGCCGGGCTCCATCGCCTCCGGCATGACCCGTGACCCGGGCCTTCCCGAGGACACCGACTACAGCCTGCTGGCGAAGCTGTCCCCGGCCCTCGGTGAGGGTTTCGCCGGACCGGAGACCGTCGCCGGTGCCGTCGCCATGCTGGCCAGCGACGACGGCGCCTTCATCACCGGCACCGAGCTGCGCATCGACGGCGGCACCCACATGTGACTACCCGCGGCCCCCGCCCGGACGCACGCGAACCGCTGAGGGCGTGCCGGTGCGCCGCGACGGCCACCTGGTCCCGCCGTCGCATTCCGGCCAGGCGTACGTCCATGTCGCGGGGGCCGCCCCGCGCCTGCGCCGCTCGGGCCGCATCCGTGGCGGGGCCGTCACCTCGCCGATCGACGTCGGCGCGACCGCCGGGTCGGCGGGGAGACCCGTTCGACCCCACTATTCGAATAAAGATTCGATGGCTGGTTTATGGTGGTGGCTCGGACCGAGGGGGTGCTGAAGGCGGGAGGTGCAGACGATGCCGGGCTTCACGCATCTGCATGTGGCCTCCGGCTTCTCCATGCGGTACGGCGCCTCCCACCCGGAAACCCTCGCCGAGCGCGCCGCCGAGCGCGGGATGGCGGCGGTCGCCCTGACCGACCGGGACACCCTCGCGGGGGCCGTCCGCTTCGCGCGGGCGTGCGCCGGGGCCGGGGTGCGCCCGGTGTACGGCGTCGAACTGGCCGTCGCGGAGGCGGCGGAGGAGGCGGGTGCGGGCGGCTGCCCGGAGGGCTCCCGGCGTCGCCGTACGCCCGTCAAGGGCGGCAGCTTCGTCGATGAACCGGCACACCGGGCCGTCTTCCTCGCCCGGGACGGCGCCCACGGCTGGGCCGAGCTGTGCCGCATGGTGACCGAGGCCCACGCCGCTGGGCACGACAAGCCACTGCTGCCCCGCGAGGCCCTCCGCGGTGAGGCCGTGACCGTCCTGCTGGGCGCCGACTCCGACGTGGGCCATGCCCTCGCCGCCGGGCGCCCCGACCGGGCCGCCGCCCTCCTCGCCCGCTGGCGCGAGATCCACGGCGACGCGCTCCGGCTGGCCGTCACCGCCTCGGGCCCCCGGCGCGAGGCCGCGCGGGCGCTGGGTCTGGCCGCGCAGGAAGGCGTCAAACCCGTTCTGACCAACGCCGTGCGCTACGCCGACCCGGCCCCGGCCGACGAGGTGAACGTCGCCGACGTCCTGGACGCGGCCCGCCGGCTCGTCCCCGTGGACCCGGACAAGGGCCTCGACGGCGGCGAGCGCTGGCTGAAAGGGCCCGCGGAGATGGCCGAGGCGGCCGAGCGGATCGCCGAGGCCGCCGGGTACGGGACCGCCACCGCGCACCGTCTCCTCACCCTCACCGAGGAGACCGCACAGGCCTGTCGCGTCGACCCGGAGGCCGACCTGGGGATCGGCCGGGTGCACTTTCCCGAACCCCGCCTGGCCGGTACCGGCGGCCGCACCGCGGTCCGCGCCCTGCGCTCCCGCTGCGCCGCCGGGATGGTCGCCCGCCGCTACGAGAAGGACCCCGCGCGCTGGCGGCGGCTGGACCACGAGCTGGCCGTGATCGAGTCGCTGGGCTACTCCTCGTACTTCCTGACCGTGGCACGCATCGTCGAGGACGCCCGCGAACTGGGTGTCCGGGTCACCGCGCGCGGCTCCGGCGCCGGCTCGTTCGTCAACCACCTGCTGGGTATCGCGCATGCCGACCCCGTCGAGCACGGGCTGCTGATGGAACGGTTCCTCTCCCCGCGCCGGGCCGAGCTGCCCGACATCGACATCGACGTGGAGTCCGCCCGCCGGCTGGAGGTCTACCGCGCCATCTTCGACCGGTTCGGCGAGGAGCGGGTGGCCACCGTCGCCATGCCCGAGACCTACCGGGTGCGGCACGCCATCCGGGACGTGGGGGCGGCCCTGGCCATGGACCCGGCCGAGGTGGACCGGATCGCCAAGGCGTTCCCGCACATCAGGGCCAGGGACGCCCGCGCCGCCCTGGCCGAGCTGCCGGAGCTCGGCGCGCTGGCACGGGAGGACCACGGCGACCACTTCTGGGACCTGGTCGAGGCGCTGGACGGGCTGCCCCGCGGTGTGGCCATGCACCCGTGCGGGGTGCTGCTCTCGGACGCGTCGCTGCGGGCCCGTACGCCCGTGGTGCCCACCAGCAGCGAGATCCCGCACCGCGACGCGGACGAGGGGAGCTCACCCCTGCCGATGGCGCAGTTCGACAAGGACGACGTGGAGGACCTCGGGCTGCTCAAGCTGGACGTGCTGGGGGTGCGGCTCCAGTCGGCGATGGCGCACGCGGTGGCCGAGGTCGCCCGCGCGGCGGGGGAGTGGATCGACCTGGACGCGCTCCCGGAGGGCGACAGCGCCACCTACGAGCTGATCCGCGCCTCCGACACGCTGGGCTGCTTCCAGATCGAGTCGCCCGGCCAGCGCGACCTGATCGGGCGGCTCCAGCCGGAGACCTTCCACGACCTGGTCGTGGACATCTCCCTCTTCCGCCCGGGCCCCGTCGGTGCCGACATGGTCCACCCCTTCATCGAGGCCCGGCACGGGCGCCGCCGCATCGACCACCCGCACTCCGCACTGGCCGGACCGCTGGCCGAGACGTACGGGGTGGCGATCTTCCACGAGCAGATCATCCGCGTCCTGGCCCGGATGACCGGCTGCGACCGCGGGCGCGCCGACGAGGTGCGCCGCGTCCTCAAGGACGACGAGCAGCGGCCCGCCGCGAAGCTCTGGTTCACCCGCGCCGCCACCCGCCGGGGGATCGCACCCGAGGTGATCGCGCACGCCTGGACGATCGTGGAGTCCTTCGGCTCGTACGGCTTCTGCAAGGCGCACGCGGTGGCGTTCGCCGTACCGACCTACCAGTCGGCCTGGCTGAAGGCGCACCGGCCCGCCGCCTTCTACGCCGGGCTCCTGGAGCACGACCCGGGCATGTACCCCAAGCGGCTGCTGCTGGCGGACGCGCGGCGCCGCGGGGTGCCGGTGCTGCCGCTGGACGTGAACCGCTCCTCGGTCTCCTACCGAATCGAACTGGAGTCTGAATCTGGGCGGTGGGGGCTGCGCCTCGCCCTCGCCGAGGTGCAGGGCATCAGCGAGGCCGACGCCGCCCGCATCGAAGCCGGAGCGCCCTACGACTCCCTCGCCGACTTCTGGCGCCGCGCCCGCCCCTCCCGTCCCGTGGCCGAACGCCTCGCCCAAGTCGGTGCGCTGGATGCCTTCGCGCCCGGCGGCAACCGCCGCGACCTGCTGCTCCACCTCGCCGAACTGCACCGCGCCCAGCGCGCCGTCGGGGCGCGCGAGGGTCAGCTCGCGCTGGGGGAGGCCCCGCACGGAACCGAACGGGGGACGGGCCCGCGCCAGGCCGCCCCCGTCCACCTGCCAGACCTGGACAGCGGCGAGCGCCTCGGCGCCGAACTCGACGTCCTCGGCATGGACACCTCCCGCCACCTGATGGCCGACCACCTCGCCTTCCTGCGCGAACTGGGCGCCCACTCGGCCCGCACCCTGCGCTCGGCGCGGCACGGCGAGACCGTCCTGATCGCCGGCGCCAAGGCCGCCACCCAGACCCCACCGCTCGCCTCCGGCAAACGCGTCATCTTCACCACCCTCGACGACGGCACCGGCCTCTCGGACCTCGCCTTCTTCGAGGACTCGCACGCCGCCTGCGCCCACACCGTCTTCCACTCCTGGCTGCTGCTGGTACGCGGCACGGTCCAGCGGCGCGGCCCGCGCAGCCTCAGCGTCGTCGGCACCGCGGCCTGGGACCTGGCCGAACTGGTCGAGCTGCGCCGCGAAGGCGGCCTGGAGGCGGTCACCGCCCAACTCGCCGAGCCGGCCCGGGACGCCCCGGGGCCCGCCGAACCGGGCCGTACCCTCCAGGTCGCCCCCGGCTACGAGATGCACCCCTGGGCCGACCTCCGCCCGGCCGGCGAGACGGCGGGCTCGCCCAAGGCGCTGCGCAAGATGTGGCACTCCAGCCCGGGGAGCGCGGGATGACGACCGACCGCACAGCCCGCACGGCACCGGGCGCCCCGCGCGAACCGCACGTCCTCTACGTCCACTTCGCCGACGTGGCGGGCGCCGCTGCCTCCCCCGAGCGGTACGAGGCGCTCCTTGCCCTGCTCGCCGACATCACCCCCCTCGTCCAGGCACTCCCGCCCGACGCCGCGCTCGCCGACGTACGGGGCGCCCTGCGCTACTTCGGCCGGAACGCCACCGAACTGGCCCAGCTCGTCAGGCTGCGGGCGCTCGCCCTGCACGGCACCGACTGCACCGTCGGAGTCGCCACCACGACGCTGCTCGCCAGGATGGCCGCGCAGGCAGGGGAGCGGGGACAGATCCGCCAGGTGCGCCCGGAGGAAGCCGCCGGCTTCCTCGACCGCAGGCCGGTCGCCGCCCTGCCCGGGGTCGGCCCCGCCACCGCCCGCACCCTGTGCGCCTACGGGCTCGACAGCGTCGGACGGCTCGCCGCCGCACCACCCGCCACCCTCCAGCGCATCCTCGGTGCCGCACAGGGACGGCAGGTGCACGAGAGGGCGCGGGGCATCGACCCCACGCCCGTCACCCCCACCTCCCCCGCCCGCTCGGCAAGCGCGGAGCACCGCTTCGCGCGCGACGAACTGGACGCCGCACGCCGCCGCGGCGCGCTGCTCACCCTCGCCGACGAGCTGGGCTTCCGGCTGCGCACCGAGGAGCAGGTGGCGCGGGCGCTGACACTCACCGTCCGGTACGCCGACCGCTCGGCCACCACCCGCACCCGCGCCCTGGCCGAACCCACCGCCCACACCCCGGCCCTGGCCGCCGCGGCCTACGCCCTGCACGACGCGCTCGGCCTGCAACGCGCCCGCGTCCGCGGTGTCACCCTGCGCGCCGAGGAGCTGACCGCCGCCGAACTCGCCTCCCGGCAGCTCTCCTTCGACGTACGGGACGACAAGGCGCGCCGCGCCGAGGCGGCTGCCGACCGCGCCCGCCGCCGCTTCGGCCTGTCCGCCGCCCGCCCGGCGGGCTCCTCCCCGCCGCGCGCCGCCTAGGTGAAGCGCAGTCTGCGGCCGAGGCGCGGGGGCACGCTTCCGTCAGTCGGCGGCGACAGCACGCCGGACGCTTTCGCGGAGCAGGGTGCGGCGCTGTTCGTGGACGTCGGAGGCTTCCTGCTCGGTCGCCGCGTAGACGTTGCTGACCGGCGACCAGGCCATGGACATGGCGATGACCATGGCCATCACGTCGAACGGCTTTCCCCGGCGGACTTGGCCGGCGGCTTGAGCTTCGGCGATGGCCCGCAGCTTGTGGTCGTCGTGGCGGTCGTGGTCCTCCACGAGGTGCCCCGCCGACCGGCGCTCCAGACGGGCCCAGGTGGCCAGCCTGATGAGGTCGGGGCGGCGGAGGTACTCGTCGTAGAGGCGTACGGCCCATCCCGCGAGGTCGGCGGCGTCGATCGGGACGACGTTCGTGATCCGTTCCAACGAGCCGGAGAAGATCGCGTCGAAGAGCTTCTCCTTGTTGCCGAAGTAGGCGTAGAGCTGGGCCTTGTTGGTGCGCGCGGTGGCCACGATCCGCTCGATGCGCGCCCCGGCGATGCCGTGCTCGGCGAACTCCCGGGTCGCCGCATCGAGAATGCGCTGGTAGGTCGCGGCTCCGCGCGAGCTCAGGGGCTGTTCCGCCATCCCTCGACCGTAGCAGACAGAACAGTTGGTTTGCCTATTGCGCCGGCAGTGTCTACGCTGCGACAGACCGAACAGTCTGTTTATGGAGGTGCGCTGTGCGGACAACGACCGGATGGCAGGTGAACGGTTCGACGGCGACGCTGCGGCGCACCCGACTGGACCGCCGCGACCTGCGCCCCGACGACATCGCGGTACGGATCGACTACTGCGGCGTCTGCCACACCGACCTGCACGCTGTCTGCGGACACGACGGTGCGGCGGGTCCTCCCCTGGTGCCGGGACACGAGTTCACGGGCGTGGTGACCGCAACAGGGCCCGACGCCACCCGCTTCGCCGTCGGCGACCGCGTCGCAGTGGGCAACATCGTCGACGCGTGCGGCGAGTGCCCCATGTGCCGGGCCGGTCAGGACAACTTCTGTCACGCATTCCCGACCCTGACCTACGGCGGCACCGACCGGCAGGACGGATCGACCACTCTGGGCGGATACTCCCGGGAGTACGTCCTGCGTGACCGGTTCGCCTACCCGCTCCCTCCCGGCCTGGACCCGGCCGCCGCCGCTCCGCTGCTCTGTGCGGGGGTCACCGTCTGGGAACCGCTGCACGCTCTGGGGGTCGGTCCCGGCAGTCGCGTCGGCGTGGCGGGGCTGGGCGGCCTGGGGCATCTCGCGGTCAGGATGGCTGTGGCGCTCGGCGCCACGACGTCGGTCATCAGCCGTTCGCCCGACAAGGCCGACGACGCACGGGAGCTCGGGGCCCACGAGCTCATCGTGTCCACGGACCCGGAACAGATGGCCCGGGCCCGGGACCGGTTCGACGTGGTCATCGACACCGTCTCCGCGCCGCACGACCTCGGCCCGTATCTGCGACTGGTCGCTATGGACGGCACCCTCAGCCACCTCGGCCACCTCGGACCGGTCACCGTCGAGACCATGGACCTGCTCGTGGGGCGCAAGAGACTCAGCTCGGCGGGCAGCGGCGGCCGTCCCGCGACCGCCGCCATGCTGGACTTCTGCGCCGAGAAGGGCATCGCCGCCACGATCGAGCTCCTTCCCTCGGCGCGGGTGAACGAGGCCCTCGACCGTCTCCGGCGCAACGACGTCCGCTACCGCTTCGTGCTCGACATGTCCGACCTCGAACAGACCGTGCCCGGCCTCGGGCAGGCAGAGGCAGAGCCGCGTCCGACGCACCCGTGACCCTGCTCGGCCGTCGAACCGTGGCCGCCCGGCGGCGGGCCCGAACGGCGGGACGGCGTGGACGGTGCGGGCGTCGTCGAGGTCCGGAGGCCCCGGCCGGAGACCGGGGCCGCTCCCTCAGTCCATGGCGCGGAAACCCCGCAGGCGCAGGCTGTTGCCCACCACGAACACCGACGAGAAGGCCATCGCCGCACCGGCGATCATGGGGTTCAGCAGGCCCGCCGCGGCCAGCGGCAGCGCCGCCACGTTGTAGGCGAAGGCCCAGAAGAGGTTGGACCGGATGGTGCCCAGCGTGCGGCGGGAGAGCCGGATGGCGTCGGCCGCGGCACGCAGGTCGCCCCGCACCAGGGTGAGGTCGCCCGCCTCGATGGCCGCGTCGGTGCCGGTACCCATCGCCAGGCCCAGGTCGGCCTGGGCGAGCGCCGCCGCGTCGTTGACGCCGTCGCCCACCATGGCGACCGAACGGCCCTCACCCTGGAGCCGCTCGACGACGCTCACCTTGTCCTCGGGCATGACCTCCGCGACGACGTCCTCGGCGGCGATGCCGACCTCGGCGGCCACCGACTCGGCGACGGCGCGGTTGTCACCGGTCAGCAGCACCGGACGCAGCCCCAGTCCGCGCAGCCGCCGGACGGCCTCCGCGCTGGTGGGCTTGACCGCGTCGGCCACCTCCAGGACGGCGCGGACCGCACCGTCCCAGGCCACCGCGACGGCGGTGCGTCCGGCCCGCTCGGCCTCCTCCTTCGCGGCCGCCAGGGCGGCGGGCAGTTCCGGTGCCTCCTCCCGGGAACCGTCGGCCGGCTCCGGCCGGCCCGAGGGCGCCCCTGTGGCCAGCAACTGCGCCCGTCCCACGAGAACCGCACGGCCCTCGACGACGCCCCGTACACCGAGCCCCGGAACGTTGGTGAAGTCCTCGGGCACCGGGAGGGTGCCGAGCTCCGCCTCCGCGCCCTGGGCGACGGCGCGGGCGAGGGGGTGCTCGGAGGCGTTCTCCAGTGCGCCCGCGAGCCGCAGGACCTCCCTCGCCGTGGTGCCTTCGGCCACGTGCACCGCCAGCAGCGTCATCTCGCCGGTGGTGACGGTGCCGGTCTTGTCGAGGACGACGGTGTCGGCGCGGCGGGTGGTCTCCAGCACCTCGGGCCCCTTGATCAGAATGCCGAGCTGCGCGCCGCGTCCCGTACCGACCATCAGCGCGGTCGGGGTGGCGAGGCCGAGGGCGCACGGGCAGGCGATGATCAGTACGGCGACGGCGGCGGTGAAGGCCGCGGCCGGTCCGGCGCCGCTCACCAGCCAGCCGACGAGCGTGGCCAGGGCGAGCACCAGGACGACGGGGACGAAGACGGCGGAGATGCGGTCGGCGAGCCGCTGGGCCGCGGCCTTCCCGTTCTGCGCGTCCTCCACCAGCCTGGCCATCCGGGCCAGTTGGGTGTCGGCGCCGACGCGGGTGGCCTCGACGACGAGGCGGCCGCCCGCGTTGAGGGTGGCTCCGGTGACGGCGTCGCCGGTGCCGACCTCGACGGGCACGGACTCGCCGGTGAGCATCGAGGCGTCCACCGCGGAGCTGCCCTCGACCACGGTGCCGTCGGTGGCGATCTTCTCGCCGGGCCGGACGACGAACCGGTCGCCGACGGCCAGTTCGCCGGTGCCGACGCGCACCTCGCGCCCGTCCCGCAGGACGGTGACCTCCTTGGCGCCCAGCTCCAGGAGGGTGCGCAGCGCGGCACCGGCCTTCCGCTTGGAGCGGGCCTCGAAGTACCGCCCGGCGAGGATGAAGGCGGTGACCCCGGCGGCGGCCTCCAGATAGATGTTGCCGGAGCCGTCGCCGTGCCCGACCGCCAGCTCGAAGGGGTGCGTCATGCCCGGCTCGCCCGCCGTCCCGAAGAACAGCGCCCACAGCGACCAGAGCGTCGCCGCCGACGTGCCGACCGAGATCAGCGTGTCCATGGTGGCCGCGCCGTGCCGGAGGTTGACCCAGGCGGCGCGGTGGAAGGGCCAGGCGCCCCAGACGACGACGGGTGCGGCGAGGGCGAGGGAGAGCCACTGCCAGTAGGTGAACTGGAGGGCGGGCACCATCGCCATGGCGATCACCGGTACGGCGAGGACCACCGAACCGATCAGCCGGCGGCGCAGCGGCCGTAGTTCGTCGTCGTCGGCGCCTCCGCCTCCGCCGGGCGTGCCGGTGCTGTCGCCTTCGCCGCGCGCGTCGCCCGGGCGGCCGACTGCCGTACGACCGACTGCCGCGCGGTCGGCAGCCGTGCCGGCGGGAGCCGGATGCACGGGGGCCGGGTGGGCGGACTTCGGCTCGGCCGCCGTGTAGCCGGTGGCCTGGACGGTGGCGATCAGATCCGCGACCTCGACGCCCTCGCCGAAGCTGACCTTGGCCTTCTCCGTGGCGTAGTTGACGCTCGCGCTGACGCCGTCCATGCGGTTGAGCTTCTTCTCGACCCGCGCGGCGCAGGAGGCGCAGGTCATCCCGCCGATCGTCAGTTCGACGTCGGTGGGAGGCGCTGCGGGCCCCGTGGGCTCGGCGTGCCCCGCGGCTGCGGCGCCTGCGGCGCCTGCGTGGCGGGTGGTGGTCATCGCTCCTCCTCGGCGTTCCGGCCCTCGCGGTCGCCCCCGGCGGCGCCGGCGGCCGTGCCGTTCCTCCCGGGCGCCTCGTGGAGGGCGGGCGCAGGATGCGTCGCGGAAACCCGGTCGGCCTGCGGCTCGTGGCGGTTTCCCCCTGGCGTGCAGCAGATACGTGGGGCGACATGGGGGGCGATACGGGGGGCGGGGGTGTCCGGCATGCTTCCTCCACGTCGCAGTGTCGCGCGCCCTACTCTGCCATACCCGTTGGGGGTATCGGTAACGCTCCACTCCTGTATACCCCCGCGGGGTATGGATCGCAAGTGAGGCGGAGGGGGGCGGGAGCGGGGGAGGGGTGCGTGGGTGGAGCGGCACACGGAATTCGTCCTGTCCGACTACTGGTCAGTCTCGTTACCCGCGCGTAAGTTACCTGCGGTTCAACAGCTCCGCTCCCCCCATCCCTCACAGCACGAGGAGCCGGACATGAAGCGCACCCAGCGGCACACCAGGCGGCAGCCGTCGCCCTCCCTGGCACGGTTCACCCGCCGCACCCTGATGACCGCCGTGGCCACAGCCGTCGCAGTGGTGGCCCTCCCCCTCACCGCGACAGCGGCCGCACCGCAGACCGCCGGCGACACGGCCCGCGACAGCGGCTGGAACGACTGGTCCTGCAAGCCGTCCGCGGAACACCCCCGCCCCGTCGTCCTCGTCCACGGCACCTTCGGCAACTCCGTGGACAACTGGCTGGGGCTGGCCCCCTACCTGGTCGGGCGCGGCTACTGCGTCTTCTCCCTCGACTACGGGGAACTGCCGGGCAAGCCGGTCCTCCACGGGCTCGGGCCCATCGAGGACTCCGCCGAGCAGCTGTCCGCCTACGTCGACAAGGTCCTCGCCGCCACCGGCACCGGCAAGGTCGACCTCGTCGGCCACTCGCAGGGCGGCATGATGCCCCGCCAGTACCTCAAGTCCGGCGGCGGCGCCGACAAGGTGAACGCCCTGATCGGCATCGCCCCCAGCAATCACGGCACCACGCTGAGCGGGCTGGCGAAGCTGGCCGACCAGTACCCGCCGGTCGGCGACGTGGTCGACGAGATCGGCCCGGCCCTGCTCCAGCAGAAGGAGGGCTCCGACTTCCTCAAGCAGCTCAACGAGGGCGGCGACACGGTGCCCGGCGTCAAGTACACCGTGATCGCCAGCAAGTACGACGAGGTCGTCACGCCCTACCGGACGCAGTTCCTGGACGGCCCCGACGTGCACAACGTGACCGTCCAGGACCTGTGCCCGCTCGACGTCTCCGAACACCTGGCCATCGGGCTCACCGACCGGGTGGCCTGGCACGAGGCGGCGAACGCGCTCGATCCCGCTCACGCCACCCCGACGACGTGCCTGTCATGACGCCCGGCGGGCCGCACCGCAGCGCGCACCCGGGCCCTCCGGGCAGCGGGCCTCAGCCCTCCGTGCGGATCTTCTCGGCGTACGAGGGGCCGTAGTACTCCTCCAGGAAGTCCAGGGAGTCGTCGGGACGGTCGAGGGCCTTGGCCAGCCGGGCGCGGTGGGGCACCGCGTCCGGCTGCCAGGTCTCCGGATCCCAGGTCCGCGAGCGCAGGAACGCCTTGGCGCAGTGGTGGAACACCTCGTCGATCTGCACCACCAGCGCCAGCTTCGGGCGGTTGCCGCGGGCCACCATGCGGTCGAAGAACGCGCCTCGCGCACGATCCGCGCCCGGCCGTTGATGCGCAGGGTGTCACCGCGTCCCGGCAGGAAGAAGAGGAGGCCGAGGTGCGGGTTGGTCAGCAGGTTGCGCAGCCCGTCGATGCGTTTGTTGCCCGGACGGTCGGGGAGCGCGAGCGTACGGTCGTCCAGTACCAGGGCGAAGCCCGGCGGGTCCCCCTTGGGGGAGACGTCGCAGCTCCCGTCCGCCGCCGAGGTGGCGACCAGGCAGAACGGCGAATGAGCGAGCCAGTCGCGGTCGAGCTGGTGCAGCGCGGTGCGGACCTTCTTCCGGGTGTGCGCGGCCGGCTCCCCCACCAGAGCGCGCAGTTCCTCCTCGCTGGTGACCTCGACCATGGGTTCCGATGCCGTCATGGGCGCTCCGCTCCGTCGCTCCGGAACACCGAGGGTACGACCGCGACCGGGCAACACGCGCGCAGTTTCGTCGGGTGACGGACCCGCGCGGCCTCCCCCGGTGACGGAAGGGGAGGCTGCGCGGTCGTGCCGTACGGCGGACAGCCGCGCCGAACCAGCCGGTCAGCCGCGGGCCCTGGCGGCGCGGCGGCGGGCGGTGGCGAACAGGACCCCGGCTCCGGCCGCCACGACGGCGGCGCCTCCGATGGCCAGCGGGGCGGTGTGCTCGTCGCCGCCGGTCTCGGCGAGGTCCGCCTTCCGGGCGCCCCCGTCGGGTGCGGGCGCGTTGCCGTGCGCGGCGCTCCCGTTCCCGGCGGTCTCCTGATGCGCGGCGCCACCGTGGGCGCCGTGGTCCCCGGTGGGGTGCTTCTGCTCACTGCCGTCACCACCGTGACCGCTGTGGTCCACGGTCGACTTGTCCATGCCGGCCCGGATCTGCTGGTCGTCCGGCGTCGCGGGAGCGTCCTTCGACGCGGTGGAAGCCTGGGACGCCTCGCCGCCGAACGTCACGTCCGAGCAGGTGTAGAAGGCCTCGGGGCTGTCGGAGCGCTGCCAGACGCTGTAGATCAGGTGCCGGCCCGACCGCTTGGGCACGGTGGCGTCGAGGACGTAACTGCCGTTCTCCAGCTTCGGGTTCGTGACCTTCGCGAACGGCTCGGACTCCAGGTCGGACCACTTCAGCGGCTCGGCGGGGTCGTAGCCGTCCTTGGTGATGTACAGCGCGAAGGTGCCCTTGTGGGGGGCTGTCGCCTTGTACTCGAAGGTGTGTTTTCCGGCCGTCATCGCCGTGGCCGGCCAGTCGGCGCGTGCCAGGTCCAGGCCCTTGTACTTCGCGCGTCCTGCGCTGCACAGCTTTCCGTCGGGGATGATCTGGCGGTGCTTGCCCGCGGCGTCGGGGATGTTGACCTCGTTCCAGTCGTAGAACGCCTGCGGCCCGCCGGCCGCGACGGCTGCCTTGCACGCTGCCGACTCGGGGCTCTCCGGGCCCTCGGCGAAGCAGGTCGAGACCCGGCTGACGGGATCGGCCATGGACCCGTGCGCGGCGGCGGGGCCCGCCGAGACCATGGTGAGGACCAGCGGGGCGCATCCCACTGCGGCGATTCCTGCTGCCTTGCGGCGAACGGTCATGATGAGTGGCTCCTTGCGGGGCGGGGGTACCGGGGGCGTCCCGGACGCACGGCGACGTCCGGGACAGGTCCCGGACGCACGGGGGACGTACGGGGAGTCGTCCGGGGACGTGGTGGCCGGAGCGGGCCCGCCGCCTGCCGCCTCCCCTGCGGAGGAGCGGACCCGCCCCGGCGACCAGCACGTTAGCCACCGCAGTGGCGCCCGAGCGGGGTTCACCGGCCTTTCCCGCGATCTTTAGTCCTCACTTAAGGAACCGCTAAGCGCCCCGTCAGACAGCGCCCTCGGGTCCCCGTTCCGCGCCGGCCCGGCCGAACCAGGCGTCCATGGCGTCCGGTCAGGAGCGGGTGAGGAGTACGGCACCGGCCGTGACAAGGGCCAGCAGTACAGCCGCGACGCCGTGGCTGAGGCGGTGGTCCCGCAGGACGGGGAGCAGCCGGTCGGCGGCGTAGCGTCCCGGGCCGGCCAGGGCGAGCGTGGCCGCGCCCGCCCCCAGCACCACCGCGTACTCCACGCCCTCGGGGGCGAAGAAACCGTCGCTCCAGGTGACGGCAATGGCGTTGAGCATGGTGCCGAGTACGGCGGCACCCGCGAGCGGGGTGCACAGCCCGAGGGCGAGGCCGAGACCGCCGAAACCTTCGGTGACCCCTGCGACCAGGGCCATCGTGCGGCCCGCCGGATAGCCGACCGAGCTGAAGAACTGTCCTGTGGCGTCGAGCCCGTTGCCGTCGAACCAGCCGAAGAGTTTCTGACTGCCGTGCGCGGCTGTCGCCAGACCGAGCACCAGCCGCAGGACCAGCAGTCCCGCGTCGTACCCGGACCGCGCAGCGGCGGAGGGGTGCTGCGCGGCGGAGGCGCCCGCGGCGGACGGGGCGGGGGAGAAGGGCGGGGGATCGTCGAGCGTGCCGTGGGGGGTGGGCATGGGAGCGACTCCCTACGTCGGTTCCTGTGTCGTTTCGGACCGCGCGGTGAGACAGGTACGGGGTGCAGGCAGGCACGCGTACAGGAGGCGTACGCGCACAGGCGCTGCCGAGGCTCGAGCCGTTCTCGACCGTAGCCATTGGTCTGGACCTGCACAACGGTCCGCGTGCGATCTGTCACACACGGAACCGAAAGCCGGGCTTGTGCGTTTTCCCGTCGAATACCGCCGACGTCAACCGGGGGCTGACGTCGGGCACCGCGAACCAGCAAGACCGCCGGACCGGGAGGGCGGGAAAGGGGGGCAGCCGTGAACCTGCTGGACCTGCTCCTGATCGTCGCCGCGCTCGGTTACGCCGGATCGGGGTTTCGCAGAGGGCTGGTGGCCGGGCTCGTCTCGCTGGCCGGCTTCGTCGGCGGAGCCGTCGTCGGCGTCTGGCTGCTGCCGTATGTCCTCGACCTCACCGAACGGGGGACGACCACCGCGACGCTCCTCGCCCTGCTGACCGTGCTGGCACCCGCGCTGGCCGGGCACGCCCTGCTCGCCCCGCTCGGCTTCCGGCTCCGCGAGGCGCTCAGCCGGACCCCGGCACGCTGGGTGGACGGCGCGGGCGGCGCACTCGTCAACATCGTCGCCGTGCTCGTCGTCGGCTGGATGGCCGGCAGCGCGCTCGCCGCCTCGCCCTCCCCCGCGCTCAACCAGGCGATACGGGGCTCCGCCCTGCTGGAGGGCGTGCACGAGCGGATGCCGGACACCGCGGCCACCTGGTTCAACCGCGCCACCGGAGCGCTCACCACGGCTGGCTTCCCACCGGTCTTCAACCCCTTCGAGCAGGAGCCGGGCGCCTCGGTTCCGCAGCCATCCGGCGACGCGGTCACCCGGGCTGCGACGGACGCGGCCCGGGACAGCACCGTCAAGGTCGAGGGCGTCGCCGACGTGGACGGCGGACAGCAGGGCCAGGAGGGCAGCGGCTTCGTCTACGCCCGCGGCCACGTCATGACCAACGCCCACGTCGTCGCGGGGGTCGACGCCCCCACCGTGCGCGTCGGCGGCACCTCACGCCCCTACCGGGCCGAGGTCGTCCTCTTCGACCCGGACAAGGACATCGCCGTCCTCGACGTGCCCGGACTGACCGCCCCCGCCCTCCGCTTCGCGGGCGAGGCCACCCGCGGCGACCCGGCCGTGGTCGCCGGCTACCCCGAGAACGGCGGCCTCGACCTGCGCGCCGCCGCCGTGGCCGCCCGCACGCCCGCACGCGGCCAGGACATCTACGGCGAGGCGCTGACCACCCGGGACATCTACGCGCTGCGCTCCCAGGTGCGGCCCGGCAACTCCGGCGGGCCGCTGCTGACGCCGGGGGGCCGCGTCTACGGCGTCGTCTTCGCCCGCTCCACCACCGACGCGGGTACGGGCTACGCGCTCACCGCGGAGCAGGTGGCGGCGGCCGCACGCCAGGCCGCGCACGCCACCCGCCCGGTGGACACCGGGGACCGCTCGGCGCTGTGACGGTTCAGCGAGGCGCCGCCGGCCCGGGTGAGGGCGTCGCGGGGGCGGCCGTCTTCGCGGGGGCGGTCCCGAGTGTTGTGACGTACCGCCACTCCGAGGCCACCACCCGGTAGCCGAGGCGCCGGTTGACGGCCAGCATCGGGGCGTTCGTGGCGTCGTTGCCGGTGTGCGCGTGGACGTAGCCGGCATCGCGGGCCCGCCGCAGCGCCGCCAGCTTGGCGAGCCTCGCCAGCCCGCGGCCGCGGAAGGCGCGACGGGTGCCCGTCATCCCCGACCAGTACCGGTCGAGGCCGTCCGTCTGCGCGACGCTGTACGCCGCGACCTGCCCGTGCACCAGCACGACACCGCTCAGCGCCGCGTCCCAGTCCGGCCGCCCCCAGTTGAGCGGCAGCCACTCCTCGTACGGCGCCGGCTCCACCTCGACGTCGCCGGGCTCGTCCGCCGCGCACTCCGTGTCGGCCTCGTGCAGCGGTCGCCAGTCATCGGCGAAGTCGGCCGCCGAACCGATCGTGACCCCCTCCGGCAGTGTCGCGGGCAATGCGGGCAGGGCGGCGCGGCGGAGGTCGAGCCCGAGGAAACGGGCCTGCCGGGAGCGCGTGTACCCGGCACGTTCGGCGAAGTGCTGCGCGCGCTCCTCGTCGGCCACCCAACTGTGCACCCGACGAGCCCCCAGCCCGGCCAGATATGCCTCGCCGGCCGCCACCAGCGCCGTGCCCGCGCCCTCGCCCGCCGCGTGTGCGGGCACCGCCGTGTGCAGGAACCCCTGCACCGGACCGGCACCGCCCGCCAGCAGTCCGGTGTCGGCGCAGCCCGCCACGGAGCCGTCCGCCCGGACGGCGACCAGCCAACGCAGCCGCCGGTCCGGCGGGGCGTGCTCCGCCTCCCAGAGCAGGCCCGCCGCCGTGCAGACGAGGTACGGAACGGTCGCCCGGCGGACCGCGGCGACGGCCTCGGCCTCCGCGAGGTCACCCGGGCGCAGTGGGCGGACGGTCAGGCTCATGCGCGGGAGACTACGGCGACGGCCCGGCGCGGCGCCTCCTGTTCAGGAGCGGTGGGGCAGAATCGCGGGGACGACAGCCCGCTCCCGGAGGTCCCGTGCCGCAGAACCCGCCGAACGCCCTGCACCTGGCCATCGACACCGACGCGCCGGAAGCGCCGTACGAGCAGGTGCGCGCCCGCATCGCCGAGCTGGCGCGCGGCGGTGACCTCCCCACGGGGTACAAACTCCCCACCGTGCGCGGGCTCGCCGAGGAGCTCGGCCTGGCGGCGAACACCGTTGCCAAGGCCTACCGTGCGCTGGAGGCCGACGGTGTCATCGAGACCCGCGGCCGCAACGGCACGTTCGTCGCCGCCGCGGGCGGCGTCGCCGAGCGCGAGATCGCCGACGCGGCGCAGGCGTTCGCGGCCCGCGCCCGGCGTCTCGGCCTCACCCGGGACGCCGCGCTGGCCGCCGCCCACGAGGCCCTGCGGGCCGCCTACCGGTCCTAGGTGATTCCTTGCCAGTACCGCCCCCGGGCCCGGAGAGGCGGGCGAGCCGGACGCCGACCACCGGCACCTGTCGGGCGCAGCACCCGTACGGCGTCCTCCGGCGCGCAGCACCGGCGCCTGGCCGCCGAGGGCGCGGCGGCTCACAGGCGGGCCGCCGCCTTGGTGGCCGTCATCCGGAACGCGTCGAGCGGAGCGTCCCCGAAGGTGCCGATCTGTGCCCAGCGCACCACGGTGACCTTGGCTCCCTTGCGGACCACCGCGAACAGGTTGACGCCGTGCTCCGACTCGGGTGGCGCCGTGTGCACGCCCAGGACGTGGGCGCTGTCGCCCGCGTCGACCGTGCCGTAGTCGTCCCAGGACGCCGAGCTGCCGGGGTTGTCCCGCAGCCAGTCGGCCGCGCAGTTCGCCACGCGGTCCTCCAGCCTGCCGGCGAGCGCTGCCGCCGACCTCGCGGAGCGGGCCGTGACGCTCACCTGCGTGGCGTGGGTGTCGAGCTCGGTGCCGTAGGAGCGGTGGTAGGCCGCTCCGTCGTCCGGCAACGCCCCCTCGACGCAGAACGGTTCGGGGTCGGGCAGCCCCTTGGTGACCTGGCCCGCGTGCCAGGGGGACGAGGCGTGCGGTGGCAGATCGTCCGCCACCAGGAATCCGGGTGCGGCGGCCGCGGCGGCGGGGGCCGTCGCGGTGGCCAGCAGGGCAGCGGCCGCGGCGGTGGCCGCGCCGGCGAGCGTGCGGGTGCGGGTGTGCATGGTGGGTCCTCCCCCGAAGGCGAGCAGGTGTGTCCAGGCAGACCACCGGGGAGGCTGGATGGTTGTCCGGACCCGCCCGACCGCACCCGCACGAGTGGTGCCCTGCACGTCCGCTGGTGCGTCCACCGCGATCGCGAGGTGCCCTACAGGTACAGGCCCGAGCCCTCCCGTTCCTGGCCGGGCACGTGGGCGGGGGACCTGCCCTTCTTCAGGGCGTACAGCTCGGCCAGGGTGGCGCCGTCGCGCCCGATGCCCTGCTCGGTACCGAGCCAGGTGACGGCCTCCTGGCGGGTGAGGGAGCCGACCTCGATGCGGGCCAGACACCGTCCGGGCCGCACCACGGCCGGGTGCAGCCGCTCCAGGTCCTCGTTGGTGGTGACCCCGACCAGGACGTTGCGGCCCTGTCCCAGCAGCCCGTCGGTGAGGTTCAGGAGGCGTGAGAGGGCCTGCCCTGCGGCGTACTTGGCCTCGCCGCGGATCAACTCGTCGCAGTCCTCCAGGAGCAGCAGCCGCCACCGCCCGGACTCGGGGTCGGAGTCGTCGGCGCCGATGGCGATGTCCATCAGGTAGCCGATGTTGTTGAACAGGTGCTCGGGGTCGAGGACGCAGTCGACCTGGCACCAGTCGCTCCAGGAGCGGGCCAGGGTCCGCAGCGCCGAGGTCTTGCCGGTACCCGGCGGCCCGTGCAGCAGCAGGAGGCGGCCGGAGATGTCGTCCGGCTTGACCTTCATCAGGTCGTCCATGGCGGTGGCGACGCGACCGGTGTAGTTCTCCCGCACGTCGCTCCAGGAACCGGCGCTGATGGTGCGGGAGGTGCGGCGCGGGCCGCGCATGGGGGAGTGGTACCAAAAGCCCATCGAGACCTGGTCGTCCTGGGGTTCGGGCTCGTCCTCCGCGTCGGCCACGGCCTCCTTGAGCTGCTGCTCGGCGAGTGCGTCGGTGACCGCGGTGACGGTCACCTCCGCGCCGCGCTGCCAGCGTGCGACACGTACCGTCCAGCCGTCCCCCTCGGCGAGCACCGAACCGGAGGTGTCGTCCTTGGCCTCGCGCAGCACCTGCGCGCCCGGCGGCAGCAGGGTGCACCCCTTTCTCACGCGGTCGACGGTGTGGCTGCGCGAGTAGGGCTGCTCCCCGAGTGTGAAGCGGCCCAGGAAGAGGGCGTCGATGATGTCGCCGGTGGAGTCGCTGTCGTCGATCTGGAGCCGGGAGACCAGCGCCGCCTCCGGCGCGGTCGGCGGCGGGACCGCGGCCTGCTTCCGGTCGGTACTCATGACGACCATGATCCGGCATGGCGGCCCGGCCCGCACGTGGGTTTCGCGGCGCGCCACCCGCGCGCCAGGGCGGTTCCGACAGCCCCCGAGCACAGCCGGAACCACCCGGACTCGGGCGCATGTGTCCGGTTTTCCTCCCTTTCGCGGGGTGTCCCCGGGCGGCTCGAACGGCGTACCGTGTTCGTCAACCGCCTTGTGGGGCAGGTGAATGCTGTGACCGGGATGCACGCATGTCGTAGTCGGGAGATAGGGTTACTCTGCCCGGGCCGGGTGCCCTCGTACGGGTGGGGAGTGACATGGAACAGATAACAATCGGCAGCAGGGCGCGAGTGCCTGCCATCACATGCGGGACGGGTGCGACGAGTTCGCGCCTGGACCGGCACCTCTCCGTGCTCGCAGGACCCGCCGTCCCCCAGGGTGAGGCGGAGGAGGCCACGACGCTGATGCGTGAAATCACGCAGCGCGACGCGGCCCGGAGCCGGACGAGGAACCGCGGCGCGCGGGTCTCGCTCTTCGCCCCGCTGCGCAAGCTGCGCCGGACCATCTTCGGCGGGCGCAACTGACGACGGCCGCCGGGCTGTTCACACGGACAGGACCGGCGGCCGCCTCCTCCGGGCACCCCGCGGGGCCGCCCGGAGCGATCGGCGTCAGTCCGTCACGTTCTCCAGCGTGACGGAGAAGGCGAACCGGTCCCCCCGGTAGTGGATCCGCACGACGTCCACCACCCGGCCCTCCCCGTCGTAGGTCACCCCCGTGTAGTGCAGGATCGGGCTCAGCAGCGGCACCTGGAGCAGCCTGGAGGTCTCCGGGTCGGCCAGCCGGGCCTCCACCGTGTCCGTGATCCGGCTGATACGCACCCCCACGCCGTCCCGCAGCACCTTGGTCATCGGCCAGCCGCGCCGCAGGTCCTCCGGGTCGATCCGCTCCGCCACGTCCGCCCGGATCAGATTGACCGCCCAGTTGGTCGGCCCGCCGCCGTCCCGGTCCCTGCGCAGCCTGCGGTACGCCACCACCTCCCGCTGCCCGGGAAAGTGCTCGCCCAGCTCCACCGGAACCGGCTCGGGGCCGTGGCCGAGGAGGGTGGTGGGCTCCCCCGACTGCTGGGCCACGATGGTGTCCACGGAGCCCAGCAGCCGCACCGGGCGGGCCTGTCGCGCCGCCGGTTCGATGAAGGTGCCGCGCCGCCGGTGCCGGCTGATCAGCCCTTCCGTCTCCAGCTCCTTGAGGGCCTGCCGCATGGTCAGGACGCTGACGCCGTAGTGCCCGGCGAGCTGGTCCTCGGGCGGCAGCCGGTCGGGGGCCTGCGGCGGGCGGCCCAGTATGGAGGCGCGCAGCGACTGCGACACCTGGTACCAGAGCGGCAGCTTCCGGTTCAGCTCGACGGAGTCCGGGGTGAACAGCGGCGTCATGGGCGTGCCTCCGCGGGTGAGGGCGGCTCCCTCCCGGACCCCGCGCGGCCCGGAGGGAGCCGTCAAAAGCCGTCAGGGGGCGGTGAAATGACGCTCAAGACCCTGCCACACCGCGTCGTAACCCAACTGGAGGTGCCCGGCCTCGGCCGCCTGCCGGGTGAGCGTGAGGGGCCAGCGCGTCTCGAACATGAAGGCCAGTCCGTCGTCGACCTTCTGCGGCGTCAGCTCGGCGGCCGCGGCGCGCTCGTAGGTCTCCCGGTCGGGGCCGTGGGCCGACATCATGTTGTGCAGCGAGCCGCCGCCGGGGACGAACCCCTCCGCCTTGGCGTCGTAGGCGCCCTCGACCAGGCCCATGTACTCGCTCATCACGTTCCGGTGGAAGTACGGCGGCCGGAAGGTGTCCTCACCCACCAGCCAGCGAGGCGCGAAGACGACGAAGTCGACGCCCGCGAGCCCGGGGGTGTCGGACGGCGAGGTCAGCACGGTGAAGATCGAGGGGTCCGGGTGGTCGTAGCTGATGCTGCCCAGGACGTTGAACCGGTGCAGGTCGTAGACGTACGGCACATGGGTGCCGTGCCAGGCGACCACGTCCAGCGGCGAGTGGTCGAGGACGGCCCGCCACAGGTTGCCGCAGAACTTCGTGACGGCCTCGACCGGGCCCTCGGTGTCCTCGTAGGCCGCGGTGGGGGCGAGGAAGTCCCGTGGATTGGCCAGGCCGTTGGCGCCGATCGGGCCGAGGTCGGGCAGGGCGAAGGGGCGGCCGTGGTTCTCGCACACGTACCCGCGCGCGCTCCCGTCCGTCAGCTCCACCCGGAAGCGCACCCCGCGGGGGATCAGCGCCACGCAGCCCGGGGTGGCGTGCAGCGCTCCGAACTCGGTCCGCAGCAGCAGTCCGCCGCTCTCCGGGACGATCAGCAGCTCGCCGTCGGCGTCGCTGAAGACCCGGTCGGTCATGGAGGAGTTCGCGGCGTACAGGTGGACGGCCATGCCGCTGCGCTGCCGCGCGTCGCCGTTGCCGCCCAGCGTCCACAGCCCGGCCAGGAAGTCGGTGCCCGCGGGCGGCTGGGGCAGCGGGCCCCAGCGCAGCCTGTTGGGGTCGGGGACGGTCTCCTCGAAGGGGGCGCCGCGCAGTCCGCCCGGGTCGGCGCGCTCGAAGCGCGGGTGGGCTGCCGAGGGGCGGATCCGGTAGAACCACGAGCGGCGGTTGTGTGCGCGCGGCTCGGTGAAGGCGGTGCCGCTCAGCTGCTCCGCGTACAGCCCGAGCGGGGCGCGCTGGGGTGAGTTGCGGCCGGTGGGCAGCGCGCCCGGCACCGCCTCGCTGCTGTGTTCGTTGCCGAACCCCGGCAGGTAGGTGAGGCCCGCAGCCTCCTTCCGCGCCCGCTCCTGTGCCGCTGTGGACGTGGTGCTGGTACTGCTGTCGGTGCCCTGGCCCATCGCCAACTCCCGCCGCAAGAAGGAATCCTGCACAAGACCATAGGAATGGTGCGGGTCCCCGTCAACGCACCGTGCACCGGCGCCGTGCCGCGCCGTCCGGCCGGTGATCCACCGCACGGCACCGCTCTGCTGACACCGGGCTGACTCGACAGTAGGTTTGCCCTCATGAAGGCAGCGGCGCACGACGGCATCTACCTCGACGGTTCCTGGCGGCCCGCGGCCGCCACCGGCACGATCGAGGTCACCAACCCCGCCGACGGCACCGTCCTGGCCACCGTGCCGGCGGGTGGCCCCGAGGACGTGGACGCCGCCGTCCGGGCAGCCCGCGCCGCGCTGCCCGGCTGGGCGGCGACCCCGCCGGCCGAGCGCGCGGCCCTGCTGGAGGCGCTCGGGCAGGTGCTGACCGCCCGGCGCGAGGAGATCGCCGAGACGGTCACCGCCGAACTCGGCTCGCCGCTCGCCCTCTCGCAGAAGGTGCACGCCGCCGTGCCGATCGCGGTGTGCGGCAGCTACGCGAAGCTCGCCGCCGAGTACGCCTTCGAGGAGCGGATCGGCAACTCCCGGGTGCTGCGCGAGCCGGTCGGCGTCGTCGGTGCCATCACCCCGTGGAACTATCCGCTCCACCAGATCGTCGCCAAGGCGGCCCCCGCCCTCGCCGCGGGCTGCACCATGGTGCTCAAGCCCGCCGAGGACACCCCGCTGGTCGCCCAGCTGTTCGCCGAGGCGGTGCACGAGGCGGGCCTTCCCGCGGGGGTCTTCAACCTGGTCACCGGCCTCGGCCCGGTCGCCGGGCAGGCACTGGCCGAGCACGACGGCATCGACCTGCTCTCCTTCACCGGTTCCACCGCCGTCGGCCGTCAGGTGGGCGCCGCCGCGGCGCGCGGCGTCAAGCGGGTGGCCCTGGAACTCGGCGGCAAGTCCGCCAACGTCGTCCTGCCCGGCGCCGACCTGGCCAAGGCCGTCAAGGTGGGCGTCGCCAACGTCATGTCCAACTCCGGGCAGACCTGCAGCGCCTGGACCCGGATGCTGGTGGACGCCGACCGCTACGACGAGGCCGTGCGGCTCGCCGCCGACGCCGTCGCGAAGTACGTCACGGGTGACCCGCTGGACGAGGCCACCCGCGTCGGACCCGTCGTCAACGCCAAGCAGCACGAGCGCGTCACCGGCTACATCCGGCGCGGCGAGCAGGAGGGCGCCCGGGTGGTGGCGGGCGGCGCCGAGCCTCCCGAGGGCCAGGAGCGTGGCCACTACGTGCGGCCCACCGTCTTCGCCGACGTCACTCCCGAGATGACCATCGCACAGGAGGAGATCTTCGGCCCGGTCCTCTCCCTCATCCGCTACGAGGACACCGAGGACGCGCTGCGCATCGCCAACGGCACCGTCTACGGGCTGGCCGGCGCGGTGTGGTCCGAGGACGAGGAGGAGGCCGTCGCCTTCGCCCGCCGTATGGAGACCGGGCAGGTGGACATCAACGGCGGACGGTTCAACCCCCTCGCCCCCTTCGGCGGCTACAAGCAGTCCGGCGTCGGACGGGAGCTGGGGCCGCACGGTCTGGAGGAGTACCTGCAGACCAAGTCCCTCCAGTTCTGACCGTGCGTCCGCCGCCTGGGTCGAGTTCCTCCTGTTCCGGACGGCACCACCCTTCCGCCCTCGCCGACCTGTCTGGAGCCCCCATGGTTCGCGCCGCCGTGCTGTCCGCCGTCTCGGCCCCGCTGGACGTCACCGCGATCGAGCTGCCCGACCCCGGCCCGGGGCAGGTGCGGATACGGTTGGCCGCCGCGGGCGTCTGCCACTCCGACCTCTCCCTCGCCAACGGCACCCTGCGCCAGCCCGTACCGGCCGTCCTCGGACACGAGGGCGCGGGCACGGTCCTGGCCGTCGGTGACGACGTGACGGACCTGGCCCCCGGTGCGCGCGTCGTCCTCAACTGGGCGCCCAGCTGCGGGGCGTGCCACTTCTGCGCCCGGCTGGCCGAGCCGTGGCTGTGCACCCGCGCCAACGAGGCCACCACCAGCCCCTACGCCCGCGCCGCCGACGGCCGGGACCTCTACCCCGGGCTGAGCGTGGCGGCGTTCGCCGAGGAGACCGTCGTACCCCGGCGGGCCGTCCTCCCGCTGCCCGACGGCGTACCGCTGACGGACGCGGCCCTGCTGGGCTGCGCCATGCTCACCGGCTACGGCGCCGTCCACCACAGCGCCCGGGTGCGGGCCGGGGAATCGGTCGTCGTGTACGGCGTCGGGGGCGTCGGGCTGGCCACCTTGCAGGCGGCGCGGCTGGCCGGGGCCGGGCGGATCATCGCGGTGGACGTCTCGGCCGGGAAGGAGGAGCTGGCCCGGGCCGCCGGCGCGACGGACTTCGTGCCCGCCTCCGAGAAGACCGCGAAGGCGGTACGCGGGCTGACCGAGGGCGGGTTCGGCGCGGACGTCGCCGTGGAGTGCGTGGGCCGCGCCGAGACCATCCGCGCGGCCTGGGACTCCACCCGGCGCGGCGGGCGCACCACGGTCGTCGGGATCGGCGGCAAGGACGAGCGCCTCACCCTCTCGGCGCTGGAGATCTTCCATTTCGCGCGCGAGCTGCGGGGCTGTGTCTACGGCGACTCCGACCCGGCGCGGGACGTCCCCGTGCTGGCCGAGCACGTGCGGGAAGGGCGGCTCGACCTGGGTGCGCTGGTGACGGACCGGGTGTCCCTGGACGAGGTGGGGTCCGCCTTCGACGCCATGCGCTCCGGTCGCGGCGGCCGCACCGTGGTCGTGTTCCCGTCCTAGTGCGTCGCCGTGGAAGTTCCGGCGGCGGACCGGCAGCAGCCGCCAGGGGAAGGCGCGTTCGATGACGAGATCGCCGAAGCGGCGCCCGCGTTCCGTGCCGCGGCGGCATCCCGGGGAACGCGGGCCGAAGACGTGGAGGCCTGGAGACGCGCGGTCCGCCCGGCGGCGTATCTGAACGGCGTCGGCGCGCTGCCTCTGGTGCACCGGCTGCCGACCCGAGCAGGGTGCCGTACCGTGCCCCTCGGTCCGACGGTCTCGCCGGCCACCGCGGCGGAGCACCGCGACCGAGCACTAAGCGAGCGCTCACCGCCGGGGTAAGCTGGCCGGATGACGACGGTCGAGACCGATGAATCCTTCGGTGGCGTGACCCCCGACGCCGCCCGCAGACTGCTGCTGGGCGCCGTCCAGGCCTTCGCCGAACGCGGATTCCACGCCACCACGACCCGCGACATCGCCGGCCGTGCGGGGATGAGCCCCGCCGCGCTCTACATCCACTACAAGACCAAGGAAGAACTGCTCTTCCACATCAGCAGGGTGGGTCACGAACGCTCGGTCGCCGTACTGGAGGAGGCGGTCGAGGACGCGGACGGCAGCGCGGAGTGTCTGGCGCGCGCCGTGCGGGCCTTCGTGCGCTGGCACGCCGAGCACCACACCACCGCGCGGGTCGTGCAGTACGAACTCGCGGCGCTCGGCGCGGAGCACTACGAGCAGATCGTGGTGCTCCGTCGGCGCAGCGAGGAGATCCTGCGCGGCGTCCTCGCGGACGGCGTCGCCGCAGGGGAGTTCGACATCGCGGACATCCGCGGCACGGCGCTGGCGGTGATGTCGCTGTGCATCGACGTCGCCCGCTGGTTCAGCCCCGCGGGGCGTCGGACACCGGACGAGATCGGTGCGCTCTACGCCGACCTCGCCCTGCGCATGGCGGGTCACGGGGCAGGAGCTGCCGACGACGCCGGTCACCAGTAGTAGCGGCTGAGGCTCTCCGCGACGCAGACCGGCTTCTCGCCGCCCTCCCGCTCCACGGTGACCTGCGCGGCGACCTGTACGCCACCGTCGGACGCCTCGCTCACGTCCGCCAGCGTCACCCGGGCGCGCACACGCGAGCCCGTCGGTACGGGGGAGGGGAAACGCACCTTGTTGACCCCGTAGTTGACCCCCATCTTCGTGCCCTCGACGCGCAGGACCTGCGGAAGGAGGGCGGGCAGCAGGGAGAGTGTCAGATAGCCGTGCGCGATGGTGGTGCCGAACGGGCCCTCGGCGGCGCGTTCGGGGTCCACGTGGATCCACTGGTGGTCGTCCGTCGCGTCGGCGAACAGGTCGATCCGCTTCTGGTCGACCTCCAGCCAGTCGCTGCCGTCCAGTTCCTCGCCGATCGCGGCCCGCAGTTCATCGGCCGAGGTGAAGATTCGGGGTTCCGCCATGTCCGTTACCTCCCACGCGCGCTGTGTCATCGAGCGGCCATGGCGGGCCGGGGCCACCATGGAGCCGAGTGCCTACTAAGCGGTTGCTCAGCACTCGTGGGTCAGCATGCCAGCACGTGACACGCCTGCGCCAGCCCCACCGGTCCCGTCAGGCCCGCATGCCCTGTCGTCGGCCAGGCCGTCAGCCCTGGGAGGGAAGCGGCGTACTGAAGCCGAGGCGGGGGGCGGCACTCTGCCGGTGCGCCCTGCGCGCCTCACGCCGGCTCGCGCCCTCCGTGCGGAACTGGGCACGCCCACCGCCCGCATCCAGGCGCAGCCCCCGGCGTTGAGGCGGTGTCTCGCGCACGTCCATCACGGAGATCAGCCGGCGCAGCACTTCCGCGAGGCGCGGGGCGGGTGGCTGTGCGGGGTCGCACAGCAACAGGGATCTGCCGCCCCAGGTGCGTCGGTGCCACTCGTCCAGTGCCGTCGGCTGTCTGATGCCCTCGCGCTTCTCACGTCTGCGGCGGGCGGCGACTTCGGACTCGTAGGCCAGCCAGACGGCACGGGCCTCCTCCAACTCCTCCAGCGCCGCGACGAGCAGCGCGGGGTCGGGCTCGCGGTCGTCGGGACGGAACCCGGCGTTCGCGCACAGATGGTGCCAGGTGGCGCGGTGCCCGTACGGAGCGAACCGCTCCAGGCACTTGCGCAGTGCCTGTCGCCGTTGCGACGGGTCTCTGTCAGGGTCACGGACTTGTCGAGCGAGCGCTCTGAAACCGGCCAATCATCCCACCTCCGGCGGAGAGGACCCGTGTCGTCGAGGATGTGACGTACGACCCCGCGTCGCGGATCCGTCTCCGGCGATGCTTTTTCCGCGCGGACAGCGCGCACTTGCTTCGGCGTGGCGGATTACCCCGGACAGCGCCCGCTATTCCTGCAAGGGGCGGTTTCCCGCCTCACCGGACGCAGACCGCTTCCGGGCTCTCCACCCGTCACGCGTACGCGCCGCCGCGCGCCGCGCACACCACCAGAACGAGCCCTGGGCCGCTGCCGTTCCCGAACGGACGGGGGAGTGTCGCCGGGATCTTCGAGCGCCCCTTCCGCAACGACATACCGACTGGTTAGTCTGCCCGGCAGGCCCACGGTGGACACCGCCGCGGGACCGAACGGGGCCGGAGTGGAACGAGCCCGCACAGCTGGGAGGCGCAGCCGATGGAGTCAGTGCGCGACAGTGCCGTCGTCGTCACCGGAGGGGGCGGCGGTATCGGGGCGGCCCTCGCCCGCCGGTTCGCCGCCGAAGGCGCCCGGGTCGCCGTCAACGACCTCGACCCCGCGGCCGCCCGCGCCGTCGCCGACGAGATCGGCGGTGTCGCGGTCCCCGGCGACGCCGCCACCGTCGTGGGCGCCGCCCGCGCGGCGCTCGGCGGCACCGTCGACACCTTCTGCGCCAACGCGGGCGTGGGAACCGAGGGCGGCCCCGAGTCACCCGACGCCCACTGGGACGCCGCCTGGGACCTCAACGTCATGGCGCACGTGCGGGCCGCCCGGGAGCTGCTTCCCGGCTGGCTGGAGCGCGGGCGCGGCCGCTTCGTCTCCACCGTCTCGGCCGCCGGGCTGCTGACGATGGTCGGTTCGGCGTCCTACAGCGTCACCAAGCACGCGGCGCTGGCGTTCGCCGAGTGGCTGTCGGTCACCTACCGGCACCGCGGGGTGGACGTGCACGCCATCTGCCCCGAGGGGGTCCGTACGGACATGCTGGAGTCCACCGGCACCGCGGGGGACCTCGTGCTGCGGCCCGGCGCCCTGCCCCCCGAGGCCGTGGCCGACGCGCTGTTCGCCGCGTTCGCCGACGGGCGTTTCCTCGTCCTGCCGCACGCCACCACGCAGGACCACTACACGGCACGCGCGGGCGACACCGACAACTGGCTCGGTGCCATGAACCACCTCCAGCAGAAGCTCGAACGCGCGCGGGCGGACGCGGCGTCCACCGCCGCGGAAGGAGAGCCGGCATGACCTCCGAGGCCGCGACCGCCTACGAGGACAAGCCCTGGCTGGACCGGCTCACGCCCGCGCAGCGCGCCCCCGTCACGCCCCCGGAGACGCTGCTGCACGCCTTCCGCGCGGCCGCCGCCGAGGTGCCCGACCGCGCCGCGCTCGTCTACTTCGACGGGCGGCTCGGCTACGCCGAGACGGACGCCCTCTCCGACGCGGTCGCCGCCCACCTCGCCGGGAACGGGCTGCGCCACGGCGACCGCGTCGCCGTCATGCTGCAGAACACCCCGCACTACGTCCTCGCCCTCCTCGGCGCCTGGAAGGCGGGCGGCATCGTCGTGCCCGTCAACCCGATGTACAAGGAGCGGGAGGTCGCCCACGTGCTCGCCGACGCGGAGGTCTCCGCGCTGGTGTGCTCCGACCGCGCCTGGGAGGGCCATCTGCGGAGGACCGCCGCGGGCACTGCCCTCAGCACCGTGCTGACGGCGTGCGAGTTGGACCTGCAGACCCGCGACGACCCCCGCGTGCTCGACTTCGCCCGGTGCGCGCCGGCCCACGACGCCACCGACCTGCTCGCCGCCGCGCGCACCGGCGCCCCCGCGCCCGCCGGGCGCGAGCTGACCGGCGAGGACATCGCTCTCATCAGCTACACCTCCGGTACCAGCGGCGCGCCCAAGGGAGCCACGAACACCCACGCGAACCTCGCCTACAACGCGGAGCGGCAGCGGATCGGTGGCGGCATCCCCGAAGGCTCCACCGTCTTCGCGCTGGCACCGCTCTTCCACATCACCGGCATGGTCGCCCAGCTGTCCGGCTGCCTGGCCAACAGGGGCACCCTCGCACTCGCCTACCGCTTCGACGCCGGGGTCGTGCTCGACGCCTTCCTCGAACACCGGCCCGCGTACACCGTCGGCCCCTCCACCGCGTTCATGGCGCTGGCCGCCCACCCGGGCGTGACCCGGGAGCACTTCGCCTCCTTCCGGCACCTCTCCTGTGGGGGCGCGCCGCTGCCGCCCGCCCTGGTGGAGAAGTTCCGCGACGCCTTCGGCCCCTACCTCGGCAACGGCTACGGGCTCACCGAGTGCACCGCGCCGTGCGCCTCGGTGCCGCCAGGGAAGGAGGCCCCGGTGGACCCGGCCTCGGGCACCCTCGCGGTGGGCGTGCCCGGCCCCGACACCGTGGTGCGCATCCTGGACGAGGACGGGACGCCCGTGCCGCTGGGGCAGCACGGCGAGATCGCCGTCCGCGGCCCGCAGGTCGTCCCCGGCTACTGGCGGCGGCCCGAGGCGACGGCCGCCGGCATGCCCGGTGGCGAACTGCGCACCGGCGACATCGGCTTCATGGACGAGGACGGCTGGCTCTACGTCGTCGACCGCAAGAAGGACATGATCAACGCCTCCGGGTTCAAGGTCTGGCCCCGTGAGGTCGAGGACGTCCTGTACGCGCACCCCGCCGTCCGCGAGGCGGCCGTCGTCGGCGTCCCGCACGCCTACCGGGGCGAGACCGTCAAGGCGTACGTGAGTCTCCGGGCCGGGACCGAGGCCGCGCCCGAGGAGCTGAGCGCCTACTGCAGGGAGCGGCTGGCCGCCTACAAGTACCCGCGCCAGGTGGAGATCCTGCCGGAGCTGCCGAAGACCACCAGTGGGAAGATCCTGCGGCGGGCGCTGCGTTCCCGTGAGGGAAGCGCATAGGCGCTCCCGGGGCGCGTGACCGCATGACCGCGCCCCGGCACCGTGACCGCGGCGGTCGCGGGGAGTGCGGCGGCAGGGGTCCGCGCAGCCGCA
The DNA here is from genome assembly GCF_000424785.1 of Streptomyces sp. CNT360. Lineage (NCBI taxonomy): Bacteria > Bacillati > Actinomycetota > Actinomycetes > Kitasatosporales > Streptomycetaceae > Streptomyces > Streptomyces sp. CNT360. Next base: position 541,794 of record NZ_AUKO01000004.1, on the reverse strand, counting down.
TGGACGACGAGGGAGAGGCAGGTGACGGCCATGGCGACCAGGGCCGGTACGGCGGTGCGGAGCGGCGCGGCGGCGCGCCCGGACGACGGGACCGCGGGCCCCGCGCCTGTGCCGCAGCGCCTGATGGCGGCCGCCACCCGTCTCTTCGCGGAGCAGGGGTACGACCGCACCTCCGTGCAGGAGATCGTGGAGGCGGCGGGCGTCACCAAGGGCGCCCTCTACCACTACTTCGGCTCCAAGGACGACCTGCTGCACGAGATCTACGGCCGCCTGCTGCGGCTCCAGCAGGAACGGCTCGATCTGCTCGCCGAGCGCGAGGCCCCCGTCGAGGTACGGCTGCGGGAGGCCGCGGCGGACGTGGTGGTCACCACCATCGAGAACCTCGACGACGCCATGATCTTCTTCCGCTCCATGCACCAGCTCGCGCCCGAGAAGCACAAGCAGGTACGCGCGGAGCGGCGCCGCTACCACGAGAGGTTCCGCGCCCTGATCGAGGAGGGCCAGCGGGCCGGGGTGTTCGGCGACGCCACCCCCGCCGATCTCGTCGTGGACTACCACTTCGGTTCCGTGCACCATCTCAGCAGCTGGTACCGCCCCGGCGGGCGGCTGACCCCGCAGCAGGTCGCCGACCACCTGGCCGATCTGCTGCTGCGAGCCCTGCGGCCCTGACCGGCGGGCTGCCGACGCCCGCCTTCCGTCGACGAGAGGAAAGCCCGTGCGAGCCTGGCGCGTCCACACCAACGGCGAACCCCGTGAGGTGATGCGGCTGGAGGAGATACCCGACCCGGAACCGGAAGCCGGCCAGCTGCTGGTGCGGGTGCGGGCCGCCGACATCAACTATCCGGACGCCCTGCTGTGCCGCGGCGAGTACCAGGTCCGCCCGCCCCTGCCGTTCACCCCCGGCGTCGAGCTGTGCGGCGAGATCCTCGGCGGGCCGCGCGCGGGCGAGCGGGTTCTCGGCCAGCCCGTGCTGCCCGGCGGCGCCCTGGGCGAGCTCGCCGTCATCGCTGAGGAGAGCGCCAGGACCGCCCCTGCGGGGCTGGACGACGCCGAGGCCGCGGCCTTGCACATCGCCTACCAGACCGGATGGTTCGGGCTGCACCGCCGTGCCCGCCTGCAGCAGGGCGAGACCCTGCTGGTGCACGCCGCGGCCGGCGGCGTCGGCAGCGCCGCCGTGCAGCTGGGCAAGGCCGCCGGGGCGCGGGTGCTGGGTGTCGTCGGCGGCGCGGCGAAGGCCGAGGTCGCCCGCGCTCTGGGCTGCGACCTCGTCGTCGACCGGCGCGCCGACGACGTCGTCACCGCCGTCAAGGAGGCCACCGGCGGCAAGGGCGCCGATGTGGTCTACGACCCGGTGGGCGGCGACGCCTACGCGGCGTCCGCCAAGTGCGTGGCCTTCGAGGGCCGCATCGTGGTCGTCGGCTTCGCCAGCGGCGCCGTCCCCACCCCAGGACTCAACCACGCCCTGGTGAAGAACTACTCCATCCTCGGCCTCCACTGGGGCCTGTACGCCCAGCGCGACCCGGCCTCCGTCGACCACTGCCACACCGAGCTGACACGCCTCGCGGGAGAGGGGCTGATCAAGCCGCTGGTGAGCGAGCGCGTGGGACTGGAGGGCGCGGCCGACGCGGTCCAGCGCGTCTTCGACGGGGTGACCACGGGCCGCGTGGTGGTGCAGCCCGCCTGACGCCCGCCTGGGCGCCCGCCCGGCGGGCCCGCGGCGCCCGCGCCGCCTCCGCCGGGCGGGCGCCCCTGGGCACCGCTTCGAGCCGCCCTCAGCTCACCGCTCGCCGCCCTCAGCTCACCGCCCGGGCCGCGGCCCGCCCGGCCGTACGGCCCGAGAAGAGGCAGCCGCCGAGGAAGGTGCCCTCCAGGGAGCGGTAGCCGTGGACACCGCCGCCACCGAAACCGGCGGCCTCTCCCGCGGCGTAGACACCGGGGAGGGGGTCGCCGCCTGCGGTCAGCACCCGGGAGGACAGGTCGGTCTCCAGGCCGCCCAGGCTCTTGCGCGTGAGGATGTTGAGGCGGACGGCGACCATCGGTCCCGCCGCGGGATCCAGCAGGCGGTGCGGGGCCGCGACGCGGATGAGGCGGTCGCCCAGGTAGCGGCGGGCGCCGTGGATCGCGGTCACCTGGAGGTCCTTGGTGAACGGGTTGCGGATCTCGCGGTCCCGGGCGGTGACCTCGCGGCGGAGCGCCTCGGCGTCGATGAGTCCGTCGCCGGTCACCTCGTTCATGCGGCGCGCCAGGGTGTCCAGGTCGCGTTCGACGACGAAGTCCGCGCCGTGCTCCATGAAGGCGCGCACCGGCCCCGGGGGGCCCGGGCGGACGCGGCCGAGGGTGTCGCGTACGGACCGCCCCGTCAGATCCGGGTTCTGCTCCGACCCGGAGAGGGTGAACTCCTTCTCGATGATCTTCTGGCTGAGGACGAACCAGGTGTAGCCGTACCCGGTGCGCATGATGTGTTCGAGCGTGCCGAGGGTGTCGAAGCCGGGGAAGAGGGGGACGGGCAGCCGCCTGCCGGTGGCGTCCAGCCACAGGGAGGAGGGCCCGGGCAGGATGCGGATGCCGTGCCGGGCCCAGATGGGGTTCCAGTTCTCGATGCCCTCGGTGTAGTGCCACATCCGGTCGCGGTTGACGATCCGCCCGCCTGCCCGTTCGGTGACGCCGAGCATGAGGCCGTCCACGTGGGCCGGCACCCCGCAGAGCATCTTCTCCGGCGGAGTACCCAGTCGCTCCGGCCAGTTGGCGCGGACCAGGTCGTGGTTGCCGCCGATGCCGCCGGAGGTGACGATCACGGCCTGGGCCCGCAGCGAGAAGGTCCCGGCGGTCTCGCGGCTGCTGGCGGTACCGCGCGGCGCGGGGCTGGGCACCAGCACCTCGCCGGTCACGGTGTCGACGGCGCCGCCGGTCCGCTCCAGCCCCGTCACGCGGTGCCGGAAGCGCAGCTCGACCAGGCCGCGCGCGACCCCGGCCCGCACCCGCCGCTCGAACGGTTCGACGAGGCCGGGCCCGGTGCCCCAGGTGATGTGGAAGCGCGGCACCGAGTTGCCGTGGCCGCCCGCGTCGTAGCCGCCGCGTTCGGCCCACCCGACGACGGGGAAGATCTTCAATCCCTGGGAGCGCAGCCAGGCCCGCTTCTCGCCGGACGCGAAGTCGACGTACGCCTCGGCCCACCGCCGCGGCCAGTGGTCCTCGGGCCGGTCGAAGCCGGCGGTGCCCTGCCAGTCCTGCCAGGCCAGCTCGCGGCTGTCCTTGATGCGCATGCGGCGCTGCTCGGGGGAGTCCACGAAGAACAGGCCGCCGAAGGACCAGTGCGCCTGCCCGCCCAGCGCCTGTTCGGGCTCCTGGTCGAGGAGGATGACGCGCCGCCCGGCGTCGGCGAGTTCGGCCGTCGCGGCGAGACCCGCGAGCCCGGCTCCGACCACGATGACATCGGCGTCGTACGCCATGCTCCCACCCTTTCCGTGCCGCCCGTCCAGCTCTGGTGACCGGAGAGTAACCTTTGGCCCTCGCCACGGACACCCCCTCCCGTCGCCGGCGGGCGGCGCCGCGGTGTTTGGATGGCCGCATGACTCAGGGCGGTACGGCGGAGCAGGGGCGCTCGGCGGACGAGCTGCTGGACATCGTGGACGAGCAGGACCGGGTGGTCGGCCAGCGGCTGCGCGGGGACGTCTATGCCGAGCGGCTGCGGCACCGCAGCACCGCCGTCCGGGTGCGCGACGCCCGGGGGCGCGTCTTCGTGCACCGCCGTACCCCCACCAAGCTGATCTTTCCCGGCATGTACGACGTGGTCGTCGGGGGCGTCGTCGGGGCGGGTGAGGACTACGACGCCGCGGCGCTCCGCGAGGCCGAGGAGGAACTGGGCGTCAGCGGACTGCCGAGGCCCGAGCGGCGGCTGAAGTTCCTCTTCGAGACGCAGGAGCACCTCTGGTTCCTGACGGTGTACGACGTGGTGTGCACGCTGCCCGTGCGGCCCCAGCCCGAGGAGGTGGAGTGGTGGGACTTCCTCGCGGAGGACGAGCTGGCCCGCCGGCTCGCCCGGTGGGAGGCGGACGGCCTGGTGGTGCCCGACGGGCTGGAGTGCTACCGGCGGCTCGCGGCCCGGTGACGGACGGCGGGTGTCCCCGCGGCAGAGAGCCGCAGGTCACCGCGTACGGTTGAGCCATGCGCGACCGGATCTCGGCGACTGCCCGGCTGTGGTTCGCCCCCCAGCGGCTCAGGGACGAGGGCACCACGCCCGACTACCGCTTCTCGCTCGCCAACGAGCGCACCTTCCTCGCCTGGATCCGCACCGCCCTCGCCCTGGTCGCGGGCGGCATCGCCGTCGACCAGTTCCTCACCGAACTGCGCTGGGGCGTGCGCACGACGGTGGCGATCGTGCTGCTGGCGGGCGCCGCGCTGTGTGCCTTCCGCGCCGTGAACCACTGGGTGCGCTGCGAGCGTGCGATGCGCCGCGGTGAGGACCTGCCCGCCTCCCGCTTCCCGGTGCTGCTGGCCATGGGGACGGCGGCCGCGGCGGTGCTGGTGATCGCCGTCGTGGTTCTCGGCATGGCGGGCACGTGACGTCGCAGCGGGCCGACGGGGGCGGTGCGGCCGACGGGGCCGCCGCGGCCGGCGAGGGGCGGGTGACCCGCGATCCGGGCGTCCAGCCCGAGCGCACCCGGCTGGCCTGGCGCCGTACGACGCTCAGCTTCGTCGTCTCCGTCGGACTGGCGGTCCGGGTCGCCGCGGAGCAGCAGTCGGGCACGGCGGTGGCGGCTGCCGGAATCGGGGCACTCGCCTGGCTCGGGATGCTGCTGCTCGCGCACCACCGGATCGTCCTGCTCTCCCGTACCGGACCCCGGCCCATGGATGCCGTCCAGGTCATGGGGGCGCTGGTGTGTGTGCTGGTGCTGATCGTGGTGGGAGGGATGCTCCTGTGAACGCGCGCAAGAGCCCGCAGGCGCCGGGCGGGGGCCCGCCCGAGCCGCTGGTCGTCGTGATGGGGGTGTCCGGGTCCGGCAAGACCACCGTGGGGGAGTGGCTGGCGGAGCAGCTCGGGGTGCCGTTCGCCGACGCCGACGCCTTCCACCCGGAGCGCAACATCGCCAAGATGTCGGCCGGCATCCCGCTGGACGACGAGGACCGGGCGCCGTGGCTGGAGGCGATGGCCGACTGGCTCGCCCGGCACCGGGAGGGCGGCGCCGTCCTGGTGTGCTCCGCGCTCAAGCACCGCTACCGTGACCGCCTCCGGCAGGCCTCCGAGGACCTTTTCTTCCTCCACCTGGAGGGCTCCTACGAGCTGATCGACGCGCGGATGGCCCGGCGCACGGGCCACTTCATGCCGCCGAGCCTGCTGCGGTCCCAGTTCGAGGCGCTGGAGGGGCTGGGGCCGGACGAGCGGGGCAGGGCGCTGTCGGTGGCGGGCACGCCGCAGGAGACCCGGGCCGAGGCGCGGGCGGTGCTGGAGCGTGCCGGGGTGTGCTGAGGTGTGACGGGGGCCCCGTACGCCTCGATCGTGACACCATGCGTCCCATCCGTCACCCCTGACCCGTTGGTGTCCCGCTCGGTGTGCGTTACGCCGCTTTCCGCCCGAAGTCCGGTGACAGGTGCGCCGATCGCGCCCTAGCCTTCGTGCCATGCCCATGGGTGACAACGAGCCGCTGTTCGTACGCGACGAGCGCTCCAGGAACGGCTACGTCCTCAACCACCGCAACCCCTCCGGACTCGCCCTGATCGTCGTTCTCGCGGTCGGCGTCCTGATCCTCGCCGCGGTCGCGCTCTACTGACCTGCCCTACCGGCGCCCCGCGCCGTGGCCGCGCAGCTCGGACGCGAGGGCGCGGACCTCGCGCCGGGCGAAGGCCGGGTCCGCCGCCATGGCGCGGACCACCTCGTCCCGTACGTCACGGTCCCTGCCCCGGGCCACCAGGGCCCTGGCCTCCGCGAGGGCCGCCGGCAGATCGCCGTGCCGGGGGGCCTCGGCGGCGTCCTGGTCGAACCAGCGGCGCGGCGGGAAGGAGGGGCCCAGCTTCGGCTGCTGGTTGCCGAACCAGCTCCACGCCTCCCAGTCCAGCGAGACGTTCACCACGTGCCCGGCAGGCAGGGTGCGGACCCATTCCCGCGAGCCGGGTGACTGCTGCCAGCGCCAGTGGTGAGGGCTCGTCCGGCCCCGGTTCGTCACCCCGGTGAAGCGCAGCACCCGGCGGACGACCGGCCACGGTTCGCGGCTCTCGGCGATCCACAGGTCCAGTTCCGAGAAGAGAGTGTCGAATGTCGCCCCGCTGTGCACGACGTCGACCAGCGCCACCGGGCGCGAACGGCGGGCCAGCGCGGCCGGGGAGAGCCCGGCGGCGGCCAGGTGCCCGCGCAGCCGGCGCCGTGCGGCGGCGTCGGCGCAGTAGGGCGCCGAGAGCGGCAGCCGCCGCAGCGCGGGCGTCGCCGGGCGGTGCGCGGCGTGCTCGAAGGCGCCGGTCAGCAGGTCGTGCATGCTGTCCAGGGAGCGCCCGACGAAGACCAGGTCGGCAGCGGCGGAGCGGGCCAGTATCTTGCCCGTGCAGCTGATCAGTTGCGGCAGGTACCACAGGTCGGCCGGTTCGGCGCCGTCGGCCAGCGTGCCCACCTGGTCCGGGCCCCCGTCGGGCCGGGCAGCGAGAGCCCACCGGTACGGTGCGGGCGGTGCGCCGCCCGGACTCCCGGCGTGCCGCGCGGGGGCGGGCAACGGAGTGGCGGCCGCGGTGCGTTGACGGCTCATACGGTCCAGTCCAGCACCGCCCCGGTTCCCCGTCACCCGGTTTTCCGCCGCCGCGGCCGGCGAAGGGCCCGGGAGGCGCGATCTTCGTCACCACCTCCGGACCGCCTCTGGACTCCATACCGACTAGTCGGCATGATCGGATGCGACCGCAGCCGAAGGAGCGCGCACGATGAGCGAACAGAATCCGCCCGGTCTCGATCTGGCGCGGCTGGCCGCGCACCTGGAGCGCGAGTGCCCCGGGCTGGTGCGGGGCCCGTTGAGTGCCGAGGTCGTCCAGGGGGGCCGCTCGAACCTCACCTACCGGGTCACCGACGGGGTCGACCGCTGGGTGGTGCGCCGCCCGCCGCTCGGGCACGTGCTGGCCACGGCGCACGACATGACGCGTGAGCACCGCGTCATCAGCGCACTGCGCCACACCCCCGTGCCGGTACCGGGCACCGTGCTGCTGTGCGAGGACCCGGACGTGCTCGGGGCGCCCTTCTACGTCATGGAGTACGTCGAGGGCACCCCGTACCGCACCGCCGAACAGCTCGCCCCGCTCGGCCCGGAACGCACCCGCGAGGTCGTCCTGGCGCTGCCCGAGACGCTGGTGGCGCTGCACGCGGTGGACCCCCAGGAGGTGGGCCTGGGCGACTTCGGGCGGCCCGAGGGGTTCCTGGAGCGGCAACTGCGCCGCTGGGGCAAGCAGTTGGAGGCGTCCCGCAGCCGCGAGCTGGCGGGGATCGACGAGTTGCACGGCGCGCTGGGCGGGACGCTGCCGGCCTCGCCCGCGCCGACGGTCGTGCACGGCGACTTCCGCCTCGACAACGTCCTGGTCGGCGCGGACGACCGGGTGGCGGCGGTGCTCGACTGGGAGATGTCCACCCTGGGCGACCCGCTGACCGACCTGGGTCTGCTGGCGATGTACAGCGAACGCCAGGACGTGCCCGACTCGCCGGTCAGCACCACCAGCGGCGCCCCCGGGCATCCCGCGGCCGACGAGCTGATCGAGCGCTACGCCGCGCTGTCGGGCCGCGACGTGAGCCGCGTCAACTGGTACACGGCGTTCGCCTACTTCAAGCTCGCCGTGATCCTGGAGGGCATCCACTACCGCTTCACGCTCGGCCGGACCGTCGGTGCCGGGTTCGACCGGATCGGGGAGCTCGTACCGGTCTTCATCGACAACGGACTCACCACACTGCGGAAGGGCTGAGGCAGCACATGGACTTCGCATACGACGCGCGTACGCAGGAGCTGCGCGAGCGGCTGAACGCGTTCATGGACGAGCACGTGTTCCCCGCCGAGCGGGTGGCCGGCGGGCAGCGGGCGGCGCTGGACTCGCCCTGGCAGACCCCGCCGGTGGTCGAGGAGCTCAAGGCCACGGCGCGGCGGCTGGGCCTGTGGAACCTGTTCTTCGTGGACGAGCACAGCTCACCGGACGAGCAGTACGGTGCGGGCCTCACCAACCTGCAGTACGCGCCGCTGGCCGAGATCACCGGGCGCAGCCCGCAGCTCGCACCGACCGCGCTGAACTGCGCCGCGCCCGACACCGGCAACATGGAACTGCTGGCGCAGTTCGCCTCGGCCGGGCAGCGCAAGCGGTGGCTGGAGCCGCTGCTGGCGGGCGAGATCCGCTCCGCGTTCGCCATGACCGAGCCCGAGGTGGCCTCCTCCGACGCCACCAACATCGCCACCCGCATCCGGCGGGAGGGCGACGATTACGTCGTCACCGGCCGCAAGTGGTACATCTCCGGCGCCATGAATCCGGACTGCAAGGTCTTCATCGTGATGGGCAAGACCGACCCGGACGGCGAGGACGTGCGCCGCCAGCAGTCCATGGTGCTGGTCCCGCGTGACACCCCGGGGGTCGAGGTGCGCCGCGCCATGACGGTGTACGGCTACGAGGACCACTACCACGGCGGCCACGCGGAGGTCCTCTTCCACGACGTCCGCGTCCCGGCCGGCCATCTGATCGGCGAGGAGGGCGGCGGCTTCGCCATCGCGCAGGCCCGCCTGGGCCCGGGCCGTATCCACCACTGCATGCGGCTGATCGGCATGGCCGAGCGCGCCGTCGAGCTGATGTGCCGGCGGGCGGTGGACCGTACCGCCTTCGGCAAGCCGCTGGCACGGCAGGGTGTGGTCCACGAGTGGATCGCCGACGCGCGGGTGCAGATCGAGCAGTTGCGGCTGCTGGTGCTCAAGACGGCCTGGCTGATGGACACCGTCGGCAACCGCGGCGCCCACACCGAGATCCAGGCCATCAAGATCGCCACCCCGCGCGCGGTGGTGCGGATCATCGACGACGCGGTGCAACTGCACGGAGCCGGCGGCGTCTCGCAGGACTTCCCGCTGGCCGAACTGTGGGCCGCGGCCCGTACCCTGCGGCTGGCCGACGGCCCCGACGAGGTGCACCAGCGGTCGCTGGCGCGGCGGGAGCTGAAGCGCTACGCCTGACGGCCCCGCCCGCCTGGGGAGCCAGCGAGCCTCCGCCCGCTCGTGATCGATCGGATGCCGATTCGGAACATGCGTGTGCGGAGGCTGACTTGACGTGATCGCCCGGCTCCGGTTGGGTGATCGGCGACCATGACTCCTCCACCACCCCCACTTGCTTTTCGCCGCTCACCCGACGGCAGACGGCCCGACCCCGCGCTGGACGACACCTCGTTGCGCGCCGCCCGCGACGCCTTCACCCAAGGCCACTGGAGCGAGGTGCGCGGCCTCCTGCTGGAGACCGGCCGCGACTGGGACCTGCGCGGTCACCGCATCGTCTGCCTCGCCACGACGCCCGCCGCCGAGGCGTGGGCCCGCGAATGGCAGCTGACCGAACCCGGCAGCCAGGACGCCGCCACCCTGCTCGCCTGCTCCATGGCGATGCGGGCGGCCGGCGGCAAGGGGGACGCCAACGCGGCCCGCGCGGCTCTGGACGCCGTCGCCCGCGCGGATCCCGCGGACCCCACGCCGTGGCTGGCCCTGTTGCTGCTGTTCCGCAGGACGGCCACTCCGCAGGACTGCCACCTCCCGTTCGGCGAGGTTTACGCGCGTCACCCCGAACACCACCACGCGCACCACCTGATGGTCGCGGCGCTGGCCGAACTGGGTACGGAAGTCTACGACTTCGCCTCACAGGTGGCGGAGCGTGCCCCCGCGGACTCGCCGCTCGCCCTGCTGCCCGTCGTCGCGCACGCCGAGCGGTTCCGTGTGCTGGCGGCGCAGGGAGCCGTGCCGCCCGACCCCACGGCCGCCGGGCACTGGGACGGCCGTCACCCGCAGCGCATCGTCAAGGCCGGCTTCAACTGGTGGCTGGAGTGGGGCGCGGAGGACCGCAGCCCGCGCCGGCTCATCGACCTCAACCACCTGGCGTACGCGAAGTTCCACGAGGGCCGCATGGCCGAGGCCGCCGCGCTCTTCCAGCGCATCGGCCCCCACCCGACGCGCGAACCGTGGTCCTTCTCCGGCCGGGACGCCCACAAGGCGTTCCGCGCCGCTCACCGCGCCGCCCTGGGAGCCGCCTGAGCCCCACCGCGGCCTGCCCCGCCCCGCAGCCTCGCGCCCCCAAGCCCGCACCCCCTGAACCGCCTGAACCGCCCACCCTCGGCATCCGAGCGCACCACCGGCCACCTGGGAAGGAACCTTCGCCATGCTCACGGACAGCCAGCACAGCGGCAGCAGTCCACAGATCAGTACCTACCGGGGCCAGGACCAGGCGTCCTTGCGCGCGGGACGGCTGGGCACGACGGGGCTGCTGCTGTCCGTCCTGGCCGCGACGGCACCGCTGATGACCGTCGCCGGCGTGATGGCCACCACCTACGCCGTGATGGGCGTCGTCGGCCTGCCGCTCCTCTTCGTCATCCTCGGCGTGATCATGGCACTGTTCGGCATCGGGTACGCCGAGATGAGCCGCCACGTGCACAACGCGGGCGCCTTCTACGCCTACATCGCCCGCGGCCTGGGCGGGCTCGCCGGGGCGGGCGCCTCCTATGTGGCGCTCATCGCCTACAGCGCCCTCCAGGTCGGCGTCTACGGCATCTTCGGCTTCGAGGTCGCCGGACTGCTGGACAAGTTCTTCGACATGAGCGTCGCCTGGTGGATCCCGGCGCTGGTGGCCCTCCTGGTGACCGGGGTGCTCGGCGCCCTGAAGGTCGACCTGAACGCCAAGGTCGTGGGCGTCGTACTGATCTGCGAGGTGCTGCTGGTCCTGGTCATCGACGTCGCCTACGCGGCCGACCCCGGACCGCAGGGCCTCTCGCTGCACGCCTTCGACCCGGGCACGCTGACCGGCGCCGGGCTGGGCACCGCGCTCTGCTTCACCGTCGCCGCCTTCCTCGGTTTCGAGCAGGCCCCCGTCTACGCGGAGGAGACCGACCGGCCGCAGACCGTGGTGCGCCGCGTGATGTTCCTGGCCGTCGGCATCATCGCCGTCTTCTACGCGCTGACCGCCTGGCTCATCAGCGTCGCCACCGGCCCCGACGGCGTGGTGGCCGCAGCCCGCGAGCAGAGCTCGGGGCTCATCTTCACGCTCGCCGAGCCCCGCCTGGGGGCCGTCTTCACCGACGTGCTGCACGTCTTCTTCGTCACCGGCGCCTTCGGCTGCATGCTCGCCTTCCACAACGTCGTCGCCCGCTACGCCTTCGCCATGGGCCGGGAAGGGCTGCTGCCGCGCGCCGTGGGCCGCGCCTCCGCCGGCACCGGGGCGCCCGCCCTCGGCTCGCTGCTCCAGACGCTGGTGTCCGTCGTGGTCGTGGCCGCGTTCGTCGCCGCGGACGACAAGCCGCACGGCGACCCGACCGCTCCGGTCCTCCACCTGTTCACCTGGATGGGCAACGTCGGCGCGCTGGGCGTCATCCTGCTGATGACCGTCACCTCGCTCTCCGTCATCGTCTTCTTCGCACGGCGCGGCAGCGCCGGGGCGCAGGCGGGACGGCTGGTGTGCTCGGCACTGGCCGCCGTCGGGCTGGGCTTCGTCTTCGTCTACGCCGTCAAGGACTTCGACGTCCTGGTCGGCGCCGCATCCGGCTCCGCGCTCGGCTGGGTGCTGCCCGCCGTCATCGGTGCCGCCGCCCTCGTCGGCCTGACCGTGGGCCTGGTCCTGCGCGCCCGCGAACCCCGCGCCTTCGCCCGCATCGGGCAGGGCAACGAGGCCTTCCGGCTGGACCAGGCCGCCGACGCGGCGACCGGGCCGCTCCCGGGCGCCGACACCGCGTCGGCGCCCCGCAGTTCGTAGGGTCGCGGGGCGCCGGCCGGCAACAGCTCCTTCCGCAGCCGCCCCGGCCCGGTGCTCAGTGGCGCCGGGCCGGGCGGCGGCCCTTCGGCTGCTCGGGCTCCGGGTGGGGCCGGTGGCGGTGCAGCGGGCGGGTCTGCGGGGCGTCGCCGCCAAGAGTGAACGGTTCACCGCAGTGCAGCAGTTGCAGCGGCTCCCCGTCCAGCAGCGTGTACGTCACCCCGGAGCTCTCGATCGCCACCCGCAGCCGGCGCCCCAGCATCTGCACCGTGAAGGAGATCCGGCGCAACTGCTCGGGCAGGGTGGGGGAGAAGTCGAGCGTGCCGTCCCGGTGGCGCATGCCGCCGAACCCGGCCACCAGAGCGATCCAGGTTCCGGCGAGCGAGGCGATGTGCAGCCCGTCACGGGTGTTGTTCTCCAGGTCCTCCAGGTCCATCAGCGCGGCCTCGCCCGTGTAGTCGTAGGCCAGCTGGAGGTGGCCGACCTCGGCGGCCATCACGGCCTGGCAGCAGGCGGACAGCGAGGAGTCCCGGACCGTCATCTGCTCGTAGTAGGCGAAGTTGCGTTCCTTCTGCTCCTCGGAGAAGGCGTCGCCCCGCTTGTACATGGCCAGCACCAGGTCGGCCTGCTTGATGACCTGCTTGCGGTAGAGGTCGAAGTAGGGGAAGTGCAGCATCAGCGGGTACTGGTCGGGGCGGGTCGCGCCGAAGTCCCACATCTGGTGCCCGGTGAATCCGGCCGACTGCTCGTGGACGCCCAGCGCCTCGTCGAACGGTATGGCCACCGCGTCCGCCGCGTCCCGCCAGGCGGCGGCCTCCTCGTCGTCCACCCCGAGGGCCGCCGCCCGGTCGCCGTACCGCTCCACGACGTCGGCGGCGGCACGCAGGTTCGACTGGGCCATCAGGTTGGTGTACAGGTTGTCGTCCGCCACGGCGCTGTACTCGTCCGGGCCGGTCACCCCGTCGAAGTGGAAGGTGCCGTGGTGGTCGTGGTGGCCCAGCGAGTGCCACAGCCGGGCTGTCTCGACGAGGATCTCCACGCCGGTCTCCCGCTCGAACTCGGTGTCACCGGTCGCGGCCACGTACCGTTCCACGGCCTCCGCGATGTCCGCGTTGACGTGGAAGGCCGCCGTCCCCGCCGGCCAGTACGCCGAGCACTCGGAGCCGTCGATGGTGCGCCAGGGGAACGCCGCCCCGCGCAGCCCGAGCTGCCGCGCCCGGTCCCGGGCCGCGGGCAGCGTCTCATGGCGCCACCTCAGTGCCTCGGCGACCGCGGAGGGGGAGGTGTAGGTGAGGACCGGCAGCACGAACGTCTCGCCGTCCCAGAAGGTGTGCCCGTCGTAGCCGGAACCGGTCAGCCCCTTGGAGGGGATGGCGCGCTTCTCGGCGCGGGCCCCGGCCTGCAGGACGTGGAAGAGCGCGAAGCGCACCGCCTGTTGGATCTCCGCGTCCCCGTCGACCTCCACGTCGGCACGCGCCCAGAAGTCGTCGAGGTAGGCGCGCTGCTGCTCCACCAGCCCGTGCCAGCCCTTGGCGCGGGCGCCGGCCAGCGCCGCGTCGACCTGGTCGCGTACGGCGGGCAGCGACCGCGCCCCCGACCAGCCGTAGGAGACCAGCTTCTCCACCCGCAGCGGTGTGCCCGGCGTCAGCTCCGCGGTGACCGTGAGCCGGGCGACGTTGTCCCCGCTCTCGCATGCGGTACTGGTGCCGTCGGCGCCGTGCACCACGTGGTCCGCGGCCGCCCCGACCCGCAGCCCGCTGCTGCCGGTCCGGTGCACCAGGCGCAGCCGCATGTCCTCGGCGAAGTGCTCCTCGGGGGTGAGCACGTCCTTGAGGGCCGCGGCCACCCGCGGGTCGCCGCCGCTCTTGGAAGGGAGCTGCTCGTTGGCCACGAGCTCCGACTGGACGACGACGCGGACGTCGGAGTCCAGCGGCTCCACCTCGTAGGCGACCGCGGCGATGGCCCGCTGGGTGAAGGAGACCAGCCGGGTCGAGGTGACCCGTACGGTGCAGCCGGCCGGGGAGGTCCACTCGCAGACCCGGCGCAGCAGGCCCGTCCGCAGGTCGAGGGTCCGCTCGTGGGAGCGCAGCTTGCCGTAGCGCACGTCGAAGGGTTCGTCGTTGACGAGCAGCCGCATCACCTTGCCGTTGGTGACGTCGATGACCGTCTGGCCGGACTCGGGGTAGCCGTAGCCGGCCTCCGCGTAGGGCAGCGGGTGCAGCTCGTGGACCCCGTTGAGGTAGGAGCCGGGCAGGCCGTGCGGCTCGCCCTCGTCGAGGTTGCCGCGCCAGCCGATGTGGCCGTTGGAGAGGGCGAAGACCGACTCGCTCTGCGGCAGGATGTCCAGGCGGAGCTCGTTCTCGTGCAGCGTCCAGGGCTGCACGGCGAAACAGGTGTGGCTGATCACCTGGCGTCCCCCGTTCCGGCCGCGCCCTGGCGGGTTTCCAACAGCTCCGCCAGGTCGTCCACGACGGTGTCGGCCCCGTGCGCGCGCAGCTCGGCCGCCTGGCCCGTGCGGTCGACACCGACGACGTGTCCGAAGTGCGCCGCGCGGCCCGCGTCCATCCCGGCCAGGGCGTCCTCGAAGACCGCCGCGGCGCCCGGTTCGACCGCCAGGTCGTGGGCGGCGGCCAGGAAGGTGTCCGGGTGGGGCTTGCCGGGCAGGCGGCGCTCGCGGGCGACGATCCCGTCGATCCGTACGTCGAACCGGTCCTCGATGCCGACGGCGGCGAGGACGTCCCGGCAGTTGGCGCTGGAGGAGACCACCGCGGTGCGCAGCCCCGCCGCGCGCACCGCCTGCAGGTAGCGCAGCGAGCCGTCGTAGGCCTCCACGCCGTCCGTGCGGATCTTCTCCAGCAGCAGGTCGTTCTTGCGGGTGCCCAGCCCGTTCACGGTCTCGCTCTCGGGCGGGTCGTCCGGCGTCCCCTCCGGCAGCTCGATCTCACGTGCGGCGAGGAAGGTGCGCACGCCGTCGGCGCGGGGGCGCCCGTCCACGTAGGCGTCGTAGTCCGCCACCGGGTCGAACGGCCGGAAGCCGGGCCCGTCGCGGCCGCGCAGATAGGCGTCGAACATCTCCTTCCACGCGGCGGCGTGCACGACGGCGGTCCGGGTGAGAACCCCGTCGAGATCGAACAGGCATGCGCGGATGCCGTCGGGCAGACCGAGCTTCGTCATGCGTGCCGGGTCCCCTGACCAGCGGGCGGGCATGCCTGCCGGTGTCCTTTGCCGCCCGGCTGGGCGCCCCGCGCCGCGCCCGGCCGGTCTACTCCGGCTCGCGCGGCAGGGGCACCTCCCACACCAGGCGGGTGCCGGACCCGGAGGCGGGCCCGTCCGTCACCGTCAGCGTGCCGCCCAGCAGTTCGGCCCGCGAGCGCATGTTGGCCAGCCCCCCGGTGCGGGGCCGCGCCCCGATGCCGGCCCCGTCGTCGGTGACGGTCAGCGACAGGGCCGTCCCCACGGACAGCGCCACGTCGACATGGCGGGCCCGCGCGTGCCGCACGATGTTGCTGAGGGCCTCGGCCAGCACCGCCCGCACATGGTCGGCCGCCTCCACCGGCACGCTGGTGTCGACGGGGCCCTCCATCCGCAGCGCCGGCAGGAAACCGAGTTGGTCGGCGGCGTCGCTGACGGCCCTGGCCAGGGTTCTGCGCAGGTTGGTGCGGGTCTCCTCCGGCGGCCCCTCCCCGGAGGTGCGCAGCGCGAAGATGGTGGAGCGGATGATCTTGATGGTCTCGTCCAGGTCGTCCACGGCGCGGTTCACCCGCTCGGCCGCCTCGGGGCGGTCGATGAGCCGGCCCGCGCTCTGCAACGTCATCCCCGTCGCGAACAGCCGCTGGATGGCCAGGTCGTGCAGGTCCCGCGCGATCCGGTCCCTCTCGTGCAACAGGGCGAGCTGCTCGGACTCGGCGCGGTGCTGCGCCAGTTCCAGCGCGAGCGCCGCCTGCGCCGCGAAGTCCTTGAGCAGCTCCACCTCCGTCTCGTCGAACGGCGCGCGCCCCGTCAGCCGGCTGAGCCGCAGTGCGCCGGGCGCGTGCTTCTGGGCCAGCAGCGGTACGGCCACCACCGGGCCGTGCGCCTCCGCCTCGTCGGCCGGGGAGAAGCGGGTGCGCGGGTCCTCGGCGATGTCCGCCGTGACCGCCGACTCCCCGGTGCGGGCGGCCAGCCCGGACAGCGTCTCGTCGTAGGGCACCACCACCCCGCTCTCCTTCTCGGCGAGCGCGCCGACCGCCACCACGACCCGCAGCCCGCCGGTTCCGTCGCCGTGCCCGGGGTCGGGCAGCAGGACGCACGCCGAGTCGGACTGGGAGACGTCCAGGGCGTGCCAGGCGATCAACCGCAGGACCTCGCTGGAGGACGCGCCGCTCAGCAGCAGCCTGGTGATCTCGCCCAGCGCCTCCTGCCACTGCCCGCGCCGGCGGCTCTCGGCGTACAGCCGCGCGTTGTCGACGGCCACCCCGGCGGCCACGGCCAGTGTGGTGACGACCGCCTCGTCGTCCGCGTCGAAGTCCGCGCTGCCCCGCTTCTCGGTCAGGTAGAGGTTTCCGAAGACCTCGTCCCGCACCCGCACCGGCACGCCCAGGAACGTGCGCATCGGCGGGTGGTGCGCGGGGAAGCCGTGGCGGGCCGGGTGCGCGGTCAGGTCCGACAGCCGCAGCGGCTCCGGCGTGCGGATCAGCTCGCCCAGCACCCCGTGCCCGGACGGCAGCGGTCCGATCCGCGCCGCCTCCTCCTCGTCGATCCCCACCGGCAGGAACGACGTCAGCCGCTGTCCCGCGCCGATGACCCCCAGCGCGCCGTACCGCGCGTTGGTCAGCGCCACGGCCGCCTCGACGATGCGGCGCAGCACCTGCGCCAGGTCCAGCTCCCGGCCCACGCTCAGCACGGCCTCCAGCAGGCTGTGCATCCGGTCCTGGGTGGTCCGGGCGGCGTCCAGCCGCGCCTGGAGCTCGTCCAGCAGTTCGTCCAGCCGGAAGTGGGGTAACCGGCCTCGGCCCGGGTGGTGCTCTTCCGCTCCGGCAGTCTCCGCCATGCGCACCTCCGTACGACATCCGACAGCCGGGCCCCCTGCGGCCCTCCCTGCGAAGACGGCAGTCTACGATCCGGCCGGCCGCGGGTCGCCGGTCGTTCCGCCCCCGGTGCCCGCGCCCTCCCCACGGCTCGCACCGGTACCGTTCGTCGCCGCGCCGGGCACGCCCCCAGGCACCGCTCCGTCCGCTCCGTCGGCTCCGTCAGCGGTACAGCGCTGCCGCCCGACACGGGAGTCCGAGGCCGCCCGCACCCGGTCCATCCGGCGCCACTCGGGCCGCAGCCCCGCCAGGTTGGTCGTCAGGAAGTACGCCGCTCCGCCCGCGGCCAGCACCGGGACGAGCCCGAAGGACGCCACGGCGGCACCGGCGAGCAGGCCGCCCAGCGGGATGCCCGCCCAGGCCAGCGAGTCGCCCAGGGCGTTGACCCGGCCCCGCAGAGGGGCGGGCACCCGTTCGAAGTTGACGGCCCCCAGTATCGGGTTGAGGAAGCCCGCGCCGAACCCGCTGAGGGCGAACGTGGCCGTGACCGCCCACAGCGGGACGTCGACGGTCAGGATCAGGAACCGCGGGGCGCCTGCGAGCAGGAAGCCGGCGAAGAACACCGGGCGGCGCCTCATCCGGTGCCCGACGGCCGCCGCGACGAGACTCCCGGCGACCGCCGCGATCCCCAGCGAACTGTCGGCCAGCCCCATCGCCCCGGGGCCGCCTTCGGACTCCCGCGCCCAGACCGGCAGCAGCAGCGAGTTGAGCGCCGCGTCCAGCAGGTTGGTCGCGCCCACCGTCACGATGACGGTCAGCAGCAGCGGGTCGCCGCGCAGGAAGCGGAAGCCCTCGCCCATCCGGCGCCAGTAGCCGTCCCCCGCCGGTGCCGGTGCCCGTGCCGGTGGGGCGTCCGGCTCCCCGCGTCCGGAGGCGGCGTGCGCGGGGCGGCGCGGCAGGACCAGCACGACGATCAGCGAACCGGACGTGAAGCAGGCCGCGATGGCGAGCAGCGCCGTGGGCGCGCCGAGCAGCGCCACCACCGCGCCGCCGGCCGCGGGGCCGGCCGTGGAGGCGAGCCGCTCCGTCACCCCGGACAGATCCGCGGCGCGCTCCAGCGGGATCCGGCCGCGGGCCGCCGCCTCCGGGACCATGACCTCCTTGGACAGATCGCCCGGTCCGCGGGCCGCGCCGACCACCGCGACCAGGAGCAGCAGCAGCGGGAAGGACAGCACGTCCATCAGGTGCAGCACCGGGACGGCCGCCACCGCCACCGCGCTGGTCACATCGGTGACCCAGGAGACCGTGCGCGGCCCCATCCGGTCGACCAGCGGCCCCATGAAGGCCTTGACCAGCACGTACGGCGCCATCTCGCAGAGCGAGACCAGCCCCGTCCGTGCGGTGCTGCCCGTGGTGACCAGCACGAACCAGGGGAGCGCGACGGCCGAGATGCGGGTCCCGGTCAAGGAGGCCGCCATCGCCGCGAGTACGCCCGCCAGCGGACGGACGCTCCTGCTCCGCCGGGGGTGCTGCGCCATGGGCCACCACCCTGCGGGGCGTGGCGCCGTGCGCCCGCGCCCAGGAACGGCCCCGCGCGCGGCCCGCGGGGCCGGAGCCACCCGCGCCGGGGCCGGCCGCGGCGGGTGCCGAACGGCCCCTACTCACCCGGCCGGTCATGCCCCAGGCTGGGGGCGTTCCGACGAGGAGGTCCAGTGCCGGGTTCCGACAACCTGGGCGAGGCGCCCGCCCGCCCCGCCGCCCCCGTCCGCGTGTTCCTGCTCGACGACCACGAGGTGGTCAGGCGCGGACTGCGGGACCTGCTGGAGGCGGAAGCCGACCTGACCGTCGTCGGTGAGGCCGGCGACGCCGAGGAGGCCCTGGCCCGGGTCCCCGCGCTGCGCCCCGACGTCGCCGTACTGGACGTCCGGCTCGGCAGCGGGAAGGAGGGCGCCACCGACGGGACGGCAGCCGTGACGCGGGACAGCGACCACGGAGGCGTGGAGGTCTGCCGCGAACTGCGGACCCGCATGCCGGAGCTGGCCTGTGTGATGCTCACCTCGTTCGACGACGACGAGGCCCTGTTCGACGCCGTCATGGCGGGCGCCGCAGGGTACGTGCTCAAGCAGATCAAGGGCGCCGACCTGGTCGACGCGATCCGCACGGTGGCCGCCGGGGTCTCGCTGATCACGCCCCGGACGCGGTCCCGGATCACCGAGCGTGCCCAGGAGCGGGCCGGGGAGGGCCCGGCCCTCCCCGCCGAGCTGGCCCGGCTCACCCCGCGGGAGCGGGAGGTGCTGGCCCTGGTGGGGGAGGGGCTGACCAACCGGCAGATCGGTGAACGGCTCTTCCTCGCCGAGAAGACCGTCAAGAACCGCATCTCGGCGATCCTCGGCAAGCTCGGTGTGGGGCGGCGCGTGCAGGCCGCCGTGCTCGCCGAGCGGCTGCGGGACGGCACCGGCTGACGGCTGCCGGAGGGCGCCGGCCGCCTCAGCGGTCTCCGCGCAGCCGGTCCAGTTCGCGGCGGTCCCGCTTGGTGGGGCGGCCGGCGCCCCGGTCGCGGCGGGGAACCAGGGGAGCCTCCACCGCGGGAGGCGGCGGCGGGCTGTTGTCGACGTAGGCCTCCGCGGCGACAGGGGCGCCGACCCGCTTCTTGAGCAGCTGCTTGACGACCACGATGCGCTCCCGGCCCGCGTGGCGCACCCGTACCTCGTCGCCCACCTTCACGGGGTGCGCGGCCTTCACCCGCTCGCCGTTGACCTTGACGTGACCGCCGCGCGCCGCCGTCGCCGCCTGGGACCGCGTCTTGGTCAGCCGTACCGACCAGATCCAGCTGTCGATCCGCACCGGGCCCTCGTTCGCCGTCATGGGCCCGACTCTAGGGCAGCGGGGCCCGCGAGCGCCCCGGTCGGCGGTACCGTCCCGCTCCCACCCGGCGGAGCCGTCCGGCGCAGCGGACAATGCGGTCATATGGACGCCTCCGCTGACGGTCCCGGCCGGTCTCCCGGACCCGACCCGACCACCGGTGCGGACCGGCCCGCCCGAGCCGGCCCGTGGGATGCCGAGGAGGCGCTGCGTGCGCTGAACCACGCGGCGCTGCGCGCCACCGCGCACGCGCGGCACCGGGCCCGCGTCCGGGTCGCCGAAAGCGGCCCGCGCGACGACACGGCGGCCCCGGGCGGACACGGTCCCGCCGACGGCCCGCTGGCCTACGAAGGGGCGGAGACGGCGCCGCCCAGCGACGTTGCGGTACTCCCCGGGCTGCCCTCCTGGGTGCCCGCCGTGCTCGGCGTCCTGCGGGGCAGCTCGACCGTGCTGCGTCCGGACCGCGGCCCCGACGGCACGGTGCGGGACTTCGTCGTCGTCGGCGCCAACCACTTCGAGCTGAGCGGTCTGGAGCGCGGCTCCTACGACTTCCTCGGGCAACCGCTGTCCAGGACGCGGCCGGGCATCCGCAGCAGCGGCATCTACGACATCTACCGCGCCGCACTGGAACACGGCGGCCCTGTCTCGACCGACGCCGTCGACTATCTCGACGTCATCGACGGGGTCCTGCACCGGGCCCGGCTGCGCGGCACGGTCACCGTCCTGCCGGACGAGGGGCTGCTGCTGACCAACTGGGAGCCGGTCGGTGAGGCCCGGCTCAGCCGCCGGATCCAGCAGCGCGGCCACATGGGGTGGGCCGAGTGGGACCTGGTGACCGGCCGGATCCGCTGGTCGCAGGGGCTACGGCAGCTCCTGGGCCTGTCCGCGCCGCTGCCGGAGGGCGCCGGCGCGGCCGAGGACGTCCTCGGCTCGCGGAACCCGGCCGGGGTGATGACCACGGCCAAGGACCTGGTGTCCGACCTCTTCACGGTCGGTCGTCTGGTCGATGCCGCGGACCTGCCCGCGTTCGTCGCCGACATGCGGACCCTGCTCGGCGGCGGCGAGGTCACCGACCGCGAGATCACCGTCCATGCACGGGGGGAGGACCGCCGCGTGCGGTGGGTCGGTCACGCCTACCCCGAAGGCACCGCGGAGCCCGAATCGGTCGTCTTCGCCGCCCGGAACATCACCGACGAGGAGGACCGGGTCCGCAGCGCCGAGAGAGACGCCGACCGGCTCCGCAGGGAAGCCGCCGCCGAGCGGCGGGTCTCCGAGACGTTCCGCAGGGCGCTCGTCCCGCCGCTGGAGGCGCTCAAACCCGACTGGATCGCGGTCAGCGCCGCCTACATGCCCTCGGACTCGGGCGTGGGCGGGGACTGGTACAAGTGCCGTGAGCTCCTCGACGGCCGGGTGCTGCTGGCCATCGGTGACGCTTCCGGGCACGGGGTGCAGGCCGCCAGCCGGGCCGTGCAGCAGCGCTCCGCGCTGGCGGGTCTGGCCTACACGGGCGGCGACGCCGCGCAACTCGTGTGGGCGCTGGGCGAGGTCGTCTACAACGACTACTACGGAAATCTGGACACCACCGCGACCTGCGTGGCCGGTCACCTGTTCCCCCACGCCCGCACCTTCCGCTGGGCCAGCGCGGGGCATCCCGCGCCGATCCTGGTCAGGAACGGCGAACCGCGGCTGCTGGAGGGCGAGCAGGGCATGATGCTGGGCGTGCTGCCCGACGCGCAGTACCGGACCAACACGGCGCGGCTGCGCCCCGGGGATCTGCTGGTCCTCTACACGGACGGCGTCATCGAGCGCCGCGGCAGCGACCTGGACACCGGCGCCGAGGCCCTGCTGGACGCGGTCCGCGAGGGGATGGCGCGGGGCGGCGACCTGTCCGAGACGGCGGCGGACCGGCTGGCCGCCGCGCTGCTGGGCGAGGGCACGGAGGACGACGCGACGATCCTCGCCGTGCAGGTGTGGTGACCGGCGGAGCCGACGGCACACCCCGGGCGCCCGGGGTGGTCTGCGCAGGGCCGGTGTGCGGCCGGTGCCCACCGCCGTCTCACCGCGGGTCGGCCTTGCCCCGCTCGTAGCGGCGCAGCCGGCGGTAGCCGGTCAGCTCGCCGTCGGCGTCCAGCGTCATCTCGTACGAGCCGAGCATGCTGACGCTGTCGGGGATCCTGCGCAGCTCGACGACCTCCAGGTGGAGAGTCCAGCCGCCGTCGTCCCCGCGGGAGACCGAGGAGACCGTTTCGGCCTCCAGCCCGGTCAGCTCCTCGATGGCCTCCCGTGCCGAGCGCAGCACCTGAGCGGTGCTGGGCGCCTTGGCCTCCACGGTGTGCTTCCTCTCCGCCGTATCCTGCCGGGTCTGCTCGGGCACGTCCTGCTCCGGCGCTGCCGGCTGTGCCCCGGCCGTCTCACGCCCGCCGCCCGGCTGCTGCCCGGACTCCTCGTGCGCGGGTGCCGCCTGCTGTCCCGGACCCGCTCTCCTGCTCGGGGCCGCCTGCCCGCCGCCGGAGGCCGCTTTCCTGCCACTGGCCGTCCGCTTCGGGGCCGACCTGCCCTCCGTGGTCTTCCTCGTGCTCTTGGCCGTCCTCTTCGCGGGCTTCCCCGCGGCGGTCCCGTCCGTCTCGTCACTCATGCCTGGCTCTCCTCCCTCCCCGGCCGTGCGGGGCATGTCGGCGAGCCGTGCGGGTGCCCACTGTGCGCGGAGTGAACCGGAGCGGACCGGGTACGGGTGAGGGACCGGACGCACCGGTACGGCGGAGCCGGGCGGCCCCGTCCGGTCCTGGCCGCGGGTCAGTCCTCCCCGCGGAAGATGTGGGACTCCGGATCGCGGTCGCCGGACGGAGCCCGCGGTCCGTAACCCATCGGACCGTCCGGACGGTGCGTCGCACGGGGGAGAACGGCGGGCGCGTGACGCTGCTCTCTCACGTCCCTCTCGTGCCTGTTGCCCTGCTTTCGCTGCACCTGTGATCACCTCCATAGTCGACGCACTGACGGGTCCCCACACCGTGTCGGGCAAAACGGCGCCTACGACAACTACGGCGACCATGCCGACTACGGCAGCTACAGCAACAACGGCGACAACGGCGACAACGGCGACAACGGGGACGCCATCGGACCAAGGAGACGGCATGGCGCACCGCCCGGATGTACTCGAACTGCTCACAGACGCCCACGCGGAGACAGAACGCCTGGTCACCGCCTACGAAGCGACCCGTGACCCGGAGCGCCGCTCCGCCCTCGCGCAGGAGCTGGCCGCGGATCTGGAGCGGCGCGCGCTGGCGGAGGAGAAGGAGCTGGACCCGGTGGTGCGGCGAACGCTGCCCGCGGGGGAGGCGGTGGCCGCCGCCGCCGTGGAGCGCCGGGCCGCCACCGCGGCGGCGCTCGCGCGGCTGGCCGCGCTGGACCCGGACTCGCCCGCCGCCGACCGCGCGGCCGGCGCGGTGCTGGAACAGGTCCGCGAGGCGGCCCGGGACGAGGAGGAGCAGGTCCACCTGCCGCTGCGGGAGCGGCTCGGCTCCCGCGAGCGCCGCCGGGTGGGGACCGCGCTGGCCCGCCGGCTGGCCCGCGGCGGACACCGTTTGGTTTGACCTTTGGCCCAAGGGCTACCCGGTGCGGCACCGCGGTCCCGCCGCGGCTCCCAAGAACCTTCCGGGTCCGTGAACACACCGACCCGACGCGGCAGTTGGCCGCGAATCAAGCCAGCATGCGACGCCAAGAAACGAAGGAGGCTCCGCCTCATGACTGTCGCTCCGGCACAAGCGCAAGGCGGCGGCACCGGCAACCTCTACGACGTACTGGAACTTGTCCTCGACCGAGGGCTGGTGATCGACGCGTTCGTGCGGGTTTCGCTCGTCGGAATCGAGATCCTCAAGATCGACGTCCGCGTGGTCGTCGCGAGTGTCGACACCTATCTGAAGTTCGCCGAGGCCTGCAACCGGCTCGACCTGGAGGCCGGCCCGCGCAAGGACCCGGGGCTTCCGGACCTGGTCGGCGAGATGACCGAGTCCGGCGCCAAGGGCAAGACGAAAGGAGCGCTGAGCGGCGCGGCACAGACCGTCTCCGACGCGTTCCAGCAGGCGCGGGACGAGTCCCAGCAGGAGAGCAGCGGTAACCGGCGGCGCACGCCGGCGCGCAGGAAGGAGGAACAGTGAGCACCTACGTCTACGGCATCGCGCGGACGCCGGCCCCGAGCCTCCCCGACGACCTGACCGGCGTGGGCGACCCGCCGCACCCCGTCCGCGTGATCGAGCGGGACGGCCTGGTGGCACTGGTCAGTGACGCGCCCGACGATCTGCGGCCCAAGCGCCGGGAACTGCTCGCCCACCAGCAGGTGCTGGCGCAGGCCAGCGCGGAGCGGTCGGTGCTGCCGATGCGGTTCGGCAGCCTCTCCGAGGACGACGGCACCGTCGGTGACGTCCTGGTGGAGCGCGCCGAGCACTTCTCGGAGCGGCTCGACGCGCTGGAGGGCAAGGCCGAGTACAACGTGAAGGCCAGCCACGACGAGGAGGCCGTGCTCCACATCGTCATGGCGGAACAGCCCGAACTCCGTGCGGAGAGCGAGGCCAACCGGGCGGCGGGCGGCGGGAGCTACGACCAGAAGCTCCAGCTCGGCGAGAAGGTCGCACACGCCGTGCAGGCCCGCGAGGGAGACGACGCCGCACTGGTGCGGCGCGCCCTCGAACCGCTGGCCGCCGAGCTCAGCACCGGCCCCGAGAGCGGCGGCTGGCTGGCCAACTTCTCCGTCCTGATCGCACGGGAGCAGGCCGAGGAGCTGCTCGCGGCACTGGAGGAGCTCCAGACCGCCGCGCCTCAGCTCGACCTGAAGGTCAACGGCCCCCTGCCGCCCTACAGCTTCGTCGAGAAGACCGACGCCTCGGCCGACCCCGCCGACAGCGCGGGGACCGCGCCCGCGGTCGGCTGACGGAGGCCGTGATGGGCCTGATCAGCGAGTTGCTGCTGCTTCCCGCCGCCCCGCTGCGTGGCACCGCCTGGGTGCTGCGCCAGGTACGCGACGAGGCGGAGCGGCAGTACCGCGACCCCGCCACCGTCCAGCGCGAGCTGCGGGAACTGGAGCGGGCGCTGCTGGCCGGTGAGATCGACGAAGCCGAGTTCGACCGGCGCGAGGACGAGCTTCTCGCGCGTCTGGAGAACAGGAACCCATGGACATGAACAACAGACTGACGATGGCGCTGGCTGTCGCCGGAGGCTACGTCCTCGGGCGCACCAAGAAGGCGAAGTTCGCCTTCGGCGTCGCGACGATGGTGATGGGCAAGCGCCTCAAGCTCAACCCGCAGGCGCTGGCGACCTTCGCCAAGGACCAGCTCGCGAACAATCCGCAGTTCAAGGAGTTGGGCGACCAGCTCCGTACCGATCTGCGGGGCGCGGGCAAGGCGGCCACCGGAGCCCTGGTCAACCGCCAGGTCAACGCGCTGGCCGACCGGCTGCACGAGCGCACCCTCGGTGTGCGCGACCAGCTCGCCGGGGTCGGCGAGGGGGCCGAGGACGTGGGCGGCGCCGCCAAGGACACCGCCCAGGACACCGCGTCCACCGCGAAGAACACCGCAGGGAGGGCCGGTGGCGCCGTGGCCGGAGCCGGGCGCAAGGCCCTGTCCGGCGGCACGGAGGCCGAGGAGGAGACCGGCGGGAACGAGGAGGGCCCCGACGCCGGCAGCTCCGGCGGCGCCCGTACCTCCGGCTCCGGAAGGAAGAGCTCCGCGGGTGCGGCGAAGAACACGTCGGGCACCGCAAAGAGGGCGGGCCGCACCGCCGACCAGGGGTCCGAGACCGGCAGAGCGGCGGCCAAGCGCCCGGCCAAGAAGCAGGGTTCCGGGCGGGCCCCGGCGAAGAAGGCGGCCTCCTCCGCGAACCGCTCCTCGTCCTCCACCGCGAAGCGGACCGGCACCAGGACGACTGCGAAGTCGGCGTCCACGAGCACGAGGGCGAAGAGCAGCGGTGCGAAGGGAGGCCGGAGCCGTGACTGACACCGAGACCAGGGACAACGGCGGCGGCAAGCTGCCCGGCGGGCTGGACACCGAGGCGACGGACCGCCTCAAGTCGGTGGCACGCGACTTCGCCATGGCCGAGGGCGAGAAGCTGCTGAACGGGCTGGGCCGCAAGCTCGGGCAGACCACCAGCAAGCTCAACGACGTGGCCGAGGGCAACAGCCCCGGCCTGGGCAAGCTGGCGCTGGACACCGGCCGCAAGGTCATGGAGGGCAAGGGCCCGCTGCGCACCGCCGTGGAGGTCGGCGGCGGCCACCTCAAGGACAAGGCGGTCGAGGGGGGCAAGGGTCTCTTCGGCGGCGGCAAGCAGCGCAAGGGCAGCGGTGGTCAGAAGCCGGTGGTCATCCTGGAGTACGTGGACGTGGGTGTCCCGATCAGGGACGCCTACGACCAGTGGACGCAGCTTCAGGACTTCAGCTCCTTCGCCAAGGGCGTCAAGGACGTCACCGTCGCCGACGACACCACCTCCGACTGGAAGGCGAAGATCTTCTGGTCCAGCCGGAGTTGGAAGGCGACCACCACCGAGCAGATACCCGACCAGCGGATCGCCTGGACGTCCGAGGGCGCCAAGGGCAGCACCAAGGGCGTGGTGACGTTCCACGAGCTGACCGAGAACCTCACCCGCGTCGTCCTGCTCATCGAGTACTACCCCAAGGGCCTCTTCGAGAAGACCGGCAACATCTGGCGAGCCCAGGGCCGCCGGGCCCGTCTGGACCTCAAGCACTACGTGCGCCACATCTCGATGAAGGGCGAGGCCGACGAGGGCTGGCGCGGCGAGATCCGCGACGGCGAGGTCGTCGTCACCCACGAGGACGCGGTCGCCGAGGAGGAGAACGAGAGCGCCGAGGGCGACGCCTCCGAGGAGACCGGTCAGGACGCCGACGAGGCGGACGGTCAGGCCGAGGACGAGTACGCCGACGGCGAGTACGAGGACGCCGACGCGGAGGAGGAGCCCCGCGACGAGGCGGAGGGCATCGACGACGGGGCCGAGGGCATCGAGGACGACCCCGAGGAGCCCGAAGACTACGAGGACGCCGACGCGGAGGACGCCGGGGAGTACGAGGAGCCGGAGGCGGCCTACGAGGAGGACGACGCACCCGAGGCCGAGGAAGCCGAGGGAGCCGAGGGACTCGACGGGGAGTACGACGGAGAGGACGCCGTGCCCGAGGACGCCGAGGAGGAGTACGCCGCGGCGGGTGAGCGCCGGTGAGTACGCCGATGCCCGGGGCCGGCAGGCTGCCCGACCGGTACGAGGGCGGCAGCAGCGCCAACCTCGCCGACATCCTCGAACGGGTCCTGGACAAGGGCGTGGTGATCGCGGGTGACATCCGCATCAACCTGCTCGACATCGAGCTGCTGACCATCAAGCTCCGGCTGATCGTCGCCTCCGTCGACAAGGCGAAGGAGATGGGCATCGACTGGTGGGAGACGGACCCTGCGCTCAGCTCCCAGGCCCGTCGCGGCGAGCTGTCGCAGGAGAACGCCCGGCTGCGCGAGCGCATCGCGGAGCTGGAGGGCCGCGCTCCCGAGACCCGTCAGGCCCGGCCTGCGGAAGAGGAGAGCAGGGAGGTGGAAGGCCGTGAGCGGTGAGCTGAGGTACGTCTACGCGGTGACCGCGCCCCTTCCGGGGCCGCTCCCGCAAGACCTTCGGGGCGTCGGTGGCGCGGCCCCCTGCCTCGTCGAGCACGGCGGGCTGGTGGCCGTGGTGAGCCCCGTGTCCGAGGACGACTTCGCCGAGGAGCCGTTGCGGGCCCACCTGGAGGACCTGCGCTGGCTGGAGGAGACGGCCCGCGCCCATCAGGGTGTCGTGGACGCCCTGACCACGCTGACCTGCCCCCTCCCGCTGCGCCTGGCGACCGTCTACCACGACGACGACGGCGTCCGGCGGGCCCTGGAGGAGGGCCGGGAGGACTTCGCGGCGACGCTGGAGCGGCTGGAGGGCCGCATCGAGTGGGGCGTGAAGGTCTACGCGGAGCGCGCCGCCGAACCGGCCGCCGCGCAGGCGGCACCCACCAGCGGCCGGGACTTCCTGCGCCGCCGGCGGCAGGAGGTGACCGCCCGGGAG
Organism: Streptomyces sp. CNT360; assembly: GCF_000424785.1. Classification (NCBI taxonomy): domain Bacteria; kingdom Bacillati; phylum Actinomycetota; class Actinomycetes; order Kitasatosporales; family Streptomycetaceae; genus Streptomyces; species Streptomyces sp. CNT360. The sequence goes on along the minus strand of NZ_AUKO01000004.1, from coordinate 513,928 downwards.
AACGCCCTCCAGGAGGCCGAGGAACTCGGCCGTACGCTGCACGCGGCGCTCGCGGCCGAGGCGGAGGACGTGCGGGTCCACCCGGCGCAGAACCCGCAGCTCTCCCAGGCACCGGGGCAGAACCTGCTCAACGCGGCCTACCTGGTGCCCCGTGAGCGGGCCCAGCAGTTCGTCGACCGCGTCGAGCAGCTGGGCGGGCACGATCCCGGTGTCCGTGTCGAGCTGACCGGCCCGTGGGCGCCGTACTCCTTCGCGTCCGCCCAGCAGGCCGGCGCCGCACCGCAGGGGGAGGGCCGCCGTGACGGCGCCGTCAGCTGAACCGGCCGTACCGCCGGGGTCGGCGGCCGTCGACTCGCAGCGGCCGCTGGCCCGGCGGCAGGTGGCCCTGGTGGACCTGCTGGACCGGCTGCTGGGTTCCGGCGTGGTGCTCACCGGCTCGCTCACGCTCGGTATCGCCGACGTCGACCTGGTACGGATCGATCTGCGGGCCCTCATCAGTTCGGTCAACGCACGCGTCCCCTCGCCCTGGGAGGGAGGAGAGCCCCTGTGACGGCACGCCGACTCGACTTCGACCCGGACACCGTGGAGCGCGACCTGGCGGCACTGGTGCTGACCATCGTCGAACTGCTGCGTCAGCTGGTGGAACGCCAGGCCCTGCGCCGGGTGGATGTAGGAGACCTGGACGAGGAGCAGGAGGAGCGCATCGGGATGACGCTCATGCTGCTGGAGGACCGCATGGCGCTGCTGCGGGAGCGCTTCGGTCTCACCCCCGAGGAGCTGAACCTGGACCTCGGTCCGCTGGGTCCCCTGCTGCCCACCGACTGAGACCTGTTAGACCTCCCTTATGCACGACGCCTTCTCCTCCTCCCTGGGCCAGGGCTGGCCGCAGTTCGCGGACCTGGCCCTGGCCTTCGTCCTGACCTCGCTGATCGGCCTGGAGAGGCGGGCCAAGCGCAAGAGCGCGGGGCTGCGCACCCACGCCCTGGTGGGGCTCGGCGCAGCGCTGTTCATGCTGGTCAGCAAGTACGGCTTCGCCGATCTGATGGGCACCGACGACGTCTCCTTCGACCCGTCGCGGATCGCGGCCCAGGTCGTCTCCGGGGTCGGTTTCCTCGGCGCCGGTGTGATCTTCTTCCGGCGGGACGTGGTGCGCGGCCTGACGACCGCGGCGATCGTGTGGGAGTCCGCAGCGGTCGGCATGGCCTGCGGAGCCGGGCTGCCGCTGCTGGCCCTGGTCGTGGTCGGCTTCCACTTCCTCACCGTGTGGGGCTTCACCAAGCTGGGTGAACACCTGCCCGACATAGAGCCGAGCAGGCTGCTGCTCACCTACGAGGAGGGGCGCGGGGTGCTGCGCGGCGCACTGGAGGTGTGCACGCAGCGTGGCTTCTCCATCACGGAGACGGAGGCCGCCCGGGCCGACGAGGTACACACCAGGCGCACCCGGCTGACCCTCGCCGTCACCGGACGGGGCTCCGTGCCCGAGCTGGTGGCCGCGCTGATCGAGGTGCCGGGCATGATCGCGGTGAACGGGAAGCAGCCCGGTGCCTCGTCCGAGTGAGACCGGGTGCGCACAAGCGGCAGGTTTCCCCTCGTCCCGTGCGGAAACCCCGTGTGGTGACACCGCGAGCCGAAGGGGGCTGAGCACATGAACGCGGACGTCACCCAGACGGCCATGGACCTCGCTGCCCGTGATCTTTTCGTGGGTCTCGCGCCGTTGATCATCGGAGTGCTGATCGTCTGCGCGTTGATCGGCGCGGTCTGGCTGGGTATCCGGGTGAAGAACCGCGAGCCCGAGCCGCCGGAGCCCAAGGACCAGCCGCACATGCCTCCGGAGGGTCCGACCGACGAGGTCGTCACCAACCGCGAGCCCGACGAGATGCCCCGCGACGGCGTGCGCCGGCTGCCGCACGACGGGGTGCGCGACACCGGGGACCGGGAAGGCCACCCGGGCGAGCCGCCCCGCCGTAAGAAGTGGGAGCCCGGCAAGAGCGGTTCCTTCGGCAGCGGCGGTCCCGGCTGATCGGGACCTGTGACATGGCTGGGGCGCCCCGCCCCCGCGGGGCGCCCCAGCCATGTCACAGGCGGTCTCGCGGCTGCTGCAGTGGGGCTCGGCCGGGCCGGGTCACTTGCCGATCCCCAGCGTCATCCCGGTGATGATCCGCCGTGAGAGCCAGGCGTAGAGGGTCAGCATGGGCGCCACGATCAGGCACAGGCCGGCGAACATGCCGCCCCAGTCGGCGCCCCGGTACTGCTGCTCGCCGATGAAGCGGGCCAGCACCAGCGGCAGCGTGAAGTTGTCGTTGCTCTGCATCAGGGAGAGCGCGAAGAGCGTCTCGTTCCAGTTGTTGATCACTTGCAGGACGAAGGCGGTGATCAGTCCGGACCGGGCCATCGGCAGCACGATCTGCCAGAAGGTACGGGCCGGTGAGGCACCGTCCAGCGCGGCTGCCTCCTCCAGTTCGCCGGGCAGTGAGCGCAGGAAGCCGGTCAGCAGGAAGACGGTGAAGGGCATCGCGATCCCGACGTACACCAGGAAGAGGCCGGGCAGCGTGTCCACCAGGTTCACCTTGCTGAGCATGAAGAACACCGGGATCAGCAGGACCTGCCCGGGCACCCCCAGGCCCAGCACGAACAGCATCGTCAGCGGACCGGCCAGCGAGTTGAGCCGGCGGCTGAGTGCGTAGGCCGCCGGGGCGGCCAGGACGACCGAGACCAGCGCGGCCGATCCGCTGACCAGCACGCTGTTGACCGCGGCTCGCCCGAAGCCGGAGTCGAACGCGGTCGCGTAGTTGGACAGCTTCCACGGGTCGGGCAGCGCCCAGGGGTTGTCGAAGACCGACCGCGAGTCCCGCAGCGAGGTCAGCACCATCCACAGCAGCAACAGCAGTCCGGCCGCGACGCTCAGCCAGATGAGCCCGATGCCGCACGCCCGCGCCGGGCTTCTGCGCCTGCCGCCCACAGTCAGGGCCACCGGTGCACCTCCTTGAGATCTCAGTACTCGATCGGGTCCCGGCGCATCAGCCGGCGCAGCAGGGCGGTGAAGACGGCGACCAGCACCAGGCTGGTGACCCCGGCCGCACACACCGAGCCGAACTGGGGGATGTCCGTGCCGGTGAAGGCGTTGCGGTAGATGTACAGCGCGCTCGTCCACGTCTCGATGGGCGGGGCGCTGGTGGTGAAGGTGCCGCCGAAGACGAGGACCAGCTCGAAGACCTTCACGGAGCTGATCGTCCACAGCACGGCGCACACGCTCACCACGTCCCAGCTCAGCGGGAGTGTGATGTGCCAGAACTTGCGGAAGGCGCCGGCCCCGGCCAGTTCCGCGTCCTCGTAGAGGTACGCGGGGATGTTGTCGACGGCGGCCATGATGATGGCGACGTAGAAGCCGGTGGAGGTGCACACCATCGTCGCCATGATCAGGAGGAAGACGTTGTCGCTGCCCAGCCACTTGGGCGGGTCGTCCACGCCGAGCGCGGACAGCGCGGAGTCGACCAGTCCGCCGGGGTTGAACAGGAAGCCGGCCAGTACGCCGAAGACCATGGCGTTGACGATGTGCGGGAAGAAGAGCACGGCCCGCACGAACTTCCTGCCCGCCATCTCGCGCAGGACCGTCGTCAACGCGAACGCCAGGACGAAGACGGCCACGCCGACGCACACCAGGATCTTGAAGGTGTTCAGCATCGAGGTGCGGAAGAACGGGTCGTCGAGCAGCGCCCGGTAACTGCCCAGCCCGTTCCACTCCATCGGGGTGTAGCCGTCCCAGGTGTGGAAGCTGGTCCAGAATCCGAACAGCAGCGGACCGATGTAGAAGACGGCCAGGAACGCCAGCGCCGGGACGACGAAGGGCCAGAACAGCTTCCGCCGCCTGACCGCCAGCGGTGTCCCGCGGCTCGCTGCCGCCGGCGGCCGGTCGGCCTGCTTGCGGCCCGCCGTCGAAACCGCCATCAGCCCTTGGCCTTGTGGTACGAGACGTGCAGCTTCTTCATCTTCGCGACGAACGCGTCGGCGCCGATGTCACCGGAGAACAGGTCCTTGTACGCCGGGTAGAGGGCCTTGTCGGTGTAGGAGGTCACCGAACCGGGCAGCTGTTCGCGCGAGGGCGTGGACTCCATCTGTTCCTTCGCGTCCCTGAGTAGCGGCGGCGCCGCGATGTCCGGGCGCGGGGCGATGTTGCCCGCCTTGGACGCGATGCCCGCCAGCCGCTTCCTGGCCAGGAAGTAGGAGATGAACTTCTCCGCCGCCGCACCGTTCTTCGCCTGCTCGGGCACCGCGAAACCGAACAGCCGCACGTCCGTGGCGTCGCGTCTGCCGCCCTTGTCCGCGACCGCGGAGGGGAAGGGCGCGGAGCGGAAGTCGAAGCCCTTCGCGGCGAACTTCCCCGTCTCGGTGGGCAGCCAGCTCCCGTTCAGCATGAAGGCCGCCTTTCCCTGCGCCCAGCGGTTCTGCTGCTCGGGATACTTGCTCGCGTCGTACCCCTTGAGCAGGTACCCCTTGTCCGCCAGCTCGCGGACCTTCTCTGCGGCCTCCGCGACCGCCGGATCGTCCCAGCCCTTCCCGGACTTGTCGGTGATGGCCTTCTTCATGACGCCGTCGCCGCCGATCCGGTCCGCGAGATAGTCCAGCCACCACAGGATGTAGACGGGCTGGTCGCCGTCGGCCGCGATGCAGGCCCGGCCCTTGTCCTTGAGCTGCGCGCAGATGTCCAGCAGTTCGTCCCAGGTCCGCGGCGCCTTGACGGGCTCGTCCCGGTCGGCCGCGTTGTACCAGAGGTTGACGGAGGTGACCTCGTAGGGGACCAGCCACTTGTTGCCGCCGCTGTCGGGCAGCCCGCGCAGATAGTCCAGGTAGCTCATCTTCAGCGCCTTGTTCAGCGGCTTGGTCTCACCCGTCGCGGGGCGCTCGAAGACGCCGGAAAGGTCCTTGGCGCGGCCCGTCTGCACCAGCGTCGGATACAGCTTGTCGTCGGACTGGTCGACCAGGTCGGGCACCTTGCCCGAGGTCAGCGTCGGGGCGAGCTTCTCCATGACCGTGCGGCCCTGCCACTGCACGTTCACCTTGATGCCGGTGTCCTGGGTGAAATCCTTGATCGCCGACTTCAGGACGGCGGCCTGCGGCTCGTTCTCCGTCCACATCGACCAGTACGTCAGGCTCTTGCCGTCACCGCCGCCCGAGCCGCACCCCGTCAGCGAACCGAGAACGGCCACGGCCGCCACCGCGGCGGCGGCCGTGCGGGTTCGGGTGTGGGTCATGGGTCCTCCCGGCGACGGGCCGCGCGGTTCCGGCGCGGGCGGTCCTGCCCCCGGGATGCGCGGAGTTGAAGCGGACAGAGCAATTGATCCCGCGCGCGCAGGCCACGGTCAAGATGCGTGCGCAGAAGTCCACTTGTGCACGCCACTTGTCCAAGCCCGCCCGCGCTGGTCGTCCGCGCCCGCCCGTACCGGGGGCCCGGCGGGGCCGGTCAGGGCGTGAGCAGGGCGGCGAGGGGGGAGGTGATGTCGGCCCTGGTGGGAGGGGTGGCGGCGGCGAGCGACTGGAGGAGGAGGCCGTCCAGCACCCGGGAGAGGGCGCGGGCGGTCTGCTCGTCCGTGTGCGCGCCGAGCACCTCCCGTTCGGTCTCCGCGTACAGCAGCGCCGACTCGCGCAGCTCCGGGCGGCGCATCGCCGCGGTGGACAGCTCGAAGGAGAGCACCAGCTCGGCGCGGTTGTCGCGCAACTGGGTCACGACCAGGTCGGCCAGCGCCTCGACCAGCTCGGCCGGGGAGGGCGCACCCAGCCCGTCGCCCCACTCGTGCAGGGCCTGTGCGTAGCGCTCGCTGAGCCGGCGGATGGCCGCGTCCAGCAGGTCGTCGAGGGTGGCGAAGTAGTAGGTGGTCGAGCCGAGCGGTACGTCCGCCTCGCGGGCGACCGCCCGGTGGCTGAGGCCGGCGATGCCGTGCTCCAGCAGGATCCGCTCCGTGGCGGCCATGATCCGCTCCCGGCGCCCCGGGTCGGCCGGTCCGCGCTTGGCTGCCATGGGTGCTGCCCGCCTCTCTCCGTTCCGGGCGCCGTTTTTGTGTACCGTAGTACACAGACTTATGTACGCCCGTACACAAAAACGGGTTGACAGAACGGAGACACTCACCCATGGCGCACGACGCGACCGGGAAGGCCGGACCACGAGAGTGGGCAGGGCTGGTCGTCCTCACGCTGCCCGTGCTGCTGATCGCGATCGACCTCACCGTCCTCGGCTTCGCCGTGCCCGCCCTCAGCGAGGACCTGGCCCCCTCCAGCACCCAACTGCTGTGGCTGGTGGACATCTACTCCTTCGTCCTCGCCGGGATGCTGGTCACCATGGGCACCCTGGGGGACCGCATCGGCCGGCGCAAGCTGCTGGTGGCGGGCTGCGCCGGCTTCGGGGCCGCCTCCGCACTCGCCGCCTACGCCCCCAGTGCGGCCGCCCTGATCGGGGCCCGGGTCCTGCTGGGCATCGCCGGCGCCACCCTGATGCCCTCCACCCTCTCGCTGCTGCGCAACATGTTCCGCGACCAGCGCCAGCGCCTTCTGGCCATCGCTGCATGGGGTTCCGCCTTCAGCGCGGGATCGGCCCTCGGCCCGGTGGTCGGCGGCGTCCTGCTGGCGCACTTCTGGTGGGGCTCGGTCTTCCTGATCAACCTGCCTCTGGTCGTGCTGGCCCTGATCGGGCTGCCGTTGCTGGTGCCCGAGACCAAGGACCCGGCGCCGGGCCGCTTCGACCTGCCGAGCGCCGCGCTCACGCTGCTGACCGTGCTGCCCGTCGTCTACGCCGTCAAGAGCTTCGCCCACGGCGACGAGCTGATCTCGCTGCCGTTCCTCGTCGTCGGACTCGCCTTCGGAGCCGTGTTCGTCCGCCGGCAGCGCGCCCTGTCCGACCCGCTGATCGACATCTCGCTCTTCCGCATCCGCCGCTTCTCCACCGCCGTCGTCACCAACGTGCTGGTCGTCTTCGTGCTGGCCGGGTCCCTCTTCTTCATCCCGCAGTACCTCCAACTGTCCGAGGGGCTCTCGCCCCTGCGTGGCGGACTGCTCCTGCTGCCGGGCGCCGCCCTGTCCGTGGCCTCCGGATTCTTCGCGGCCGCCGCCGCGCGGCGCACCGGACTGCGGCAGCTCATCGCCGCCGGACTGGCGACGGCCGCACTCGGCTTCGCGGCCATGACGGCCCTTCCGCCGGGGCACGGCGTGCTCGTCGTCGTGCTCGCCTTCTGCCTGGTCAGCCTGGGCGTGGGCACGGTGATGACGCTGACCAACGACATGGTGCTCTCCACCGTGCCGCCCGAGCGGGCCGGTGCGGCCTCGGCCGTCTCGGAGACCGGCATCGAACTGGGCGGGGCGCTCGGGGTCGCCGTCCTGGGCAGCGTGCTGTCCTCGGCGTACCGGATGGGACTCGACCCGGTCGACGGCGTCCCCTCGCGGGCGCTGGACGCGGCCCGCGAAACGCTGGGCAGCGCGCTGGCGGCCGCGGCCCGGCTGGGTGGCGCACCCGGCAGAGCGCTGGCCGGTGAGGCGCGGGACGCCTTCTGCGACGGCATCCGGTTCACCGGGCTCGCCGGTGCGTGCCTGCTCGCGGCCGCCGCCGCCCTGGCCTGGTCGCTGCTGCGCCCGCGGCCGGGCGAGAGCGCCACCTACAGCGAGAGCAGCCCTGCGCACCCCGAACCGGACACCGCCCCCTCCCCGGGGGCGTGAGATCCCGGGAAGGGGGCGGCGCCCCGTGGTTCACGCTGCTCCGCTGCGCAGCTCCGCCAGGGTGTGAGCGGTCAACGGCCGCGGTGCGGTGTCGGGGTCGACGAGGAGGACGTCGCAGCCCGCGGCATGGGCGAGGGCGGTGGTGAAGCTGCCGTCCGCGAACTGCGCCAGGGCGCCGCGGGGTGAGCGGCCGACCGTCACGGCGCGGGCCGAGACCTCGGCGGCGTGCCGGGCCAGGGCGCGTCCGGCCGCGGCGTGGTCACCGACGCTGGTGAGGACCTGTCCGCCGGCGGGGATGCCCTCGCCGGCGAGCCGGTCCAGGTGCGCCGTCACCGCGGCCCGTGCCTGCTCCGCGTCCTCCGTGTCGACGACCTGTTCCTCGACGACCGCGGCCTGCCGGACGTGGACGACCTCCAGCGGGCTGCCGGAGAGGCGGGCGAAGCGCGCCGCGGTGTCCACGATGGTGGCGGCCCGTTCATGGGCGCCGACGGCCACGATGACCGGCCGCTCGCCGGCCGCCGCCGTTCCGCCGACGGGGGTGAGCGCCGGGGTGACCGGCTCCGCCTCCTCGGGCTGCGCCTCCGCCTGCTTGAGCAGCCCATGGCCGCTGGCCAGCACCGGAATGGCCAGCAGGAAGGTGGCGGCGCCCAGGTAGAAGGGGACGCTGAGGTCGGCGGCGTCGGCCAGCTTGCCCGCCACGTACGGGGCCAGGCCGCCGCCGATGAAGCGCAGGAAGCCGTAGGCGGAGGAGGCCACCGGGCGCTCGACGGGGGAGACGAGCATGACGGCCTGGGTGGTGAGCGTGTTGTTGATGCCGATGAAGGCGCCGCTGAGGATGACCGCCACGATCACCACGGTCGGCGTGCTGACCCCGGCGGCGATGACGGCCATCACCACGCCGAGCCCCAGGAGGTTGGCGTACAGCACCGGCGCGGTGCCCCAACGGGCCTGCAGGCGCGGGGCGAAGAAGACGCTGAAGGCGGCCACCAGCAGGCCCCAGCCGGTGAAGACCAGGCCGAGCTCGTGGGCTTCCAGCTCCATGGGGTACGGCGCGTAGCCGAGCATGGTGAAGAAGCCCCAGTTGTAGAGCAGGGCCATGCTGCCCATGGTCAGCAGGCCGCGGTGGCGCAGCGCCTTGAGCGGGGCGAGGGCGGAGGTGGGGCGCGCGGGTTTCGGCAGGTTCGGCACGAACGCGATGGTCGCGGCGAGTGCGACGGCCATGAGGACGGCGACGCCGAAGAACGGGCCGCGCCAGGATATGGCTCCCAACTCCCCGCCCAGCAACGGGCCGACAGCGATGCCGAGTCCCAGGGCGGTCTCGTACAGGATGATGGCGCCGCCGAAGCCGCCGCTGGCCGAGGCGACGATCACGGCCAGCGAGGTGGCGATGAACAGGGCGTTGCCCAGCCCCCAGCCGGCCCGGAAGCCGACGATGCCGTTGATGGAACCGGAGGCTCCGGCCAGCGCCGCGAAGGCGACGATGATCACCAGGCCTATGACGAGGGTGCGTTTGGCGCCGAAGCGGCTGGAGAACCAGCCGACGATCAGCATCGCCACCGCGGTGACGATCAGATAGCTGCTGAAGAGCAGGGAGACCTGGCTGGGCGAGGCCTTCAGGCTCTCGGCCAGGGCGGGCAGGATCGGATCCACCAGGCCGATGCCCATGAACGAGATCACGCACGCGAACGCGACGGCCCAGACGGCCTTCGGCTGCTTGAACGGGCTCGCGGCCTTTCCTTGCGGTGCACTCATGTGTGCTTCTCTTCCGGAAAGTCGACGGACGAGGGGACGGTTGCAGGGCGGGGTCAGGAGCGGGCGGGTGGGCCCTGGCGGGCCCGGATGGCGCGGGCCAGGGCCGGCAGGGCGAGGCGGACGGCCTCCTGCTCGGGCTTGTCCAGCTCCGCCACCAGCTCTCCCAGGGCCTCGGCGCGCTCGGCACGCCGCCGGCGGAAGAGCTCCAGGCCCGCGTCGGTTGCCTCCACCAGGACGCCGCGGCCGTCGCTGCGGTCCGCGGTGCGCCGTACCAGGGCGGCCCGCTCCAGCCGGGTGACGAGCTGGGTCATGTTCGGCTGGGAGACGCCTTCGGCCCGGGCCAGTTCGGTCAGCCGCTGCGGACCCTCGCGGCCCAGGCGGGCCAGCGTCTGGGAGGCCGCGGTGCTCAGCCCGCCCGCGGTGGCGCTGCGGCGTACGTAGCCGACCATCTGCTCGACCGCGATGATCAGGTCCTCCGGTGGGGCCTGGTGGGGGTCCGCGCTCTCCGTCACCCGCTTCTGCATAAGTGCATTATGCATTTCTGTGTAGGTAGAAACAAATGGAGGTCGGCCGGCGGTCCGCGCGCCGACAGGGACCCACCGCCGGCGGGACCGGCCACCGGGGGCGCGCGGCGGACGTCCGTGCGCCGGGGGTCCGGAGCTCTACCGGCGGAGCCGGAAATGCACCCGTCCCGGGGACACGCGACTGCGTCGAACGGCCCAAGCCGCCCGCGTGCCGCGCCCGCGCGGCCGGTCCGACGCGGTGCGCGGACGCACGATCGTGCCATGACTCAGGCCGTACGAAAGAGACGGGCGGCGGCCCCGCTGGCCGCGCTGCTGTGCGCCGTGGCGCTCGCCGGCGGCGCTCCGCACGCCGCCGGAGCCGCCCCGGCGCAGCAGACGTCCGAGACGGTGCAGCCGCTCTCCGACCGGATCGCCGCCCTCTACCGCGAGGCCACCGCGGCCTCCGCGCGGTTCGAGGCCGCCCAGCGCAAGGCCACCGCGCAGCGCACCGCCGCCCGGCGTGCCACCCGTGCCGTCCACCGCGGCGAGCGGCGGCTGCACACCCTGCACCGGCAGCTCGGCGCCGTGGCCCGGCAGCAGTACCAGCAGGGCAGTTGGGCCCCCGGTACCCGGCTGCTGACCACCTCGTCCCCCGAGACGCTGCTGGACAAGCTGCGTTCGCAGCGCCAGGGCGACCACGCCTTCCGGCGGCTGCTGTTCAGCACCAAGGCCACTCAGCGGCAGCTGGTCCGCGACCGGGCGCACGAACGGGCGGTGCTCGGCAGGCTGAAGGCGGACGCCGCCCAGCAGCGGCGCGCCAAGCGCGCGGTGGAGCAGCGGCTCGCGCAGGCCAGGGTGCGGATGCGTCAGGAGCGCGCGGCCCGGGCCGCGCGGGCGGCCGGCCCGGTCTCCCGGGCGGCGCTCCAGGCCGTGCCCGTCAGCGCCTCCGGCGGATGCGCCTACAGCCCGCCGCCGAAGGGGCGGGCGCACAGCGACGCGACGTGGGTGAAGCCGGTCAAGGGCTACACGCTCTCCGCCGGTTTCGCCTCCTCCGGCAAGCGCTGGGGACACAACCACACCGGGCAGGACTTCGCCGTGGGGACCGGTACCCCGGTGCGTGCCGTGGGTGCGGGCACCGTCGTCAAGACGGCGTGCGGCGGCCCGTTCGGCAACCACATCGTCATCCGGCACGCCAACGGCTACTACACGCAGTACGCGCACCTCTCGCGGATCCAGACCAAGCAGGGTGCGCACGTGCGGGCGGGGGAGCGCATCGGGCTGTCCGGCAGCACGGGCAACTCCACCGGTCCGCACCTGCACTTCGAGGTGCGGGTCACGCCCGAGTACGGCTCGGCCGTCAACCCCGTGCCATGGCTGCGCAACCGGGGTGTGGACGTGTGACGGTGCCGCCGTCGGGGTGCGAACAGGGGGTCCGGGGCGCCGTCGTCCCGGACCCTCCGACGCTGCGGACGGGCACGGGCCCCGAGCCGTGGCGCGGCGAGCTCACTTGTCCGCTGCTGTGATCTTGGCGAGCTGGAGCTCCGCGGCCTTCTGCACGGCCTTGAGGCCCTTCAGGTCTTTCGCGTCGTCCGCCCTGACCTCCACGTCGGCCATGTACGAGCCCTGCTGAACGATCACCGAGTAGCCCTTCAGGCTGCCGCCCGGGCCCATCTCGAAGCCCTTCGCGCTCTCCGCTCCCTCGACCGGGATCTTCCGGGGCCGCAGGGCGTCCCGCTCCTCGTCGGAGTGGTTGTAGGCGACGTACCGCTGCTGCGCACTCCGGGCCGCGCCGCGGCTCGGATATCCGTAGATCTCGAACTGCGTCTGCCTGGTGGAGATCTCCTTGTCCTTGTAGTCGCCCACGCCGAAGGCGACCAGTGACGTGCATACGTCGTCCGCGTAGTCGCAGATGGCCGGTGGTGTCCCCTCGTCGTCTCCCGGCCTGGCCCAGAGGCGGGCCTTCTTCGGCGTACCGAGCCGCGCCGCGTCCCGCTGCGTCGGTGTGGCCGCCCTGACGCTGTGCAGCGTGGCCGGAGACGCCTTGCGGAGCACCTTGCCCGACTCTCCACCGGCGGCCGTGTTCCCGCCTCCGGAGTCCTCGTCACCGCACCCGGTCAAAGACATTGCCCCGACGGCCAGTACGGCCACAGGGAAGAGCGCACGCCTCATACGATCCGTTCCTTTTCTCGCACCATGCACGGGGGTATACCTGGTGATCACGACGGGTGCTGCTCGCTGCTGGTTCCGCCCGTACCCGGACCGGGCGGCACGGCCCACGGTTCAGCGGCCACCGAAGCGGTGGGTCATCCAGGTCGCGGCGTGCTGGACGAAAGGCGCTGCGGGGATCAGATGGCAGGCCGCGTCCCCGATGCGTGCGGTGCGCCCCAGGCCGGTCGCGAGGGCGCTGCGGGTGAGGACGGCGAACGGGTCGTCGTCCAGCGGCAGGGTCTCGTACGGGAAGGCGCCGAGCGAGCTGTCGAGTTCCCGGATCCGTCGCCATGTCCGCCGGCCGTCGACGAGCACCGGCATCTCGTACTCCACCCACCGCTTGTTGCCGGCTTCGGCGAGATACTCCGCGTAGTGCAGCACCGTCATGGTCTCCGGCGGCGCACCCAGGGAGAGGACCGATCCGCCTGTCTCCACCAGCCGGTGCACCGGCGACCCGGGGCCGTACCCCTCGTCCAGGGACTGCCCGGACACCAGCCACTCGGCCTCGGCGCCCACGGCCGCGAACGCGGCGACGGGATGCCGGCTGTACGCCGCGTCCGGTCGGCAGCGCACTGCTTCGGCCACCCGGCCGTTCCCGCGCTCGGCGTGGGCGAAGCGGGGATCGAAGGCGGGGCATGCGGCGCGGTAGCAGGCGCGTTCGGCCTCGTCCCAGCCGTCCTGGTGGTAGGGCGGGCGATCCTGCCAGCCGGTGAGCACCAGCACCGTGCCGCGCGGCCCGAGCACCTGGCACAGCGCGTCCACCACCACCGGCGCGCCGCCCACGATGCGGCCCAGTGCGGACATGCGGGTGTGCACCAGCACGGTCGTCCCGGACTCCACGCCCAACCGCTCCAGGTCCTCGACGAGTTGAGTCCGCGTCAGCAGCGAGTCGCGCATACGCGCCATTATGGCGGGGCTCCCGGCGGGGGAGCGGTGCCGCGGCTCTGGACAGCACATGACGCCGCGTGCTCTTATGCGAACCAAGCGTGTTCCCACATTTTCCGACACTGTGCGACAGAGTCGCACTGCGACAACGCCGACAACGCCGACAACGCTGTCAGGTCCTCGAACCCGCCCTCGACGTCAGTCCGGCTGCCCACCCGACCGGCACCCGGACCCGGAGCGCACCACCGCACGGAGCACCCACCGCACCGATCCGGAGGTACCGTGAGACGCGCACTCCCCTGGCCCGCGGCGTGCACCGCCGCCCTCGCCCTGCTCGCCCTGCTGGCTGCCGCCCTCGGCTCCTCGCCGCCCGCCGCGGCCGCCACCCCCCGGCCGCCCGCCGTCCACGGCCTCAAGGGCGAGTACTGGACCCAGTCGGCCCCCGGCGCCCACGACTTCGGCACCCTTCGGGCCACCGCGTTCGACCCCGCGCTCGACTTCGCCGACCTCGAACCGAGGCTGACCGAGCGGACCGGGGAGGCCGACCACACCGCCGTCCGCTGGACCGGTGCGCTCACCCCGGAGCGGACCGGCGACCACACCTTCCACATCACCGGCGACAACGGCTTCCGCATGTGGGTCGACGGCGAGCTGGTGATCGACCACTGGGTCGCCGACTGGGACAAGGAGATCAGCTCCGAGCCCGTCGCGCTCAAGGCCGGTACCGCCTCCGACATCAAGGTCGAGTACTTCGAGGAGGACGGCGGCTCCAACCTCCACGTGCGCTGGACCCCGCCGGGCGGGGAGAAGGGAGCCGTCCCGCAGTCCGCGTTCACCCCGCCCGACGACTTCGCCTACGACGGACCGGCCGAGGTGCACGTCCTGCCCTCCGGCCGCACCCTTCAACTCCGCTTCCCGCAGCGGCTCCAGAAGCCGCCCGCCCCCTTGCGCGACCACCTCACGGCCGTCATCGGCGGGGCCGAGTGGCCGCTGGGCGCCGTCCGCCTCGACGCGAAGGACCCGTACGGGCTGTCCGTGTCGCTCACCGAGCCGGTCGTCGGGCAGGGCGGCACCGCAGACATCCGCTACGACGGGAAGGGCGGACTGTCCGACTCCGACGGCGCCCCGGTCGGTGCCTTCTGGACCAGCGGCGACAACCGCTCCGAACACCAGCTCTCCACCCGGTGGGCGAAGGATGTGGAACCCGGCAACGCGCTGCCCGAGTACCCGCGGCCCCAGCTGAAGCGCACGCAGTGGCAGAACCTCAACGGCACCTGGCAGTTCGCCCGGGCCGCGGAGGGCGAGGCCCCGCCTGTCGGGCAGGGCCGGAAGCTGGACGAGAAGATCCTGGTGCCCTACCCGGTGGAGTCGCAGCTCTCCGGCGTCACCCGGCACGAGGAACGGATGTGGTACAAGCGCACGTTCACCGTCCCCGCAGACTGGAACGTCGGCTCCGGCAGCTCCGGCAGCTCCGGCAGGCGGCTGCACCTCAACTTCGACGCCGTCGACTGGCAGGCCACCGTCTACGTCAACGGCAAGCGCGTGGCCGCGCACCAGGGCGGCTACGACCGGTTCACCGCCGATGTGACCGACGCGCTGGTGCCCGGCAGCCGGCAGGAGCTGGTCGTCGGCGTGTGGGACCCGACCGACTCCGCCGACGGCCCCAACCCACCCGTCGGCAAGCAGCGGCTGAGCCCCGAGGGCATCTGGTACACGCCCTCGTCGGGGATCTGGCAGACGGTGTGGATGGAGCCGGTGGCCGCCGCGCACACCACCGGCGTGCACACGAACCCCGACCTGGACGGCGAGAAGGTCGCGGTCACCGCGCGCGGCGTAGGCGACGGCGTACCGGTCACGGCCGTGGCCTACGACGGCACCGAGGAGGTCGGCCGGGCCACCGGCAGCGGCAGCACGCCCTTCGACGTGCCCGTACCCGACCCGCACCTGTGGTCACCCGACGACCCGCACCTCTACACCCTGAAGGTACGCGTCGGTGAGGGCGCGTCCGCCGACGCGGTCGAGAGCTACTTCGGCATGCGGGAGATCGCCGTCACCACGGTCGACGGCAGCCAGCGCATGGTCCTCAACGGACAGCCCGTCTTCTCCATGGCCACTCTCGACCAGGGCTTCTGGCCCGACGGCCTGTACACGGCACCCACCGACGAGGCGCTCCGCTTCGACCTGCGGCAGCACAAGCAGATGGGCTTCAACTCGGTACGCAAGCACATCAAGGTCGAGCCGGACCGCTGGTTCTACCACGCCGACAAGCTGGGCCTGCTGGTGTGGCAGGACATGCCGTCCATGCGCTCGGACCGCACCCCGGACACCGCAGCCCGCGCGCAGTACGAGCACGAGATGAAGGAGATGGTCCGGCAGCACGACAGCCACCCCTCGGTGATCATGTGGGTCACCTTCAACGAGGGCTGGGGCCAGTACGACCAGGCCCGCGTGGCCGACTACGCCAAGGGCCTCGACCCCAGCCGGCTGGTGAACAACATGAGCGGCCACAACTGCTGCGGAGCCGTGGACGGCGGCAACGGAGACGTCTCCGACGCACACGGCTACCCCGGTGCCCAACTGCCCGCAGCAGACGGGAAACGGGCGCTGGTGAGCGGTGAGTACGGCGGCCTCGGGCTCGCCGTCCCCGGCCACGCCTGGCCGGTGCGCCACACCTACGTCGGGGTGGAGCAGGAGAAGTACACCGACGAGTACCTGGCCAAGCTGGCGGAGGTCGAACAGTTCGCGGCGTGCGACGGCAGCAGCGGCGCGGTCTACACCCAGATCACCGACCTGGAGGGCGAACTCAACGGCCTGCTCACCTACGACCGGAAGGTCGTCAAGGCCGACACGGACCGGCTGCGGGCGGCCCACCGCGAGCTGACCGAGGGCGTCGCGGACTCCTCCCTCACCTGCGACCGGTAACCACCCGCCCACAGGCCCGGCCCCCCCGCCTCCGCTCCGGGGCGGCCGGGCCCCGTACCCACCCACGAGGTGACCGCACATGCCTCTCACCCGACGCCAGGCGGTCAAGGCGGCGGCCGCAGCGAGCGCGACCACCGGCGCCCTCGCCGCGAGCGAACCGGCCGCGGCGGCATCCCCCGCGGCGGCGCCCGCACACCAGGGCGCCCTCGCCGACCCCGCCTTCACGCGGCTGCCCCCGGGCAGTGTCAGACCGCGCGGCTGGCTGGCCCACCAGCTCGGGCTCCAACTCGACGGCCTCAGCGGCAGGTATTACGAGAAGTCACACTTCCTGGACTTCGCGAACACGGGCTGGACCCACCCGGACAAGGACGGCTGGGAGGAGGTCACCTACTGGCTGCGCGGGTACATCCCGCTCGCCGTGGTCACCGGCGACCGCGGCGCGCTGAGAAGGGTCCGCCGCTGGGTCGACGCCATCCTCGCCACCCAGCAACCGGACGGCTTCTTCGGCCCCGAGGCGCTGCGCACCCAGTTGGAGGGCGCCCCGGACTTGTGGCCGTACCTCCCGCTGCTGATGGCGCTGCGCACCTGGGAGGAGTACGACGGCGATGCGCGCCTCGTCCCGTTCATGCTCCGCTTCACCCGCTTCATGGCCGCGCAGGACCAGGGGGCCTTCGACCGGAGCTGGGTCTCCTACCGGTGGGGCGACGGGCTCGACCTGGCGATGTGGCTGTACGACCGCACGGGCGAGGGCCACCTGCTCGACCTGTGCGACACGATGCACGAGTACGGCGCCGACTGGACCGCCGAGAGGCTGCCCACCGAGCACAACGTCAACATCGCCCAGGGCTTCCGGGAGCCCGCGCAGTACGCGCGCCGCTCCGGCGACGCCGCGCTGACCCGCGCGACCTACCGCGCCTACGAGCGACTGCTGGGCGAGTACGGGCAGTTCCCCGGCGGCGGATTCGCGGGGGACGAGAACCGGCGGCCCGGCTTCGCAGACCCGCGGCAGGGGTTCGAGACCTGCGGCATCGTCGAGTTCATGGCCAGCCACCAGGTGCTGACCCGGATCACCGGCGACCCGGTGTGGGCGGACCGCTGCGAGGAGCTGGCCTTCAACATGCTGCCCGCCGCCCTCGATCCGCAGGGCAAGGCGATCCACTACATCACCGCCGCCAACAGCGTGGATCTCGGCAACGACGTCAAGACGCAGGGCCAGTTCCAGAACGGTTTCGCCATGCTGGCCTATCACCCGGGCGTCGACAGCTACCGGTGCTGCCCGCACAACTACGGCATGGGCTGGCCGTATCTGGCCGAGGAGCTGTGGCTGGGCACCCCCGGCGGCGGGCTCGCGGCGGCGATGTACGCGCCGAGCGAGGTGACCGCACGGGTGGCGGACGGTACCGAGGTGACCGTCGCCCAGGAGACCGACTACCCCTTCGGGGAGACCGTGACGCTGCGGCTGTCCCTGCCCGCGCCGGCCGCCTTCCCGCTGCGGCTGCGCATCCCCGGCTGGTGCCGCGGCCCGGAGCTGGCGGTGAACGGCGAGCCCCACCGGGCCGACGACGGACCCGCCTTCGCCACCGTGCGGCGCACCTGGCGGGACGGCGACACCGTCGCGCTCCGGCTGCCGCAGCGCACCACCGTGCGGACCTGGCAGCACAACGGCGGCGCGGTGAGCGTCGACCACGGGCCGCTGACGTACTCGCTGCGCATCGAGGAGACCTACGAGCGCTACGGCGGTGACGCGGCCTTCCCCGAGTACGCCGTGCACGCCGCCTCCCGGTGGAACTACGGTCTCGACCTCGATCCCGACCACCCCGAGGAGGACTTGCAGGTGCGCCGCGCTCCCGGGCCGCTGTCCGGCAACCCCTTCACCCACGCGGGCACACCGCTGCGGGTGACCGCCCCCGCCCGGCGGATCACCGCGTGGACGGCCGACAGCGAGCAGGTCGTCGACCCGCTGCAGGCGGGACCGGCGCGCGCCGAGGGGAAGCGGGAGCGGATCACGCTGATCCCGATGGGCGCCGCCCGACTGCGGATCACCGCCTTTCCCCGCGTCGCCGCCGACGGCCGGCCCTGGCACCAGGAGGCGCCCTACCACCGGGTCGAGAACAAGCACAGCGGCAAGGTGCTGGCGGTGGACGGGATGGGGCTGGAGGCGGGCGGCCGGGTCGTGCAGTTCGACGACTCGGGCACCGGAGACCACGCCTGGCAGTTCCTTCCGCGCGGCCAGGGCCGCTACCTGGTGCGCAACGGCTACAGCGGCAAGGTCCTGGGGGTCGAGGACGACTCCGGCGCGAACAGCGCCCGCATCGTCCAGTACGCCGCGGACGAGTCGGAAGGCGGGCTGCTGTGGCGGCTGGTGGCGGACGAGAACGGTGCAGCCGGGTGGCACCGGATCGCCAACGTACGCACCGGCAAGGTGCTCGGCGTCGCGGACATGTCGACCGCGGACAGCGCGCAGATCGTCCAGTACGACGACAACGGCACCCCCGACCACCTGTGGCGGCTGCGGTGACGGTGGACCACGGCGCGGGTGCGCAGGCGGCCGCCGCGTCCGTACCGGCACCGGCCACCGGCGTGCGGTGGCCGGTTCACGGCCGCCGACCCGTGAGCCGGTCGAGGGCGGCGACCATGGCGCCCGTTCCGTCCTCGGCACGCACCCGCGCGCAGACCCCCCGGGCGTGGCGGGCGTACGAGGGAGCGCGGACGGCCGCGGAGAGGGCGGCGGCCAGCCGGCCGGCGGTCACCTGGCGCAGCGGCACCACGCACGGTGCCACGCCCAGTTCCACCAGGCGGGCCGCCCAGAACGCCGCGTCGAACTGCACGGGCACCGGCACCACGGGCACGCCCGCGCGCAGGCCGGCGCCGGTGGTGCCCGCGCCGCAGTGGTGCACGACGGCGGCCATCCGTGGGAACAGCAGCGACTGCGGCACCTCGTCGACGGTGAGCAGGTCGTTCCCGTCGTCGGCCCGCAGCCCGGCCCAGCCGCGCTGGACCACACCGCGCAGCCCGGCCGCGCGCAGTGCCCGTACCACCGTGCCGCTGGTCTCCTCCGGTGCCGGGACCGTGGCGCTGCCCAGCCCCACGAAGACGGGCGGTGCACCGTCCGCGAGGAACTTCTCGACGTGGCGCGGGAGTCGTGCCCCGGCCGGGTCGTGCGGCCACCAGTAGCCGCTCACCTCCAGTCCGGGCCGCCAGTCGTGCGGCCGGGGCACCACCGCGGGGCTGAACCCGTGCTGGACCGGCCGGCGCCGCCGCTCCCGCATCCGGTGCCCGGCGCGGCGGGCGGTGCCCGGCGCCGTGCCGGGCAGGTCGCGCAGGGTGGTGCGGACCGCGTCGGCGAAGACCCGGTCCACGGCGACGTTCGCCAGCTGCCCGGCCAGCCGGTTGCCCCAGGGGCCGTAGGAGCGTGCGCCGAGCACCGAGGGAGCGAACGCCCTGGTGGGGTGCAACGGTTGGAGGAAGGCGCCGATGCTCGGCACCTCCAGCGCCTCACCCAGCGCGTGGCCGAGCGGCGCCAGCCAGCTGGAGAGCACCAGGGCGTCGCTGTCGCGGGCGAGCGCGGCCAGTGGCGGTGCCATGTCGCCCACCAGCGCCCTGGCCATGGACACCAGGCGCAGTATCCTGCCGGCCTCCGTGGTGCTGTGGTGCAGGGCCCGGCCGCGGTCCGACTCCAGTTCGGCTCGCGGGTCGACGGGCAGCGGGCACATCCGCACGCCCGCCGCCTCCACCAGCGGGGCGAACGAGGCGTGGGTGGCCACCGTGACGTGGTGCCCCGCGCGGGACAGCCCGTGCGCGAGCCCCGTGCAGGGCGCGATGTCGCCCCGCGAGCCCGCCGTCATCACCGCAACGCGCATGGCCCCAGTATTGCCAACAGCCGCCCGGCCCACCGCAGGCCGATGCGGTCCGGGCGCCCCCAAAACGAACGGGCCGCGCCCGTCAGGGCTGCGCCATGGTGCGGTTCATGGCCAGGTTGGAGACCAGCAGCCCGCCGTCGACGGGGAGGGCGACCCCGGTGATCCAGGCCGCGTCCTGCGAGGCCAGGAACGCGACGGCCGCCGCGATGTCGGACGGCTCGCCCACGCGGTCGAGGGGGTAGTGCCCGGAGAGCTCCTCCAGCATCGCGGCCCGCCCCTGCCACACGTCGGTACGTACCGTGCCCGGCTCGACGATGTTGACCCGCACCCCGCGCGGGGCCGACTCGACGGCGAGGGTGCGGGTCAGCGAGGAGAGCCCGGCCTTGGCGGCGCTGTAGGCGTGGTCGCCGAAGTGCTGCTCGGCGTTGACGGAGCCGACGTTCACGACCGCACCCCGGCCGCCGGCCCCGGCCAGCAGCGGCAGCGCGGCCCGCGTGCAGCGGGCCGCGCCGTGCAGGGTCACCTCGAAGTCCTCGTACCAGGCCCACTCCTGCCACTCCTCGAACCGGTCCGGGTCGCGGTGGCAGGAGTAGGCGTTGTTGACCAGGACGTCGAGGCCGCCGAAGGTCTCGGCAGCGTGGGCGACGGCGCCCTCGACCGCTGCCGCGTCGGTCACGTCGCAGCCGCGTGCCTCGGCAACGGCGCCGTCCGCGCGAAGTTCCGCCGCCACCTTCCCGGCGCGCCCCGCGTCCCGGTCGGTGACCAGGACGCGGGCGCCTTCCGTGGCGAGGCGGCGGGCGACGGCCGCCCCGATGCCCTGTCCGGCGCCGGTCACCAGCGCCGCGTACCCGTCGAATCGCGTCATCCGGTCAGGGTAGAAGCGCCCTTCTCCAGGTGACCAGAGTCCGTAGGCGCCGCCGCCCGGTTGTGCTGCCGCTCCCACTGGGAGAGGGCCAGCCCGCACGCGTGGTCCATGTGCCGCAGCCTGTCCAGGTCCAGTTCGACCCGGCGGTCGGCCGGCAGGGCCTCCAACTGGTCCTGGAGCCTGGGCAGTCGCAGGAAGGTGGCGTTGCCCAGCACCGTCACCCGCAGCGGCTGCCCGTGGCCCGGGTCCTCGGTCTCCACGTGCACGTGGGAGGTCTCCCACGCGGCCTTCACCACGGCCATCAGCAGCCCCAGCAGGACACCCTGGAACATGTCGGTCAGCACGATGGCCAGCGCGGTGACCGCCAGGACCACGGCCTCGGCCCGGTGGTCCCGCCACATCGGCCCCAGTTCCCTGACCGGGATCAGCTTCCAGCCCGCATGCAGCAGCACCCCGGCCAGGGCGCTGAGCGGGATCAGGCCCAGGGCGGCGGGGAAGGCCGCGGCGAACAGCAGCAGCCAGACGCCGTGCAGTACGCGGGAGGCCTTTGTGCGGGCGCCGGCGGACACGTTCGCCGAGCTGCGGACGATGACCGCTGTCATCGGCAGGGCGCCGAGCACGCCGCAGACGGCGTTTCCGGCGCCCTGGGCCATCAGCTCCTGGTCGTACCGGGTACGCGGGCCGTGGTGCAATCGGTCGACGGCGGCGGCGGAGAACAGCGACTCGGCGGAGGCGATGAGGGTGAACGCCAGGACGGTGGTGACCGCGCCGAGCGAGACCAGACCGCCGAGGTCGTCGAGTCCGGGCGGCCGGACCGCGTCGAGGAGACCCTGTACCTCGACGCGGGCCACGGGCAGGTCGAGGCCCGCCGTCGCGGCCGTGGCCGCCAGGACGGCGACCAGCGGTGCGGGGACCAGCTTGGCCGCGGCCCGCCACCTGGGCCACACCAGCAGCACCGCGACGGTGGCGGTACCGAGCGCGACGGCGACCAGCGCCTCGTTGTCGGCTGCCGTCTCCCGCACCAGCCCGGCCAGGCCCAGCAGTTTGCCGGGCCCGCTGCCGGGTGCCTCGGCGTCGGCGAGGGCGTAGAGCTGACCGGCGATCAGCACCAGTCCGATGCCGGCCAGCATGCCCTGGACGACGGAGACGGAGATGGCGCGGAACCAGCGGCCCAGCCGCAGCACACCCATGAGCAGTTGCAGCAGCCCGGCCGCGAGGACCAGCACGCCGAGCCCGCTGAGGCCGTAGGTCTGTACGGCCTCGTAGACCAGTACCGTCAGCCCGGCGGCCGGGCCGCTGACCTGCAGGCTGCTGCCCGGCAGGAAGCCGGTGACCAGTCCGCCCACGATGCCGGTGACCAGCCCCAGTTCGGCCGGGACACCGGAGGCGACGGCGATGCCGACACACAGCGGCAGCGCGACGAGGAAGACGACGAGCGAGGCGGTGATGTCGGCCCGCAGGCTGCCACGGCTGCGGAAGGGGTTGAGGCGGGCGGCCGGCGAGGCGTCCGCGGTGCCGGTGGTGGCCCCGGTGTGCGGGGCGTGCTCGGAGTTCGTCCGTGTCATGGCGGGGCCCCTCACAGCGGGAGGAACGCGTCGGTGCGCGCGTCCAGTTCGGACACCTGGCCGGTGTCGACGGCGTAGAACCATCCGCGCAGCGTGAGCCGCCCCGCGGCGAGCCGCTCGGCGACGCACGGGTAGCCGCGCAGCCGCGCCAACTGGACGCGCACGTGGCGCTGTACGGCGACGGTCAGGTCGGCAGCGGCGCGGTCGTCGTCGGCGGCGAGTTCGGCGGCGGGGGCGAGCTGGGCTGCCAGCCAGCGGTCGACGGCGGGAGCGGCCGCCAGATCGTCGCCGCGCACCCGGGCGCCGACCGCCCCGCAGTGCGAGTGCCCGCACACCACGATCTCGGGTACGTGCAGCACCCGGACCGCGTACTCGATCGTGGCCGCCTCGCCGGTGGCGTGTTCGGCCGTGCAGGGGGGAACGGCGTTGCCCGCGGTACGCAGTTCGAACAACTGCCCGGGACGGGCCCCGGTGAAGACGGCGGGCTGCACCCGCGAGTCGGAGCAGGTGACGAAGAGCGCCTCGGGGGACTGGCCCTGTGCCAGCCTCCCGTAGCTGACGGCCTCGTCGGCGTGGTCACGGACGCGTGCGGCGAAGGCACGGGTGTGCGGAATGAGAGAGCGCATGTTGATGACCTTGCGTTCCGGTGGGACAGCGATGAGTGAGCTGTGGACGGCAGCCGGAAGCAGCCGGTCAGGACGCCGGTCACCGCCCTGAGGGAAACGACGGAAACAGGGCGTGCAGGGGCGTCACCGGGCGGCGGCGGCCGTGGTGCGTCTCAGTGCCGGAACACCTGGTGCAGGACGGGGACCTCGACAGATCTGCTCCACGGTATGCCCGCGCTTCCCGTGGCGGGCAGTGTGCACGGGTGGCCGGCCGCGAGCGAGTGGGCCCGGCGGCAGGCGGCGTGGTGCGGGCGCTCCCCGGGGTTCGGCGGCCCGGTGGGAGCGCGGACGGTGCGGCGCGCCTCCTGCTGGGCGGTCTCGTGCTCGACCTCGCCGGGCGCCGAGAGGCCGGTGGCCTGCGCGGCGGCGGAGGAGGTGCGCTCGGATCCGGGGGGAGCGAGCGTGCTCGCTCCCTGGGCGGCCAGCAGCAGGGCGATCAGCAGAGCGAAGGCGTGGACGCACGCCCGTACGGTGGTCACGCTGCGCCGCATCGTCCCTCCTCCCGGTCACCGGTCACGCCTGGGGGATCTCCATCGTCACTCACCGAGTGTGTCGGATTCCAGGCAGTTCGGTGAACACTGGGTGAACTCGGCCGGGTGAAACGGAGGCTTTCGCTCCCGCCCGCTCTTTTCGGCCGCAACGGCCGGAAGGAAGTGCGCCGCGGCGCCGAGTGGCTGCGCAGGAGCGACCGGTACTCGAACATCAGTGCCGTGACCGGCCGGTTCAGCCCTTGAAGGCGCCCTGCAACAGGCCCGCGACGAAGCTCCGCTGGAACAGCACGTACACGATCGTGATGGACAGCATCACCAGGACGGTGCCCGCCGCCGGCATCGGCACATCCGTGTTGTTCTGCCCCACGAAGAAGCCGAGCCCCGCCGGCGCGGTGCGCTTGGTCGCGTCCTGGATCAGCACCAGTACGAGCAGGAACTGGTTCCTCGACCACATGAACACCAGCAGGCCCAGCGTGGTCAGCGCGGGCCGCGCCGGTGGCAGCAGCACCCGCACCGGCACCGTCCACGTGGAGGCCCCGTCCATCCGCGCCGCCTCCACCAGCTCGGGCGGCGTGGTGCGGAAGTGGGTACGCATCCAGAAGACGCTGAACGGCAGGAACAGTGCGGTCTCCACCTGGAGCACACCGAGGGAGGAGTCGGTCAGACCGACACCGCGCAGGTCGAACCAGAGCGGCACCACGATGAGTTCGACGGGGATCGTCAGCCCCGCCACGAACAGGGCGGCCACCCCGTCGCCGCCCGGCAGCCGCATCGTCCCCAGCGCGTACCCGGCCAGCCCGGACAGCACCAGCGAGGCGGGCACCACGCCGACGGCGATGATCAGATCGGAACGCATCAGTGCGGATCGGCCAGGGTGCGCGGCGGACCGGTGATGCCGGCCTTCCTGGCCGGCGCCTTGTTGTCGTAGATGCCCGTCATCGACAGTCCGGCCGGCACTCGTACAGGTGGTTGCCCAGGGCGGCGCGTGCCCCCGAGCCGGTGAGCTGGTCGAGCGAGGCGGCGGGGAACTCCGCCCGCCAGCGGTACGCGTCCCGGTACGGGCCCAGGTCCAGGATGTCGCCGCGGGCCGCGATGTCGTCCATGCCGACGGCGAACTGGGTGCAGCGCGGCTCGATGGTGAGGTTCGGGTGCCGCTTGTGGGAGGCCGCGGCCAGCGCGTCCACCGTCGCGGGGGCGTCGGCGAAGGCGAGCGTGAGGGTGACGTCCCCCTTCGGGACGGCCGTGGCGGACGGTACCGTCGTGCGCCGGTCCGGATCGGGGGCGCTCCCCGGGGCCAGGGCGGCACAGGCCGTGACCGAGCAGACGAGCACCGCCGTGAGCAGTGCCCGGAGCCCCCACGCTCCCGCCGGCCCCCGCGATCCGACAAGCCCCTGGCACGCGGGGAGCCGGCCCGGCCTGCCGCCGTGCTTCTCCATACGCCCCCCGCCTGTGCGGAGCCGTGCGGAGCCTGGCTGTGAGCGGTTCAGGACCGTACCAGCGGCGCACCCGCCCGGTCAGACCACCAGGTGCCGTGCGGGATCCGGTGCCACTATGGAAACAGGCCCCCGTACGTGGAGGATGCGATGTTCGAACCGGACGACATCCGGGAGTGGCGCGGGCACGACGTGGTCGACAAGAGCGGGAGCCGGATCGGCACGCTGGAGTCGGTGTACGTGGACACGGCCACCGACCAGCCCTCCTTCGCCACCGTGACCGTGGGGATGCCCACGCGTCACCGCCTGGTCTTCGTACCGCTGGCCGGTGCCACCGTCGGCCCCCGGTACCTCAAGGTCACCTACCCGAAGAGCCAGGTGAAGGACGCGCCGTCCCTCGGGACCGACGACGTGCTGCCCGCCGAGGACGAGGGAGCCGTCTTCGCGCACTACGAGCTGGAGTACACCCCGGGCGCGGGCGGCGAACGCCGCCTGGCGCGCCGCTGAGCCGAGGAGGTGAGGGAGACATGGCGCTGTTCTTGTTCCTGGTCCTGGTGGCGATCGCGCTGGGGATCCTCGGCGCGCTGCTCAAGGGCCTCTTCTACCTGCTGATCATCGGGATCTTCGTCGCGCTGATCGCCTTTCTGTGGGCGGCGTACCGCATCACCGCCCGCGCCACCAGGGGACGCGTGCGCTGACGCGGCGGCCCCGGCCCGCCGGCCGGGCGCCCGTGAGCCCCAGGATCCCATCGCGAGCCCCACGCCCCGCCCGGGGCGTGGGGCTCGCGATGTGAGGGGCAGCGTCCTGCCGGGGGCGTCGAGGCGCCGGGACGGGGCGGTGACGCCTCCGGGGCGGCGAGCGGAGCCCGGGGAGGGCCGTGACGAAGATGTAAGGACAACAGCTCTTTACGTCATCCGGGCCCCGTGCCAGCCTGCAACCTTCCGGCACGATCTCTGGCGCAAGGAGGGGACCGGATGGGAGCCATCGCGCGGCGGACCGCCCTGCGAGCCGCCGTCCTCGGGGCGGGCTCGGCGGCGCTCGCGGGCTGCGGGAGCGCGCTCGATCCACGCGGGGAAGCGGGCGGGAGCGGCCTGGCGCTCACCGTCGCCACCAACGCCGTCTCCGGCGGCAAGAACGCCGACGAGGCGGACTGGATCACCAAGTGGGTCATCCCCCGGTTCGTCGCCCGGCAGAAGGCCGAGGGCACCGACGTCCGCGTCGAGTTCCTGCCCAGCGGCGTCGACGACGAGCAGTACAAGACCAAGCTCGCACTCGATCTGAAGGCCCATGCGGGCCCCGACGTCATGGGGATCGACGGCATCTGGGTGGGCGAGTTCGCGCAGGCACGGTACATCGAGCCGCTGCGGGACGTGGCGGGAGCGGGCGCGGCGGACTGGGAGGGCTGGCCGCAGATCAGCCCCGACGTGCGCTCACTGGCCCGGTTCGAGGGCCGGCTGCACGGGATACCCGCCGGTACCGACGCACGGGTCCTCTACTTCCACAAGCCGCTCTTCCGCCGGGCCGGGCTGCCCACCGACTGGCGGCCGGACAGCTGGCGGGACATCCTGGAGGCCGCCCGCAAGCTGAGGCGGCTCAAGGGCGTGACCCCGCTCCAGATCAACGCCGGTACGGCCATGGGCGAGGCGACCACCATGCAGGGCGTCCTGCCGCTGCTGGCCGGGGCGGGCGGGTGGATCGCCAAGGGGGACCGCTGGTACGGCGACACCCCGCAACTCCGTGCGGTGCTGGGCTTCTACCGGGACGTGTACGGCGGCAGCGGTCTGGGGGACCCGAAGCTCCAGCAGGAGGCGAAGGGGCGCGACAAGTCCTTCGAACGGTTCGCCGAGGGCCGGCTCGGCATCCTCGCCGAGGGCGACTACTTCTGGCGGGACGTCGTCGCGCCCAGGACCGGGACCGCCGCCATGAAGAACCGCGACAACGATGTCGGGTATGCGCTCGTTCCGGCGCGTGCCCCCGGGGCGGGGCTCGGCGGCCGCGACCACGTCAGCCTCTCCGGCGGCTCCGTCCACGTCCTCAACCCGCACACCCGCCACCCCCGCCAGGCCTTCGCACTGCTGACCGCGCTGCACTCCGCCGCCGCGCTCCGGGCCCGGCTCGGCGACAGCGCCATGATCACCGAACGGGACGACGTCAACGACGCGGTGCTCGACCACGACCCCATGCTCCGTTTCTGTGCCGACAAGGCGCTCCCCGTCACCACCTTCCGGCCCCCGCTCGCCGCCTACACCGCCGTCTCCCTGGCGCTGCAGGAGGCCACCGCGCAGGTCGTGTCCGGCAAGGACCCCGCCCACGCCGCACGGGCGTACCGCAAGGAGTTGGAGGAGGTCCTCGGTGGCAGCGACCGCATCATCCGCTGAGCCCGACGGGCAGGGAGCCGACCGTCCCCGGGGCGGCGCACGCGGCGGCCCGGACGGCGCACGCGGCGGTACCGACCGTGCGCGAAGCACGGCCGAACAGGACGCCGCCGGGCTCGGAAAGCGGCGCGCCGCCGCCTTCGTGGCGCCCGCCCTCGTCCTGATCGCCCTCTTCCTCGTGCTGCCCGCCGTCTGGACGCTCTACCTGGGCGCCACCGACTACCGGCTCACCGGCATCCCCGCCGTCGACCCCTCCTTCGTCGGACTCGACAACGTCACCACGGCGCTCGGCGACGCCGACTTCCTCCACTCCCTGTGGCTGACCCTGCTGTTCGTCCTGGGCTCCGCCGTCATCGGCCAGGCAGGTCTCGGGTTCGCCCTCGCCTGGTGGATGCGCGAGCGCACCGGCTGGCTCAAGACCACTCTCGAAGCACTGGTCATGCTCGCGTGGATCCTGCCGAGTTCCGTCGTGGCGTACCTGTGGATCGCCTTCCTCGACCGCGACGGCGGCACCCTCAACACCCTGCTGCACACCCCGGGTACGGCGTGGCTGCTGGACCACCCGATGCTGTCGATCACCGTCTACAACATCTGGCGCGGCAGCGCCTTCTCGATGATGCTCTACAGCGCTGCCCTCGGGAACGTGCCCGCCTCCCACCTGGAGACCGCCCGGCTGGCCGGGGCGAGCGGAGGGCAGCAACTGCGCGACGTCGTCTTCCCCCGCATCCGCGGCCACATCCTGACCAACCTGCTGCTGATCAGCCTGTGGACGTTCAACGACTTCACACCCTTCCTCATCACCGCCGGGGGACCCGACAAGGCGAGCGAGACGCTGCCCGTCCACATCTACAAGACGGCACTGGGCAGCGGGGAACTCGGCTACGGCGCGGCGCTCTCGTTCCTGATGCTGCTGATCAACCTCGTCGTCGCCGTGGTCTATCTGCGGCTGCTGGGGCAGAAGAACAAGAGCCGCAAGGAGCCGGCCGCCCCGGTCACGGGCGCGCCGGCCGCGAAGGAGGGGACCGTATGAGCGCCCACCGGCCCCGGGCGGCGGCCACCGGTCACGGCCCCGTCGGCGCACTGCTGCGCGGGGTGGGCGCCTACCTCCTGGTCGCGCTCGCCCTGGCGTTCTTCGCACTGCCGATGCTCTGGCTGGCCAGCGCGCCCTTCGACCGGCACCCGGGCGTCACCGCGTCCCTGCCCGACTTCACCCTCGCCAACTTCCGGCGGCTGTGGCACAACCCGAACGCCGTCGACTCGCTGGCCAGTTCGCTGATCCTGGCGGTGGGCAGCGCCGTGCTCGTCGTCGGCCTCTCCGCGCTGGCCGCCTACGCGCTCAGCCGCGTCCCCCTCCGCGGCCGCGACGGACTGCTGTACGCGTTGCTGCTGCTCTCCTCCATCGTCACCGGCACCGCCGCCATGGTGCCGATCTTCCTGCTGGCGGCCGAACTCGACCTGGTCGACAGCTACCTGGGCGTCGTCCTCGTGCTGACCGGCGGCCTGCTGCCCGCCGCCATCTTCATCCTGAAGGACTTCATGGACACCACGCCGCGCTCCTACGAGGAGTCGGCGCGGGTCTTCGGCGCCTCGCCGCTGCGCGTGCTGCGGGACGTCGTTGTCCCGGTGGTCCGTCCCGGGCTGGCGACCGTCGGCGTGTGGGCCGTCGCCCAGGTGTGGGGCAACTTCCTCATCCCGTTCCTGCTGCTGCGCTCGCCCGGCAAGTCGCCCGCCGCAGTGGTCATGTACACCTTCTACACCGAGGGCGGCCAGCCCGATCTGGCCCTCATCTCCACCTTCTCGCTGCTGTACTCCCTGCCGGTCGTGCTGATGTTCCTCTTCGTCAGCCGCCGCTACGGATTCCGTTTCCACGGAGGGATCAAGGCCTGATGGCAGACATCACGCTCAACCGGCTCGCCAAGGTCTACCCCGGCGGCGTACAGGCGCTCAGCGGCCTCGACCTGACCGTCCGCGACGGCGAGTTCTTCGCCCTGCTCGGCCCCTCCGGATGCGGCAAGTCCACGCTGCTGCGCACCATCGCCGGGCTGGAGGACGCCACCGGCGGCAGCGTCCACCTCGGTGGGCGGGACGTGACCGCGCTGCCGCCCGGCGACCGGGACGTCGCCATGGTCTTCCAGGACTACGCCCTCTTCCCGCACATGACCGTGGCCGAGAACATCGCCTACCCCCTGAAGATCAAGAAGGTGGGCAGGGCCGACCGCGTCGCCAAGGCCCGCGAGACGGCCGGGGAACTGGGTCTGGGCCATCTGACGGACCGCCGGCCCGGTCAGCTCTCCGGCGGTCAGCAGCAACGTGCCGCCCTCGCCCGCGCGATGGCCTGCCACCCCGAGGTCTTCCTCTTCGACGAGCCGCTGTCCAACCTCGACGCCCGGATGCGTCTGGAGGCCCGCACCTTCTTGAAGAAGCTCCAGCGGGAACTGGGCGTGACCACCGTCTTCGTCACCCATGACCAGGCGGAGGCGCTGGCCTTGGCCGACCGTATCGCCGTGATGGAGAGCGGCGAGCTGCGCCAGGTCGGCACCCCCACCGAGATCTTCCGCCGCCCCGCCGGCACCTTCGTCGCCTCCTTCATCGGCTCGACCCCGATGAACCTGCTCGACGGCGAGGTCTTTGACGGCGGCGGTGCGGTCCGCGTCGCCGGCCGGAGACTCCCGGTGCCCGACGGCGCCGCCCACCTCGTCGAGGGGGGTGAGAAGGTCGTCTACGGGATCCGCCCCGAGTACCTGCGGTGGTCGGACGAGCCGGTCGAGGGGGCGCTGGAGGGCACCGTCTCCGTCGTGGAGAACCTGGGCAGCGCGCAGTTGGTCACCCTGGAGTGCGACGGCGGCAGCAGCGCACAGGTCGTCGTCCCGGAGGAGCACGAGCCCGTCACCGGCGTCCGAAGCTGGGCCGTGCCCCGCGCCGACCGGGCCCTCCTCTACCGTGACGGCACTCTCCTGGCCGCCGCCCCGGCCGCCCCCGGCGCCGCTCAGGTGCCCGCTTGAGGGCCGGTGGCGAGCAGGTGCACCGCGGCACCTGGACGATGGAGGACCGCGCCCGGGACGTGCTGCGCGCCCTGCCGGTACAGCTCGCGGACGGCGCCGGCGCCCTGACGGTCACCCTGACGTACCCGCGCGCGGCGGGCGTCCTCGATCTCGGACTCCTCGGCCCCGACGGCGGCTTCCGCGGCTGGTCCGGCGGCGCCCGCGACACCTTCACCGTGACCCCGGCCTGGGCCACCCCCGGCTACCTGCCGGGACCGCTGACGGGCGGCACCTGGCATGTGCTGCTCCGGCTGCACCGGGTGCCGCCCGCGGGCCTGCCCTACGAGGTACGGGCACGGGCGGTGCGACGGGCCCCTGCCGCGCCCGAGGTGCGGTACCCGCCGCCGCTGCCCGCGGGGGAGCGGCGGCCACGGCGGACCGTACCGGCAGCGGACGGCGCCACCTGGCTGGCCGGGGACCTGCACGCCCACACCCTGCACAGCGACGGGGCCCTCACCGTCGACGAGCTGGCGCGGTGCGCGGCCGCCGAGGGGCTGGACTTCCTCGCGGTCACCGACCACAACACCGTCAGCCACCACCCGCACCTGGCGGCGGCCGGATCCCGCCAGGGGATCGCCCTGCTGCCCGGCCAGGAGGTCACCACCGACCTCGGGCACGCCAACGTGTTCGGCGACACCGGCTGGATCGACTTCCGCCGCCCCGCCGACGCGTGGCTCACCCAGGCGGAGAACGGCGGCGGCCTGCTGTCCGTCAACCACCCGCTGGCCGACGACTGCGCCTGGGAACTGCCCTTCACCGCGCGGCGGCCCCGCCACGCCGAGGTGTGGCACCACACCTGGACCGACCGGCGGCACGGCGCCCCGCTGGCCTGGGCCCGCGCCTGGGGGGAGCAGACCGTACCCCTCGGCGGCAGCGACTTCCACCGCCCCGACGAGGGCCGTCCCCTCGGCGCGCCCACCACCTGGGTGCTGTGCGAGCCCGGCCGGGGCCGTGGTCCGGACGCCGTCCTGGCCGGGCTCGCCGCCGGACACACCGCCGTTTCCGCCGCACCGGACGCGCCCGTCCTGCTGCGGTACGGCGACGAACTGCTCGCCCTGGACGCCGACGGCACCGTGCTGGTGCGGCCCGACGGGAGCCGCGCCGTCGTCCGGGGCGGCTCCGTGCGCCTGCCGGCCGGTCAGGGGGCGGGCATCCACCGGCTGGAGACCTTCACATGCGAGGTGATCGCGCTGTGCACCTGAAGTGGGCCGTCCTCCCGAAGCGGGCTGTGCGCCTGGCGGAGTCCAGGTGCCGGAAAGGCCGGTGACCGATGACCACCGTTTCCCCGCCGTCCCGACTGCGGGTCGCCGTCGCCGGGCTGGGCGCCATCGCCCGGACAGCGCACCTGCCGCTGCTGGAGCGGCGCAGCGACCTGTTCCGGATCACCGCGCTGTGCGACCTGTCGCCGGGCGCCCTCGCCGAGTCGGGCACCCGGTACGGCGTACCGCCCCGGGACCGGCATCCGCACATCGAAGGGCTGCTGGACAGGGGCGGCTTCGACGCCGTGCTCCTGCTCACGTCCGGATCGCACGGGCCCGCTGCCGAGGCGGCGCTGCGCGCCGGGTACGCGGCGCTGTGCGAGAAGCCGCTGGCCTTCACCCGCGCCGAGGCCGCCCGGATCGAGGAGGCGGAGGAGGCCGGGCGGCGCGGGCCGCGGCTGATGGTCGGCTACATGAAGCAGTACGATCCCGCGGCCCGGCGCCTGGCCGCGCTCCTCGACCAGGCCGGCGGCCCCGCCGCCGTCCGCTCCGCCGAGGTGTGCGTCCTGCACCCCACCGGCGGTGACCAACTGGCCTTCGCCCGCCTGCCCGCCCCCGCCGCCGACCTGGACGCCGACGTCCTCGCGGCCCTCCGGGCGAGGGGTGCGGCGCTGACCGACGCGGCGCTCGGCAGCGGCGCCACCGCGGCGATGCGCTCCCTCTACCACGTCGTCATCGGCTCCATCAGCCACGACCTGTCCCTGCTGCGGATGACGACAGGCGGACCCGAAAGCGTCGAACTGGCCGCCACCTGGGGCGCGTCGGCGGCGGGCCCCGGCTCGGTGGAGCTGTCGGGCGGCCTGCCCGGCGGTGCCCGGTACGCCGTCCGCTGGCACTTCCTGCCCGGACACGCCGCCTACCGGGAGACCTTCGCAGTCCACCACGAGAGCGGCACACTCGAAGCCGCCTTCCCCTCCCCGTACCTGATGAACGCGCCCACCGTGCTCACCGAGACGGCTGTCGGGCCCGGCGAGGGGCCGCACACCGAGCGGCGTGCCGAGTACCGCTCGGTCACCGAGGCGTTCGAGGAGGAGCTCGTCGCCTTCCACTCCATGGTCACCGACGGCACGCCGCCCGCCACCGGCGTGGCCGGCGCCGCCGAGGACCTGCGTACCGCCCAGCGGGCCGTCGCCGCGTACGCGGCCCGCCACCGGCTCCCCTGCGAAGGAGAGGCAGCATCCGCATGACCGGCACCGCAGCGATCCCCGACGAGCTCGTCATCGTTCCGCACACCCACTGGGACCGGGAGTGGTATCTGCCCTTCCAGCAGTTCCGCCTGCAGCTGGTCGGGCTGCTGGACACGGTGCTGGAGCGGATGGCGGACGATTCGCGGCAGCGCTTCACCCTCGACGGGCAGGCCGTCGCGGTCGACGACTACCTCGAGGTGCGCCCCGAACAGCGCGAGCGGCTGACGTCGCTCGTCGAGGAGGGGCGGCTGGCGGTGGGGCCCTGGCAGATCCTGCTGGACGAGTTCCTGTGTTCGGGGGAGAACATCGTCCGCAACCTGGAACTGGGGCTGCGGCGCAGCGAGGAGACGGGTGCGGCGATGCCCGTCGGCTACCTGCCCGACATGTTCGGGCACTGTGCGCAGATGCCGCAGATCCTGCGCGGCGCCGGCCTCGAACACGCCTGCGTGTGGCGGGGCGTGCCCGCCGCCGTGGACAGCCACGTCTTCGCCTGGACCGCACCCGACGGCAGCGCCATCCGCACCGAGTACCTGGCCGCGGGCGGCTACGGGAGCGCCGCCGGACTCTTCGACGACCCCGCCAAGGTCGCCGAGCGGGCCCGCGCCGTCGCCGCCAAACTGCGGCCCTGGCGCCCGGACGGCTCGCCGATCCTGGCCATGTACGGCTCCGACCACACCGCACCCGCCGCCGACCTCGCCGATCTGCTGGAGCGGCACAACGCGGCAGACGAGGGGGTGCGGCTCCGACTGGCCACCCTGGCCGAGTACTTCGCGGCCCAGCCCACCGGCGTGGCGGGGCTGCGCGCGGTCCACGGCGAGCTGCGCAGCCACGCGCGGGCCAACATCCTGCCCGGCGTCTTGTCCGTCCGCGCCCCGCTCAAGCAGGCCATGGGGCGGGCCGAGCGCGCCGTCGAACGCTACGCCGAGCCACTGGCAGCGCTCTGGTTCGACGGCGCCGCCGAGCGCTTCCTGGACATGGCCTGGGACCGGCTGGTCGAGGTGTCCTGCCACGACTCGGTCACCGGCTGCGGCTGCGACGAGACGGCACAGCAGGTCGCCGCCCGCATCGCCGAGGCGGAACAGCTCGGCCTGGCCGTACGGGACATGGCCGGGGCGCCCCTGGCCACCCGCGTCCCGCACGACGGCCACCTGCTGCTCAACCCGACGCCCGCCCGCCGCACCGACGTGGTGGAGCTGGACGTGGCCGGGGAAGGGCCCGTCCACCTCGTCGGCGCGGACGGCACCGTGCACCCCGCGCAGCACCTCGCGGCGGCCCCCGTGCTGCTGGCGGACGACACGGTGCCCGCCGAGCGGCTGCCGACCGTGCTCGCCCGGGTGCACGGCAGCGAACTGTACGGGCAGGAGATCACCGCCTGGCGGGTGGTGCCCGAGCAGCGGCTGCTGCACTTCACCGTGGCCCGCAGGAGCGCGCTCCCCTTCGACGTCGCCGAGGTGCGCGCCGCGCTCGACGGCGCCAGGGCCGCGGAGGCATGGCGGGTCGTCATCGAGGCGGAGCCCCGGCAGCGGGTCGCAGCGCCGGTGACGGCACCGGCGCTCGGCCACACCGCGCTCCGCGCGGTCCCCGGCTCCGCTCCCGCCCCGGCGCACCCCGTGCGGGCCGAGGACTCCGCCCTGACCAACGGCCTGCTGCGGGTGGAGATCGCCGAGGACGGCACCTTCACCGCCCTTACGGACGAGGGTGTCTCCCTCGCCGGCGCCGGGCGGGTGGTGGACGGCGGCGACCTGGGCGACACCTACAACTACGCGCCGCCCGCCCACGACCTGCTGGTCGCCCTGCCCGAGCAGGTCACCGTCCACCGGTCCGCCGCCGGGCCGCTGACCGGCGCCTTCGAGATCACCCGCCGCTACGCCTGGCCCGCGGCCGGGGACTTCGCCGCGGACGGCCGGAGCTCCGCCACCGAACCCACCACCGTGACGACCCGCGTCGAACTCCGTGCGGGCGAACGTTTCGTGCGGCTGGCCCTCGCGTTCGACAACCGCAGTGAAGACCACCGCGTCCGCCTGCACGTACCTCTGCCGCGCCGCGCCGAGACGTCGTACGGGGAGGGCCAGTTCGCCGTCGTGCCGCGCGGGCTCACGGCGGAGGGCGGCTTCGGGGAGGAGCCCCTGCCGACGTTCCCCGCCTCCGCGTTCGTCGCGGCGGGCGGCGCGGCGGTGCTGTTGGAGCACGCCACCGAGTACGAACTCGTCGACGGCGGCACCGAACTGGCGCTGACCCTGCTGCGGTCGACCGGACAGATGTCCCGCAACCGGCACGTGTGGCGCGACGAACCGGCCGGGGGCCAGTTCCCCACTCCGCAGGCCCAGTGCCGCGGACAGCGCACGGTCACCTTCGGCCTGCTGCCGTACGCCGGGGAGTGGCACGAGGCGGACGTCCACGCCGCCGCCGAGGCCTTCCGGCATCCGCTGACGGCCCTGCACGGCACCGCGCCCGCCGCGACGGAGCTGCCCGCCCCCGCGGAAGGGCTGCGTGTGACGGGCGACGGCGTCGTGCTCACCTCGCTGCGGGAGCGTGCGGAGGGCCGGCTCCAGGCGCGGGTCGTCGCACAGACCCCGCATCCGGTGACGGCGCGGCTCTCCTTGCCGGGCCTGCGGGCCGTGGAACGGTGCGACCTGCTGGGCCGCGCCACGGCGCCCGGGCAGACGACCGGTGAGGGCCTCGACCGCGATGGCGACAGCGCGACCGTGCGGCTGCGGCCCTGGGAGATCGCCACCTTCCGGCTGGAGCGCTGAGCCCTCCTTCGAGGGGGCGTCTGCCCTGGGCGGACGCCCCCTCGGGCGGTGGGTAGCGCGCCGTGACCGTACGCGTCGCTCTGTACCGCGTTCTGCCCGTTATGCCCTTCTTGCGCCGATAGGTACCCTGAGTGGAGCACCCCGGCATGCCCCATGCAGAGGGAAGCACGCAGCAGGAAGGCGGACACATGGCTTCGGTCGGCGGAGTGCCCTGTTGGGTGAGTCTGATGACCCCCGATCAACGGGCCGCCGAAGAGTTCTACGGACCCGTGCTGAGCTGGAAGTTCCAGGGATGGGACGACGGCCCCGACTCGCGCATCGCCACGGTGGACGGACAGCCCGTGGCCGGCTTCAACCAGCTCGCCGAGGACGCCGGTCCCGAGGCCGAGCGCTGGTCGGTGTACTTCCAGGTGGCCGACGCCGACCTGGTCGCCGAGCGCATCGCCGAGCGCGGCGCCACCGTCGCCGTCGGCCCCCTGCGCAAAGGCGGCGGCCGTGCCGTCATCGCGGCGGACCAGTGGGGCGCGCCCTTCGGGCTCTGGCAGGGGGACGGGCCCGCCTCCTGGCACGTGGGCGCGGGCCCGGCGCCCGCCTGGCTCCAGCTCCACACCCGGGACGCCTTCGCCGCTGCCGTCTTCTACGGGGAGATCTTCGACTGGATGGACGATCCCAGCCACGGCGTCACCTACGAGGAGCAGTACGACGAGATCGTCGTACGGTTGGCCGGGCAGCCGGTGGCCGGGTTGCGCGGTGGCGCGCTGGAGTCGCCGCCCGATCCGCGCATCCGGACGCGATGGGAGCCGTACTTCCGGGTACCCGGCCTCGACGCGGCGGTCGACGCCGCAGAACGGGAGGGTGGCGAGGTCGTCACCCCGCCCCGGGACGGACCTCTGGGGCGGACGGTGACCCTCCGTGACCCCAAGGGCGCCTCCTTCTGTCTGCTCAGCACGTAAGGAGCACACCATGCAGGAGAACGACAAGAACGGTCCGATCCGGGACGACGAGGCCAAGAAGCGGCTTCAGGGCGACCTGCGGTCCAACCGGGAGGAAGCGCGCGAGATGGAGCCCTCGGCCGAGGACCAGCCCGAGGCCGAACGCGATCCCCGCGCCCTGCGCACCGGCGGCACCCCGGACGGGATGAGCCCCCGCGACGTGGAACTGCGCTCCGAGATGGCGCAGTACCTGGGCCGTCACCTCTACCCCACCGGACGCGAGGAGGTCCTGGACGCGCTGCGGTCCGAGCACGCGCCCGACCGGCTCGTGGACCTGGTGGCCGGGCTCCCGGCGGACGGCCGGTACCGCAATGTGCAGGAACTGGCCCAGGCCCTGGGTCTGCACACCGAGGCCCACCGGAGCTGAGGCCCGCAGCCCGCGTGGCCCGGTTGTCCCCGCGCCCCCGGATCGGCGCCGCCTTCACCCGGGGCGCCGTCGACCTCGGACGGGAGACACCACCCGTTCGGGGGGACATAGCGGGGCGCGGGAGCGGGCAACCGGGAGCGATGGGCTTCTTGCACGACGTCGAGAACAGGATGGAACGGATCTCCTCCTCCCTGTGGGGGCTGCTGCGCCGCGGGCGTGAGGAGGAGTCCGTCGAGGTGGTGGGGGTGCTGCGGCGCGAGTGCGACACGCATGCCGTGATCGTGGGCCGGGGTCGCACCGTGGTGCCCAACTCCTTCGTGCTGGAGCTCCCCGCCGACAGCTACGCGCGGCTGGCGGACGACGCCTCGGCCGTGGGCGAGCGGCTCGCCTCCGAGGTGCGACGGCACGCCGCCCAGCGCCACTTCAGCTTCGCGGGCCCGGTCGCCGTCCGGCTGCGTCCCCCGCGCGACGGCCAGGAGCCGAGCCGGTACCGCCTCCACAGCAGCATCACTCCCCGTCCCTGACGCGCCCCGGGTGCCACCGGTACCCGGGGCACACGTCTGTCGGACGCGAGCCCGGGCGCGGCACCTCGACATGAGCGCCGACCCGGGTGCGGTCGCGCACGCGCCAACGGGACCGCACACAAAGACGCGTCCCGGCCATTGACACCCCCTATGGCCCTCCCTACTGTCACCCACGCGATTTCGAACGTCTGACGAAATTTCGAACACACCGTGGCAGTGGGCGACAGGAGCGGCTCTCGTGCGTATCACCGGCATCAGCACCCATGTGGTCGGAACCCCGTGGCGGAACCTGACCTACGTCCGGGTCCACACCGACGAGGGCCTCACGGGCGTGGGGGAGACGCGGATGCTGGGCCATACCGACGCGTTGCTCGGCTACCTGCGCGAGGCCGAGGTCAACCACATCGCCGGCTCGGACCCGTTCCGTACCGAGGACCTGGTGCGCCGCATGAAGTACGGCGACTACGGGCGGGCCGGCGAGATCGTGATGTCGGGCATCGCCTGTGTGGAGACGGCCTGCTGGGACATCAAGGGCAAGGCACTGGGCGTGCCCGTCTGGCAGTTGCTGGGCGGCAACGTCACCGACCAGGTGCCGGCGTACGCCAACGGCTGGTACACCACCGAGCGCACCCCCGAGGCCTACCACCAGGCGGCCAAGGCGGTCATGGCCCGCGGCTACCGCGCCCTGAAGATCGACCCGTTCGGCACCGGCCACCTCGAACTCTCCTACCAGGAGACCCGGGAGGCGGTCTCGCTCATCGAGGCGGTCCGCGACGCGATCGGGCCGCAGGCCGAGCTGATGCTGGAGATGCACGGCCGGTTCGCCCCCGCCACCGCCATGCGGCTGGCCCGCGAGATGGCGCCCTTCCGGCCCGCCTGGCTGGAGGAGCCGGTGCCGCCGGAGAACCTCAAGGCGCTGGCCAAGGTCGCCGAGAAGGTGGAGGCACCGGTGGCGACCGGGGAGCGCATCCACGACCGGGCCGAGTTCCGGGAGCTGCTGGAGAGCCAGGCGGCCGACATCCTTCAGCCCGACCTGGGCCACCTCGGCGGCATCGCCGAGACCCGCAAGCTGGCCGCCACCGCCGAGACCCACTACATGCTTGTGGCCCCGCACAACGTCGGCGGCCCCGTGCTGACCGCCGCCAGTCTCCAGGTCGGCTTCAGCACCCCGAACTTCAAAGTCCTGGAGCACTTCAACGACTTCGCCGACTCCCAGATCCACGAGGTCGTCAAGGGCGGGCCGCAGGTCGACCCCGAGACCGGCTGTTTCGCCCTCTCGCACGCGCCCGGCCTCGGAGTGGAGCTGGACGTCGACGCGGCGGCCGAGTTCCCCCAGCAGCGGGCCCACTTCGACCTGTGGGCCGAGGGCTGGGAGACCCGCACCCCCGCGGGCGGCGGCCGGTGACGGGGACAACGGGTGACGGTCCCGCCGTGGTGCTCCAGGCGCCGGGCACCGTCCGTCTCGTCCCGCACACCCCGCGCCCGCCCGGGCCCGGCGAGGCCCAGGTCCGCATCCACGCGGTCGGCGTCTGCGGCAGCGACCGCGAGCTGTTCCAGGGCAACCGTCCTGCCCCGTACGCCCGGTACCCCGTCACTCCGGGTCACGAGTGGTCGGGCACCATCGCCTGCGTCGGCGCGGGGGTGCCCCGGAGCCTGGCGGGCCGCAAGGTGGTGGGGGAGGGGTTCCGCAACTGCCAGGTGTGCGAGCGCTGCCACACGGGCGAGACCACGCTGTGCACCGCCGG
This sequence comes from Streptomyces sp. CNT360, assembly GCF_000424785.1. Classification (NCBI taxonomy): domain Bacteria; kingdom Bacillati; phylum Actinomycetota; class Actinomycetes; order Kitasatosporales; family Streptomycetaceae; genus Streptomyces; species Streptomyces sp. CNT360. The sequence goes on along the minus strand of NZ_AUKO01000004.1, from coordinate 474,838 downwards.
GTACGCCGAGACCGGCTTCACCGAGCCCGGCGCCATGGCCCCCACGGTCACCCTCCCGGCGAGGCTGCTGCATGCGCTGCCCCAGGAGGCGGACCTGGACGCGGCGGCGCTGCTGGAGCCCGCCGCGTGTGTGGCCGCCGCCGCGCTGCGGGCCCGGGTTCGCCCGGGGGACCGGGTGGCCGTCGTCGGTGACGGCACGCTCGGCATGCTCGCGGCCCGGCTGCTGGCCGCGAGCTCACCCGCCGAGCTGCTGATGGTGGGGGCCCGCCCGGAGCGTGCCCGGCTCGCGGAGTCCTTCGGCGTCACGGTCCACCGCCACCACCGGGAGACGCCCGCTTCCGGCGGGTTCGACACCGTCGTCGAGGCGGCCGGGGCGCCCGGCGCCGCCGGGCAGGCCGCCGGGCTGCTGCGGCGCGGTGGGCGGCTCGTGCTGACCGGCCTGCCGCCCGCCGACGACACCGGGCTCGATCCGGCCGCGCTCGTGTTGGGCCAGGTGGAGGTCCACACCGTCTTCGGCGCCCCGCCTGCGGCCTGGGCGTACGCCGTGCGCGCGTTCGCCTGCCGACTGCTCGATCCGCTGCCGCTGGTGACCCACCGGCTGCCGCTGCGCGAGGCCGAGCGCGCCGTCGCGCTGACGGGCGGCGGCGACCCTGCCGTCGGCAAGGTCCTGCTCCACCCCTGACAGCCCCGCAACCGAAGGAGCTTCGTGACCACCACTGTCCGCCCTCCCGGCGAACCCGCTCTCACCGCCCTCGGGCTGCCCACGCCGACGCCCGAGCCCGGTGACTCCTCCCCGCACGCCTTCCCCGACGGGGGCCTGTGGCGCACCGAAGTGCCGTCCTGCGAGGGACCCGAGGCGCTGGCTGTCGTACTGCAGGAGTCCGCGCGGCTCGACGTACCGCTGCACCGCATCAGCCAGGGCAGCGGCATCTGGATGCTCACCGACGCCGAGATCACCGAGATGGTCGAGGCGTGTGCCGCGCGCCAGGTGGAGCTGTGCCTGTTCACCGGCCCGCGCGGCAGTTGGGACACCGGCGCCGCCACCCGCACCGACTCCGGCGGCGCCGGGCCGCGGGCGCGCGGGCACAGCGCGCTGGCCGGCTGCGTCGAGGACGCGGTGCGCGCCACCGAACTGGGCGTGCGCTGCCTGCTGGTCGCCGACGAGGGTGTGCTGTGGACACTGCACCGCGCCCGCGCCGCCGGGGTGCTGCCGGCCGGGACGACGCTGAAGGTCTCCGCGCTGATCGGCCCGGTCAACCCCGCCTCGTACGCCGTCCACGAGCGGCTGGGCGCCGACTCGCTCAACGTGCCCAGCGATCTGACCCTCGCCCACCTCACGGAGATCCGCCGGGTGAGCGCCGCCCCCCTGGACATGTACATCGAGGCCCCCGACGATCTCGGCGGCTACGTGCGGATGTACGAGCTCTCCGAGCTGATCCGGCGCGGGGCGCCGCTCTACCTGAAGTTCGGGCTGGCCAAGGCGCCCGGCATCTACCCCTCCGGCCACCATCTGCGCCAGGCCGTGCTGGAGACGGCACGCGAGCGGGTACGCCGGGGCCGGCTCGCCCTCGACCTGCTGGCCCGGCACGGTGCCGACGGCCGGATGTCGCCGCTCGGTTCGCGGGCGCCGGGCACGCTGTGCCGCTTCCCGCACGACGACGCCGGGCGGGCCCCGGCCTCGACCCCGACCCCGCACGCCGCGTCCCACGAAGGGAACTGACCCCATGCCTACCCGCAGACGCCGCGTCGCGGCTGCCGCGCTGCTGGCGGCGGCGCTCGTCGCCGGGCTGACCTCCTGCGGCCAGGAAGCCCGCGGCGGCAGCCGCTACCAGCCCGACAAGGGCAAGGGCGGCACCGTCGGCATCGCCATGCCCACCAAGTCCTCCGAGCGCTGGATAGCCGACGGCAAGAACATGGCGAAGCAGTTCCGCAGCGCCGGGTACCAGGCCGATCTCCAGTACGGGGACGACAAGGTCGAGAACCAGGTCGCCCAGCTGGAGAACATGATCACCAAGGGGCACCGGCTGCTGGTGGTCGCCGCCATCGACGGGTCCGCCCTCACCGACGTGCTCTCCCGGGCGGCCGAGGCGCACATCCCGGTGATCTCCTACGACCGGCTGATCCTCGGGACGAAGAACGTCGACTACTACGCCTCGTTCGACAACGAGCGCGTCGGCGAGCTCCAGGGCCAGTACATCCTCGACCGCCTCGGGCTGAAGAAGCCCGCAGAGGGAAGCGACGAGCACCACACCATCGAGTTGTTCGCCGGTTCGCCCGACGACAACAACACCAAGTTCTTCTGGACCGGCGCGATGAAGAAGCTGAAGCCCTACCTGGCGACGGGCCAGCTCGTGGTGCGCAGCAAGCAGACGCGGATGAACCAGGCCACCACCCTGCGCTGGGACGGCGGTACCGCCCAGAAGCGCATGGACGACCTGATCAGCAAGAACTACGGCAACGCCGACGTGGACGCGGTGCTCTCCCCCTACGACGGCATCTCCATCGGCGTCCTGTCCGCCCTCAAGAGCGCCGGTTACGGCACCAAGCGCCATCCGCTGCCCGTCGTCACCGGGCAGGACGCCGAGCTGGCCTCCGTGAAGTCCATCGTGGCGGGGGAGCAGACGCAGACCGTCTTCAAGGACACCCGCAAACTCGCCAAGCAGGCGGTCCAGATGGGCGACGCGGTCCTCACCGGGAAGAAACCGCAGGTCAACAACGTCACCGACTACGACAACGGCAAGAAGACCGTGCCCGCCTACCTGCTCAAGCCGGTCTCCGTCGACCGGAAGAACACCCAGCTCCTCGTCGACGAGGGCTACTTCACCAAGGAGCAGCTCCGGTGAGCGCCGACGGCACCCGCCCCGTCCTCACCATGCGGGGCATCACCAAGACCTTCCCCGGCGTCACCGCGCTGTCCGGCGTCGACCTGACCGTGCGCCCCGGTGAGATCCACGCGGTCTGCGGCGAGAACGGTGCGGGCAAGTCGACGCTGATGAAGGTGGTCAGCGGCGTCCACCCGCACGGCAGCTACGAGGGCGAGATCCGTTTCCGGGACGAGCCGGTCGCCTTCAAGGACATCCGGGCGAGCGAGGCCCGCGGCATCGTCATCATCCATCAGGAGTTGGCGCTCGTACCGTTCCTGTCCGTCGCCGAGAACATCTTCCTCGGCAACGAGCAGCGTGCCGGCCGCCGCGGCGTCGTGGACTGGAACGCCACCCTCAGCCGGGCGACCGAGCTGCTGCGGCGGGTGGGGCTGCGCGAGAACCCGCAGACCGCGGTCGCCGACCTGGGCGTGGGCAAGCAGCAGTTGGTGGAGATCGCCAAGGCGCTGTCGAAGGAGGTGCGGCTGCTCATCCTGGACGAGCCGACCGCGGCCCTCAACGACGAGGACAGCGCGAGCCTGCTGGAACTGATCCTGCAGCTGCGCGAACAGGGCATCGCCAGCATCGTCATCTCCCACAAGCTGGGCGAGATCCGCCGCATCGCCGACACCGTCACCATCCTGCGCGACGGCCGCACCATCGAGACGCTGACCGTGAGGGAGCGGCCCGGCGACCCGCCCGAGCTGTCGGAGGACCGCATCATCCGCGGCATGGTCGGCCGCGACCTCGACCACCGTTTCCCCGACCGCACCCGGTACGAGGGCGAGGCGGCCACCGCGCTGCAGATCGAGGGCTGGACGGTACGGCACCCCGTCGACCATCAGCGCAAGGTCGTCGACGACGCGTCGCTGACCGTGCACCGGGGCGAGATCGTCGGCATCGCGGGGCTGATGGGAGCCGGCCGTACCGAACTGGCCATGTCCGTCTTCGGCCGCTCCTACGGGCGCTACGAGTCCGGCACCGTGCGGGTCGCCGGGCGCGAGGTGCGGACCAGGACGGTGCCCGCGGCGATCGAGGCGGGCATCGCGTACGTCACCGAGGACCGCAAGCGCTACGGCCTCAACCTGATCGACACCATCAACCGCAACATCTCGCTCGCGTCCCTGAGCGGCATGGCCCGGCGGGGCGTCGTGGACGAGCACCAGGAACGAGCGGTGGCCGAACGCTACCGCGGCTCCATGAACATCAAGGCGCCGACCGTGCACGAGCAGACCGGCCGGCTCTCCGGCGGCAACCAGCAGAAGGTCGTGCTCAGCAAGTGGATCCACGCCGATCCGCAGGTGCTGATCCTCGACGAGCCGACCCGCGGCATCGACGTGGGCGCCAAGTACGAGATCTACACCGTCATCGACCAGCTCGCCGCCCAGGGGAAGGCCGTGCTGTTCATCTCCTCCGAACTGCCCGAACTGCTGGGCATGTGCGACCGCATCTACACGATGGCCGAGGGCCGCCTGACCGCCGAATTCGCACGGGCCGACGCAGGCCAGGAAGTCCTCATGCGCCACATGACCCGCGACCGGGCGGCCACCGGCGCCCGGCCCGACGACAGAGACTGAGGCCCGCCATGACCACCACCACCCAGCCCCCGCAGTCCGACCTGCCCCCGCACCTGCCGCCCGCCGTCCGCTCGGCCGGGGCCGTGCTGCTGGACAACGTGCGCGGCCACATGCGTCAGTACGGCATGCTCACGGCGCTCGTCCTGATCGCCGTGCTCTTCCAGATCTGGACCGACGGCACGCTGCTGCTGCCCAACAACGTCTCCAACCTCATCCAGCAGAACGGCTACATCCTCATCCTGGCCATGGGCATGATGATCGTCATCATCGCCGGGCACATCGACCTGTCCGTCGGCTCGCTGGTGGCCTTCGTCGGCGCCATGGCCGCCGTCATGATGGTCAAGGGCGGCATGCCCTGGGGGCTCGCGCTGGCCCTCTGCCTGCTGATCGGCGCGGTCGCCGGAGCCTGGCAGGGCTTCTTCATCGCCTACGTCGGCATCCCGTCCTTCATCGTGACGCTGGCCGGGATGCTGCTCTTCCGCGGGCTCACCCAGATCGTGCTGGAGGGCCGCTCGCTCTCGCCCTTCCCCGGCGGCTTCCAGAACCTCGCCAAGGGCTTCATCCCCGAGATGGGCCCCTACACCCAGTACCACAACCCCACCCTGGTGCTCGGACTGCTCGCCCTGGTACTGCTCCTGCTGCGCGAACGCCGCGACCGCAGACGGCAGACGGCCTACGAACTGGAGGCACTGCCGCGCGGCCTGTGGATCGCCAAGTGCGTCGCCCTGGCCGCCGCCGTCGTCGCCTTCACCCTCACCCTGGCCAGCTTCCACGGGGTGCCCGTCGTGATGCTGGTGATGGGCGCGCTGCTGATCGGCCTGGGCTACGTGATGCGCAACGCCGTGGTGGGGCGGCACGTGTACGCACTGGGCGGCAACAAGGCAGCCGCCAAACTGTCGGGCGTCAAGGACCGGCGGGTCACCTTCCTCGTCTTCGTCAACATGGGTGTGCTGGCCGCCCTCGCCGGATGCGTCTACGCGGCCCGCCTCAACGCCGGCACCCCGCAGGCCGGGCTCAACTTCGAACTGGAGGCCATCGCCGCCTCCTTCATCGGCGGCGCCTCCATGAGCGGCGGCGTCGGCACGGTGATGGGCGCCGTCATCGGCGGACTCGTGCTGGGCGTGCTGAACAACGGCATGTCGCTGGTCGGCATCGGCACCGACTACCAGCAGGTGATCAAGGGCCTGGTGCTGCTGGCCGCCGTCGGCTTCGACGTCTGGAACAAGCGCAAGGCCGGCCGCTGACCGTCCCGTGCCGCCGGCGGCGGGGCGGGCTCAGCCCGCGAAGGCGGGTTGTGCCTGCCCCGTGCCCGCGTCCGGCAGGACGAACAGCGAACCGTCCAGCGGTGAGGGGGCGGCCAGGCCCGCCCGGGCCGAGGTGACGTAGAGGTCGCCGAGCCCGGCGCCGCCGAACGCACAGGCGGTGGGCCGCGCGACCGGCAGCTCGACCACCCGCTCCAGCGCCCCCTGCGGGGTGTAGCGCCGCAGCGCGGCGCCGTCCCACAGCGCCACCCACACGCACCCGTCCGCGTCCACGGTCAGCCCGTCGGGGAAGCCGGCGCCCTCCTCGACCTCGGCCAGCGGGCGGCGGCCGCCGACCAGCCCGTCGTCCCGCACGTCGAAGACGTCGATGCGGCGGGTGGGGGTGTCCACGTAGTACAGCAGGCTCCCGTCCGGACTCCAGCCGATGCCGTTGGAGACGGTCACCTCGGGCAGCACCGTCGTCACCGTGCCGTCCCCCGCGAGCCGCGCCAGGCTGCCGCCGCCGGGGGTCTCGTCGTAGCACATCGTCCCCGCCCACAGGGCGCCGTCGGGAGCGACGGCGGCGTCGTTGCCGCGGCGCCCGGGCACGGGGTCGTGCAGCAGCCAGGCGAAGGCCCCGTCCGCGCCGTAGGCGCCCACCCCGTCCCGCAGGTTGACCACCAGCCCGCCGTCCGCACGCGGCTTGGCCGCGCCCACGTGCTGTTCCGTGGCCAGTACGGTACGGCGGCCGCTCGCGGGGTCGAAGGTGTGGACACGGGCGCCGAGGATGTCCACCCACACCAGCCGTTCGCGCGCCGCGTCCCAGGTCGGCCCCTCACCGAGCCCGGCCCGGGCCCGCATCACCGTCTCCACACCCATCACAGCCCCCTGTGTCCCAGCCGCTCCGACAGTCGGGTGGCGCCGCGCCGCGCCAACTCCTCAAGCTCGGCGCGGCGTTCGGCGGTCCACCTGACCAACGGTACGGAGATGGACAGCGCCGCCACCACCCGCCCCGAACGGTCCCGTACCGGGGCGGCCACACAGCTGACGTCCGGGTTGGACTCGCTCTCCTCCACCGCGGTGCCGCGCGCAGCGATCCGCCCCAACTGATCGCGCAGCGCCGCCGGTCCGGTGACGCTGCGGGGCGTCATGCCCGGCAGCTCGGCCCCGTCCGGGATCCGGGCGGCCAGCTCGTCGGCCGGCAGGGAGGCCAGCAGCATCTTGCCGACGGCCGTGCAGTGCGCGGGCAGCCGACGGCCCGCCGCGGAGACCATCCGCACCGCCTGCGTGGAGTCGACCTTGGCGATGTAGATGACGTCGGCGTCCTCCAGGATCGCCACGTGCACCGTCTCCTCGCAGGTCTCCGCCACCGAGCGCGCCACCTGCTGTCCCTCGGCGGCCAGATCCAGCTGCTCGGCATACCGGCTGCCAAGCTGGTAGGGCCGTACACCCAGCCGGTAGTGGCCCGGCCTGCCCGGTACCGGCACCAGGTAGGAGCGGGCGGTGAGCGTACCGAGCAGCTCGTGCACCGTGGTGCGCGGCAGTTGCAGTCTGCGCACGATGTCCGGCGCGGTCAGTATGCCGTCCCCCTCCAGGAACAGCTCCAGAATGTCCAGCGCCCGGGACACAGCGGGCACGAGCCGTCCCATGAGGCCTCCTGTTCGAGATTTCAACATCTGGCCGATTCCCCGAACAGTCTAGCGAGGCGCCTCGGGTGGGGGAGGGGGCCCGCATCGCCGCCGGGCGCCGGAACTTCACCCTCGGCGCGCCGGATACCGGGCCTGCCGAGGTGTACGGACGGCGCTCCCGGCCCACCCGGGGTTCATGAGTGCCAACCCGGACCCGGATCCGTCCCACACCCCCGGCCTGGAACGCGGCGGACAGGTACCGCCCGGCGAGACCCCGCCCGCAGAAGGCAGCACGTCCGAGGCGGGCCCGCGCGAGACCCACAACCCCACGAAGGGCTGGAGCAAGGGCCCGGTCATCCTGATCGCCCTGGTGGTCGCGGTCTTCCTCGTCTTCTTCATCGGCTACCTGATCGGGCTGTAGCGGTCAGGGCCCGAGCCGGTACACAAAAGATCCGCCCCCGAGCCGGTACACAAAAGATCCGGCGGGGCGGTGCGCCGTACGCCTCAGCGGCGCGCCACGGTGAACAGCGCTCCGTGGGGATCGCGCACGGTGACGCGGCGCTCGCCGTCGATGTCCTCGGGCGGCGCCGGCACTGTTCCGCCGTGCTGTTCGGCGGCGGTCGCTGCCCGGTCGGGGTCCGCCGCGGGGAAGGTGACCACCCAGCGTGGTCGGGCGTTCGGGTCCGGGTCACCGGTCCGTGCGTCCGCCCGCAGACAGGGATGCGGCCACCGCTCACCTTCGGAGGGCCAGCCCAGAACGGCGCTGTAGAAGGAGAGTACGGCGTCCGGGTCTGCGGTGCGCAGGCAGAGCTGCGCGGGTGCCGCACCGGCACCCACGTCCCATGACGAGGGTGCTGTGCCCTGCCAGAGTCCGAACGCGGCACCGCAGGGGTCGGCGGCCAGCACGGTGCGGCCGCTGCCGAAGTCCACCGGCCCCACCGCCACCGTGCCGCCGCGCTCGGCGATCAGCTCGGCCGCCTTGTCCGCGTCCTCGACCAGGAAGAACACCGTCCACCGTGCCGGCAGGCCGCGCGCGGCTGCGGCCTCGTTCACGCCTGCGACCGGCTGCCCCTCCCAGGTCGCGACCCGGGCCTCGGGAGCGAGCGTGCCGGTCTCGAACGACCAGCCGAGGACGGCGCTGTAGAACGCCTCCGTGGCCCGCCGGTCGTCCGTCGTCACACTCACCCAGCACGCTGTCCCGGACCGTTCCGCCATCTCGTCCTCCCGGCTCCCTGGCCACACCTGGCGGCGGCGGCCTCCGGGCCGCCGCGTGAGCGGAGCGGGTGCCCGGTCCGCACGGGAGGCAAACGCCCGTTCGTGCTCACCGTGCGTAAGAGGTCACCCCACCGGGTGCAACCCACGGGGCCGCGCTGACCTGCGAAGATGCCATGCGGCGTGGTGTGTGTCACGGTGAAATAGGCCGCTGCTGATCCGGCGGCGGCCGACCTCGAACCTGTCCGGAAGCGGACTGGGGGATCGCTTCTCGCCTGTCTTGCACAGCATCCTTGTGCGACGTGGAGTGAGCAGCCCATGAACACCACACGGTTCCGCACCACCGAGGACCGCACCGCACCGCACGAAGGGACGGGCGGCGCCGAGACAGCCACCACGCGGCCCGATGCCGGGCCCGCCGGTGAGGCCGGGCCCGAACCCCGGGCCGGGTCCGATACCGCCGCGCCCTCCAACCCCCGTCGTACCCATCACGACGCTCCCGACACGGACGGCGACTTCGCCGAACTGGTCCGCCTGCCCGACGGGCCCGAGCGCCGGCGGCTCCAGGACTGCGTGGTCACCGCCTGGCTGCCGATGGCCCACCGGCTGGCCCGCAAGTTCCGCAACCGCGGCGAATCCCTGGAAGACCTCGAACAGGTCGCCGCCCTCGCCCTGGTCAAGTCCGTCGAACGGTACGACCCGGCTCGGGGCAACGCCTTCGAGACGTTCGCCATCCCCACCATCTACGGCGAACTCAAGCGGCACTTCCGCGACAACATGTGGGAGATCCACGTGCCACGGCGTGTCCAGGACCTGCGCAACCGGGTCCGCGCCAGCCTGCGGGAGCTGGAGCTGACCTCCTCCGGACGGTCGCCCACCGTCGCCGAGCTGGCTGCCCACGCCGGGCTCTCCGAGGAGGACACCCTCGCCGGCATGGAGGCCCTCCAGTGCTTCAACTCCCTCTCGCTCGACGCCCCCGTCTCCGCGGAGGCGTCCGGGGGCGGGGACGCGCCGGGCGACGGGGCGATCTGCCTGATGGACACCCTCAGCTCCGACGAGAGCGGCTACGACCACGTCGTCGACCGTGAGGCGGTCCGCTCCTGCCTGTGCCGGCTCCCCGAACGGGAGCAGCGCCTGCTGTATCTGCGCTTCTTCCGGGAGCTGACCCAGTCCCAGATCGCCCGCCGCCTGGGTGTCTCCCAGATGCACGTCTCGCGGCTGCTGGCCGCCGCGTGCCGCCGGGTCCGCGAGGAGATCGAGGAGGAGGAGCAGAACGCCGGCCCACCCCGCGCCGCAGCCTGATCCCCCGCACCAGGCTGCGCCCTTGAGATGTGGGCCTTGCAGCTCGGCTCCTTGCGGCTTACGACCGTGCGGCTTGCGGCTTGCGGCTTGCGGCTTGCGGCTTGCGAGCTTGTGGCCTGATGCCGCGGGCGGGCGGCTGGTGACGGACGACGGGCCGCACCGGCCCGGGGGCCGTCCGTGCGCCGTACCATTCGCCGATGTGACCACCGAGCCCTTCCGGCCCACCGAGCCCTCCCGGCCCACCGAGCCCTCCCGGCCCACCGGGCTTTCCGCGGCCTCCTCGCCCCCGGAACCTGCCGAGCCGCTCCCGGACTTCCCCTACCATCCCGATCCCGTGGCCACCGGCTCCCTCGCCAGGTCGGGCGCCGCATGCCTGTGCTGCGGCCGGTCACGGAGCGGGGTCTACACCGGCCCCGTGTTCGCGGAGGCGGACCTGCACGGGCGCCTGTGTCCCTGGTGCCTGGCCGACGGCACCGCGGCGCGGCGTTTCGAGGCGCACTTCATCGGCGACGCGATCGGCGAGGACGTGCCCTTGGCCGTACTGGTCGCGGTGGACAGCCGCACGCCCGGATTCTCCGCGTGGCAGGACCCGCGCTGGTACTTCCACTGCGGCGACGGCGCCGTCTTCCTCGGCCGGATCGGCGCGGCCGACCTGGCAGGGCACCCCGAGGCCGAGCGGGCCCTGCGCGCGGAGCTGGAGAGCTGGGGGTGGCCGGGGCCGCAGATCGAGGATCACCTGCGGGGGCTGGACCGCGACGGCGAGCCGACCGGATACCTGTTCCGCTGCCGCGGCTGCCGCCGCTACCTGGCGTACTCCGACCTGGCCTGAGCGCGCATCCCGGCGGCTCGCGGCCCGCAAGAGGCGCACCGCGCAGGGCACGCCGGACGTCTCGGCGGGGTACCCGTGGGGTGCAGCCACCGGACCCGGCGGTGAGGAGACCGCGTATGCGCACCGCAGCCAGACGCCCGCAGGCCGTCGTCTTCGACGTACTGGAGACGCTCATGCGGCTCGACCCGCTCGCCGCCCGCTTCGAGGAGGCCGGTCAGCCGGCCGCCGCGCTGCACCCCTGGTTCCTGCGCGTCCAACGCGACTGCATGGCACTGGCCCTCAGCGGCGAGGTGGCCGGCTTCCTCGACGCCGCCCGCGCGGCCCTGCGGGTGGAGAGCGGCCAGACGCTCACCGAGGAGCAGATCGGCCACATCCTGGACGGCTTCCCCGGGCTGCCCGCCCACCCGGACGCCCTGCCGGCTGTGCGTACCCTGCACGAGGGCGGCGTGCGGGTGGGGGCGCTGACGGTGGGCGACGCGGCGGTGACCCGCACGTTCCTGGAGCGCAACGGGCTCACCCCGTACGTCGAGGAGGTCGTCACCGCGGCCGAGGCCGGTGCCTGGAAGCCCGCCCCCGCCGTCTACCACGCGGCCGCCGCCCGCATGGGCGCCCCGCCTGCCGCCACCGCGCTGGTCGCCGTGCACGCCTGGGACTGCCACGGCGCCGCCCTCGCGGGCTGCCTCAGCGGCTGGTGCGCCCGTCTCGAAGGACGGCACAGCGACCTGTTCAGCCCGCCCCACGTGACCGGCGGAGACTTGACGGAAGTCGCCGGGAGGCTGCTGGCCCTGCCGGTCGCAGGCGCCAACTGAACCTCGTCGAAAGGCCCGAGCCGCACGAGGCGGGCCCCTGGCTGGTCCACCAGGCGCTCTCACCCGGTGAACCCGAGCGGACGGGGAAGGAGGCATCTGCCGACGCCCTTCCCCGTGGCTGCCGGGGGCACCCGTGTGTGGTCAGTCCCCGGGCGACTGCTCGCGCAGCAGGGCCACATCGTGTGCGGCCTGTGCCAGCAGGGCGCGCATCGCCTCCTGGGCGGCGTCGCCGTCCCGCTCCCGTACGGCCTCCAGGACCGCACGGTGGCTGGGCACCGGGTCGCGGGGCCGGTGTCCGGGCCCGTGGACGAGGCGGTCGCGGGCGGCCCGCGCGGTGGAGACCACCCGTTCCATCCGCTCCAGCAGTTCGTTGTGGGAGGCGGCCAGCAGCGCGCGGTGGAAGGCGAGGTCCGCCTCGACCGCCTCCGGCGCCGCGCCGCGGGCCTGCCGCATGGCGTCCAGGGCCGCGTCCAGCGCGGCCAGATCGGCGGCCGTACGGCGCTGCGCGGCGAGCCGCACCGCCGCGGGCTCGACGATGCCGCGCACCTCGTCCAGATCGTGCAGCAGCGTGGGCACGGCCGCCGGCCCTCCCGCGCCCGCGGTCTGGAACTGCCAGCGCAGCACGTCCGCGTCCAGCAGATTCCAGTCCGCGCGGGGGCGCACGAAGGTGCCGCGCTTCTGCCGGGCGTCGACCATGCCCTTGGCCGCCAGCACCTTCAGCGACTCGCGCAGCGCGGTGAGGCTGACCCCCAACTCCTCCTGGAGCGCCACCAGGTCCAGGGTCGCCCCCTCGCCGAGCGCACCGCTCAGCACCCGGTGTGCCAGCTCCTCCACCGTCTGACCGTGCACCCCGCGGCGCGCGTAGCCCGGCATGGGCACCTCCCCTTTTGTGCTGGTCCGCTGCTGTGCTGCCGCTCGTGGGCGGGTCCGCCGTACGGCACCCGAGCCTGAGCGCCGAAAGAACTGTCGTCAACAACTATTCATAAATAACGAATTCTTGTAGCGTGCGGCGTCGTCACTCTCCCCGTCGTCCGACTCGTCCCGAGAGGCAGCGCACATGACGGCAGTGGACACCACCACCCGCGTCCCCTACGCACCCGGCCGCCTCCACTTCGGCGCCGACTACAACCCCGAGCACTGGCCCGAGGAGGTCAGGGCCGAGGACCTCCGCCTGATGGAGGAGGCGGGGGTCACCATGGTCACGGCCGGGATCTTCTCCTGGGGGCTGGTCGAACAGCGCCCCGGGCACTACGACTTCGGCTGGTTCGACCGTGTCCTGGACGACCTCGCCGAGACGGGCATCGCGGTGTGCCTGGCCACCATGACGGCCTCCCCGCCGCCCTGGCTGAGCGAACTCCACCCGGAGATCCTGCCGGTCACGGCCGACGGCGTCCGCAGGTGGCCCGGCTCCCGGCAGCACTACTGCCCCTCCAGCCCCGTCTACCGCGAGCACGCCGTCCGCCTCGTCGAGCAGCTCGCCACCCGCTACGCGGCGCACCCCGCGGTGGCGATGTGGCACATCGGCAACGAGTACGGCTGCTCCAACCCGGTCTGCTACTGCGACGTGTCCGCCGCCGACTTCCGCCGCTGGCTGCGCGAGCGGTACGGCAGCGTCGAGGCCCTCAACGCGGCGTGGTCCACCACCTTCTGGTCCCAGCACTACACCTCCTTCGAGCAGGTGCTGCCGCCCCGCGCCACTCCGACGCACCCCAACCCCGCCCAGCAGCTCGACTACGCCCGCTTCAGCGACGACGCGCTGCTGACCTGCTACCTCGCCGAGAAGCAGGTCCTGCGCCGGCTCACCCCCCAGGTGCCGGTCACCACCAACCACATGCCGCACCACAAGCCCGTCGACCCCTACCGGTGGGCCCCGCACGAGGACGTCCAGGCGCTGGACTACTACCAGGAGCCCTACGACCCGCGCGCCCACCTCGACGCGGCCGCCGCCTTCGACATCGTGCGCTGCGCCGGCCGGGGGCGGCCCTGGATGCTGATGGAGCAGGCACCGAGCGCCGTCAACTGGCGGGACCGCAACAGCCCCAAGCCGCCCGGAACGATGCGGCTGTGGAGTTGGCAGGCCGTGGCCCAGGGCGCCGATGCGGTGCTGTACTTCCAGTGGCGCCAGTCCCTGGGCGGCGCCGAGAAGTTCCACTCCGCGATCGTGCCGCACGCCGGCCCGGACACCCGGATCTTCCGCGAGGTCGCCGCGCTGGGCCGGGAGCTGGCCGCCGCCGGGCAGCTCGCGGGCAGCCGCTCCGCGCCCGAGGTGGCGCTGCTGGTGGACTGGAACAGCTGGTGGGCCATGGAGCAGGGCTCGCACCCCTCCTCGGCACTCGGCCACCGCGAGACGCTGCTGCACCACTACGCACCGTTCTTCGACGCCGCCGTGCCCTGCGACATCGTGCCGCCGGACCGCGACCTGGGCGCCTACAAGCTGGTGGTCGTGCCCAACCTGTACCTGATGAGCCGGGAGACGGCCGAGCGGCTCACCGCGTACGTCCATGAGGGCGGCCACCTGTTCGTCTCGTACTTCACCGGGATCGCCGACGAGAACGACCGCGTCCACCCGGGCGGCTACCCGGCGCCGCTGCGGCAGGTGCTCGGCGTGCGAGTGGAGGAGTTCTGGCCGCTGGAGGAGAACGCGGGCGTCACCCTGCGCGGCGAACTGAGCGGGCAGGCGGACCTGTGGTCGGAGGCCGTCGACCTGGAAGGCGCCCGTGCCGTCGCCGAGTTCGCCGACGGGGAGCTGGCCGGCCGCCCCGCCGTCACCCGGCACGGCTTCGGCAACGGCCTCGCCTGGTACGCGGGCACCCGGCCCGCGCCGGCGGTGATGCGCGCGCTGCTGGACCGGGTGCGCGGCGAGGCCGGGGTCGCGCCCGTGCTGGCGGGGCTGCCCGCCGGAGTGCAGGCCACTGTCCGGGAGGGGGCGGGCGGCCGTTTCCTCTTCCTGCTCAACCACGGCCGTGCGTCCGCCGCCGTCACGCTGCCGCGCCCGGCGCGCGACCTGCTGACCCCCGACGCCGGGCCCACCACGGGCCTCACCCTGCCCGCCCGCGGGGTGGCGGTGCTCCGGGAGGCGGACTGACCCGCACCAGCGTCACCCCCGTGCTCTGACAAGGAGGTCAGATGCCCACCCGACGCACACTCCTGGCGGGCGCGGCGGCCGCAGCGGCCGCACCCGCCCTCGCCGCCTGCGGTGAACAGGCGGGCGCCGCCCGGATGACCCAGCAGGCGCCGCGCACCTCCGGGCACCGCATCGAACTGGTCCTGTGGACCTGGGTGCCGCTCCAGAAAGCCGTCGCCCTGTGGAACCGGAAGCACCCCGACATCCATGTCACCGTGCAGACGGTGCCCGCCAACACCTCCGGCGGCTACCAGAAGATGCACTCCTCCCTCACGGCGGGCGACCCGCCCGACCTGGCGCAGATCGAGTACTACGCGCTGCCCGAGTTCATGCTGGTCGGCGGCCTGACCGACCTGAGCCGGTACGGGGCCGACAAGCTCCAGGAGCACTACGTCGACTGGCAGTGGCAGCAGGGCGTCTTCGCGGGCCGTACCTACGCCCTGCCCCAGGCCTCGGGCCCGATGGGCTTCTTCTACCGCGAGGACCTGCTGCACAAGTGGGACGTGGAGGTGCCCCGCACCTGGGACGCCTTCCGGCGGGCTGCGCAGCAGGTCCGCAGACGCAGCGGCGGTGACGCCTACCTCGGCGCCTTCCCGCCCGCCAACGCCCAGTGGTTCTCCGCCTTCCCCTGGCAGCGCGGCGCCCACTGGGTGCGCACCGAGGGCGACACCTGGATCGTGGACCTCACCAGCCGCGAGTCGCTCGAAGTCGCGGACTTCTGGGACGGGCTGCTGCGCGACAAGCTCGTCGTCCCCATGCAGGACTCGCAGAGCGCGTTCTTCAAGGCGCTGCAGACCGGCCGGCTCGCGGGGTGGCCCGGCGCCCAGTGGTACGACGCCCTCATCCGCGGCAACGCGCCCGGCACCAGAGGGAAGTGGCGGGTGGCGGAGCTGCCCCGGTGGGAGACGGGCGCGCGCGCCTCGTCCAACTGGGGCGGCTCGGCCACCGCGATCCTCCAGGGCACCCGCCACCCGCACGAGGCCCTCCGGTTCGCGCACTGGCTCAACACCGATCCCGGCAGCATCGAACTGCTCGTCGAGGCCGGGTACGGCTGGCCGGCCGCCGAGATCGACCTCGCCCACTCGCCGCTGGGCACGCCCGACCCCTTCTTCGGCGGTCAGGTCTACAACGAGGTCTTCCAACGCTCCGACCGCAACGTCGACACCAGTTGGCGCTTCGCCCCCACCACCATCCAGTCCTACGCGCACGTCCAGGACAACATCGGCGGCGTCCTCGCCGGTCACGGCACCGTGCGGGAGGCCCTCGCGGACGCCGAGACGAAGTTCGTCGACGACCTGCGGGCCAAGGGCCTCAGAGCGAGGAGCGCGCGATGACGGCACTGCACCGCAACCGGAGCTCCGCCCCCCGCCGCGCCCGGCCCGACCGCAAGGCCTGGCGGTTCCTGGCACCCTTCCTGGCGGTCTACCTCTTCGCGATGATCCTGCCGATCCTCTACGCGCTCTACCAGAGCCTGCTGACCGTGCGCAGATCGGGGCCGCTGGGCCTGGGCCGGCCGTCCGTCGGCTTCGCCGGGCTGGACAACTACGTGCTCGCCCTCCAGCAGTCCGCCTTCCTGGAGGGCTTCGGACGCGTGCTGCTCTTCGGCGCCGTGCAGGTACCGGTGATGCTGGCGCTGGCGTTCGCCCTGGCCCTTCTGCTGGACCAGGTGCCCGACCGCTGGGCCGGAGTGATGCGGGCCGCCTACTTCCTCCCGTACGGCATCCCCGGCGTCATCGCGACGCTGCTGTGGGGCTTCCTCTACGTGCCCGGCATCAGCCCGGTCGTCGATCTGCTGGGCCACCTCGGGCTCCAGCCCGACTTCCTCGGCTACGACAGCGTGCTGTGGTCCATCGCCAACATCGTGGTGTGGGAGTTCGCGGGCTACAACATGCTCGTGATCGTCGCCCAGCTCAAGGCGGTCCCGCAGGAGCTGTACGAGGCGGCCCGGATCGACGGGGCCGGGCCGTGGCAGACAGCGCTGCGGATCAAGCTCCCACTGGTGCGCCCGGCTCTCGTGCTGACCAGCGTCTTCTCCATCATCGGGACCTTGCAGCTCTTCGCGGAGCCGCTGGTGCTCAAGAAGCTGGCGCCCGCCGTCACCACCGACTTCACACCGAACCTGAGTGCCTACTTCGACGCCTTCGCCAACGCCAACGTCCACCTGGCCGCCGCCAAGTCGGTGCTGCTGGCGGTCGTGGCCATGGTCCTCTCGTTCGGATTCCTCAGCCTGGTGAACCGCAAGCGGAAGGGGGAGAGGAGATGACAGCCGCACCGCCACCACGGCCGCCCCGCGGGCTGCGCCCCGGCCGGATCGTGCTCGTCGCCGTCCTCGCGCTGGCCGCGGGCTACTTCCTGCTGCCCGTGTACTGGCTGGCCGTCGCCGCCACCAAGTCCAACGACAGCCTGTACGGCAGCTTCGGCCTGTGGTTCGACGAGCCGCGGCTGTGGCACAACCTGGGCAAGGTCTTCAGCTACAACGGCCACATCTTCCCCCGCTGGATGCTCAACTCCCTGCTGTACGCGGGAGTCGGCGCCGTGACGGCCACGCTGCTGTCGGCCGCCGCCGGGTACGCGCTGGCCAAGTACCGCTTCCGGGGCCGGGAAGCCGTCTTCAAGTGCGTCCTGGCGGGAGTGCTGCTGCCCTCCACGGCACTGGCGCTGCCGCTGTACCTGATGTTCAGCAGAATCGGGCTCAGCAACTCCTACTGGGGCGTCCTCGTCCCCAGCATCGTCAGTCCCTTCGGCGTCTACCTGTGCCGTATCTACGCCGAGTCCGCCGTGCCCGACACCGTGCTGGAGGCCGCCCGGGTGGACGGCGCGGGTGAGGAGCGGATCTTCTGCACGCTGGTGCTGCGCATCATGTCGCCCGCACTGGTCACCGTCTTCCTCTTCCAGTTCGTGCACATCTGGAACAACTACTTCCTGCCGCTGGTGATGCTCTCCGACGACCGGAAGTACCCGATCACCCTGGGGCTGGTCACCTGGGAACAGGCCGCCGACCGGTTCCCCGAACTCACCCAGTACACCGTCGGGGGCGCGTTCGTCTCCGTCCTCCCCCTCGCCGTCGCGATGCTCGTCCTCCAGCGTTTCTGGCGGACCGGGCTGACCGAGGGCAGCGTGAAGGAGTAGCCCGTGAGGATCACCCGCTTCGAGACCTTCGCCGTGCCGCCGCGCTGGCTCTTCTGCCGGATCGAGACCGACGACGGACTCGTCGGCTGGGGCGAGCCGGTGGTCGAGGGCCGCGCCGCAACCGTCCGTACCGCCGTCGAGGAACTGGCCGGGCAGTTCCTCCTCGGCGCCGACCCGCTGCGGATCGAGGACCTGTGGCAGCACATGACCAAGGGCTCCTTCTACCGCGGCGGCCCCGTCCTCTCCTCCGCCGTGGCCGGCCTGGACCAGGCGCTGTGGGACCTCGCGGGCAAGGCGTACGGGGCGCCCGTGCACCAGCTCCTGGGCGGGCCCGTCCGGGAGCGGGCCCGAGCCTACTGCTGGGTGGGCGGTGACGAACCCGCCGCCGTCCGCGACCAGGTGACCGCCCAGGTGGAGGCGGGCTTCACCGCGGTGAAGATGAACGCCTGCGGCCGCACGGACCGGCTGCCCACCCCGGCGGCCCTCGACGCGATGGCTGCCCGCGCCGGCGCGGCCCGCGACGTGCTCGGCCCCGACGGCGACTTCGCCGTCGACTTCCACGGCCGCCTGACCACCGCGGCCGCCCGCAGCGCCCTGGCCGTCCTGGAGCCGTACGGGCCGCTGTTCGCCGAGGAACCCGTACTGCCCGAGTACACCCACCTGCTGCGGCGGGTGACCGACTCCACCACCGTCCCCGTCGCCACCGGCGAGCGGCTCTACTCCCGTACGGACGTGCTGCCCGCGCTGCAGGCCGGGATCGCCGTCCTGCAGCCGGACCTCTCCCATGCAGGCGGCATCTCCGAGGCCCGGCGGATCGCCTCGCTCGCCGAGGTGTGGGACGTGGCCGTGGCGCCGCACTGCCCGCTGGGCCCGCTCGCGCTGGCCGCCAGCCTGCAACTGGCCTTCTGCATCCCGAACTTCCTCATCCAGGAACAGTCCGTCGGCATCCACTACCACGCGGGCGCCGAACTCCTCGACTACGTCGTCGACCCGGAGGTCTTCCGCTTCCACGAGGGGCACCTGCTCCGTCCCACCGGCCCCGGACTGGGCGTCACCGTCGACGAGCGGGCCGTCCGCGCCGCCGACGGCTCGGCCCCGCACTGGCACAACCCCACCTGGCGGCACCCGGACGGCTCGTTCGCCGAGTGGTGACTCACTCGCCAGGGTGGCACCGCCTCTGAGCTGCGGCCGATAACCTTCCAGCATCGCACCCGAGCATCCAGCGGGGTACCTGACAGACGTCAGGACCGATATAGGATGCCCGCGGCCGAAGGGGGAGGCTGAACCATGGACACCGTCATCGTTCAACTGCCGGACCAGCGAGGACGTTCCACCGGCGAGCGGGGCCGGCGGCCGCGGCTGCTGCACCTCGGCCCGGGGGAGAGCGCCGACTTCGGCCGCGGCGAGCCGGACAACCCCGTCCAGGTCGCGCTGCCCGACCCCGGCGTTTCCCGGCACGCGGGAGCGATCACCGCCGCCGAGGACTACTGGCGGCTGTCCAACTACAGCGGGCACGTGACCTACGTGGTGGAGAACATGGAGGGCGCGGGGGAGCACATCAAGGTTCCGCCCGGCAGGCTGGGCGCCCCCGTGCCGTTCGAGTTCTCCCGCGTCGTCCTGCCCTCCCGCGACGGCGAAGTGTGCTTCAAGGTGTTCGCGCCCGAGCACATGTATCTGCACGCGGGCGTCGGCGTCCGGGCCGGCGAGCCGACCCAGAGCCCCTTCGCGCTCGACCAGACCGCCAAGTACTTCCTCGTCCTCCTCGCCCTGTGCGAGCCGCGGCTGCGGGACCCCTCCAGCGGCGCCATCCCCGGGGTCGGCGAGATCCTGGAGACGCTGCGTACGCTGCCGGGCTGCCACGACCTGACCCGCTCGGCCGTCAACTACCACATCGAATACCTCGCCTCGGTCAAACTGCGGCTGCGCAGCGACGACGAACGGTCCGCCGGCAGCGGGCGCAAACGCGCCGAACTCGTCGCCCTCGCCCTCCGTTTCGACCTGGTGCGGGAGGAACATCTGACACTTCTGCGCCCGGACCGCCCGAGCCCCGCCGAAAGCCCCGCGGATGTCTGAGCCCGGCCGCTCCCGCCTCGACCTGCCCGCCGGCTACCGGGTGGGCCCGTGGGTGCTGTCCGACCGGATCGGCACCGGCAGCTGGGGCGTGGTCTACGCCGCCGAGCACGCCGAGGACGGCTCCGAGGCGGCGGTGAAGTTCCTGCCCACCCACCTGCTGCCGCCCGGCCAGCGCGAGGCCATGGAGGAACTCGTACGGCAGGAGGTGCGCTTCAGCCTGGAGACCGACCACCCGCACGTGGTGCGCACCCGTGAGGTGCTGACCGTCCACGACCCCGAGCGCCCCGCCGCCGACGGCGTCACGGCACTGGTCATGGACCGCGCCGCCCACAGCCTCCAGGACCTGCTGGCCGCCCGCACCGACACCGGCGAGGGGCCTGCCCCGCTGCCGGACGCCGCCCGCGTGCTGGCCGGAGTCGCCGCCGGGCTGGCCCACATCCACCGGCGCAACTGGGTGCACGGTGACCTGAAACCCGGCAATGTGCTCCTCGCCCCCGACGGCGAGGTCTGGCTCGGCGACTTCGGCCTCACCGCCGAACTCGACGGCACCCACGCCTACGTGCCGCCCCTCGGCTCCCTCGACCACGTGCCGCCCGAGTGGTGGTCCGACCGGGAGGGCGGCCGCAGCGTGGTGCGCCCCACCGCCGACATCTGGGCCTTCGGCGTGCTGGCGCACCAGGTGCTCACCGGCGGCCTCCACCCCTTTCCCGGCTCCACCGCCCGGGCCCGCGCACTGGGCGCCCAGGCCTGGGCCCGGGGCAGCGCCGAACTGCGGCTCGACAACGCCGTTCCGGAGGGCTGGCGCGAGCTGATCGCCGACTGCCTGCGCCCCGACCACGCCTCCCGCGCCACCCTGGACGCCGCCGAGCTCGCCGCCAGAGCCCGGCAGTTGGCGGACCCCGACGCCGAAGGCGGCCCGCTCGCGCACCGCCGCTCCCGCGCCCCGCGCGGACCGGCCGCCCGCCGGCGCCGCAGCCGTGGCATCGTGGCCGCCGCCGTCACCGTGCCGCTGGTGGCCGTCGCCGCCTCGGCCGTGCTGCTGCTCGTCGACGACGACCGGGCGGGCACCGACGAGGGCAACCCCCTGCCTACCCCGTCGGTCTCCGGCGCCATCCCCGCCGGCTCCGACGTGCCCCGCAACCTGCGCTCCACCATCGAGGACGCCGCCCGGCAGTGCGCCGAGGAGGAGGTCACCCCGGCCTTCCTCGCCGCGATGCTGAAGGCGGAGAGCGGTTTCGACGCGGACGCCCGGCGCCCCGAGACAGGCGAGTACGGCATCGCCATGTGGACCCCTTCGGTCTTCAAGGGCTGGGCCCAGGACGGCGACAAGGACGGCGACAAGAGCTACATGTCGCCGCCCGACGCGATCGCGGCCATGTCCAACTTCGTGTGCTGGCTCGACCAGAAGTACAAGGAGAAGGGCATGCGCAAGGACCTGCCCGCCCTCATGGCCGCGGGCTACCGCACCAGCTCCCGCACCGTCATCGAAGCCGGCGGCGTGCCCGAACGGGTCCGCCCCCATGTGGCACGCGTCGAGCGGTACCTGCGCGAGTACACCCGCTGAGCCACGCTGCCCGCCGCCCGCGGGAGAGAGCACGCCCCTGTGCGGGGTCGCACGGGGGCGGGACGCGCGGGGCATCGCCGTGCGGTCCCGTCCCCGTCCCCCCGTACGGCCCGCCCGCCGGCGGCACGCGTCCGCGGGTCGGCGGCGGACGCGTGCGGGGTGTCCGGCTCGGCGGGGCCGGGCCGGGGCCGCTCGTCAGCGGCCCCGGCCTCGGCGACCACGAGCGTAGAAGGCGGCGTCGGCGACCGGTACCTGACGGATGTCAGGGCAACGGCCTGGCCGCCGGGACGTCGGGGCCCAGCAGCGCCACCGAGCCCCACGTGAGACCGCCGCCGAACGCCGTCGTCAGCACGCGCGCTCCGGGGCGCAGCCGCCCGGCCGCCTGCGCGTCGGCCAGCGCCAGCGGGATGGAGGCAGCACCTGTGTTGCCCACCTCCCGCAGGTGCAGCGCGCACCGTTCGGCGGGGATGCCCAGCCGCTTGCCGACGGCGCTCAGGATCCGCGCGTTCGCCTGGTGCGGGACGAAGTGGTCGACCTGCCCGGCTCGCCACCCGACGCGCTCCAGCACCGCCTCGCACGAGGCGGTCATCCGCTCGATGGCCTGCTGGAAGACGGCGCGGCCCCGCATCCGGAAGTAGCGGTCGCCCGGTTCGTCCGGCCGGTCTCCGGAGCGGGACCGCGCCCCGCCGCCGGGCACGGTGATCAGGTCGTAGCCCTCCCCGTCGCTGCCCAGGTCGAAGCCGAGCAGCGTTCCGGGGGCGTCGCCTCGGCTCCCGCACCCGAGAAGCGCGGCGCCCGCGCCGTCACCGAAGACGACGCCCGTGGACCGGTCGGCGGGATCGAGCCAGTGCGAGTAGATGTCGGCCCCGACCAGCAGGACCCGGTCGAACAGGCCCGCGCCCACCATGCCGTGGCACAGCGCCAGACCGTAGACGAAGCCGCTGCACACGGCGGCGACGTCGAGGGCGGGGACGGTACCCAGCCCCAGCCGGGCCGCCACCGCCGGCGCGGTGGCCGGACACAGGTGGTCGGGGGTGGCGGTGGCCAGTACCAGGGCGTCCACGCGTGGCCACCCCTGCCCGTCGAGCAGGCGCCGGGCTGCGTGCTCGGCCGCGTCGCCTGTCGAGGTGGACCGGTCGGCGAGGTGGCGGCGCTCGATGCCGGTACGGGTGCGTACCCACCTGTCGTCCACACCCCACTGCTGTGGCAGCAGCGCATTGGGCACCACCCGCGGAGGCACCCAGCCGCCGACCGCCTCCAGGACCACCGGCCGCACCGGGGCGGCGCTGCTCACGGCCGCTGCGGTGGACGTGCCGGCGGCCGGGGCCGCGTGCGGGAACGGCCGGCTCAGCACGCGGCGGCCCGAGGTGTGCCGTGGACGACGGACAGGTTCCTGTGGCGCACGAGCACCGAAGCCCCCTGGGACGGTCGGGCCGGACCGGGGGACGCCCCTCCGGCCCGGACCCGGAAGCGGATCTTGGAAGAGGTCTTTCTACCCCAGGCTCCACCGGGTGGGCGCCCCGCCGGACCACGTGACCGACCCGGTGCCGCCCGCCTTCCGCGCCCGTGAGCTGGCCGTTCGACGCGTGCGGCGGCACCCGGGACAGCCCGTGGCCGTCCCCCGGGTGAGGGACGCGACGCGTGCGCCGAACGTATGACGCGCGCGGCCGGGAACCCTGGAGGCGGACGGAGTACGAGGCCGGTAGGGGCCCCGCTGACGCCGCAGGAGGAGACGGGACACTCGATGAGCTTTCCGCACAGGCAGGCACCGCGGGCCGGGGACCTGCACACCCTCGACCGGACGCTGAGTACGTGCCGGGCCTGTCCGCGACTGGTGGAGTGGCGCGAGGAGACCGCCCGCGTCAAACGCCCGGCCTTCCGCGGCCAGGAGTACTGGGCGCGGCCCGTGCCCGGGTTCGGCCCCGCCGACGCCAGGATGCTGCTCGTCGGCCTGGCGCCGGCCGCGCACGGCGGGAACCGCACCGGCCGCATGTTCACCGGTGACCGCGCCGGTGACGTGCTGGTCGCCGCTCTGCACGACCTCGGTCTGGCCTCGCAGCCGACCTCCACCCACAGCGGTGACGGCCTGGAACTGCACGGGGTGCGCTTCACCTCACCTGTGCACTGCGCACCGCCCGCCAACAAACCCACTCCCGGGGAGCGCGACACCTGCCGCCCCTGGCTCGTCCGCGAACTCGAACTGCTGCACCCCACCGTACGGACCGTCGTGGCTCTCGGTGCCTTCGGCTGGCAGACCGTGCTGCCGGTGCTCGCCGAAGGCGGCTGGCGGGTGCCGCGGCCCCGCCCCGCCTTCGGCCACGGCATCCGCGTCGCGCTGCAGCCCGACGAGGGCGATGCCGCGCCGCTGGCCGTGTACGGCTGCTACCACGTCACCCAGCGCAACACCTTCACCGGCAGGCTGACCCCTGCCATGCTCCGCGACGTCCTGCGGGCCGCAGCCGAGGAGGCCGGGCTGTCCCTCTGCGGGTGAGCCCCGCGGAGGGGTTCCAGCAGGGCACCGAGGTCTGCCTCCCGGATCACTCCTCGTCGCCCTCGCCCGGGTCCCAGGCGTAGGCGCCCCCGCCGCGCCAGTCGATCAGGGGCCCGTCCAGGTCGATCGCGTCCGGGTCGAACCCGGCGTCGGCGAGCAGCGACAGGACCTCGTTGACGTCCGCCGCCCGGCCCAGGACGGTCCCGTCGGCCTGTACCCGGCGTGTGCCGTGCGCGTCGGGCGGATGGACGATGATCGGTGCGTCGGCCATACCCCTACCCTGCGCCCGGCTCCGCCTGTCCGCATCCCGATCACGCCGGTCGCCGTCCCATCACCGTCCTCCTCCTGCGGTCCGTACCGCGCCGCCTCTCGTCCGTGCCCGGCGGCGCGCAGCACAACGGCCCGTCAAACACCGGCGGCATCGGGAGAGTTGTCCTGCCTTCTTGCCGACGCGGGGGCAGCGCGTGGGAAGGGGGGCCATGCGAGGACAGGACTCGGTCGGACGACGCATACCGGGGGGGACCGCACCTTTTCGGTACCGAACGCTGTTGTGTGTACACATAGCGTCGCTGGCGGCACTGGAGTTGACCATCGGCACAGCACCGAGGGCAAGCCGTCCCCCGTGCCGCCGCTCACCACCGTGGTGGGTGGTCGCGGTACGGGTAAGACGTCCGCGACGGCGGAGTCGCGGCAGCACTGTCTGCACCGAGTCCCGCTCTTCTCACTGGACTTCGCCTACGAGCCCGGCACCAAGGCCGGAGCCAGCAGCTCACCCCCGCCTGGAGCTGATGCTGCTCACCGTCGTCCGCCGGCGGCCCAGCAGCCTGGACGCCGGTCTCGACGCCGCCGAGGCCCGAGTTGGAGCTCGAACCGCACGGGGACGAGGTGCGCGGGGCTCAGCTCGACCGGCCCCGCTGCCGCTCGGTGGCCTCGGGGCGGCGGTAGGTCTCGCCGGTCATCTCCTCCAGCTCCCGCTGCTTGGTCTCCGGCAGCTTGCCGCGGACGAAGAAGAAGGAGAGCAGGGCGAAGAAGGCGAACGCGCCGTACAGCCAGGTCAGCCCGACCTTCCGGGTCATCGGCTCGAAGGAGAAGGTGACGATGAAGTTGAAGATCCAGTTGGAGGCGGTGCCGATGGCCAGCGCCATGGCCCGCATCCGGTTGGGGAACATCTCCGCCAGCATGACCCACATGATCGGGCCCCAGGACAGGGCGAAGAAGATGACGAAGGCGTTGGCGCCGACCAGCGCCATCGGCCCGTACGGGTCGGGCAGCTTGACGTCTGTGCCGCTGCCTCGCTGGTGCGAGAAGGCGACGGCGGTCAGTGCCAGCGCGCAGAACATGCCGACCGAGCCGATCGACAGCAGCCGGCGGCGGCCGACGCGGTCCACGAACAGCATGGAGACCACGGTCATGACCACGTTGATGCCCGCGGTGATGACGGAGGTCGTGAACGACTGGGACTCGCTGAAGCCGACCGACTTCCACAGCGTCGTCGAGTAGTAGAAGATCGCGTTGATGCCGACCAGTTGCTGGAAGGCGGCCATGATGATGCCCGCCCACACCAGGGGGTGCAGCCCGAAGCGCTCGCCGCGGATGTCGCGGAAGCTGCTCCTGTGCTCCTTGCGCAGCGTCTCGCGGATCTGGGCGACCTTGCCCTGGGGATCGGGTTCACCGGTGATCCGGCCCAGTACGCCGGCCGCCTCGTCGCCCTTGCCCTTGAGCACCAGGTAGCGCGGCGACTCGGGGATCAGCAGAGCCAGGATCCCGTAGACCGCGGCCGGGATGACGCCGACGAGGAACATCCACCGCCAGGCGGGCATGCCGAACCACAGGTCCTGCGAGGCGCCGCCGGCCGCGCCGGCCAGGCCCTTGTTGGAGCTGAGGACGACGAGCTGGCCGATGGTGATGGCGAGTTGCTGGAGGGAGCCGAGGGCGCCGCGGCCGGAGGCGGGGGCCACCTCGGAGATGTAGGCGGGTGCGATCACCGAGGCGATGCCGATGCCCAGTCCGCCGATGACGCGCCACAGCAGCAGGTCCGGGACGGAGAAGGCGAAGGCCGAGCCCGCGGAGCTGATGACGAACATGCCCGAGCCCAGCAGCATCACGTTGCGGCGGCCCCAGCCGTCGGCCAGCCGGCCGGCGTACCAGGCGCCGACCGCACAGCCCAGCAGGGCGATCGAGACGACGAACCCGGACAGGAACGCGCCGAGGTGGAAGTGGCCCGACAGCGCGTCGACCGCGCCGTTGATCACGGAGGAGTCGAAGCCGAAGAGGAACCCGCCGACCGCGGCAGCGATCGAGATGCCGACCGCTTTGCCGTGGCGGCCGGGGGACGGGGAGGCCGACGCGTTGGAGGCCGTCTCAACCATGCGATGTGTCACCCGATTCGTACGTATTCGCACATATTCGTACAGATAGACCCGTATCGTCGCGTACTCCAGCGGGGGAGGCAACATCCGTCAGGCTGGAGTCGGAGATCCGCATACCACTCGTGAGCGGGGTCATTCATCGCAAAAGGGCGAACGGGCCGCCGTGCGCCGGTGAAGAACGCGTCCGCGCCGGTGAAGAAGGCGTTGGCGCCGGTGAAGAACGCGTCCGCGCGGGGGCTAACGGGCCGCCGACGTCAGCGCTTCCAGCACCGGGCTGATCAGCGGATGCTTCTCCGCGCCCCGCCGTACCGCGGCGAAGACCCGGCGGGTGGGGGCGACGCCCTCGACCGGGTGGACCGCGACCCCCGCGCCCCCCTCGGCGTCCGTGCCCAGCAGCGCCGAACTCGGCACCAGGGCGACCCCCGCCCCCGCGGAGGCGAGTGCGACGACCGCGCGGAAGTCGTCGGAGAAGTGCTCCATACGCGGCTCGAACCCGGCGTGTTCGCAGGCCAGGACCACCACGTCGTGGCACGGGTTGCCGGGGAAGGGGCCGATCCAGGTGTCCTCGGCCAGCCGGTCCAGCGGCACCCGCTCCGCCCCGGCCAGCCGGTGCCCCTTCGGCAGCACCGCGTCGAACGGTTCCGCGTACAGCGGCACCCGGGTCAGCCGCGGGTCGTCCGCACCGGGCGCGCCCCGGTACTCCACGGCCACCGCCACATCCGTCTCCCGGTCCAGCAGCATGGGGAGGCTGGCGTCGCCCTCCGCGTCCTTGACCCGCACCCGGATGCCGGGCGCGGTGCGGCCCAGCTCGGCGAGCGCGGGAGCCACCACCAGTCCGATACCGGTGGCGAACGAGGCGAGGTCGACCTGGCCCGCGGCCCCCGACCCGTAGGCGGCCAGCTCTGCCTCGGCCCGCTCCAACTGGGCGAGCACCCGGTGGGTGTGCGCGAGCAGGATCTCCCCGGCCGGGGTGAGCCGCACCCCCCTGGTGCCGCGCTCCACCAGGCGGTGGCCGGTCTCCTGCTCCAGCGCGGTGAGCTGCTGGGAGACGGCGGAGGGGGTGAGGTAGAGCGCGGCGGCAGCGGCGGTCACCGTGCGGTGGTCCGCCACCGCACGGAGGATGTGCAGCCGCCGCGCTTCGATCACGTGACCGATTCTCCCGCAGTCACTTCGCGAGCTGGGCCCGGGATGCGGCAAACGCGTCGACCGCCCGGTTCACGTCCTGTGTCGAGTGCGCCGCCGAGAGCTGCACCCGGATCCGGGCCTGTCCCTGCGGAACCACCGGATAGGAGAACCCGATCACGTACACCCCGCGCTCCAGCAGCAGCTCCGCCATGCGGCCCGCCTCCGCTGCGTCCCCGATCATCACGGGCACGATGGCGTGCTCGCCCGGCAGGACATCGAAGCCGGCCTCGGCCATCCGGCGGCGGAACAGCTCGGTGTTGGCCGCCAGCTTCTTCCGCAGGTCCGCGGCGGTCTCCAGCAGGTCGAGCACCTTCAACGAGGCCGCCGCGATCACCGGCGCCAGGCTGTTGGAGAACAGGTACGGACGCGAGCGCTGCCGCAGCAGGGCGACGATCTCCGCACGGGCGGCCACATAGCCGCCGGACGCCCCGCCCAGCGCCTTGCCGAGGGTGCCGGTGAGGATGTCCACCCGGTCCATGACCCCGTGCAGCTCCGGCGTGCCGCGCCCGCCCTCGCCGACGAAGCCCACCGCGTGCGAGTCGTCGACCATCACCATCGCGCCGTACCGCTCCGCCAGGTCGCAGATCTCGGGCAGCGGTGCCAGGTAGCCGTCCATCGAGAAGACGCCGTCGGTGACGATCAGCCGGCGCCTGGCGTCCTGCGCCTGCTTGAGCTGCTGCTCCAGGTCGGCCATGTCGCGGTTGGCGTAGCGCAGCCTGCGGGCCTTCGACAGCCGGATGCCGTCGATGATCGAGGCGTGGTTGAGGGCGTCGGAGATCACGGCGTCCTGCGCGCCCAGCAGCGTCTCGAACACGCCGCCGTTCGCGTCGAAGCAGGAGGAGTACAAGATCGTGTCCTCCTGGCCGAGGAACGCCGAGAGCCGCCCCTCCAGTTCCTTGTGCACCTCTTGGGTGCCGCAGATGAAGCGGACCGAGGCCATGCCGTAGCCCCAGCGGTCCAGCGCCTGGTGGGCCGCCGCGATCACCTCGGGGTGGTCGGCCAGGCCCAGGTAGTTGTTGGCGCAGAAGTTGAGGACCGGCTGGCCCGGCCCCTGCGGGCGGCCGTCGCCGGTCACCTCCACCGACGCGGACTGCGGGGTGGCGATGATCCGTTCGGGCTTGTGCAGCCCGGCTTCGGCGATCTCGTCCAGGGTGGCGCGCAGCTCGTCGCGTACGGAGTCGAACATCTTGCGGTCTCCAGAGGTCGGCGGGGAGGGGCGGTCAGTGAGTGGGGGGGGAGTGGGGGAGCGGGAGGCTCAGCGGGTCCAGTCGAGGACGACCTTGCCGCCGTGACCGCCTGCCGCGTCGTCGAAGGCGGCCGCGAAGTCGCGGTAGCCGTAGCGGCCGGTGACCACCGGGGCGAGGTCGAGACCGCCCTCCAGCAGTACCGACATCGCGTACCAGGTCTCGAACATTTCCCGCCCGTAGATGCCCTTGAGGGTGATCATCGAGGTGACGATCCGGGCCCAGTCCACGGCGAACTCCTCGGCGGGCAGCCCGAGCATCGCGATCTTCCCGCCGTGTGTCATGTTCGCGAGCATGTCGCGCAGCGCGGCCGGGTTGCCGGACATCTCCAGGCCCACGTCGAAGCCCTCACGGAGCCCCAGCGCCCGCTGTCCGTCGGCGACGGTCGCGCCGGAGACGTCGAGGGCGAGCGAGGCGCCGAGCTTGCGGGCCAGCTCCAGCCGCTCCTCGCTGACGTCGGTGACCACGACGTTGCGGGCACCGGCGTGCTTGGCCACCGCCACCGCCATCAGTCCGATCGGCCCCGCGCCCGTGATCAGCACGTCCTCGCCGACCAGCGGGAAGGACAGCGCGGTGTGCACGGCGTTGCCGAACGGGTCGAAGATCGCCGCGATGTCGGGGTCCACCGGGGTGCGGTGCACCCACACGTTCTCCGCGGGCAGTGCCACGTACTCGGCGAACGCGCCGTCCCGCCCCACGCCCAGCCCCACCGTGGCGCGGCACAGATGGCGCCGGCCGGCCAGGCAGTTGCGGCACTTGCCGCACACCAGATGGCCCTCGCCGCTGACCCGGTCACCCGTGCGGATGTCGGCCACGTCCCGGCCGGTGGCCACCACCTCACCGGTGAACTCGTGCCCCACCACCAAAGGCGCGGCCACCGCCTGCTGCGCCCAGCTGTCCCAGGAGCGGATGTGCAGATCGGTGCCGCAGATGCCCGTGCGCTCGACCTTGATCAGCACATCGCCGTGTCCCATCGCGGGTTCGGGCACGTCGGCCAGCCACAGTCCTGGTTCGGCCTTCTGTTTGACCAGCGCCTTCACGCCACGGCTCCTGTCGTCGTCTCGCGCCACGGCAGGGCGGAGCCGGGCCGCGACGACGCGGCCCGGGGCTTCGGCCCTGTGCGGGGAATGGGAGGCGGCGCCCCGGCAGGGGCCGCCGGCACGAATCTGCCGCACAGCGGCCGCGGGGTCCATCGAGGATTTCTTAACCGCACCTCCAGGTCCCCTTCACACGCTTGCGGCAGCCCCGTATGCGGAGGCGTCGCCCGTCGCTGCGCCCCCGTACGCGCCGCTGCGTCCCGCACAGGGGTGCCCTGCCGCGTCCCACGCCCCAGGGCTCCTGCGCCACCCGCATCCGGGCGCCTGCACGCCGCCGCGGTCGCGGAACCCCGCCCGGGGCGCTATATGTGGCACATGGGCGCGCATGACAAGCGGCTCGTCCCGCCCATCCCCCCGATGACGGCCCGCACGGTCGACGCGACGCCCCGTGCGGCCGGGCTGGCGTACGAGGCGAAGTGGGACGGCTACCGCGTGCTGTTGTACGCGCGCCCCGACGCGCCCCACCTCCAGTCCCGCCGCGGCACCGACCTGTCGCCCGGCTTCCCCGACATCGTGCAGGCCGCCGCCGCACTCGGTGAGGAAGCCGTCTTCGACGGGGAACTGGTCGTCATCGAGGAGGGCGCCGTCAGCTTCAGCCGGCTCCAGTCGCGGGCGCAGCGCGCCGGGGCCCGCGCCCGGGCGGCGGCCGCCGCCCACCCCGCGCACTTCATCGCCTTCGACCTTCTCCAACTCGGCGACGAGGACGCCCGTACGACCATGAACCGCCCCTACCGGGAGCGCCGCGCCCTGCTGGAGGAGGTCTTCACCCGCCGCGACCTCCAGCCGCCGTGGGCGCTCTGCCCCATGACGACCGACCCGGACCGGGCGAACGAGTGGCTCGACCCGGCCTGGGGCGCGGTCGGCATCGAGGGCATGGTCGTCAAGGGGCTCGGCCAGCCCTACCGGCCCGGCGAACGGGGCTGGCGCAAGCTGCGCGCCCGTGCCACGGCGGAGGCCGTCGTCGGAGCCGTCACCGGACCCCTCACGGCCCCCGACGTGCTGCTGCTCGGCCGCTACGACGACGAGGGCGAGCTGCGCATGGTGGCGCAGAGCGCGCCGGTCACCCGCACCCTGCGCCGCGAACTCGGCGCTCTCCTCGTGCCCGCCGGGCCGGAACACACCTGGACCGACGTTCGCTTCCGCTCCGGCTGGGGCAGCCGCGACATCCTGGCGCACCGCTGCGTCGTCCCCGAGCACGTGGTCGAGTTCGAGGCGGATGTCGCCTACGGCGAGGGCTGCTGGCGCCACCCCGTCCAGGCCCGCCGGCTCCGCACGGATCTGCGCCCGGCGCAGGTACCGCACCTCGGGGAGACGGACGAGCCACCAGGTACCCGTGCCGCATGACGCCGCCCCTCACCGCGTCCACGGAAACCGGCGGTACCTGCGTCCACACTCCCGGACAGGACGCCACCCCGCCGGGCCCGGACGCCCACGGCACCGACCGCGTGTGCCGGCCCGCCTGGGCTGACCGGACCGGGACCGGACCCGGAGCCGGCCGACACAGGAAAGCGGCTGCGGTGACGGCTCGCCGACCGGCCCGCCGCCACCGTCGGCCGTCCCCCCGGCCTTCCCGCGTCACCCCGGCCGGACGGCCGCCGCCCGCCGGTGACCTGTCCGGCCCATCACCGCGCGCACCCGGCCGTGACGCGGGGCAACGTGGGAGCAGCGTCCCCACGGGTCGGCAGCCGGCAAAGGCCGCACGCGGCATCCACGCGCCCGCGCATGCCCGTGCGCCACGGCCGGACCCGGCCTACCGACACCATCGACATGAAGACAAGACGACAAGGAGTCCCCATGCGTCGCCTTCCCCGCTCGGCCCGCATCGCCACCGGCATCGCCGCCCTCGCGGTGACCGCGCTCGTCCCGCTCTGCGGCGTCGCCCAGGCAGCCGCCCCGACGCCCACCTCAGCGTCCACCGAGACCTCGGCCCCCACGCCCTCCGGCGAGGACCAGCAGGGGCGTACCCAGAACGACAACCGCCTGGTCAAGCTCGGCGACCGCGAGGGCGCCCTGGGCCTGGGCGTCCTGGGCATCCTCTGACGGACGGCCCCGACGGGCCCGTGGACCGACGGGTTCACGGGCCCGTCGCCGTCCCGGCCCTTCCCTCCCCCTGCGGCCCGGACGCAGGCGAGGCTCAGGAGAGCTGGTCGGCGACGACGGAGGCGGCCTCGGCGACCAGGGCGTCGTCGTAGTCGGCGTCCTCCTTCGCCCGCTTCGACATGACCGTCACGACCAACGGCGCCCTGCCGGGCGGGCGGACGACCGCGATGTCGTTGCGCGTGCCGTACCGGGCCGCGCCGCTCTTGTCGCCGACGCGCCACCTGTCGGGCATCCCCGCCTTGATCAGCGTCGTGCCGAAGGGGTTGTCGCGCAGCCAGTCGCCCAGCAGACTGCGCTCCGGCCGGTCGAGGGCGTCCGCGAGGGCGACGGTGCGCAGGTCCTCGGTGAAGGCACGGGGCGTGGTGGTGTCCCGCGGGTCACCCGGTGCGGCCTCGGTGAGTGCGGTCTCGTAGCGGTTCATCTGCGTGACGTCGTCGCCGAGCCCCGCCAGGTAGGCGTCCAGCTTCTTCGGGCCGCCCAAGTCGCGGACGAGCAGGTTGTCCGCGCCGTTGTCGCTCTGCCGGACGGCTGCCGCGCACAGCTCGCGCAGGGTCATCTTCTCGCCGACGTGCGTGCTGGTGACGGGGGAGTGGCCGACGGGTACGTCCTTGCCGACGGTGATCTGCTTCCCGAGGCCGTTGAGGGAGTACTTGTGCAGCACGGCGGCGGCCGTGAACGCCTTGTGGGTGGAGGCGTAGGCGAACCGCTCGTCCGCGTGGTAGGAGACCTTCCGCCCCGTACCGGTGTCGAGCGCGTACACCCCGAGCCGCGCCCCGTACGTGCTCTCCAGCTTCTTGAACCCGGCCGCGCTCCGGCCACCGGTGCGCTCCGCGCCGTCCGCGCCGTCCGCGCCGTCCGCGCCGTCGGTTCCGGACGCGTGGTGCGAGCCGTTTCCGGGGGAGCCGTGCGTGCCGGGGGAGCCGGTGGCGTACGCGGCCGGGGCGGCGGAGGTGTCCGGGGACTCCTGGCCGCACGCCGCGAGCGGCAGGGTGAGGGCGAGTGCGCCGAGCGCCGCGAGGGCGGTGCGTCCTGCTGTGGTCGTGCCCATGGGTGGCGGTGCCTCCTGGGAGTGCGATGGCTGACGGGGCCCGGCCAGCCTCACCCGGCCGCGGTCATGCCGTCCAAGACGGAACCGCGCCGACCCATGCCGGATCGGTATGGGTCGCGGTGCGCATAGAGTGGCGGACGTGGATCTTGTCGGTGCGTGCCGCGCCTTCGTCCAGGTGGGCGAGCGCGGCAGCTTCACGGCCGGGGCGGCGGCCGCCCGTATGGCGCAGTCGGTCGCCAGCCGCCGGGTGGCCGCGCTGGAGCGGCATGTCGGAGAGCGCCTGTTCGAGCGGGGTTCGCGCAGGGCGCGCCTCACCCCGTTCGGCCGCTCCCTGCTGCCCGCCGCCCGGCGTCTCGTGCTCGCCGCCGAGGAACTGGAGCACGAGGCGGCCACCGCCCGGCACCGGCCCATGTCCCTGGCCGTCCCCGACACCTGCCCCACGCCTGGCCTGGCCCGCCTCGCGGCGGAGGCCCGCCGGTACGGCATCGTCCTCGACCCGCGGACCGCCGCCCCTGCGGAACGCCCCCACCTGGTCCGCTCCCAGCAGGTGCGGGCGGCCCTCGTCGCGGTCCCGCCCGACCAGGCGCGCTGGTCCGTGCCGCTCGGGCTCGCCCAGGCCGCCGAGCCCCCGACGCGGCGCCTGTTCGTGGAGTCCCTCCGCCCCGGGCGCACCGAAAGGAAGCCCCCGCGCCGGGTGTGGCTGCAACCCGAGGACGACGTTCCGCACGTGCGGGACCGCCTCGTCCGCCTGGGGGACGCCGTGGGCCTGCTGCCCGCGCAGGTGTCCGTCGCCGCGAGCCTCACCCAGGCCGCGGCGCACGTGCTCGGCTCCGACGATCTGCTGCTCTGCTCGCCCGTGCAGGCCCGCGAGTTCGCCTTCCACTGGCGGCCCCTGGGCGAGCTCGACCTGGAGCGGACGTTCGGTCTCCTCGCGGCGGAGGAGGGGGACGCCGAGCAGTTGGGCCGCCGTCTCGGCGACGCCCTGGCCCACTGCCTGGGCGCCGGAGCCGATCCCGCGACGGACAGCGCCGCCCCGGGGACAGGATCCGGCACGGGCCGGTCCGCCCCGGGCACGGTCCGCGCCGCCTCCGAGGCGGATCGGGCCCTCGGCGCGTCCGGCGTCTCCGGCGCGTCCGGCGTCGCAGAGGAGTCCGGCGCAGCCGGGGGCGGCGGAGTACGCGGCGGGGGGCCGGAGTTGCCGGGGGCCGAAGGGAGAGCGTCGTCATGACGGCGGACCGACTGCTGCGCACCCTGCGTCAGGACCTGCAAGACGGCGGGCTCTTCGGCTCGTTCCTGGTCCGGGACCTGCACACCGGCGAGGAGGTCGGTATCGAGCCGGACACCGAACTGCCGGTCGCCTCCCTCGTCAAGCTGCCTCTCGCGGTGGCCACCGCCGAACGCGTCCGGCTCGGCGAGCTGGCCGGGGACGAGCCCCTCCTGGTGCAGCCCGGGCGGATCACCCGGCCCGGCCCCACCGGGCTGACCCGGTTCCGGCATCCGGCCCGCATCGCGGTCGACGACCTGCTCTATCTGAGCACCTCGCTGAGCGACAACACCGCCGCCGACGCCCTGTTCGGCCTCACACCGCCGGACCGGGTGGACGTCCTGCTGCGGCGGCTCGGCATCCGGGGCATGGCCGTACGCCACACCATGGACGAGCTGACCGACACCCCCGCCGAGCGGCTCCGCGCCCACGAGGTGCACCTGGCGCAGTCCCTCGCCGTCGACGCGGGCACCGGCGGGCGCGGCCACCGGCTGCCGCAGCTGGACATCAGCCGGGCCAACACCGCGACCGCGCGGGCCTGCACCGATCTGCTCCAGGCCCTGTGGACCCCGTCGGACGTGCACCCCGAGGTGGCCGCGCGGATACGCACCCTGATGGGGGACAACGTGATGCGTCACCGGCTCGCCCCCGACTTCACCTCCGACGCCTCCACCTGGTCGTCCAAGACGGCCACGCTCCTCAACCTCCGCCACGAGGTGGGCGTCGTGCAGCACGCCGACGGGGCCGTCTACGCCGTCGCCGCCCTCACCGAGTCCCGGGTCCCGGCCGCCAACCAGCCGGTGGCCGAGGCCCTCATGGCGCAGGTCGCCCGCGCGCTGCGTGACCACCTCCGCCACGGCTGACTCGGCGCCGCGGCGGTCGGCCCACCGGCGCCCGGCAGGACCACCCGAGGGCGGTCACCGTGCGGCGTCCGTCCGCGGTGCGCCGACGACCGGCAGCAGGTGTCGCGGCCGGGGTCAGCCGGCCCGCCACTGGTCGTAGGCGAGCTTGCCGACGAGGCCGGCGACCGTGACCAGCAGCACGCCACGGACGAAGCCGCTGCCGCGCTTGAGCGCCATGTGGGCGCCCGCGAACGCCCCGGCCATGTTGCACACGGCCAGCACCGGAGCGAGGGCCCACAGCACGGTGCCGTGCCAGGTGAACATGGCCAGGGCGCCCAGGTTGGTGCAGACGTTGACGACCTTGGTGGTGGCCGAGGCGGTGACCATGTCCATGTGGAGGAGCGCCACCAGGGCGATGACCAGGAAGGTGCCGGTGCCGGGCCCCAGCAGCCCGTCGTAGAACCCGATGCCGACCCCGGCGACCCCGCACGCCGCCAGCACCCGCCCGCGGCCGGCGGCACCGCCCGGCGCGTGCCCGAACTGCGGGCGCAGCAGCACCAATGCGGCAACCACCAGCAGCAGCACGATGATCAGCGGGCGGAGCACCCCGCTGTCGACACCGGCGGCGAAGAAGGCCCCGCCCAGCGAGGCCAGCGCCGCGATCACGCCGAGCCGGCAGGCCAGCCGCACGTCCAGCGGGGTCTTGCGGGCATACGTGACCGCGGCAGCCGAGGTGCCCACGATGGCTGCCGCCTTGTTGGTGCCCAGCACGTAGGCGGGAGCCAGGTGGGGGAAGGCGATCAGCAGGGCGGGCAGTTGGAGCAGCCCGCCGCCACCGACCACGGCGTCGATCCAGCCCGCCAGGGCGGCGGCCACACACAGCACGGCGACCGCCGTGATCGATATGTCGTACACGGAAGTGTTCTGTCCTCGCTGCTCTCGCGGGCCTCACCGCCCGTCGTACGCGGCGGCCGGCACGGGCCCCAGCATCGTAGACCCCCCAACCGGACCCGGTCGGCGCGCACCTCCGCACGCTCCTGGGCAGGTGCGGCCCGCCCGCCGGGTCAGCCGGCGGCGCGCAGGTGGGCGACGACAGCGGTGGCGGCACGCTCCGCCGAGTCCAGGGTGCCCTGGATGGAGCTGGTGGTGCGGTGGTCCCCGCACACGACGACGCCGTCGACCGTGGCCGGGCGGCGGAAGCGGTGCGGCGCCGTCATGGCCGGCAGGGCGCGGGGCACGTCGTAGGTGGCGACATGGTCCAACTCGCCGCTGTCGATGCCGTACAGGCGGGCGAGACGGTCGCGGACCCGCCCCTCCTCGACCCGGAGGCTGTCGCGCTCGTCCGGGTGGACGGCGGTGGTGGCCAGCAGGGTCACCCCCGGCGGGGCGTAGGACGGGGCGGCCGCGCTGACGGGGATCGTGTTGGTCACCGGGGACGGCTCGGCGTCGACGAGGAGGGTGGGCCCCGCGTCCAACTGCCCGGCCAGCCGGTGGTAGTAGGTGGTCAGGCCCCGCCAGCGCGGCGGGGAGAGGGAGGGAAGCAGCCGTGCGGCGGTCCCGGCGTCGGTGGCCAGCACGACGGCGCGCGCGGTCACCGGGCCGTGCTCGGTCACCACCCGCTCCGGGCCCACCTCGCGCACCCGGGTGTGCAGCCGTACCGTGCCGGCGGGCAGCCGCCGGGCCAACTGGTCGGGGATCTGCTGCATCCCCGCGTCCGGTACCGCGGCCTGACCGCGGACGAACATCCGCAGCATGAGATCGGTGAAGCGGCTGGAGGTCACCTGCGCGGGGTCGCAGGTCAGCCCGGCGAAGAACGGCCGCAGCAGCGTGTCGGTGACCGGGCCGCCCATGCCCCGCCGCCGCCAGGCCGCCACGGAGGGACGGTCCTGGCGGCGCAGCAGCACCCGGGCGGGCAGGTAGCCCACAACGGCCGCGTGCACGGCCAGGGCCAGCTTGGACGGCAGCGCGCCGATGGGTGCGGCCAGCGCTCGCGGCACCGCGCGCGGGTCCTGCCGCGGGTCGTCGAGCTCCACGAGGCGGCCGCCGGTCCGCAGTTTCAGGGCCCGGGCGAAGGGCCGCAGGTCCAGCTTCCCCACGTCCAGGTGGCGGGGCAACTGAGGGTAGGCACTGTTGAGGACCTGGAAGCCGCGGTCGAGCAGGAATCCGTCGACCGCGTCGGTGCGTATCCGCCCGCCGACCCCGTCCCCGGCCTCCAGCACCAGGACGTCCACCCCGCCGTCCGCGAGCCGGCGGGCCACCGCCAGCCCGGCCAGCCCCGCACCGACCACCACGACGTCGCTGTGCGCGGGCAGCGGCGCCTGACCGCCCGAGGGCTGCGCGGTGTCGTCCTGTGCGCAGAACCCGTCGTCGCCCGTGTGTGCCTGGTGCTCCTCGCCCACACCGTCCTCCGACCTCCCCCGCGCTTCCCGGTCTCCCCGTGGTCCTTGCCACCGAGGAGTTACCTGCACGAATGTGGCGAAACGTGTACGGAACGTGAGTACGCACTGCCGGTCGCCCCCTCCAGGCTTCCTGCCGCCCTGGCCGCCCCCTGCCCCCGGCCCGGCCGTACACCGGAACGGCCCCGTTGCAGGAGCGGAATCAGGCCAGGCCGTGACTGCCCACGGGGCTTGTTGTCCGCGCGCAACACACGGAAGATGCTGACCGCCGATCCTGTCCGAATCCTGAACGCCCGCACCGGTCCGCGTGTTTTATCGCGTGTGCCCGGGCCCGGGGCTGTGGAGGTGGCGCACGTGCCGTACGCGGTTCTCAGATCCCCGCAGGCCAACCGGTTCGTCGGCCGCGGGGACGAACTCGGCGCACTCCGCGGCGCGTTGGCCGCCGCACCCGCCGTCGCCTTCGTCGAGGGCGAGGCCGGCATCGGCAAGACCCGCCTCGTCCACGAGGCCCTTCGGGAGATGGTCGCCCACCCCGGCACGGCCCGGCAGCAGCGGGTGCTGGTCGGCAGCTGCCTCCCGCTTCGCGAGCCGTTCCCCTACGGACCCGTCGTGGACCTCTTCCGGAACCTGGGCGAGCACGGGCAGAGCCTCCCGAGCCGCCTCAACCCCGTCTGCGGCGCGCTGCGCGGATACGTGCCCGAACTCGCCGCGGCCCTCCCGCCGGCGCCCGAACCCACCGCCGACCACCGGGCCACCCGGCACCGGCTCTTCCGCGCCGTACGGGCACTGCTGGCGGCGCTCGGCGACACCGTCGTCGTGGTCGAGGACCTCCACTGGGCCGACGACGGCACCCGCGACCTGCTGCGCTTCCTCGTCGACGCCCCGCCCCCGCAGCTCGCCCTGGTACTCAGCTACCGGCGCGAGGACCTGCCGGACGGCGGTCTGCCCCTGGGGCGGGCGCACCGCTGCCCGCCGGGCACCACCGAACTCCGCATCCCCCTGCACCCCCTCGACCAGGACGCCGTGTGCGACCTGACGGCGGACATGACCGGCGGGGGACCCGTCACCGACGAGCTGGCCGCCGAACTGCACCGCAGGACCGCGGGGATCCCCTTCGTGCTGGAGGAGACCGTACGGGTGCTGTCCGCCGGGGCCCGCGGCCACCAGGCGCTCGACCTGGAGGCCATCGCCACCATGCGGGTCCCCGCGCTCCTCCAGGAGGCCACCGCCGACCGCATGGCACAGCTGACCCCCGCCGCGCAGGACGCCGTACGCGCCGCCGCTGTCCTGCGCGTCCCGGCCGAGGAGGAGCTGATCGGTGCCGTCATGACCGACCCCGCGGCAGCCGGTGCGGGGCCGGACCGCGACGCCCACGGCACCGCGGGCGCCGTCCGCGAGGCCCTGCTGGCCGGCGTGCTCCACGAGGAGGACGCCGGCCGCTACGGCTTCCGCCACACCCTCGCCCAGCAGGCCGTCTACTCCATGCTGCCGGGGCCCGACCGTCACGAACTGCACCGGCGGGCCCGAGCCGCGCTCGCCCGCCGCGACCCGCCGCCGCTGGTACGGCTCGCCTACCACGCCCGGCTCTCCGGCGACTGGACGGCCTGGTACCGGCACTGCGAACAGGCCGTCGACGCCGCCCACGCCATGGGCGACACCGCGCTGGTCGTCGAGCTGCTCGAAGAGCTGCTGTGCGACGACCGGATGCCGACCGGGGAACGCGGCCGGCTGGCGGCCCGGCTCAGCACGGAGGCGGCCGTCGGCCTCGCCCACCGCCGCGCGACCGGACTGCTGCGCCGGGTGCTGCGCGACACCAGCCTCCCCGAAGGTCTCCGCGGCGAGATCCGGCTCAACCTCGGCCTGCTGCTCAACAATCAGGCGGGCCGCTACCAGGAAGGGCGCGCCGACACCGCCACCGCCGTGGCGGAGCTGCACGAGCGGCCCGCGCTGGCCGCCCGGGGCATGGCGGCACTGGCCATGCCGAGCTGGGGCGACCAGCCCCTCCAGGTGCACGAGCGGTGGATCGAACGGGCCGAGGACCTGGTCGCCGGCCAGACGGACGGCGCGCTGCGGATCGCCGTCCGCGGCAACCACCTCGCCCTGCTGCTGTCCACCGGGTCCCCCACCGCATGGCGCCAGGTCGAGCAGCTGCTGGGCCAGGGCAGCACGGTCGCCGAACGCCGCGAGGTCGCCCGCGCCTGCGGCAACATCGCCGACGCGGCCACCTGCCTCGGCCACTACGAGGCGGCCCGCCGCTTCCGCCTGGAGGGCCGCCGGCTGGCCGCCGAATGCGGAGCCCCGTACC
Organism: Streptomyces sp. CNT360; assembly: GCF_000424785.1. Lineage (NCBI taxonomy): Bacteria > Bacillati > Actinomycetota > Actinomycetes > Kitasatosporales > Streptomycetaceae > Streptomyces > Streptomyces sp. CNT360. The sequence continues at coordinate 435,148 of NZ_AUKO01000004.1, read as the reverse complement.
TGGAGAGCATCGTCGAGGGCACCGCCCTGCGCCTGGCCTGGTACACCGGCCACTGGGACGGGCTGGCCGAACGGGCCCGCTACGCGCTGGGCCTGGTCGGCGGGGTGTCCGGCATCGCCGCCGACGCCCACCTCGTGCTGGGCCTGCTCGCGTCGGCGCGCGGCGAATGGGAGGAGGCCCGCGCCCGGTTGCGGGACGCGGGCCCTGCCGACCCCGCCAACGCGCCCGCCACCATCCTGGCCGCCGCCTCCGCCGCCCTGGTCCGGTCCGAGATGGCCTGCGGAGACGCGGACGCGAGCGGTGCGGAGGCGCTGCGCGCCGTGGCACGGATCCGTACGAAGGGCATCTGGACCTGGGCGGCCGACCTGGCACCGATGGCGGTCGCCTCGCTGGCCCGGCGGTCGCGGCAGGAGGAGGCCGCCGCGCTCACCGCGGAGTTCGGTGCGCGGCTGGCCGGCCTGGACGCCCCGCTGGCCGCCGCGGCGCACCTGGCCTGCCAGGGCATCCTCGCCACCGCGGGGCGCCGTCCGGCCCAGGCCGCCGAGGTGTTCACGGCCGCTCGCGCCGCCTACACCGCGCTGCCCCAGCCCTACTCGGCAGCCCGTACCGGAGAGGCGGCCGCCCGCAACCGGCTCGCCCTCGGCGATACCGCGGCCGGCGCACAACTGACCGAGGCGGCGGAGGAGTTCGCCGCCCTCGGTGCGGTGCGGGACGCGGCACGCTGCCGCCGCGCGCTGCGCCGCAGCGGCACGGTGGTGCCCTCCCGGCGCGGACGGCGCGGTTACGGCGGTGAGCTGTCGCCCCGCGAGGAGGAGGTGGCGCAACTGGTCGCGCTCGGCCGCACCAACCGGGAGATCGCCGACGTGCTGTTCCTCTCGCCACGCACCGTCGAGCAGCACGTCGCCCGTGTGCTGCGCAAGTTGCGGGTCACCTCGCGGTCCCAGGTCGCCACGTTGCGCCGCGCCGTCCCGCAGCACGGTGCGGCACCCGGGACCGCCCGGGCGCCGGCGCGGCCCGCCGGGAGGCAGGAGCCCCGTCCGGGAGGGGGAGCCGGCGTGGCGTGAAGTCGCCTGCGTCCGTGCCGGATTCGCCGGACGAATACGTACCGCTACCTATGACGTTCCGGATTGTTTTGCTCCGGCTCCGGCCCAAGGGTGTGTGCCAGCCGGCCGGGCGAGAACCGCCCGGCCGCCCCCACGACGAGGAGCAGCATCCATGGGTACTCGTACGCGCACCAGACGCTTCACCGCCCTGGGTATCGGCGCGCTGACCGCGACGGTACTGGGGCTCAGCGGCGCTGCCACCGCCGGCGCCTCCACCCCCGACGCGCCGCACGGCACCATCCGCAACGCCTCCGCACCCGGCGCGACACCGGGCCGGTACATCGTGGCGCTGGACGGCCGGGCCTCGGTGTCCGCCACCGCCCGGACCCAGGCCCGCACCACCGCCGAGCGGCTCGCCGACGCCTACGGCGGAAAGGTGGGCCAGGTGTACTCCGCGGCCTTCCGCGGGTTCTCCCTCCAGGCCACCCGGGCGCAGGCCGAGAAGCTGGCGGCGGCACCGGGCGTCCGCTATGTCGAGGCGGACGCCGACGCCCGGGCCAGCGGCACCCAGACCAACCCGCCCTCCTGGGGCATCGACCGGATCGACGGCTCGCTCGACAGTTCCTACACCTACCCGAACGACGGCTCGGGCGCGACCGCCTACATCGTCGACACCGGCATCGACATGACGCACTCCGACTTCGGCGGACGTGCACGCAGCGGCTACGACTTCATCGACAACGACAACGACGCCAGCGACTGCGCGGGCCACGGCACCCACGTGGCCGGGACGGTCGGCAGCCGCACCTACGGCGTGGCGAAGAACGTGAAGCTGGTCTCCGTCCGGGTGCTCGACTGCCAGGGCTCCGGCCAGTGGTCGCAGGTGATCGGCGGCATCGACTGGGTGGCGCGCAACCACAGCGGCCCGTCCGTGGCCAACATGAGCCTGGGCGGCGGCGCCAGCACCTCCGTCGACAACGCCGTCCAGGGCGCCATCGACAGCGGCGTCACCTTCGCGGTGGCCGCGGGCAACGACTCGGCCGACGCCTGCAACACCAGCCCGGCCAGGGTGCCGGCCGCCCTCACGCTCGGTTCGACGGACCGCGGGGACGGCAGGTCGTACTTCTCCAACTACGGCCGCTGCCTCGACCTGTTCGCGCCCGGCGGCAGCATCGTCTCCACCCGGAACGGCGGGGGCTCCACGACCATGAGCGGCACGTCCATGGCCACCCCGCACGCCGCGGGTGCCGCGGCGCTCTACCTGTCCGCGCACTCCGGTGCCTCCCCGAGCCAGGTGCGCGACGCACTGGTGAACAACGCGGAGAGCGGCGTGGTCGGCAGCCCCGGCTCCGGCTCGCCCAACGCCCTGCTGAACGTCGCCCGACTCGGCTGACGCACCCGCCGGCCCGTGCCGCCGTCCCCGGGACGGCGGCACGGGCCGGACGCATGGCCGGGCTGTGCCCTACGGCCTCGAACACCCCCGCTATACCCCACACCTCTCGTATCACGGAAGTCTTGTTCCGCCACGTGAGCTGCTCTAGGGTCGGGCCTTCCTGGCGGACGAGCGGCCCAAGGGGGCGTGCGGTGGCGGACGAGGCGATACCGGACGGACAGGCGGGAGCGGACCGGAATGCGGACCCCACCCAGGCGCCGGACCTGGACACCGACGACGACCTCGGGCGGCGCCGCTTCCTCGCGGGCGCCGGAGCGACCGGCGCGGCGGGACTCCTCGCGGGCCTGTCCGCGACACCGACGCAGGCGCAGGCCGGGGCCCGGGCGCACGCCCGGACGCAGGCGCGCGATGCGGAGGCGGACGGCAAGCACTCCGGCCCCGGTCCCCAGTCGTTCGACGCCGACACCCTGCTGCTCGTACCCGACCGGGTGCTGCTGCCCAAGGGCGTCGCCGAGGACCACGCCGTACTCGTCAAGAAGGGCGTCTTCCACGAGGTCGGGCCCGCCGGCAAGCTCACCGCCGCGCACCCGCACCTCAAGCCGCTGCGGCTGCCGGGGCACCTGCTCATGCCCGGCTTCGTGGACGCCCACCACCACCTGACCCAGAGCTTCGGCAAGGCGCAGGCGTTCGGCCAGCCGTCCGAGATCTTCAAGACGGTCTGGGAACCGCTGGAGCGCGCCCTGGACGAGGAGAGCGCCTACCTGGCGGCGAAGCTGTCGGCCCTGGAGTGGCTGCGCGGCGGGTTCACCACCGTCGCCGACGCCGGCACCCGGGCGCCCGTCGACGTCGAGGTGCTCGCCAAGGGGACCGAGGAGGCCGGGCTCAGGTGCGTGCTGAGCAAGGTCGTCTCCGACGGCAAGGGCGGCAGGGAGCACCTGGAGCGGTGGGACGGCCACCAGCTCATCCACCCCTCGCTGGCCGTTCCGGTCCCCGAGGACGCCACCGCGAAGGTGCTGCGGCAGACCGCGAAGATGTGCGAGGAGGCCGGTGCCGTCTTCCAGACCCACGTCAACGAGCACCTGGCCGCCGTCGAACGCTCCCTCAAGTCCGTGGGCCGCCGCCCCCTCGCCCACCTGCACCATGTCGGTGCCCTCGGCCCGGCCACGCTCGGCGCCCACGCCACCCTGCTCAGCCCGGACGAGATCAAGATGGTCGCCGACACCGGCGCGGCCATCAGCTACAACCCGGTCGCCAGCGCCTGGAAGGGCAACGGCGTCGCGCAGGCCACCACGATGGCCGCCTGGGGCGCGCGGTTCGGCACCGGCACCGACGGCACCCGCGGCGACGGCTTCCGCGTGGTCGATGCCGCCGAGACCGCGCAGCGCCTCACCTCCGGCCTGGACACCGGCGACTCCGCCTGCGGAGCCGGACGGCTCTGGCTCCGGCACGCCACCGCGGGCAGCGCCGACGCCGTGGGGCTGAAGAAGATCACCGGCGAGATCGCCGTCGGCAAGGCCGCCGACTTCCTCCTCGTCGACCTCGACGTCCCCGAGCTGACCCCCTCCTGGGACCTGGAGTGGGAACTGGTCCGGCTCGCCAACCGCGACCAGATCACCGCCGTCGTCGTCGCGGGCCGCCTCCGGCTGTGGCGCGGCCGGCCCCCGCACTGGGACGGCCCCGCGCTGGTCCGCCGCGCGCGCGATGTCGGCCGCGACGTCGTCCGCCGGGCCGGCATCGACCGCGTCGACCCGGCCCCCCGCGCCTGACGCCTCCCGATGCCTGACGACGCCTGACGCCGGGCGTCCGAGGTGCCGAGCGCGGGAAGGGCGGCGGTGCCATCCTGGGGGCCGTTCAGGACGTACCACCGCTGCTGACCCTGGGGCACGGCACCGCCGACCGCACGGAGCTGGGCCGTCTGCTGCGCGGCGCCGGGGTCCGCTCCCTCGTGGACGTACGCACCGTACCGGGCAGCCGCCGCAACCCCGACGTGCACCGCGACGCGCTGAGCGGGTGGCTGCCCGCCGAGGGGATCGGCTACCGCTGGGACAAGCGGCTGGGCGGCTTCCGCCGTGCGGCACCCGACTCCCCCGACACCTTCTGGCGCAACGCCTCCTTCCGCGGCTACGCCGGCCACACCCGTGACCCGCACTTCGTCGCCGCCATGGACGAACTGCTCGACGAGGCCGCCGCCGCGCCCACCGCCGTCATGTGCAGCGAGTCGGTGTGGTGGCGCTGCCACCGCCGCCTCGTCGCCGACTTCGCCGTCCTCGCCCGCGGCCGGCCCGTCCGCCACCTCGCCCACGACGGCCGCCTCACCCCGCACCCGCCCACCCCGGGCGCCCGGCTGCGCGCAGACGGGCTGCTGGTGTACGACCGCGAGTGACACGGAACTCACCGGCCGCGAGCCGGAGACCACCCAGTACATCGCCCGCGGCCTGGGCACGGCCGAGATCGCCGGGAAACTCTTCCTGTCCCCGCACACCGTCCGGAACCACATCGAGGCCGCCTTCGAGAAGGTCCGGGCCTCCAGCCGGGGCGAGCTCGTCGCCGAGCTCTTCACCGAGCAGTACGCGCCCACGGGCGAGACGCCCGAGCACCGCCTCCGGGACCGACACCTTCCGCCTGGCGTGGGCGCGAAGGGCGTCTGCCGGGTAGGGCCGTTCGCCGGCCACCACGCGCCGCTGCTCGCCCTCGACGTGCTGCTGCCACAGCGACAGCAACTCTTCGACGCGGGCGGCGTCGGGGGACGCGTCGAGTCGGACGGTGGGGTCGATGAGGCAGTCGGGACAGGCACGGAGGACGGCGGCCCGCCTGCGTGAGGGGTGGAGCGACCAGTTGCCGAAGTAGTGGGAGGCCGGGCCTGCCGGGGGTCCGCACCTGACGGTCTATCGTGTACGCCATGTCCGCCCCAGAGCTGATCCGCATCGTCTCCCGCGACTCCCCCATGGCGCTCGCCCAAGTGGAACGTGTGCGTGCCGAGCTCGGTACGCGTCACCCGGGCGTGCGTACCGAGGTGGTCCCGGTGAAGACGACCGGCGACCGGTGGATGGGGGACCTGTCCCAGGTCGAGGGCAAGGGCGCGTTCACCAAGGAGGTCGATGCCGCCCTGCTCGCCGGCGAGGCGGACCTCGCGGTGCACTGCGTCAAGGACATCCCCGCCGACCGGCCACTCCCGGCCGGTACGACCTTCGCCGCCTACCTGCAACGGGACGACATCCGGGACGCACTGGTCCACCCCGGTGGGCTCACCCTTGACGAGCTGCCCGCAGGGACCCGGATCGGGACCTCCTCGGTGCGACGCGTCGCCCAGCTCGCCGCGTCCTACCCGCACCTGGAGTGCGTGCCCTTCCGCGGCAACGCCAACCGCCGACTGAAGAAGCTCGGCGCGGGCGAGGTCGATGCGCTGCTGCTCGCGGTCTCGGGACTGGAACGGATCGGACGTCCCGACGTGATCACCGAGATCCTGTCGGTCGAGACGATGTGCCCACCGATCGGTGCCGGAGTGCTGGCCCTGCAGTGCCGGCAGGACGACACCGCCACCATCGACACCGTCAGCGACCTGAACCACGCCGACACCTTCCGCGAGACCGAGGCGGAGCGGATGTTCCTGCATGTGCTGCAGGGCCACTGCAACAGCCCGATCGCCGGGTACGCCAGGGCCGCACGCGGTGACCTGTCCCTGCGGGCCTGCGTGTTCAGCCCCGACGGCAAGGTCATCCTCAACGCACACGAGTGGGCCGGCCGGCTGAACCCCTCCGACCTCGGCGCCTCCGTCGCCCTGGCCCTGCTACGCCAAGGCGCCCGCGAACTGATCGACAACATCGCCCACTGACCCGGTCGCCGGGCAACCGGGCGCGTCCCGCACGGTGCCACTGGGTGCCTGCACACCCCGAGCCGCCCGTTGCCCAGCGACGAGGTTTCGGCAATGCGCCTCATCGGCAGCCCGTGCCCTCCGCGGCAACTGCGCTGACCGGTGCGCCTTGACGAGGGTTCCGCCGTACGGGGTTCCCCTCTTGTGCCGTCCCAGCAATCCCGTGAGGTGGTAGGGGCCGGGGTGTGAGGCCAGGAGCGGCCGGGCGAGCTGGACAGGTCCCTGCACGTGGTGCCCGTCCACGCCGCTGAACAGGTCCCCTCACCCGGTGGTGACGGAGTCGCGGGCAAGCGAGGTGTCCTCCGTGACGTGCCGGTTGCGGGCGGCGCCCATGCCGAACAGGAGCTGGGGCACCAGCATCACGAGGAGGACGACCAGTGGCAGCGTCCAGGTGCCGGACGCGTCGTGGAGCGTCCCCAGGGCCACCGGACCTGACGCGGCGAGGACGTAGCCGAAGCCCTGGGCCATGCTGGACAGCTGAGCGGCATGCCGGGCGTCCGGGGCACGCTGGACGATGAACAGCAGCGCCAGGCTGATCGCTCCGCCCTGCCCCAGACCGAGCAGCACCATCCACAGATACGCCAGGCCGACCGGCATGAGGAGCATTCCGAGCAGACCGGCTGCGCACAGCGCTGTCGAGAGCACGGTCACCATCGCCGGCCGCATGCGCCTCTCTGCGAAGACGGGAGCGAGGAAGGATCCGGCGATGCCCAGCAAGGAGGAGAAGGACAGCATCCAGCCGGCGCTTCCGGCGTCCATGCCGGCGTGCTCCAGCACGGCCGGCAGCCAGGCGGTGGCCGCGTAGTAGGTGAGCGACTGCAGCCCCATGAAGGCCGCCACCTGCCAGGCGAGCGCCTGCCGCCACAGCCCCTTCACGGGGTGGGCGGCCTCCCGCGCCTCACGTGCGGAGACCCGCGTGTGGTTCCGGAGCTGCGGCAGCCAGACCACAGCGGCGACGACAGGGAGGATGCCCCAGCCGGCCAGCACCGTCCGCCAGTCCGCACCGGACGCCTGCTGGATGGGCACGCTGAGCCCGGCAGCCGCGGCAGCGCCGGTGAAAAGGGTCATCGAGAAGACGCCCATCATCGGGCCGACACGGTCCGGGAAATCCCGCTTGATCAGGCCCGGCAGCAGGACGTTGCCGATCGCGATGCCCGCACCGATGACGACGGTGCCGCCGAACAGCGCAACCTGGCTGGGCGCGAGGCGCACCAGCGTACCGGCGACGACCAGGGCCATCGCGACCAGCAGCGCACACTCCATGCCGAGCCGGCGGCCCAGACGCGGGGAGATCGGCGCCAGCAGCCCGAAGCAGAGCAGGGGCAGCGACGTGAGCAGGCTGATCGCCGAGGACGACATCCCGCTGCTCTCCCCGATCGACGGGGCGAGAGGAGAGACCGCGACCAGTGCGGGCCGCAGGTTCAGTGCGAGCAGCACGATGCCGGCCACCAGCAGCCCCGCCTTACGAGTCGCGGTCTTCGGTGCCCTGTGCGCGGGGTGCCGACGTGCGCGTGCCTGCGCAGGGGGCTGGGCGTCCACGGGGGACAGGGCCGTGGGGGCCTCCGTCCCGGTGGTGTCGTTGTTCATCCGCTTTCCTTGTCCGGTCCTGAGCTGTCGGGGGCCGCGAGCCCGCGCAGGGCCTCCATGGCCGCCGACAGGTGAGCGAGCGCGGCCTCTTCCGCCGCGTCGGGGTCGCGGGCCTCGACCGCGTCGACGATGGCCGTGTGCTCGGCCACCTGCCGCCGCACCGTCTCCGGCAGCGGGGCACTGGTGACGGAACACAGCGTGGCGCGCAGCGAGTCACTGAACTGGTCGTAGAGCTCCGCGAGTACGGAATTGCCGCCCGCCGCGGCCACGGCACGGTGGAAGGCCATATCGGCCTCCACGAAGGCCGCGTTGTCCCCGTCGGCATTCCACGCGTCGTCCCTCAGCGCGAGAGCGGCGCGCAGTGCGGCCACGTCCCGTGGGGTGCGTCGCCGGGCGGCGTAGCGGGCCGCGTCCCGCTCCAGGCTGGCGCGTACCTCGTACGCTTCCAGCGCGGTGCTGCGGTGCAGCCGGCGCTGGACGGCGGCGCCGAACCCGCTGTCCGCGCGCACGTACGTGCCGTCGCCGGGGCGGGGCTCCAGCATCCCGGTGTGGGACAGGGCACGCACCGCCTCGCGCACGGTGTTCCGGCCGACGCCGAGCTCCTCCACGAGGACGGGCTCCGGCGGGATCCGGGTACCGACAGGCCACTCACCCTCGGCGATGAGCGCCTCGATCTGCTCGATGACGGCCTCCACGAGGCTGGTGCGCGCGGTGCTCCGCAGCGGCATGTGCGGCTCCTTCACGGTCCTGGATCCGGTCCCTGCTCCAGTGCAGTCGCGGCCGATGCCCGGCCATGGATCGAACTCAACATCCCATGTTTGGAGGTTTTGCTGCGCGACAGCGTGAGCCGGCCCACGCCCGGACCGCTCTCTCTCCCCCTTCCGGGAAGGCCGGCCACGCCCGCGTGTGCGGTCTGCGACTCCGGGTGCAGGAAGCCGCAGGTCGGCGGGTGGCCTCGGTCGTGGAGGGCTTCTCGTCAGGGACCCGTAAAGCTGAGGTTCGCGGGCGTCAGGGAGATGTCAACGAAGTCCAGCCGGCCCGTCCCAGGGGCTTTGCTGTGACCGTTCAATCATCCCCGAACGTCCTGGGAGCTCGTGATGGCCGACGTGGCCTTCGTCGTCACCACGGTCGCGGTTTTCGCGCTGGTGGCGCTTGTCGCCAAGGGGGTGGCGAAGCTGTGACCGCCGAGAACATCGTCGGGCTGGTCGTGGCCGTCGCCCTGCTGGGCTACCTGGTTCTCGCCCTCGTCAAGCCGGAGAGGTTCTGAGCACCGCCATGAGGCCCGAATACGCTGCTCCGCTGCAGCTGCTTGCTCTGTGCGGAGCGCTCGCCCTCGTCCACCGCCCGCTCGGCGCCTGCATGGCCCGCGTCTACAACTCGCGGAAACATCTGCGGGTCGAGAGATGGATCTACGCCTCCATCGGCGCAGACCCGGACGCCGAGATGCGCTGGTCCGCCTACCTGCGCGGGATCCTGGTCTTCTCGGCGGCGGGCGTGCTCTTCCTCTACGCCCTCCAGCGGCTCCAGGGAAGCCTGCCGGGCTCACTGGGGTTCTCCTCGATCGACCCGGACCAGGCGTTCAACACGGCCGCGTCCTTCGTCACCAACACCAACTGGCAGTCGTACTACGGCGAGCAGGCGATGGGGCACGTCGTGCAGACCGGCGGTCTGGCGGTGCAGAACTTCGTCTCGGCCGCCGTGGGCATCGCGGTGGCGGTCGCCCTGATGCGCGGCTTCGCCCGCAGCCGTACGGGAGGCGAGCTGGGCAACTTCTGGGCGGACCTGGTCCGTGGCACCGTCCGCATCCTGCTGCCGCTCTCGATGGTCGCGGCCGTGGTGCTGGTGGCCTGCGGGGCGATCCAGAACTTCAGCGGCGTGCACGAGGTGGGTCAGTTCGGGGGCGGCACCCAGGAGTGGCGCGGTGGTGCGGTCGCCTCCCAGGAGGCGATCAAGGAGTTGGGCACGAACGGCGGCGGCTACTTCAACGCCAACTCGGCCCACCCGTTCGAGAATCCGGACGGCTTCAGCAATCTCTTCGAGGTCTTCTTGATCCTGGCCATCCCCTTCGCGCTGACCCGCACCTTCGGCGAGATGGTGGGCGATGTGCGGCAGGGTTACGCCGTGCTCGGCGCGATGGCCGTGATCTGGCTCGGTTTCGTCGCGCTGATGTGGTGGACGGAGTACGCGGGACACGGCCCGGCCTTCGAGGCGGCCGGCGGGGCGTTGGAGGGCAAGGAGACCAGGTTCGGGATCGGCGGCTCGTCGATCTTCGCGGTCTCCACGACGCTGACCTCGACCGGCGCGGTCGACGGCTTCCATTCGTCCCTCACCGGTTTCGGCGGCGGACTCACGCTGCTGGGCATGATGCTGGGCGAGATCGCACCCGGCGGTGTGGGCTCCGGCCTGTACGGCATGCTGAGCATGGCGATCATTGCGGTGTTCCTCGCCGGCCTGATGGTGGGACGTACGCCGGAGTACCTGGGAAAGAAGATCGGTACCCGGCAGATCAAGCCGGCCGCCCTTTTCATCCTGGTGACACCGGCGTTGGTGCTGTCCTTCACCGCGGTGTCGCTGGTGCTGGACACACCGGCGCACTCCATGACGAACTCCGGGGCGCACGGTTTCTCCGAGATCCTGTACGCCTACACCTCGGCAGCCAACAACAACGGTTCGGCCTTCGCGGGTCTGAACGCCGACACACAGTGGTTCAACACCACCATCGGGCTGGCCATGCTGCTGGGCAGGTTCGTCCCCCTCGTCTTCGTCCTGGCCCTCGCGGGCTCGCTCGCCGAGCAGACACCGGTGCCGGCCACCACGGGAACGTTGCGCACCGACAAGCTGCTGTTCTCGGGCCTGCTGGTCGGCACGATCCTCGTCGTCACCGGGCTGACCTACTTCCCGGCGCTGGCTCTGGGGCCGGTCGCCGAAGGGCTGGCCACGTGAACTCCGCCCAGCACACCCCGAGCCACCGCGAAAAGGGACAGGAAACCGTGCCCACCACAACCACGACCACGACCATGGGCCGGGCGTCGCACGGCGACGTCTCCACAGGCCACCGGCCGCCGGAGACGGGCGGCCGGGTAGGCCCAGGGGTCTTCGACCCGAGGCAGCTTCTCGCGTCGGTGCCGGACGCGTTCCGCAAGCTCGACCCCCGGACGATGGTCAGGACGCCGGTGATGTTCGTGGTGCTGGTCGGTTCCCTTCTCACCACCGCACTGGCCGCCACGGACCCTGCCGACTGGTTCGCCTGGACGATCGCCGCATGGCTGTGGGTGACCGTACTGTCGGCCAACCTCGCGGAGGCTGTTGCCGAGGGACGAGGCAAGGCGCAGGCCGCCACCCTGCGCAGGGCCAAGACGGACACCGTCGCGCGTCGGCTGGGTCCGGACGGCCACACCGAGGAACAGGTGCCCGGCACCGACTTGCGGGTCGGCGACCGTGTGGTCTGCGAGGCGAGCGACGTCATCCCCGGAGACGGCGACGTGGTCGAGGGCATCGCCTCGGTCGACGAGTCGGCGATCACCGGTGAGTCGGCGCCCGTGATCCGGGAGTCCGGGGGCGACCGCAGCGCCGTCACGGGCGGTACGACAGTACTCTCCGACCGCATCGTCGTCCGGATCACGACCAGGCCGGGGGAGACCTTCATCGACCGGATGATCGATCTGGTGGAGGGCGCGGCCCGGCAGAAGACGCCGAACGAGATCGCGCTGAACATCCTTCTCGCCTCGCTCACCGTCGTCTTCCTGCTCGCCGTGGTCACCCTGAAGCCCTTCGCAAGCTACGCCGGGGCTGATGCACAGACCCCTCTGGTCGTACTGGCCGCGCTGCTGGTGTGTCTCATCCCGACCACCATCGGAGCGCTGCTGTCGGCCATCGGCATCGCCGGAATGGACCGCCTGGTCCAGCGCAACGTTCTGGCGATGTCCGGGCGGGCGGTGGAGGCGGCAGGTGACGTCTCGACGCTGCTGCTGGACAAGACCGGAACCATCACCCTCGGCAACCGTCAGGCCGCGGACTTCGTACCGGTCGGAGGGGTCGCTCCGGCGGAGGCCGCCGACGCGGCGCAGCTCTCGTCCCTGGCGGACGAGACCCCCGAGGGGCGTTCCGTCGTCGTGCTGGCCAAGGGACGCCACGGGCTGCGCGAGCGTGAGCAGGGTGAGTTGGCGCACGCGGAGTGGGTGCCCTTCACCGCGCAGACGCGGATGTCCGGCGTCGACATCACCGAGGACGGCGCGGTACGCCGAGTCCGCAAGGGCGCGGCAGCCGCGGTTACCGCCTGGGTCCGCGAGCGGGGCGGGAGCGTCCCGGTCGGGGCCGAGGAGATCGCTCGCCGCATCTCGGAGGAGGGCGGCACGCCGCTGGTCGTCGCAGTCCAGGACACCGACGGTGCCCGGGTGCTGGGGGTGATCCACCTCAAGGACGTCGTCAAGGAGGGCATGCGTGAGCGCTTCGCCGAGTTGCGCCGCATGGGCATAAAGACCGTCATGATCACCGGCGACAACCCGTTGACGGCGAAGGCCATCGCCGACGAGGCCGGAGTGGACGACTTCCTGGCCGAGGCGACGCCCGAGGACAAGATGGCGCTGATCCGCAGCGAGCAGGCCGGCGGTCGCCTTGTGGCCATGACGGGGGACGGCACCAACGACGCCCCGGCGCTGGCGCAGGCCGATGTGGGCGTGGCCATGAACACCGGAACCGCGGCCGCCAAGGAGGCCGGGAACATGGTGGATCTGGACTCCGACCCCACCAAGCTCATCGACATCGTGGAGATCGGCAAGCAGCTCCTGATCACCCGGGGCGCGCTGACCACGTTCTCCCTCGCCAACGACGTGGCGAAGTACTTCGCGATCATCCCGGCGATGTTCGCGGTGGCCTATCCGAGCCTGGACAAGCTCAACATCATGCACCTGGCCACGCCCCAGTCGGCGATCCTGTCCGCGGTGATCTTCAACGCGCTGATCATCGTTGCCCTGGTACCGCTCGCCCTCAGGGGGGTGCGCTACCGGCCGATGAGCGCCGACCGGCTGCTCGGCCGCAACCTCGGCGTCTACGGCCTCGGCGGGCTCGTCGCCCCCTTCATCGGCATCAAGACCATCGACCTTCTCCTCTCGCTCGTCCCCGGGCTGAGCTGATCGGAAAGCGTGCTGACCGCGATGAACAACTCCGTACGCAGCCTCGCACGCCTGGCGGGAGCGGGCTTGCGGGCCCTGCTGGTCCTCAGCCTGGTGACCGGGGTCGGCTACCCCCTGGTCGTCACGGGCATCGCCCAAGGGCTCTTCCCGCACCAGGCCAACGGCTCCGAGATCAAGGAGGACGGCAAGGCCGTCGGCTCCGAACTCATCGGCCAGACCTACACCTTGTCCCCGAAGAAGGGGCAGGGGACCTCCGAGCCCGATCTGAGGTGGTTTCAGCCCAGACCGTCCAACGGGCTGGGCACCAACACCGTCAACACCCGGTACGAGCTGCAACTCTCGGGCGCGACCAACCTGTCCGGCGACAGCAGGAAACTGGTCGCACAGGTCAGGGACGCCAAGAAGGCCGTCATCGAGGACAACTCCACACCCGGACACGCCATCGCACCGGAGGACGTACCGGCCGATGCCGTCACCTCCTCCGGTTCCGGCCTCGACCCGGACATCTCCCCGGCCTACGCACACCTCCAGGCTCACCGTGTCGCCCAGCGCAACCACCTGCCCGCCACCCAGGTGGACAAGCTGATCGACAAGCACACCGAGGGCCGGATCGCCGGCTTCGTGGGCGAGCCGCGGGTGAACGTCCTCGAACTCAACATCGCGCTGCGGGACGTGACCGAGCGGCACTGAGGGGGAGGTGCATCCGGGAGCTGAACGGTTTCCCGGACGGGGGAGGGAAACGCTCAGCGCCGGGCCGGTCTCGCGGATGCCGGCTTCACGCGGACGCCTGCCCTTCCCCTGCAGCCGGGGCACTCCCGGTCTGCTCGCGCAGTGCGAGCCACTCCTGCAGTTCGATCAGGTTTGCTTCCGGGTCCTCCAGGCAGGCGACCCGTATCCGGTCCCTCATCGGGCCGGGTCCCGCATGAACTCCGCTCCGCGTGCGGTGAGTTCGGCATGGGCGGCGTCCAGGTCATCCACCCGCAGCACCACCAGCCCGCGCCATCCCCGCGGGCGTAGGGGCCGTTCTCGGCCCCGAACTGCGGCCTGAGTTCGAGCACGTCCCGGTAGAAGCGGTAGACGGCAGGGAAGTCGGACACCAACAGGCGCGTCCGGGTGGGTTCCATGCCGGTCCTTCTATCCCGGACCGAGGCCCGACTGCGACGTCACGCCGCGCCGTCGGGTGAGATGTCACGGTCCGCAGCATGCACGCGGAGTCGGCAGGAGCCGCCGCCGTACGGAGTCGGCAGCGGTGTCGGACCGAGCCGGGCGGCCACGTCCTTGTCGGACGGGCTGGTCGTGCGGGCCGCCATGTTCCGGCACCGCAGAGCCCACACCTGTGGCGTGGAACCGCGGGCCCCGTTGCCGAGTGTGCTGGAGGAGCAAAGGTCGCGCACGGTGCGGCTCGCTGTCCGCGCCGCGCGAGGGCCGGGTCATCGCCTGCTGCCGTCGGGGGTGGCGTGCGGGACGGCGGAGGCTCGTGTCGTCGGGGCGAGCATGTGCTTACGGACCACGAAGAAGGCGCCGGCCAGCGAGATCAGGGCGGAGGCCGTCAGCCATGCTCCGGGCATGGCCCGGTTGTTGCCCGTGGCGTTGATGAGGGCTGTGCAGAGAGTCGGGGTGAAGCCGCCGAAGACGGCCTGGGCGAGGCTGTAGGCGACGGCGAATCCGGTGGCCCGAACGCTCTCCGGCATCAACTCGGTCAGGGTGACGACCATGGCGCCCTGGTAGGCCCCGTAGAGCACCGAGAAGAGCAGCAGGACCGTGAGCATACGGGGGAAGGAGGGCGCGGCGACCAGCCACCGCATCAGAGGGTAGGCCGTCACCGCGACGAGGAGGGCGGAGCCGATGAGCAGCGGAGTGCGCCCGATGCGGTCGGAGAGCAGCCCCGCCAGCGGTATCCACACGAAGTTCGACAGCCCGACCAGACCTGCTACCACGAACGAGCTGAGCGTGCTCAGGCCCAGTTCCCTTTCCCCGAACGTGGGCGTGTAGGCGGTGATCAGGTAGAACATGACGCTCGTCAGCGTCACCAGGGAGACGGCTGTCAGTACCAGTTGCCATGAGGCCAGGAGGGACCGGTACACGGTGCGCAGCGTCGGGGCCCCGGCGTTGGTGCGGCTGGCGAAGGACTCCGTCTCGGGCAGGGAGCGGCGGATCCAGAACACCACCGGCAGTACGAGGCTGCCCAGCAGGAACGGGATGCGCCAGCCCCAGGTCTCGATCTGGCCCTGATCAAGGGTGGAGGAGAGCACGATGCCCACCGCAGCGGCTGCGCAGACGCTGATCTGCTGGCCGGCGGACTGCCAGCTGACGAAGAAGCCGCGCCGGCCGGGGGTGGCGATCTCGGCGAGGTAGACGGAGACGCCGCTGGATTCCGCGCCTGCCGAGAAGCCTTGGAGCAGCCGGGCGACCACCACGATGATCGGCGCGGCGATGCCGATGCTCGCGTAGGTGGGGACAACGGCGATGAGGACGACGCCGACGGACATGATCGCGAGACTCATCAGCAGGCCGGCGCGGCGCCCCCGGCGGTCCATGTAACCACCCAGGACGATGGCGCCGAGGGGCCGCATCAGGAATCCGACGCCGAAGGTCGCGAACGACAGGATGAGCGACACGAGTTCGTTTCCGGTGGGGAAGACCGCTTCGGCTATGGCCGAGGCGTAGAAGCCGTAGACGGTGAAGTCGTACATCTCCAGGACGTTGCCGGTAGCCGCACGCGCGACGTTGCGACGCACGGACGTCGGGGAGCCGGGCGTTGTGTCGGGCATCGTTGCCTCCTGCCTCGGATGGACCGGTCGGCTGCCGACCGGAGGCGTGGCCCGTCAGGGTGCCGTCGAGGGCACTGTCACGGGCGCCGGCTGTCCTAATATTTAGGACGGCTGCCTAATTTGCGAGACAGTCCAGCACTCGCCCCCTGTCGCGTCAATGGATTGACGCCCGACGCGTCGGCGCTTACGTTCGTTCTGTTATTTAGACATGCGTCCTATATATTGGGACGCATGGACAGTACGCTTCTGAAAGGGCTCAAGGTGCTGGAGGCGGTCGCCCGCAGCGAGCACCCGCGCGGGGCCAGCGAGTTGGCGCGGGAGTTGGAGCTGACGAGGAGCAATGTGCACCGCACGTTGCAGACCCTCACGGCTGCCGGTTACCTGCGCGCCGCGGCGGACGGCTCGGGCTACGAGTGCACGGTCAAGCTCTTCGAGTTGTCGAGTGCCGTGATGGAACGGGTCGACGTGCGCCGCATCGCGCAGCACTCCATCCATCGCCTGGCCGAGCACACGGCCGAGACGGTGCACCTGTCGATACTGGACGGTGCCGAGGTCGTCTACCTGGACAAGGTGGAGAGCCGGCAGCCGGTCCGCGCCTACTCCTCCGTGGGCGGCAGAGCACCGGCACACTGCGTCGCCTCGGGCAAGGCACTGCTTGCCGTGCTGCCCGAAGGCGAGTTGGCTGCCTTCCTCTCCACGGGGCTCACCGCGTGGACCGAACGCACCCTGAGCACAGCCGTGGACCTGGAACGGGACCTCGCGCACGCCCGACGGACGGGGTGCGCCGTCAACCGCGGCGAGTGGCGCATCTCGGTGGCCGGCGTGGCCGCGGTCGTCTTCGACGCCCGTAGCCGGCCGGTCGCCGCCGTGGGTGTCTCCGGTCCGGTCGAGCGGGTGCTGCCACAGGAGTCGCACTACCGCGAGGCCGTGCTGGCCACCTCGCGCGAGATCTCCCGCGAACTGGGCTGCCGCACGTACCCCTCGGGGCCGGCCCCGGCTCCGCCCGATGCAACAGGAAGGTGATGGCTGATGACGCGATTCCTCGAAGGGGTGAAAGTCGTCGAGTTCTGCACCGTGGCGGCCGGCCCGTTCTGCGGGATGATCCTCGCCGACATGGGCGCGGACGTCATCAAGGTCGAACACCCCGGCTCCGGTGACTCGATGCGTGCCTGGCCCCCTCTCACCTCCGGCTACAGCGAGAACTTCGCCTCGCTCAACCGCAACAAGCGCTCGGTGGCGCTGGACCTCAAAAGTCCCGAGGGCAACGCCGCCGCACTGCGGCTGATCGCCGAGGCCGACGTGGTCGTCGAGAACAACCGGCCCGGAGTGATGGGCAGGCTGGGCCTGGACCACGCCACGGTGCGCACGGACAACCCCGGGCTGGTCTACTGCTCGATATCGGCGTTCGGGCAGACGGGACCGCGCGCTGCTGAGGGAGGATTCGATCTCACGCTGCAGGCCATGGCCGGGATCATGAGCGTCACCGGGGAGCCCGACGGTGCTCCGGTGAAGTGCGGAGTGCCGATCGCGGACTTCACCACCGGCCTCTACGCGGGCTTCGCCATTGCCGCCGCCCTGCGCGACCGCTTCCGCACCGGCCAGGGCGCCCACATCGACGCGTCGATGTTCGGTTGCTCGCTCGCCGTGGCCGCTTTGCAGACCAGCGAGTTCTTCGGCCGAGGCACCGACCCGGTCAAGCTGGGGTCCGCACACCCACGCAACGCCCCCTACCAGGCGTTCGCGGCCGGCGACGGGTACGTCGCCGTCGCGGCCGGCAACAACGCCCTGTTCGTCTCGCTGTGTGCCGCTCTCGGCCGGCCCGGCCTGGCCGAGGACGAACGGTTCGCCACGACGGAACTGCGCTCACGCCACCAAGAAGCACTGCGCGAAATCCTGGAGAACGTCTTCGCCGGCCGAACGGTGGAGGAGCTTTTGGCCACGTTCCGCGCCGCCGGAGTTCCCTGCGCACCGATCAACACCTACTCCCAGGCCCTGGCCGATCCGCAGGTCGCACACATGGGCTGGGTACAGGAACTGACCCTCCCCACCGGCGATGTGACCCGCACATTCGGTCCACCACTGCGTATCGACGGCGACCCGGCCGAGGGCCCGCTGCGGCCACCTCCGGCTCTGGGAGAGCACACCGACGACGTACTCGGCCCGCTCTTCGCCGCCACTTCCGGGGACGCGGCATCATGACGGAGCTGCGCACGGAGCGGCGCGACGGCGTACTGACCCTGACCCTGAACCGTCCCGACAAGCGCAACGCCCTGAACTCCACACTGGTGGAAGCCCTCTTGGAAGAGGTCGGAGCGGCCGTCGCACGGCCGCCCGATCTTCTCGTCCTGCGCGGAGAGGGAGCCGTCTTCAGCGCCGGATTCGACCTCGGGCGGCTGGAGGAGCAGTCCGACGGCGACCTGCTGCACCGCTTCGTCCGTATCGAGCAGTTGCTCCATGCCGTGCACGCGGCGCCCTTCGCCACCCTCGCTCTCGCCCACGGCCGGGTCTTCGGCGCCGGCGCGGACCTGCTGTGCGCGTGCAGTCGGCGCGTCGCCGCTCCCGGTACCCGCTTTCGGCTGCCTGGCCTCGCCTTCGGCATCGTTCTGGGCACCCGGCGGCTCGTCGCTCGCGTCGGTGCCGACACCGCCCGCTCGATCCAGGCCGGCGGACGGACACTGGACGCCGCCGAGGCCGCCCGCTGTGGCCTGTTGACCGATGTCGCCGACAGCGGGGACTGGGCAGAGTTCACCGAGGCGGCCGCCGCGGAGGCCCGCGCCGTACCCGTATCCGCGCGAAGCGCCTTCCAGCGGACTCTCGCCGCCGCCCGCCCCGACCAGGACCTCGCCTGCCTGGTGCGCACCGCCGCAGAACCAGGACTGCGCGAACGGATCAGCCACTACGCCGCAGGAGGCACCCGGTGAGCACGCCACAACAGCCGGAGCGTACGGCGGAAGACAAGGTCGTCCCGCTGAGCGAGCTGGCCTCCCGCATCCACGACGGCGACTCGGTAGCTCTGGGCGGAAGTTTCCTGCACCGGGGCCCGTTCGCCCTGGTGCGGGAGTTGATCAGGGCGGGCAGGACCGGGCTTGAGATCGTCAAACAGTCACCCGGCTACGACATCGATCTGCTGTGCAGGGCCGGCGCGGTGAAACGGGCCCGCACCGGCATCGTGGCGCTGGAAGGCAACTTCGGGCTCGCCCCCTGGTACCGCCAGGCGATCGAGACGGACTCCGTGGAACTGGAGGAGCACGCCTGCGCCACCCTCACGGCCGGCCTGCGCGCCTCGGCCTTCGGGGTCCCGTTCCAGCCGGTAGGCGGTGTGCACGGCTCCGACCTCGCCGAGCTGAACGGCTGGGTGCGCATGGACGACCCCTACGGCCACGGGGCACCCGTGTACGTCATCCCCGCCATCCGCCCCGACGTCGCCGTCATCCACGCCAACGAGGTGACAGCCGAGGGCGACGCCCGCGTCTACGGCACCACGCACTGGGACCGCATCATGACCAGGGCCGCAGGAAAGGTGCTGGTGGTCGCCGAACGCCTCGTCGACGGCGCACGGTTCGAGGAACGGCCGGAGCTGACACTGGTGCCGGGATTCCTCGTCGAGGCCGTCTCAGTGGTGCCGCACGGCGCCTGGCCCGGTTCCTGCTGGCCGGACTACGGCATCGACTACGACGCCGTCTCCGCCTACCTCGACACCTCCGGGCACACCCTTGACGACCACCTCAACTGCGGACCGGAGGCGATCCGATGACCCCGTGGTCCCCCTTCTCCTACCTCGTCACCAACCTGGCCCGCTTCGTCCGCCCGCGGGAGACCACCTTCAGCGGAGTCAACTCGACCCTGCCCATGCTCGCCTGCCTGCTGGCCAAGAAGGCCTACGACTTCCCCTTCACCTACCTCAACGTGGCCGCCGGAGTCGACCCCCGCCCCTCGTCCGTCCCCCTGTCCAGCTCGGACCCCGTCCTCGCCGAGCACAGCCGCGCCCTCTTCGCCAACGAGGACTTCTACGACCTGTGCGCACGCGGCGGTATGGACCTGTGCTTCCTCGGCGCCGCCCAGGTGGACGGCCGGGGCGACACCAACGTGTCCTGCATCGGCGCATGGCACCGTCCCAAGGTCCGGCTGCCGGGCGGTGGCGGCGGTGCGGTGATGCTGCCGACCGCGAAACGCGCCTGCACCTGGCGCACCGAACACTCCCGCCGCACTCTCGTCGACCACCTCGACTTCCGTACCGCGGCCGGCGGGATGCACGGTGTCGTCACACCCGTCGCGGTGTTCGTCCACGACGGAGAACGGCTGCGCCTGTCCTCCTGGCACCCCGAGGTGACCCTCGACGAGGTCCGCGCACGCACCGGCTTCGACGTCGTACTCCACCCCGACGCCGCCCCGACGCCCCCGCCGACCGGCGCAGAGGCCACCGCCCTCGCCGCGCTGGACCCCGACGGCGTCTTCGAGGCCGATGCGGCGGTGACGCTGCGATGAACACCCGGACACCCCTGCAGCCGGAGGCGGGACAGGCCGGAGGCGACCTGACCACCGCGCTGGAAGCAGCCCTGCACCGGCACGCCCACGACGACCGCATCGCGCTCCTGGACGACCACGAGACCGTCGGCTACCGCGACGTAAACCTGCGGACCCGGACAGCAGCGGCCGGAGTGCGCACGCTCGTGCCGACCGGCCGCACCACCGTCGGCATCGTGGCGGACAAAGGCATCCCGTCGGCCGTGGCCGCGCTGGGGGTGCTGCGCGCAGGGCACTGCGTGTGCGTGCTGGACCCGCATCTGTCCGCGGCGTCGGCGGCCGAGCGCGCGACGGAGTTCGGCATCGGCCACCTGCTGGCCGACGCGGCACACCTCCCTGATCCGCGGCCCGCTTCCGGGCCCCCTTGGACCGCGCTGGAGAGCGTCCTCGCTCACGACACCGAGGCCCTCCCGCCGCCACCCGAGCCCGAACCGTCCGCTCCGGCGCTGCTGCTGTTCACCTCGGGCAGCACCGGCGTCCCCAAGGGCATCCGGCTCACGCGTCAAAACCTGCACGTCCACGCGGTGGGAGTGGCGGAGCACACCGGCCTCACCCCGCACGACCGCCTGCTGCATCTGATGCCGATGCACCACACCAACGGCCTCAACAACCAGCTCCTGGCACCTCTGCTGGCAGGGGCGAGCATCGCGCTCGTCCCGAGATTCCGCGCCGAGCAGGTGGAGGAACAGATCCGGCGGTTCCGGCCGACCATCGTCACGGGCGTCCCCACGATGTACCTGCGGATGCTTCCGCACCTGCGTGCCGACCGCTCCCGCGCGCCGCTGCGGATGCTGCGCTGCGGCTCCGCGCCGCTGACCGGGACCCAGCAGGACCAGATCGAGGCCGCCTTCGGCGTACCGCTCGTGCAGTCCTACGGGCTGTCCGAAGCCACCTGCACCACCGCGATGAACCCCCCGCATGCGCCCCGCCGCGGCACCGTCGGCACCGTGCTCCCCCGGCAGGAAGTACGGCTTCTGTCACCTGTCACCGGCCGGGACGTCCCCACCGGCGCGGAGGGAGAGATCTGCATCGGCGGGCCGGCCGTCATGTCGGGCTACGTCGGGGACGACGGCTCCGACGGCCCCGTGCGGGACGGCCTGCTCCGCACCGGGGACCTCGGCACCCTGGACGCCGACGGCTACCTGACAGTGACCGGGCGGCTGAAGGACGTCATCATCCGTGGTGGGGAGAACCTCGCCCCGCAGGACATCGAAAGTGCCCTCACCGCACACCCACTGATCTCCGAGGCTGCCGTCGTCGCAGCCGCACACCACGACCTGGGCGAGGTTCCCGTCGCGTACGTCGTCCCCACCCACCCCGGGTCCCTCCCGGAGGCCGACGAACTGCGTGCGTACGTCACGGAGAGACTGACCCGCATCCATGCCCCCGCCACCATCGACTTCGTCGACACGCTGCCGGTCAACGCGGTGGGGAAGGTCGACAAGAAGACTCTGCGGGAACAGGCCAAGGGCCCAGCAGCAGACTCCCCTTCACCCGGTCCGTCTCCCGCGCCTGCGCACCGCAGGCTTCCGTGAAGCGTGCGACGGCCTGCTCGCATGACCTGCATGCCCACGGCATGGGGCGGTTCCGCCACTCGCGGGGCCGGTGCATTCGGCGCGGGCAGACGTCGGGCAGGCGCAGGGCGTACCCGAGCCACCTGCGCAGATGAGGCGGCCGTGGCAGCGTTCCTACTCGGAATGGGTCTGGTGCCGGGAGTGGTCATCGGTCGAGTGCCGGCGCACGAGGATCAGTGGGATGTGAGCCGTGCCCTTCGGCTCGGGGACGCGCATGAGGCGCGCTTCGAGGAGATCCATCAGTCGGGCTGCCGAGGTGTGGGTGTCGATGCGCAGCCCGGTGATGGGGACGGGAGCGAATTCGGCCAGTGGCCCGTCCGTGGCGGTGGCGATGGCGACCTCGCCGGGCACGCTCAGCCCTGCGCGGGAAGCGGCCTCCAGCGCGCCGCGTGCGAACACGCTCGAAGAGGTGATGATCGCGTCCGGAGGCCGCGGGGTGCGCAGCAGGCCGGCGACGTGCTCCTGGGCGCCTTGCTGCCCGGTGTCGGTGTCGACGACGCGCAGCAGCGGACCCTGCCCCAGCTGTGCGACGGCTGCCCGGTAGGCGGCGATGATCGCGCGACGGTATGCGTTGTCCGTCTGGCCGAGGACGGCGGCGATGCGCCTGCGTCCGCCACCGGTGAGGTGTGCGATGAGTGCCCGGATGGATTCTGCGTAGTCGGCGCCCACCCAGTCCCGGAATCCGGCGGCGCCGGGATCCGGGTCGTAGGAGACCACTGGTGTGTCGCTCGCGAGCACCTGTTTGAGGGTGTCGTCGTGGCTGTTGGGCCAGAGCAGGATGCATCCGTCGAGCCGGGGGACGGCGCCGCGGACTTCGTCGAGACCGTGCGCTGTGAGCACCGAGTATCCGCGGCTGAGGGCGGCCGTGGAGATGGCGCCGGTCATGTCGGCGAACGAGGTCGTCCCGGACGCCCAGGCGCTCATGGCCTCCGGCGGGCGGACCAGGACCGCGACCGCTTTGCGGGCGGACGGCGCCGTGAAACCGAGTTCGAGAGCCGCGCTCCACACACGCCGCTTCGCGTCGGCGGACACGGGACGGCGCCCGCTGAAGCTGTGCGAGGCGGTCGTGAGAGACACTCCTGCCCTGCGAGCGACATGGCTGAGGCCGACCCGCTTGGCCGCAGGCCGGGCAGGGAGCCCGGCCTCAGAGGCGGAGGCGCGGCTCGGGCTCTCCGTTCCTTCGGAGTTGTCTGCTCGGCTCACCGTTGATCTCCTCGACGGACAGGTGCGCGGTCTCCCGCAGCCTGAGCGAGCATGCCACGAGGACGAGCATCGCGAACGCACCGTACCCGGCGACCGCCATGGGGTTCTGGTCCGAGAGGATCATCAGGCCGGTCGCGACGAAGGACGCGGTGCCGCCCCCGATCGCCGCACCGGCCTGGTAGGACGCCGACATTGCGCTGTAGCGGATGCGGGCGGGGAACTGCTCGCCCAAGAAGGCCGGAACGGGACCCTGCGTCATACCGGTCACGAGTCCGACCGCCGCGAAGGCGGCCACGGCGACCCCGGCGTGACCGGTTTCGACGAGCGGGAAGTAGCAGAACATGAAGGCGGCGGTCACCACTCCGCCGAGCACCATGACCGGACGGCGACCGTAGCGGTCTGAGAAGTGTGCGAACAGCGGGGCGGCGGGGATCAGCAGAACGCTGTAGGCGAGCTGCCCGACAAGGGCTTCGGTCGAGCTGTATCCGATCCCTGTCAGGTAGGAGAGAAAGTAGGTGAAGCCGATGTAGGCGACGGTGTTGTACCCGTAGCTGATACCGAGCCCGTACAGGACGGTACGAGGCGCGCGCCGGAGGGCGGTCTTCAGCGGCACCTCGCCGCCGTCCGCACGGCGGTTCGTCTGCTCGGGGGCCGCCTCGCCAGGCATCGACAGTCTCGCGTAGAGCCCCACGAGTACCAGCACACCGCCGAGGAGGAAGGGAATCCGCCAGGCGAACGGCGTCAGCTCGTCGTCGGCGGCGAGGCTGACCAGTGTGAAGACCCCGACACCGAGAAGTGTGCCGAGCCCGATTCCCATGCTGGTGAAGCTTCCCCACAGCCCGCGTCTGCCGCTGGGGGCTCTCTCGATACCGAAGAGAGCAGCGCCGCCCCATTCGCCGCCGGCTGCGAAGCCCTGGACCAGCCGCAGTGCCACCAGCAGGAGGGGCGACCAGATGCCGATCGTCGCGTATCCGGGCAGCAGGCCGACGAGGAACGAGCTGACGCCCATCAGGACGAGGGTGAGTGTCAGCATCTTCTTGCGGCCGACCTTGTCGCCGAAATGCCCGATGACGAGGCCGCCGAGCGGACGGGCGAGGAAGCCTGTTCCGAAGGCTCCGAAGGCGTACAGGGTACCCACGGCCGGATCGGACGAAGGGAAGAAGACCGTGTTGAAGACCAGCCCCGCCGCGAGTCCGTAGATCAGGAAGTCGTAGTACTCCAAAGCTGTTCCCAGGCCGGAGACCAAGAACGTCTTGGAAGCCGACACACGGGGCGCTCGCTGTCGAACAGTCAAGGGACCGGCCTCTCTATACGCCGTAGTTGGTCGCGTGGAGCGCTGATGAGGTCCGGCCGTTGCCATGGAACGCGGCGACGTTCGGGCGCGCGAAGTCCATCTGGTGGGGTTCGCCGGAGGTGGCGACGAGGGTGACGCCGAGGTCGTGCAGGGCGTCGAGATCGCTTTCCCGGTCCTCGTGGAGGAGGAGGCGCGGGCCGCTGCCGTCGAGGCGGGGCAACGCGACCGCGTCGGCGGGCGAGTGCCCTCCGTCCACGAGGTTGATGATCACCTGGGCGACGGCGCTGATGATCCGCCGCCCGCCCGAGGCACCGACGGCAGCGACCGACTCCCCCTGCCGTGTGACAAGTGCCGGGCCCATGTTGGCCAGCGGCCGAGCGCCCGGTGCGATGCTGTTCGCGGCGCCGGGGAGGGCGTTGAACCATGCCATGGACGCGTCGAGGAGGAGCCCCGTACGCGGGCAGACGACGCCGCTGCCGAAGAGGTGGGCGGCGGTGTGTGTCACCGAGACGATGCGGCCCTGCGCGTCTGCCGCCGATATGTGCGTCGTGCCGCTGGTCGGCGGGGTCGCGCTCCGGGGGGTCCACTTCGGACGAGCCGGTGAGCCTGGTTCGTGCCGCCACGGATCATGCACGGCGCGCGCCGCATAGGTGATCCACGGCTCGCCGTCGTGCCAGCCCTCGACGTCCCGGCCGGTCTCGACGAGCCGGGCCAGCGTGGCGGTGTGCTCCGGGCTCAACAGGCCCTGAAGGGGAACCGGCACCACCTTTGGATCTCCGAGCCAGTGGTAGCGGTCGGCGAAAGCGTGCCGCAGCGCGAGGGCGAGCTTGCGGGCTCGGGCACCGCTCTCGTGGGAGGTCGCAGGGCGCGGACCGAGCGCCTCCCAGGTCTGCAGAATCTGCAGTTCGGTGATCCCCCCGCCCGGCGAAGGCGGCACGAAGACCTCCACGTCCCGGTAACGACGGCCGAGGGCCCGGCTGATCGACGGCCCGGACGTGCGCAGATCCTCGATCGCCAGCAGACCGCCGGCCTCCCGGGAGGTCTCCACCAGGTGCTGTGCCAGCCTCCCTTCGGTCATCGACGCCAGCGGGCCATGGGCCGCCTCCTCCAAGGCGGCACCCAGCAGCGGCTGCCGCACACGCGGCCGGGCGCCGAAAGACGGGCCGTAGAACGACGAGGAGGCGTGTCCGCGTGGCAGACCGTCCCCGTCGAGGTAGGTGCGGCGGGCCTGAGCGTCCTGGCGAAGCCGTACGAGGTCGGACAGGGCGTTGGTCATGAACCACATGTCCGCGTCGAAACCGTCGTGCGCAGCCGCGATGGCGGGCCCGCACACCTCGGAGCGCGGCAGCTCGCCCCAGGCGTCCTGCGCGCTGAGCAGGCCCAGCAGCGTTCTCGGCACGCCCCAGGCCCGGGCCCCGTCCACATTGGCCGCGCCGACGACCGGCGCCAGGCCGAGGACGCTCGAACCGGAGCCACCGTGCTCGACCTGGTACATGGTGGGGGAGGCAGCCAACGGGGCACGTGGACCGAAATCCGCGGACCACGCACCGGACCCGGGGTCGTTGAACAGCAGAAAACCGCACCCTGCGAGCGTTGTCTCCGTCGGTTCGACGACCCCCGCGACCAAGGCGCTCGCCACTGCGGCATCGACCGCGTTGCCACCGTGCTCCAGCATCTCCAGCCCCGCACGCGTGCTGCACTCGTGCGGGCTCACGACAGTGCCCCTCGACGCGTCCTGTCGACGGACAGCGTTCGCCCCCGTCATGCGGTGTGTACGCATCCCTCTCCCTGCTCGCCTACTACTGCCTCCTGCGGAAGCAGCAGGCTAGGAAGCGCTGGGAGACGTTGAACACGGAGTTTGCGTTTTTTGCGTGGCCCCACCCGGCGCTGTCCTCGCGTACCGAGTAGCTGACGCACTTGTTGCGCAGGCGCATGCAGGGCCTTCCGCCTCGCGCCGAGCGCGGGATCAGTCCTGTCTGTTCGGGAGCAGCTCGGCTGCTGTCGCGGTGATCGTCTCGACGGCGTGGTCGAGCAGGGGGATCGTGCGGGCGCCGAGGCGGGTGACGGCCATGATGCGGCGCGCCGGGGCCGGCTCGCCGTGCAGCGGGACACGGGTGACGGGCGAGTCGTCGTGCAGCCGCGCCAGGCGGGGTACGAGGATCACGCCGAAGCCGTGCGCCACCAGCGCGGTGCCGGTGTCCCACTCGTCGGCCCAGTGCGCGATGTCCGGGGTGAAACCGGCGCTCATACAGGCCGCGAGCACCAGTTGGTGGTATGTCGAGCCCGGCCTGCCCACGATCCACTGCTCCCTCGCGGCATCGGCGAGCGTGACCCTCTTGCGGCCCGTCAACGGATGATCCCGCGGGAGGACCAGATCCAGCGGGTCGTCCAGGAGGGGCCGCTGGTCGAAGCGCTGGTCCGTCATGGGCGGCGAGTCCGCGGTGACGACGAGCAGCGCAAGGTCGGCTTCCTCGGACAGCAGCAGGTCGAAGCAGCGGTCGGGCTCGGCCTCGATGATCCGCACGGTCAGTCGGGGATGGGCGTCACGCAGGCCGGCGGCGGCCGGGGGCAGCAGACGGCTGGCGGCCGTGGAGAAGCCGCACAGCGTGACCTGTCCCGTGGGCTCACCGCCCAGCGCTCCCAACTCGGCACGGGTGCGCTCCCACTGCTCCTGGAGGCGCTCGGTGTGGCGCAACAGGATGCGGGCCGCCTGGGTCAGCCGGATCCCTCTGCCCTGGGGCACGATCAGCTGCGCGCCCACCTCGGCCGCCAGCTGGCGCAGTTGGTAGGAGACCGCGGAGGGCGTGTAGTGCAGGGCCTGCGCTGCGGCGGTCACGGTGCCGTGTTCGGCGACCATCTGAAGGATCCGGAGCCGGGAGTCGACCATGCAAACAGTTTGCACGGTATTCCGCGGATTCGTTTGATTCCCCTTGCGTTTGCTCTCCCGCACACTGACGGGCGTGACTGATTCGCGTGTTTCTCCAGAGCGAAGCGCGTACCCAGGCCGCCGGACGGTGCGCACTGCCGCACTCCTCGTCGTGGCTCTGACCGCGGGCGCGTATCTGCCCAGCCCGCTCTACCCCGCCTACCAGCAGCTGTTCGGTTACGACGACTTGGTCATGACGCTGCTGTTCGCCACGTTCGCTCTCGTCAGCGGTCCGGCGCTGCTGCTGTGCGGTCCGGCGGCCGACACCGTGGGGCCGCGTCCCGTGCTGCGGCTGAGCGTGCTGCTGGCCGCCGCCGGATCGGGTTGTTTCGCTCTCGCCGTCAGCCCCGCCTGGCTCTTCGCCGGGCGCATCGGACAGGCGCTGGCTTTGGGCGCCGCGACCGGCGCGGCCCAGTCCCTCCTGGCCCGGCACCACAGCCCCGCCTCACGCGTCGGCGCTCCGATGCTCGCCAGCCTGGCGTTCGCGGGAGGCACCGCCGCGGGCCCCGCCGCCTCGGGCCTGCTCGCCACCTACGTCCCGGGGCCGCTGCTGACCCCCTACCTGCTGCATCTGGTGATGCTGGCGTGGATCTGGCACCGGCTGCGCCGGACGGTGCCCGCACCGCCTCCCGCGGCCCCGGCACCATGGCGGGTCCGGCCCGCCCGTCCGCGGATCCCGGCCGCACTCCGCGCGACCTTCGCCGTCGCGGGGCTGAGCGGTTTCCTCGCGTGGGCGGTCGTCGGCGTCCATCTCGCCCTCGTCCCGGCCCTCCTGGCCCACACGCCCCACGGCGGCGGCCCTGCCCTCACCGGTGGCGTGCTGGGAGCAGTGCTGGTCTGGTCCGGGCTCACACAGCTCGCCGCCACCCGCTGCTCGCCGCGCCGTGCCCAATGCATCGGCACTGCAACCCTGTTGGGAAGCCTGTTGCTGCTCGCCGCCACCGGGGCCACCTCGCTCCCGGCCACGCTCTGCTCGGCCCTGCTCGCCGGCGCAGGGCACGGACCGGCCGTCAGCGGCGCTGCCCGCGCGGTGGACGCGCGCACCCCCGTAGGGCAGCGATCCGGCATCGGCGCCGCGCTCTATCTCCTCTTCTACCTGGGATCAGGTACCCCCGCCGTCGCCGTCGGACTGATGTCCCTGCGCATGCCGCTCACTGTGGCGGTGACCGGGTTGAGCTGGGCAGGAGCCGCCCTCGGCGCGGTCTGTCTGCTCGTCCTCCTCACCGTCCCGCAGCGGCGCCGGTGTGTGCAGGTACCGACCTCGCCTCTACGCCACCATCGCAGAGTGGTCCTACCGGGGCGGCGTGCGGCGAGCGCGGTGCCCTCGTCCTCGTACGTCCGGTCGCAGGGCGATGCCATGTGGCAACCCGCCCTTGACCCGGAACCGCCGCACACCCGGCTCTCGAAGCCGTTCACCCCCCTTGCCTCCGGTACACACCGACCGCCCACCCCGGGCCACATGCTGTCGGCGGTGGACGTCGGAGCCGACGCCCCGCAGACCGGCCGACGCGAGTCCACGCAGCAACATGCGCTGGACCTGCTGTGACACCTGCACCGGTATCGGGGGAGTGGACGCCGAGATCGGGGGCGGCCACGGATCCAAGGCCGCTGTGCCCGGTGGCCGTCGCCACCGGCCAGGCCCGTTGACACCTTTGTGAGTGCGGGGGCCGGGGCCAGGGTGTCCAACTGCTGGACCGTGCCGAGGCACAGGCTGGGCACGCGGTCGGGGTGGGGCGCCGACGCGGGCCCGGTGGCCGTCGGTCGGTCCGCGGAGGGCGAAGGCTTCACGGGCGGTGGGTGCCGCAGTGACCGGTCGTCCCACGGCAGTGGCTCACCGCGTCGGTGCCGTGGCGAACGTCCAGCGGTTGACGGCCAGGGCGTCGTGGGGTTCGGGGAGGGGGCCGCGGCCGTAAAGGGCGGTGAAGTCGTAAGGGGTGTGGGTGCGGACGGCCCAGCCGCGGGAGGTGAGGTCGCCGGCCGAGTCGGGGCGGGGGCAGGTGTCGAACAGGGCGGTCAGATCGATGCCGAGCCGTTCGCGGGCGGCGACGTACACGGGGTTGGCGTGGACCCGCGGTGACTCGGTGACCTTCTTGATCTCGTAGGCCAGACTGCTGCCCGGCGCGCTGAGCCGGTCGACGGCGGCGATCAGGCGGCGCTCCGCCCGCGCCGGGAGGTAGAGGAGCAGGCCCTCGGCGAGCCAGGCCGTCGGCGCGGACGGGACGAAGCCGGTGCCCAGCAGGGCGGCGGCCCAGTCCTCGCACAGGTCGGCCGCGAGCGTCCGCCGGTCCGCCGTGGGCACCGCGCCCGCGCGGTCGAGCACCGCCCGCTTGAAGGCGAGGACCCCGGCGGTGTCGATCTCGTACACCGTGACGCCGGGTGGCCACGCGAGGCGGTACGCCCGTGCGTCCAACCCGGCGCCCAGCAGGACCACTTGACGGGCGCCCGCGCCCACCGCGCCGATCAGGTGGTCGTCCAGCGCGCGGGTGCGCAGGGCGAAGTAGCGGCCCAGGCGCCCCCACAGGGGGTCGCTGTCCCCGCCGGGCACCTTGTCCGGGTGGACGGGCCAGTCGGCCGAGTCGGGAGCGGCGCGGACGAAGTGCTCCGCGAGCGGGTCGCGGGCCAGGGCGTCCGGGCGGTGGGTCTCGATGGCGCGGGAGGCGGCCACCAGCAGGGCGGTGCGGCCGACACCCGCCGTCACGCCCGCGGTCGGCTCCGCGGCGGTGCCCATGCCTCCTCCTTCGGTGCGGGTAGCGGAGCGGACGGCTCCGGTCCGGGGGCGGGCACCGGGGTCCGCCACGCCGACGGGTCGTCCGCGATCGTGGTCCGGGCGCCGTACACGGTGCGTATGAAGCGCAGCACCTCCTCGTACGGCAGGTGCAGGGCGGTCGTGCAGTCGGTCAGGACGGTCACGTGGAAGCCCTTCTGGAACGCCGTGCGCACGGTGGAGTCCACGCACACGTCGGCGAACAGCCCCGCGAACACCAGATGGCGCACGCCCCGCGCGGCCAGGTGGTCCTCGAAGCCGTCGGCGAGGAAGGCGTCGAAGCAGGCGCGCTTGGTGAAGACCGCTTCGCCCGGCTCCGGCAGCGGGCCGTGGAACTCGGCGCCCCACGATCCCTCCAGGCACTTGGGGTGCTTGCCGAGCCGCAGGTCGCGCAGCCGCCAACTCTCGCCCTGGTGCCGGGGATCGCCCAGGAAGCGCACGAACACCACCTCCACGCCCGCCCGGCGGGCCGCCCCGGCGGCGCGGACACCGCCGGCGACGACCCCGTCCAGGACGGCGGGACCGCCGCTGAAGCGGGCCCTGGCCACGGGACCGGCGCAGAAGTCGTTCTGCAGGTCCACCACGACCAGGGCCGTGCCCGTCGTGTCCGCGGTCACGATCCGCCCGCCAGCGCGGTCTGGCGCGCCTCCGCGGCGCGGGACGGTGCCAGCGCGTCCAGCAGCGCTTCCACCACCCCGGCGGTGGAGTGCCGCCCGCCGAGGTCGGGGGTGCCCACTCCCTCCGCGGCCAGCGCCGTCAGCGCCGCCTCGGTCCGCTCCACGGCGCCGCCGCACCCGGCGTGCCGCTCCGCGACCAGGGCCGCCGCGCGGATGGTCGCCACCGGGTTGACCAGATCCCGCCCGGCCAGGTCGTCGGCCGAACCGTGCACCGTCTGGTACTCGGTCAGGCCGGCCGCCTCCGGAGCGAGGTACACGTTCTCCGTGCAGCGGTTCTCCTGCCGTTCGGAGCCGAACCGGTCCAGCAGCACGACGTGCATGATGTCGGCCCACTCGTTCCCCGCGATGAGCAGGGCGCGGTCGGGCAGGCCGTGCGCCAGCAGGTTGCGGTTCACCGTGTCCGGCTGGAACACGTCGACGCGCACCCCGTGCCGTGCGGCGATCCCTGCCACCCACGCGTCGAACGCGCCGTCCAGCAGATGGAACTTGTACGCCATCACGATCCGGTCGGGGCCGCCGTCGGGCCAGGCGCGCCGGGCCCGCTCCAGGGCGTGACCGACGACCGCCTCGGTGATCTCCCGGCTGAAGGCGAAAGTGCGGACCACCTCGCCGTCGGTGTGCCGGTTCTCGCCGGTGTAGAAGCCCTGCGCCTGGTCGCGCACCAGGAGCAGCGAGGTGTCGCCGGCCGTGAGCTGGTCGATCTTGACGGCGCGCAGGCGCTGCCGGACCAGGTAGAGGGACTGGGCGTTGATGGCGGTGCGGAACACGGCGTGCGAGCCGCCCGCGGCCAGATCGCGGCAGAATTCCTCGTAGTGCGCGGCGTCTTCGCCCGTCAGCTCCCGGATCCGGGCGACATCCGCCTCCTCGCGCAGCGACACGTAGGAGTGGTAGAGCCGCGGCGAGCGCACGATGGTGATGCCGGGGGCGAGGGCGCTGAGGACCCGTTCGAAGGTGTCCGCGAGTTCGGGTCCGGTGCCCCGGCCGACGGCGAGGCCGACGCGGGGTGCCTCCCGCTCGCCGTGGCGTTGTCCGGCGAGCGGGGGCGTGGAGGTCACCGGGAGGTCCGGGAGGTCAGGTGGTCGCCGGGGATGCCGGACTTCTCGGGCTGGTAGTAGTCCCGGATGCCGTCGGCCCAGGCGCGCACCGCCACGCGGTCGTCCCCGTCCGGGCCGAAGGCGTCGAACAGCGCCTCGATGTTGCTGGGTTGGAAGCCGATCGCGGTCATCAGGGCGAGAAAGTCGGGACGAGCGACGCGGCCGTCGCCGTCCGGGTCGCCCAGCGCGGCGAGCGCTTCCGCGAACTCGCCGATGGTGGCGTCGAACCGCTGCGGGTTGAGGACGACCGCGGTGAACTCCTCGGGGCTGATCCGCCCGTCGCCGTTGGCGTCCAGCTCGGTCACCAGCGTCGTCCAGTAATGCTGGAAGGCGGCGAGCAGCCTGTCCTTCGCCTCGGTGTCCGCCGCCGGTACGGCGGTGGCGACCCGGCTGCCCATCAACTCGAAGTCGGCGGGCTCGATATAGCCGTTCCCGTCCGCGTCGAACAGGGAGAAGACGAGCTGGACGCGGTCGTTGGCCTCTGTGGTGGGCATGGCGGTACACCTCTGCGTTCCCGTCGGAATCCGCCGGGACCTCTCGCCCCGGCAGTGCTTCACTATCCGTGGGCACCGGGCCAACAAGCAGGCCGCAAGCGGCTGTTGCACACGATCGAAGGAAATTCCCTGATCGGCGCATGAAGCGCCCCACGTGTGATCGAGGCGACCGGCCGCGCACGGGGAGGGGGCGGGGTCGCGGCTACGGCTGCTGCTGTACGCGGACGCCGCGGGGGCGCCCGGAGAGCGAGAGGTACCGCAGGCGAGGCGAAGACTGTGGGCGGTCGCCCTGGATCGCGCCGGCGCGGGGCAGCTCGCCGGGTTCCACACCGAACTGCTCGGCGGCCGGGTGTGGGTCAAGCCGCACCGCCCGGGGGATCTGACTCATTCGAATCCTGTCGCACGGGGCACCCGCGGGTCGGAGATCCATCTGATCACCGAGCGGTCAGGTCTGCCCATCTCCGTCGGAACCTCTGGCGCCGACCTCCACGACAGCCAGGGCCTGATTCCGCTGGTGAAAGGCATACCCCCGCACCGCTCCCGTCGCGGCGGACTCACAACGACACCGCCCGACACGCGGAGGCCACATGCTCCTGATAATCGAACGCGTGATCTAATACGGGTATGGTGCAGCACCCCCTCTACCCGGACGACCTGATCACCGCGCAGCGCGAGTGGGACCGCACATACCGAGCGCTCGCCGACCACCCCCGCGACCCGAGCCCTCTGCGCCGCCGCCTGATGCGGCTCACGAACACGGTGCTCTGGCATCCGCACTGGGGCGGCGGCGGAGGCCGCGGCCCCGGCTGGGTGGACCTGTCCCGCCAGGCCCGGGCGCCGGACGGGCACCGATGACCGAGCGGCCGTACGCGGTGGTGGCCAAGCCGTGGCCCCGACCGGAATTCACCCGCTACCTGCCCGGCGCCGCCTCTGCTGAGCATGCGCACCCCGGCCGACCGGGAAGGTGTCGTGGAACGTGTAGGCGTGCTTGCATAGGGGGGCGTGACCGCCCGGGAGTGCTTGAGCCGGGCTCCCGCGTGCCATCGCACCGTCGTCCACGAGCCGGTCCGGTCCCCGGCAGCCCGTTATGGCTGGCACAGTCCAGAACTCGGTACGATGAGGACATGGCCCGGCCTCGCAAATTCGACGAGAAGCGCGTGCTCCTCGCTGTCCGGGATGAGTTCTGGGACAAGGGATACGCGGCGACATCCCTGGAGGATCTGCTGCGCGTCAGCGGGCTCGGCAAGGGCAGTCTGTACGGCGCGTTCGGCGACAAGCACAACCTGTTCCTGCGAGTCCTGCGCGACTACGACAACGCGAACCTGCTCACACTGCGCGAGCGCCTGACGTCCGCGAGGCGGGGGATCGACCTGGTGCGCGAGTTCGTGTCCAGCCCGGCTGCCGACCCCACCGGGGCCGTCGCTCGCCGGGGGTGCCTGCTGGCCAACACCAACGCCGAGCTCGCCACCAGCACTCCGCAGGTCGCCGCCGAGGCCCGCCGCAGCTATGACGCCATGACCGCCATCCTCACCGAGGCGCTGGAGCGCGCTCAGCACGAAGGTGACCTCGCGCCCGACGCGGATCCTGCTGACACCGCCCGCACCGTTCTCGTCGCCCAGCTTGGCCTCATCGCCCTAGGGCGCACCGGCGTAGACGTCGACATCCTCGCCGCGGCGACCCGGTCCGCTCTGGCACAACTCCTGCCCGCTCCCGAGCAGTAGTGACCCACCGCCGGACCTGAACCCGCCACGGGACTCGTACACCTGGCGCTCTGACCGCGCGGGTGCACCGGTGACCGCCTCACGTGACGTGCTCGACCACATCGGCAGCAAGTGGGCGGTCCTCGTACTGGGCGAACTGGGCAGGCACGGGGCGTGCCGGTTCACCCGGCTGCGGCAACGGCTGGCGGGAGTGAGCGAGAAGATGCTCACCCAGACGCTGCGCGGTCTCGAACGCGACGGACTGGTCCTGCGGACGGTGCACCCGGAGGTGCCGGCCCGCGTGGAGTACGAGTTGACCCCGCTCGGCCAGACGCTCCGCGGACCCTTGAGGGCGCTCACGGAGTGGTCGGTGGAGCACATCGAGGAGGTCCTCACCGCCCGCGAGGAGTACGACGGCCGCACCGGAGAGCGCTAGGGCGTTTCCTCGGATCACCTGATCGTTGATTCGAATGGCTTCAACTGACGTGCAATGGAAGTGAGTTGATCCGTTGCTGCCTGGGCGGGGAGCCGAGGCAGGGTGGACGGTGCCGGGACCACCGGCAGGTGATCGAGGCGACCGCGTTCGAGTACCGCACCGCTCGTCTGTGGGTGGACCTGCACAAGGAGTGCGGCCTCCTGGAAGGGCGCCCACGACCGACTGTGCTAGTGGGTTGCCGACGGCACGTGGAAGAAGGTCTTCACTACCCTGCTGGCCCAGGCTGACACTGAGGGCGACCTGGACTGGGCCGTCGCCGTCGACACCACCCTCGCCCGCGCCCACCAGCACGCCCTCTGTCGGTCCCACGGTGGACTGACGGCGAAGATCCTCCTGGCCGCCGACGGCTGTTGTCGGCCCCTGGCTCTCCGCCTCACGGCTGGCCAGGCCGACGATGAGTCCGCGTCCGCACAGACCATGGCTCGCCTGGCTCGCCTGCGGGTGCCTCGGCCGTCGGTCGCATCACGTCCTCAGACGGTTTCGCAGACAAGGCGTGCCCCTCCCGCGCCATCCGCGAGCACCTGCGGCGGCGAGGCAATCGACCGGTCACGGCCCAGCCCGTGGACCAGGCCGCTCACCGCAGGCGTCGCGGTCGAGCCGACGGACGATCGCCCGCCTTCGACCGCAACGCCTACACGCAACGCAACACCGTCGAGCGCTGCATCAACCGCTTCGAACGGCGGCGTGGCCTGGCCCCCACGACAAGACAGCAACCGTCCGCCTCGCCGCGCTCCGCATCGCAGGCATCCTCATCTGATCAGCGAGGCGCACCAGGAGAAGCGCCCTGAGCCCCGCCGGGCGCGCCTTCGAGCTGCCCTCGCGCGCAGGCGCTCCACTGGCCGCTCCGATCCACGCTGCACAGACGCGACTCAGACGGGGGAGCCGATCCCGCGAACCTCGATCTTGACCAAACGGTCCATATCGAGGAGAGTTGTTGACGCAACGGTCCATAATTTGTGAGGAGGGCGGCATGGCCGTCTTGGCAGGCAAGGTCGCAGTCGTCACCGGAGGCGGCACCGGCATCGGGTTCGCCACGGCACGAGCGTTTCGTGAGGAGGGCGCCCAGGTGTTCGTCACCGGTCGCCGCGAGGATGTGCTGGACGCCGCCGTCACCGAACTCGGCAGCGGCGTGACCGGCATAATGTGCGACGTCTCGGTTCCTTCGGAGCTCGACGCCTTTTACCGAACCGTGCGTGAACAAGCCGGCCGCATCGACGTGTTGGTCGCCAACGCCGGCATCGGCACCGTGGCTCCGCTCGGCGAAGTCACGGAAGAGGTGATCGACTCCCTGCTCGCCACCAACATCAAGGGGACGATCTTCACCTTCCAACAGGCGCTGTCGCACCTGAATGCCGGTGCTTCGGTGATCCTGACAGGCTCGACCGCTGCGACGCGGCCCGACGAGGGACTTGAGGTCTATGCGGCGTCGAAAGCTGCGGTCCGCAGCCTCGCCCGCGGTTGGGCCCTCAGCTCACGCGCACGCGGCTTTCGCGTCAATGTCGTGTCGCCTGGAGGTACACGCACCCCGGGCCTGCTGGAGCTCCTCCCGTCCGAGGTGCTCAAGCAGTCCGAAGAGGGGGTCCCCCTGGGCCGCCTTGCCGAGCCCGAGGAGATCGCCGCGGTGACGACGTTCCTCGCTTCGGACGCGGCGAGCTACGTCAACGGTGCCGAGTTCTTCGCCGACGGCGGATACGCGCAGGTGTAATCACCCCCGCACGCACTCCGCGGACCAGCCGGGTGAAGCCCATGGCGACCTGAGTCAGAAGTTCATCTGTGGTAGACGGCAGATTTGTCGAGAGTCCCGTCGGCTGTCTTCGTCCGGACGAAGGGCCTGGGGCGCTGGTTCCAGCCGGTGAGCCGACTTCTTTGGGCTCATCGCGGCGCACCACCGCTCGACGAGGTTGAGGTTCAGCCAGGAGGCGCTGGTCGGTGCGAAGTGCGGGTGGGACCGTGGGTGGGCCAGCGGCCAGCTGTGGAAGTCGGGCGTCTTGTCAGTCGTGTAGCTGTCCAGGATCGAATGAATGCGCAGACCGGCCGGGACTTCTTTGTCCAGCTACGCGAGGAACTTCTTGAACACCGCAGCCCGGTGGTGGAGGAAGCCGATGACCTTGCCGGTTGCGACTTCGACGGCGGGGAAGAGGCCCGTGGCGCCGGACCTGACGGATGGTCCAGGGCTGGATCAGCGACTTCTCGTCCACGCAAAGCGCCAGAGCCTTCTCCGGCGGACCGAAAGACAGACCGACGACGTCGCGGACCTTGTCGATGAACAAGGGGCCGGTGAACAGCCTGAAGATCTGCGACCGGTGCGGCGCCAGGGCGAACACCCCTGGATCCACGAGACCGCCGACTGCGACATACCCGTCGCCGCCGCCACCGCCAGCCGGTGGGCTGATCCGTTAAAGCCTCGGTCGACGTCGGCCGTTGCGGCACCCGAGCGGCAGCGTCCCGCAGCCATGGTCGAGACCCGCCCCCCAGCCCGTCGTGCTGCCCTCGCCGGACGACATCAAGGCGGCCCGGTCTCTCGCAGGGGGGTGGCGCGGGAAACGACTGGTTGACCGGGGCGTGCCCTGGCCGCCACCCACGGGCTGGGAGCAACGCCTGATCGCGTGCCGGAAGGCTCAGTGAACCCGGTTCCAACGTTGCGAGACGCAGCATGGGGGCGCCCGCCGTGACTGGCGGGCGCCCCGCGCTCCGTTGGCGAAGTGGTTCAGCCGCGGACGATGTTCTCAGCCTGCGGGCCCTTCTGGCCCTGAGCGACATCGAAGCTGACCTTCCCGCCCTCGACGAGTTCGCAGAACCCGTTGGCGAAGATGTCGGAGTAGTGGGCGAAGACGTCGGGGCCGCCGCCGTCCTGCTCGATGAGGCCGAAGCTCTTTCCGCTGCGGTACCACTTCACGGTGGTCTTGAGCGCTCTGCCCATCGGGCACATCGCAGGTGGTTCCGCGCAGGCCACGCACGTCATCACGTAGCCCAGGTACTTGTGGTACATGCTCAGCGCATCGCCCCGCTGAGCGTGGTGGTTGTCAGCCATGCTGGCACCCCGGTCAACTTCAGCATCTACCGCTCGTTGACGAGCATTCAGCACGAGCTGCGTAAACGGTGGCCGAATTGGTATTGCTGGCTCGAACGTAGCTCTACGACGGCCGATGGCGGCGTGTGCGCGGGCGTGCCCCGTAGCTCGGCACACGGGCGTCGGCAACGCATGCGCTCGTGCGGGCAAGCTGACCAAGACTCGTTGCCCACGTGCACCGCGAAGCGCCTACTGGTCAGACAAGATCCGTGAACGAGATCGGCTTGCCGGTCGTGTGGGCATATGCGATCTCCCTGCTCGTGGACTCCCCGACATACCCACCCGGATTGACGACCAGAACCCGGTCAGCAAGGTCGATCTTGCGCAGGTGGAGGGTGTCCAGCGCGGTCTTCTGTTCGCTGGTGACCAACTCGTCTGCCTCGCCCGGCGCGACGACGATCGCACCTGCGAAAGTCAGTTCACGGTTTGCCGTACGCATCTCGTCCACGAACCGGGCAGAGCCGCAGATGCAGACAATCTCAGGCCGGTCGGGCACGACTCAGTCCTTCGGTCGAACGGGAAGCGTCAGTGGGCGCGTTGGCATCGCAGACAGGCACACGAGCCATCATTTCACGCAGCGAGATGGACGCCACCCGGCTGCTCTGGACCCAGGACTTCCGGGCCATTTGCCGCGGCGTCGAGGTCGCCGCTCCCCGGAGACATCGCCTCTCAGCGCGCTCGGCTCCTGGGGGAGCAGGCGCGGGATTCGGCAGATTCAGGCGAGGCTTATGCAAGAGGGCGACGCGGGACACGGCGGCAGTGTCAGCGTGTCCTGGCGGGGGCAGGAGCATGCGGTGGTGGGTGGGGGAGAGTGCTGAACGGGCGGCCCTGCCTCACGGTGGAGCCGGGGAGTTCGGCGTATCGGTCAGCCATTTCGAAGGCCACGTCCTGGAGCAGGGTAGCGGCTGCGTGCGTCGAGAAGTGCAGCGTCCAGCCCGAGATGTCGGAGTTGCCGTCGCCCCGGATGGTCCAGGCGGGCAGGTCGGATTGATGGACGGTTGCTGCGAAGGCGTCGAACTGGATGCCTCCCCCCCCCCGGCGTGCTGCAACGCCTCCTGGCGGCGGAGCCTGACTATTCGACGCCGAACGATGCAGAGACTGCGGCATTTCTGCCGGAGATCTGGACGCCATGCGGCAACCGGGAGTGCCGCGAGTTCCATCAGTGTCTGCGAGATGCCCCCTTGTGGAGTGTTCACGCGGCGACCGCCGAACGGCGGAGCGAAGCGTTGGGCATGACG
Organism: Streptomyces sp. CNT360; assembly: GCF_000424785.1. NCBI lineage: Bacteria > Bacillati > Actinomycetota > Actinomycetes > Kitasatosporales > Streptomycetaceae > Streptomyces > Streptomyces sp. CNT360. The sequence continues at coordinate 396,297 of NZ_AUKO01000004.1, read as the reverse complement.
TGAGAGCTCATCGACTGGCATGAAGGTGCGATCGAGTCGGGCTACGTGGTCGTCTCCGAAGGGGGCGGATATCGACTGAGGAAGCTGACGAAGGACGGTGAGTCCAGCGCGGTGATCTACGTTGGCCGGTCGCTCCTGGGCGTCCTTGAGTACCAGTGGGAGCGGCAGCAGGCCGAGAAGCGGCGGCTGGAGTCCTGGTGGGGTGAACACGGCGTCGGCTGTGGATCTTCCGGAGACCTTCCACCTCCACGACTGGAGGGCCAGCAAGATCAACAATGATCTTGATGCGAAGGAGAATCCCGTTGAGGTGTCGGCCAATACCCGGAACCGCGCGCCTGGCTGCACGATGATGCGGTACGGGCGGCGTCGCAAGGACGCTGCGGTGAAGCTTGCCGCCGACGGCGCCGAGCGGATCGGAATCCCCTGTCTGCGCTGCGGAAGATCATCCCTGTTGGTCACGTGGTTGCTCACGTCGCAGGGGTAGACACAACAAAACCCCTGTTCAACAGGGGTCTGAGCTGGTGTCGGGAGGGGGACTTGAACCCCCACGCCCTGTAAAGGGCACTAGCACCTCAAGCTAGCGCGTCTGCCATTCCGCCACCCCGACCGGGTGTGCCGCGCGGGCCGTGGCGGCCCTGGCGACGGGTTAAACCTTAGCACCCGTCGCGGGCTGCGATCACCCGGCTCTTGGGGAGGTGGGGCGGGGGCGGGAGGATGGGGACGTATCTGCGAGAAGAGGAGGCAGCGTGAGTGCCGAAAGCGCCGCGACCGCGAGGACAGCGACCGCCGAGAGCGAGGTCGTGGACCTGTGCCGTGACCTGATCCGGATCGACACGAGCAACTACGGCAACAACGAGGGGCCCGGCGAGCGGGCGGCGGCGGAGTACGTCGCCGAGAAGCTGGCCGAGGTGGGTCTGGAGCCGCAGATCATCGAGTCCCGGCCGGGCCGGGCCTCGACCGTGGCGCGGATCACGGGCGAGGATCCGTCCCGGCCCGCTCTGCTCATCCACGGGCACACGGACGTGGTCCCCGCGAACGCCGAGGACTGGACGCGTCACCCGTTCTCCGGCGAGATCGCGGACGGTTGCGTGTGGGGCCGCGGCGCGGTCGACATGAAGGACATGGACGCCATGACGCTGGCGGTGGTCCGGGACCGGCTGCGTACGGGCCGCAAGCCGCCCCGCGACGTCGTGCTGGCCTTTCTCGCCGACGAGGAGGCCGGCGGCGTGTACGGGGCCCGGCACCTGGTCGACAACCACGCGGACCTCTTCGACGGGGTCACCGAGGCCATCGGCGAGGTCGGCGGCTTCTCGTTCACCGTCAACGAGGACCTGCGGCTCTACCTGGTCGAGACCGCCCAGAAGGGCATGCACTGGATGAAGCTCACCGTGGACGGCACCGCCGGCCACGGGTCGATGACCAACAACGACAACGCCATCACCGAGCTGTGCGAAGCCGTCGGACGGCTGGGCCGCCACAAGTTCCCCGTGCGGGTCACCAAGACCGTCCGCTCCTTCCTGGACGAGCTGTCCGACGCCCTCGGCATCGAGCTGGATCCGGAGAACATGGAGGAGACCCTCGCCCGGCTCGGCGGCATCGCGAAGATCATCGGCGCGACGCTGCAGAACACCGCCGCGCCCACGCAGCTCGGCGCCGGGTACAAGGTCAACGTGATCCCCGGCCAGGCCACCGCCCACGTCGACGGGCGGTTCCTGCCCGGTCACGAGGAGGAGTTCCTGGCCGACCTCGACCGGCTTCTCGGGCCGTCCGTCAAGCGGGAGGACGTGCACGCGGACAAGGCGTTGGAGACCACCTTCGACGGCGCGCTCGTGGAGGCCATGCAGTCCTCGTTGCGCGCGGAGGACCCCATCGCCCGCGCGGTGCCGTACATGCTCTCCGGCGGTACCGACGCCAAGTCGTTCGACGACCTGGGCATCCGCTGCTTCGGCTTCGCGCCGTTGAAGCTGCCGCCGGAGCTGGACTTCGCGGGGATGTTCCACGGCGTGGACGAGCGGGTCCCGGTGGACGGTCTCCAGTTCGGCGCCCGGGTTCTGGACCGCTTCCTCGACCAGGTGTGAGCTGCCGGGAGCGGACTCGACCCGATGTCTGCCCTCTTGTCCTGATATGGACCACCGCTGGCCGGCTGTGAAGCCCTGCTCCGCAATTCGGCCACGTGTGCTCATATGACCGGGACGAGTGAATGATCTAGTCGGTTCGTAGCCATATTCCTCCTTCCTCGTTACAGGTGGTGCGGTCCCCGGCCGGGACCGTCTTGCCAACTAGGAGGAACAATGATCAAGAAGGTCATCGCCGCTGCGGCTGCCACCAGCGGTCTGGTACTGGCTGGTGCGGGTATGGCCGTCGCCGACTCCGGTGCGCAGGGTGCCGCCGTGCACTCCCCGGGTGTCGTTTCCGGCAACGTCGTCCAGGTCCCGGTCCACGTTCCGGTGAATGCCTGCGGCAACACGATCTCCGTGATCGGGCTGCTGAACCCCGCGTTCGGCAACACCTGCGTCAACCAGTGACGCCCAGCCTCACCCGACCCGTTCGGTGAGCGCACGTGACTGAGCGGCCCCGGAGCGCGCGCCACGCGCTCCGGGGCCCTCGGTTCCTGAGGGGGCGGGACGGCGCACGCGGGTGCGCCTCCCCCTGGCCGGTTCACAACAGCCACCACTAGGCAGGGGAAACCACACCATGCGACAGGGCACCAGAAAGGGCCTGCTCACCATGGCCGCCGCGGGCGGTCTGCTCGCGATGTCAGGGGGGACGGCGTCCGCGGACACGGGCGCCCAGGGCGACAGCGCGCACTCGCCGGGGGTCCTCTCCGGCAACACCTTCCACGCACCCGTGAACGTCACGGTGAACATCTGTGGCAACACCGTCAGCGTGCTCGGGCTGCTCAACCCGGCTGCGGGCAACGGCTGCCCCGGCGGCGCCGGACCCTCGGGCGGCGGCTCCGGCTCCCCTGCGGGGGAGCACGGCGGCAACGGCAGCGCCCACCAGCAGCCCGGCGGGTCCGGACACGGCGGCGGCGACCGCCCGCAGGGCGGCCGCGGTGACCAGGTCACCGGCGGCGGTTCCGGCGGACACGGCGCCCATGCCGGCGGTTCCGCCCACGACTCGCCCGGTGTCGGCTCGGGCAACGACGTCCAGGTGCCGGTGGACGTGCCGGTCAACGTGTGCGGCAACACCGTCGACGTCGTCGGCATCCTCGACCCGGCACACGGCAACGGCTGCGCGAGCCCGGAGGCGCCGGGCCCGGTCGAGCCGGGACACCCGGACGAGCCGGAGAAGCCGGGTGAGCCGGAGCACCCGAGCGAGCCCCAGCAGCCCGAGCACCCCGGCAAACCGGAGGAACCAAACCGGCCGCAGACACCGGAGGAGCCCACCTCACCGGACACCCCGCAGACGCCGGACCAGCCCGGCAGCACCGGCGAGGTGCACGCGGCGTCCCGGCCCGAGCCGGTGCCCAGCGCACCGGCGTCCGCCGCGCCCGAGGCCGCCGGTACCGGCGGAGAGCTGGCCCACACCGGCGCCGGCTCGCAGCTCGGCGTGGCCGCGCCGCTCAGCGCGGGGCTGCTCGTCGGGGGATGTGTGCTCTACCGCCGCTCCCGCGCCGCCGCTCGCCGCTGAGCCCATGCCGCCCCCTCGTCGCCACGCAGGTGGGACGAGGGGGCGGCGCAACGGGGTGTGCGGGGGTGCCGGTCGGGTCGCCCGGTACCGGTGCGCAGTGCCGGCCGCACGGCGACGAGGGAAGGACCCCGGCGCGGGGGTGAGACCGCAGCGCTCGGGGAGCAACCGCAGCACAGGAGAGCGGGGAGCGGGCCGTACGGGACGGGCCGCTCCCCGGCTTCACCAGGTGGCGTGGAGCTGACGGATGATCCGGCGGCGCAACCGCACCCGCCGGCTTCCGTCGGGGTACAGGCGCGTACGGGCCAGCTCCCAGTGCCCGTACTCGGCATGGTCGGTCAGTAGTTGGGTCGCGGCCTTGCGGGACACGCCGCGTGGTACGTACACATCGCGAAATTCGTATTCCGGCATCCCCACCATTGTGCGTGTGGAGCCCGTCTGCCGATAGCGTCTGCACTATGTCTGATGCTGCGCAGCCCACCGCTGCCGACGTACGCGCCGCCGTCGAGGCGGTCAAAGCCGCGCTGGACCGGCATCTGGAGGCCGTCGAGCGCCGCGCGAGCGATGCGGGGACGCCCGCCGGGGAGGGGTCCGGGGCCGGGGCACGCGGCGCGGGTGCGGCGGGTCAGGAGACCTCCGCGCTCGACTCCGCCGTCTACGCCGCGTTCGACGAGCTCGCCGCAGCAGGGGAGACCTACGACGAGCTGCTGTACGAGGTCTACGACGAGGTCACCCCCTTCGAGATTCCCGGCGGCGACACCCTTCCCGCGTACACGGGCCCCGAGACGCCCAGTGCGCTGAGTGTGCTCATCCGCCGGGACTACACCATCGCCGAGCCGCAGCGGATGCTCGCTCAGGCCGAGCGGGTCACCGAGCTGGACCCGGAGTCGGCGGAGGACGAACGGGTCGAGGGCACCTCGGCGGGCGGCAGCGTGCACGCTGCGCTGGGTGTGCTCTTCGGCGAGTACGAGCCGGACGAGATCGCGACCCGGCACAAGGAGTTCGGCCTGGAGGAGGGCGACTCGACCCTCTGGGTCACCGCGGTCGACGAGCCGAGCGAGCCCGGTGAGTGGCTCTCGGCGCCCTTCGAGCAGGCGGACGCGCAGCGCGTGGTGTGCCGCTTCGACGTCAGCTCCGTCTTCGACGAGGACGAGGAGGACCTGCTCGTCGAGACGGAGGACGAGGGCGACGCGTCCGACGAGGAGCCCGGACGCCGGTGATCCACCGGCCCCGCCCTTCCTGACGCAGCCCCCCTGAGCGCGTCACCCGCCGTGGGCGCCCCCCTGTTCCCGGCCCGGGCGCCTGCGCGGGGACGCGCCCTGGCCGAGTCGGGCCCCCGGGGCGACGGCCCGAGGCGGGCCCGGTTCGGGGCTGACGCAGGGTCCGGGCCGCCCGGCGGATCAGCTTCCTCGCAGGGGGAGCTGCGGGGCAACGGCGCGACGGCGTGGGGCCCGCCTATTCGGCGCCGTCCGCAGCCGCGTGCGCGGCTTCCGCCGCACGGGCCGACTCGGTGAGCAGGGTGCGCAGCCGGGTCGTCCGTTCGGGGCCCGGGACGGAGGCGACAGCGCGGGCGAGGGCGTCGCCGGCGCCGTGCACGACCGAGAGGTGACGCTCGCCGCGGGAGAAGGCGGTGTAGACCCACTGCCGCGTCAGCGCCTCCGTGGCGTCGCCCGGCAGCACGACGACGGCGGCGGGGCTGCGGAGGCCCGCCGCCTGGTGGGCCGTCATGGCCCACCCGTGGCGGAGTGTCTCCGGCACCCGCTCGGGCGCGACCGTGACGGTCCGGCCTCCGCAGGTGAGGTGGAGCCCGAGCTCGTCGGCGGAGGTGACCGTGGAAAGCTCGGTCCGGCCCAGGGCGGGGGAGTGGGCGACGCGGTCGCCGGGGTCGAAGCCGGCGAAGCGGCCGGGGCCCGGGTTGAGCCGTTCCTTGAGGGCGGCGTTCAGTGCCCTGGTGCCCGCCGAGCCGCCGTGGCCGACCGTGATGACCTGGGTTTCCTCCGCGGGGATGCCGATGGCGCGGGGCACCGAGTCCGCGACGAGCTGCACGGTGCGGTGCACGGCCTCACCCGCGTCCGCCACCGGAACGATCACCACTTCCTTGCCGGGCGCCTCCACCTGGAGCAGCTCTCCGACGCCGATCCCCGACACCAGCTCGCCGACCGGGCCCGGATCCGGCGTCCGCGAGGCCACCTGCGGGCAGTACCGGGCGGCCATCAGGTCCTTGAACACCTGGCCGGGACCCGCGGAGCCGAGCACGGACGGATCGCCGCTGAGCACCAGCCGGGTGCCGTCCGGCAGCGCTTCCAGGAGCGCCGCGGCCGATTCCGCGTCGAGCTGCGGGGCGTCGCAGACGGCGAGGAGGTCCACCCCCACGGTGCCCTCGGCGTCCCGCTCCGGTCCCTCGGTGCCGGCGAGGAACCCGGCGACCGTGGCGCACCCGGCACCCGGCCTCTCCGCGTCAGGGGCGGGCCCCTCCGCGGGGTGCGTGCCGTCTCCCTCCGGTTGCGCCGCGGTGGTGCCCGCTGGGCCGGAGGCCGCCTCGACCAGCCGTGCCGTGCGGTCCCGGCCCCCTTCCGTATGGGTCAGGAGCCAGGCGCGCAGCCCGAGCCGCCGTGCGGCGACGACCAGTGCGGCGATCTCCGCCCGCGCGGCCTCACCACCCGTATGGGTGACAAGTCCGCTTCCGGCGACCGTCCGCACGAGTTCCTGAGCGGAGGGGGAGGGGGCCGCCTCCGCCGCGGCGGCCCAGTCCCGGGCCGTGGGTTCGTGGGGTGTCTCCGCGGGGGAGAGGGTGCTCGCCATGCGGGCCAGCCCGTCGGCGAGGCTCTCCTCCGCCAAGGCGTACCGGTCCAGTCCGACCAGCATCCGGACGGGGCGTTCCGCTTCCTCCTCGGGCTCCTCCTGGAGGGTCGGCCCCGCGTCCAGTGCGTCCTCGAAGACGAGCACGGCTCCGGCGTCCACGGCCTCGCGGACTGCCTCGTCGGGCTCGGGCACCGCGTGCTGGGCCAGGCCCCGGGCGAGGGCGGCGGGGTCCTGCACCGTGTCACCCCGCAGGGCAGCACGCTCCAGGAGGTGGACGACGAGGGCGACCGCGCGCCGCGGGTCCGAGGGGGCCGCTTCGTCACCGAGCAGGGCACGGGCGAAGCCGTCGGCCTGCTCGGGCCGTACCTGGGGCACCGCCAGAAGCTGCCACGGGTCGGCTCGGAGCACCTCGGCCGCGCCCTCACCGAGGAGCGCGGCCACGGGCCGTCCCAGTGCCTCGGGCGCGCCGCCCTCCGCCAGCAGGGCGGCCACCTCCGGGGAGACGTCCACCGGTCCGCCGCCGGTGCCGCGCTCCGTGCCCGGTTCGCGGCCCTGTCCCGCCCCGGTGGCCCCCGCGGCCGGCGGGGCGGCGCCGGAATCCGTGGCGCCTGCCGCCGGGCCACCTGCCGGCCGGGGGGCGGGCGCGGGCTTGCGGGGTGCGGCGAAGAAGGAGTCGGCGGAGCGCTCGCCGCTCTCCACCGCGCGGACGGCAGCGAGGAGTTCGGCTGTCCGATCGTTGCTCACAGCTCGCTCCAGTCGTGGTCGGGGTAGCGGTGCACGGGTGCCGACACGTCGTCCAGCGCCGCGCGAATTTCTCCGGGAAGACTAAGACCCTCCACTGACAACGCCTCCGCGAGCTGCTGCGACGTCCGCGCGCCGACGACGGGGGCCACCACGCCCGGGCGGTCGCGCACCCACGCCAGCGCCACCTGGAGCGGCGGCAGTGCGAGCCCGTCCGCCGCTATGGCCACCGCGTCCACGACCCGTCCCGCCGTCTCGTCCAGGTACGGCTCGACGAACGGCGCGAGCCGCTCGGAGGCGCCGCGCGAGCCGGCGGGCGGCGGTCCCGGCTGCCGGTACTTGCCGGTGAGCACGCCGCGGCCCAGCGGCGAGGAGGGCAGCAGGCCGATGCCCAGGTCGAGGGCGGCGGGCAGCACCTCCCGCTCGATGCCGCGCTGGAGCAGCGAGTACTCCATCTGGGTACTGGCCAGCCTGTGCCGCGCCCCGGGTGCCGCCGACTGCCAGGTCCCGGCCTTGGCGAGCTGCCAGCCGGAGAAGTTCGACACCCCGGCGTAGCGGGCCCGGCCGCTGTCGACAGCGGTGTCCAGCGCCGCGAGCGTCTCCTCCAGCGGCGTGTACGGGTCCCACGCGTGCACCTGCCACAGGTCGACGTGGTCGGTGCCCAGGCGCTCCAAGGAGGCGTCGAGCGCGGTGAGCAGGTGGCCGCGGGAGCAGTCGAAGCGGCGGTCGGGATCGGGCACGCTCCCGGCCTTGGTGGCGATCACCAGGTCCCGGCGCGGCACCAGGTCGCGCACCATGCGTCCCAGCAGGTACTCGGCCTCCCCGTCGCCGTACACGTCGGCGGTGTCGACGAGGGTGCCGCCCGCCTCCCAGAACGTCTTGAGCTGGTCCATGGCGTTCTGTTCGTGCTCCTCGTAGGAGGTGCCGCGGCCCGTGCGCGCTCCGCCGCTGCCGGGTCCTGGTTCGCCGCCGCCCCGCGCCCAACTGAGGGTGCCCAGTCCGATTCGGGATACGCGCAGGCCAGTGCGGCCGAGGTGCCTTAGCTCCATGGGCGTTGAGCGTAGTTGTGGCGGGCGCTAGAGTCCGAGGGGTCAGGGACATTACTGATCAGTAGGGAGTGGGCGCGGATGGGGATGCGACTGGGCATCAACCTCGGCTACTGGGGTGCCGGGATGGATGCCGACAATCTGGCCGTCGCCAAGGAGGCCGATCGCCTCGGCTACGACGTGTGCTGGGCGGCGGAGGCCTACGGCTCGGACGCGGCCACCGTGCTCGCCTGGGTGGCGGCCCAGACCGAGCGGATCGACGTGGCCTCCGGCATCTTCCAGATCCCGGCCCGGACCCCGACCATGACCGCCATGACGGCCGCCACCCTCGACTCGCTCTCCGGCGGCCGCTTCCGCCTCGGCCTCGGCGTCTCCGGGCCGCAGGTGTCGGAGGGCTGGTACGGGGTGAAGTTCGACAAGCCGCTCGCCCGCACCCGCGAGTACGTCGAGATCATCCGCAAGGCCATGTCGCGCGAGCGGCTGACCCACGACGGTGAGCACTGGACGCTGCCGCTGCCCGGCGGCCCCGGCAAGCCGATCAAGCTGACCGTCCACCCGGAGCGGGAGAGGATCCCCCTCTACATCGCCGCCATCGGGCCGAAGAACCTGGAGCAGACCGGCGAGATCGCCAACGGTGCGCTGCTGGTCTTCTTCTCCCCCGAGCACGCGGAGGAGACCACCCTCCAGCACGTGCGGGCCGGGCGGGCGAAGGCGGGCAGGACGCTGGCGGGCTTCGACGTGTGCCCCACCGTGCCGATGGCGGTCGGGGACGACATCGACGCGCTGGCCGACCTGTTCCGTCCCTACACCGCGCTGTACGTGGGCGGGATGGGCAGCCGCAAGCAGAACTTCTACAACAAGCTCGCGCAGCGCATGGGCTACGAGAAGGAGGCCGCCGAGATCCAGGAGAAGTACCTGGCCGGCGACAAGGAGGGTGCGGCGGCCGCGATTCCGCGCGAGCTGATCGACTCCACCACCCTGATCGGTCCGGTCGAGCGCATCGCCGACCGGATGCAGGCCTACGCGGAGGCCGGGGTGACGACGCTGTCGTTGTCCCCGGCGGGGTTCTCGCTCGAGGAGCGGCTGACGAGTCTGCGGGCGGGCGTGACGGCCCTGGAACGCGCGGGCCTGGCCGCCTGACGCCGACCTGATCTTCCTGGGCGTCACGGGTCCGGCGGTGCGGTGCGCCGGACATGCTTGCGGCCGTGGTGGGGGCTCGGGGTCATCCCCGCCACGGCCGTCACGGGAGACAACGTCCCGGCCGCCGCCCGGTTACGTCGGGGGCCGGTGAATACGCGAGCGGCCAGCCGCGCCTCCTGCATTCGGCGCAGGCAGGGTGCGCATCTGTTGCCCGGACGCCGCCGCGGCATTTGACTCGTTCAGGACGGATGGCGCGCTTTGCGGGGGATATCGGGTACGGAGGTGGCAGCGATGCTCTCGGCCAGGAGTCTGTTCACGGAGATCCTCGACAACGACGAGTCCTTCCGGCTCTTCTGCTCCATCGCCGCCAGCGGCGAAGCGCAGGGCGGGTGGGAGAACGGCCGTATCGCCGCGCTCGTTCCACCGGCCCAGCGCCACCTCGCGCCCAAGGTCGCACGGCACGGCGCCGACGAGGACAAGCACGGCCGGATCTTCATGGCCCTGCTCCACAAGCGGGGCCTGGAAGCGGCCGAGATCCCCGAGGACACCGACTACACGATGATCCTGGAGGGTCTGGGAATCGGCCTGGGCCACGAGAAGCTCCGCCGCGACGAGCCGCTGAGCGAGCGGGACGTCCTCACCTACCTCGCGCACAGCAGGGTCACCGAGCAGCGGGCCGCCGAGGAGATGGCTCTGCTGAAGAAGGTGGCAGGCGACCGGCCGGACATCTCTCGCGCGGTGCGGCTGATCTGCCGGGACGAGGACAACCATCTCGCCTACTGCCACGAGGAGCTGCTGGCCCTCTCCCGGGCCGGGCACGGCCGCGCCATCAGGGCGCTGCTGCGCGAGAGCGCCCTGGCGGAGATCAAGGTCTACCGCGACGTCAGCCTCGCCGTCATGAGCCGCATGGCGCGCATCCTGGGCTGGTCGGGTCTCACGTACGGGCTGATCGCCCTCGGTATCCACGGCCGGTACGGGTACGAGCGGCTGGGCGGCTGGCGCCGGATGGTCCGGCTGCGGATGCCCGAGCGGCGTGACGCGCTGGGCACCGGCACGGCGGGCGCGGCCCCCGAGTTCGCCTGAGCCGCACCAGAACCGGGTCTGCGGCTCACGTGGTTCAGAACCAGTTCCTCCGCTTGAAGATCCGGAAGAGCACCACGCAGATCGCCACCATCAGCAGAATGGTCGCCGGGTAACCCCAGATCCAGTGCAGTTCGGGCATGTGGTCGAAGTTCATGCCGTAGACGCCGGCGATCGCGGTCGGCACGGCGAACATCGCCGCCCAGGCGGAGATCTTGCGCATGTCGTCGTTCTGCCGCACCCCCATCTGGGCCAGATAGGCGGACAGGATGTCCGTCAGCAGCCGGTCGATGGACTCCACCTGCTCGTTGACCCGCGAGAGGTGGTCGGCCACGTCCCGGAAGAACAGGCGCGCGTCCTTGTGCACGAAGGGCACCCCCGCTCCGGTCAGCCGGGCGACGGGGTCGCTCAGCGGCATCGTCGCCCGGCGGAACTCCAGCGCCCTGCGCTTGAAGTCGTAGATCCGCCCGGCCGTGCCCGCACCCACCTTCGCCTCCCGGGCGAAGACCCCGGCCTCCAGCTCGTCCAGGTCCTCGTGCAGCGCGGCGGCGACATCCAGATAGTGGTCGACGACGGTGTCGCTGACCGCGTACATCACCGCTGTCGGGCCGTGCCGCAGCACATCAGGGTCCTCCTCCAGGCGGCGGCGTACCGAGCCCAGCGGGTTGGCCTCGCCGTGCCGGACCGTCAGCACGAAGGAGTCGCCCACGAAGACCATCAGCTCGCCCGTGCGCAGCGTGCCCCGCGACGCGTCGTACGCGACCGGCTTGAGCACCAGGAACAGCGAGTCCGCGTAGACCTCCAGCTTCGGCCGCTGGTGGGCGTGGAGGGAGTCCTCCACCGCCAGCGGATGCAGCCCGAAGGCCCGGTTGACCCGGTCGAACTCGTCCTCCGTCGGCTCGTGCAGGCCGATCCACAAGAACGCGTCGTCCGAGGAGCGGGCGCTTCGCAGCGCGGCGGAGAAGTCCTGGGGCTGCTCCGCGCGCCGCCCGTGGCGGTAGAGCGCGCAATCGACGATCACCTCTTGCATTTTCCCGCGCTGCCGCCGCCGCACAACTCCGCAGCGGTATCCGTGCACCCTCGCTTAGGGTTGCGGCATGCCCACGCTCATCCTCGTACGTCATGGCAGGTCGACCGCCAACACCGACGGGGTGCTGGCAGGCCGCACACCCGGGGTCGCGCTGGACGAAAGCGGTCAGCGGCAGGCCGCGGCGCTGCCCGGGCGGCTCGACGCGCTGCCGCTGGCCGCCGCCGTCAGCAGCCCGCTGCGCCGTTGCCGGGACACCCTCGCCCCGCTGACCGACGCCCGCCCCGGGCTGGCCCTGCACACCGAGGAGCGCATCACCGAGTGCGACTACGGACAGTGGTCGGGCCGCAAGCTGGCCGAACTGAACGACGAGCCCCTCATGACCACCGTGCAGCGCCACCCCTCGGCCGCCACCTTCCCCGGCGGTGAGTCCATGCGCGCCATGCAGCACCGCGCAGTGGAGGCGGTCCGCGACTGGAACGCGCGCATCGAGACCGAGCACGGCCCGGAAGCCGTCTACCTGATGTGTGCGCACGGCGACATCATCAAGGCGATCGTCGCGGACGCGCTCGGCATGCACCTCGACCTCTTCCAGCGCATATCGGTCGGGCCCTGCTCGGCCACTGCCATCACCTACACCCCGCTGCGTCCCTTCCTGCTGCGGCTCGGTGACACCGGGGAGCTCGCCTCCCTCGCGCCGCCGCCGCGCACGGACGAGGAGGGCGGCGCCGAAAAGGGGGCGCAGGGCAACGCGACGGTGGGGGGCAGCGCCTGAGCGCGATGATCGGTACGCACAGTAGGGTGCGGTTGTCCGAAGCCACTCAAGCCGTCGATCCAACGGAGCAGAACGTGTCCCGTCAGGTATTTCTGTACGACCCGCCGGACCGGTTCGTCGCCGGCACCGTCGGGCTGCCTGGCCGCCGCACCTTCTTCCTCCAGGCCACCGGGCAAGGCCGCACCACCAGCGTGGCCCTGGAGAAGGCGCAGGTCGAAGCACTCGCCGAGCGGATCGACGAACTGCTGGACGAGGTGGTGCGCCGCTCGGGCGGCAGCGCCCCGGTCCCCGCCGTGGCCCCCTCGGAGATCGACGACACGGAGCCCTTGGAGTCGCCCGTGGAGGAGGAGTTCCGGGTCGGCACCATGGCGCTGGCCTGGGACGGAGACGGCGAGCGGATGGTGGTCGAGGCGCAGGCCATCGTCGAGCTGGAGCCCGGCGAGGACGAGGACCTCGCCGATGCCGAGGAGCGGCTGCTCCAGGACGACGAGAACGGCCCCCCGATGCTGCGGGTCCGCATCAGCGGCACCATGGCGCGGGCCTTCGCCAAGCGCGCGATGGAGGTCGTCAACGCGGGGCGTCCGCCGTGCCCGCTGTGCAGCCTGCCGCTCGATCCGGAGGGGCACGTGTGCCCGCGCCAGAACGGATACCGCCGCAGCGAATGAGCGGCACGGTATCGCGGGAGAACACGGCGCCGGCCAGCGAGGCCACCCGGCGGCTCCTCGCCCGGGGCACGCTCACGGTCCACGGGCAGATCACGCAGGCCTCGAACGCCGTGCTGTTCGGCACGGTCGAACACGAGGGCGCCGCCCTCGCCTGCGTCTACAAACCGGTGGCGGGCGAGCGCCCGCTGTGGGACTTCCCCGACGGGAACCTCGCTCAGCGTGAGGTCGCGGCCTACGAGGTCTCCCGCGCCACCGGCTGGAACCTGATACCCGCCACCGTGCTGCGCGACGGACCGTACGGGACGGGCATGTGCCAGGCATGGGTGGGAGAACCGCCGGACGCCGAAGAGGCCGAGAACGCCGAGGACGCCGATAATCGGGGCGGCCCCGAGGGTGTCGGGGAGACGGGCCACGGCGCGGGGCAGGCAACGGGAGACACTCCCCGCGGGGAGCGCGGGGACAGCCCCGGGGACCACGGGGACGGGGACGAGAACAAGGACGCAGAGGGCGCAGGGGACGCAGAGGAGCATGCGCCGCTGCTCGCGCTGGTGGACCGGGAGGAGCCGGGCGAGGGCTGGAAAGCGGTCGGTTTCGCCGACGTCGGCGGGGGCCGCACCGCGCTGCTGGTGCACGCGGACGACGCGCGGCTGCGACGGCTCGCGGTCCTCGACGCGGTGATCAACAACGGTGACCGCAAGGGCGGTCACCTGCTGGCCCGGCCGGACGGCGCGCTGTACGCCATCGACCACGGGGTGACCTTCCACGTCGACGACAAGCTGCGCACCCTGCTGTGGGGCTGGGCGGGGGAGGAGCTGACCGGCGAGGCCCTGGCGACGCTGCGCGCCCTCGCCGCCGACCTGGCCGAGGGCGCCCCCCTCGCTGTGCGGCTCGCCGACCTGCTGACCACGGCCGAGGTGGAGGCTGTGCGCAAGCGCGTGGAGGCCCTGCTCAGCGCGGGGATCCATCCGCTGCCCGGCGGCGATTGGCCCGCCATCCCCTGGCCGCCGGTCTGAGCGGAACGTCCCCGAACGGCGTGCATCCGGCCGGATACGGAACACCAGTCCGGGTTAGGCTCAAGGCATGCATGCCTGGCCCGCTTCCGAGGTCCCCGTCCTGCCTGGCCAGGGCCGCGACCTCGACATCCACGACACCGCGACCGGGGGCCGGGTGACCCTCACCCCCGGTCCTGTCGCCCGCCTCTACGTGTGCGGCATCACGCCCTACGACGCCACTCATCTGGGGCACGCGGCGACCTACAACGCGTTCGACCTCGTGCAGCGCGTGTGGCTCGACACCAAGCGGCAGGTTCATTACATACAGAACGTCACCGACGTCGACGACCCCCTCCTGGAGCGGGCCGTCGCCACCGGCACCGACTGGACCGCCCTCGCCGAGCGGGAAACGGCCCTCTTCCGCGAGGACATGACGGCCCTTCGGATGCTGCCCCCGAAGCACTATGTCGGCGCCGTCGAAGCCATCCCGAAGATCGTCCCGCTGGTCGAGCGGCTCCGGGACATGGGCGCTGCCTACGAACTGGAGGGCGACGTCTACTTCTCCGTCGAGGCGGACGCGCACTTCGGCGAGGTCTCGCGGTACGACGCGGAGACGATGCGGCTGCTGTCCGCGGAGCGCGGCGGCGACCCGGAGCGCCCCGGCAAGAAGAACCCGCTCGACCCGATGCTGTGGGTGGCGGCCCGCGAGGGCGAGCCGCACTGGGACGGCGCCTCCCTCGGTCCCGGCCGCCCCGGCTGGCACATCGAGTGCGTGGCCATCGCCCTGGACCACCTGGGCATGTCCTTCGACGTCCAGGGCGGCGGCTCCGACCTGGCCTTCCCGCACCACGAGATGGGCGCCTCGCACGCCCAGGCCCTCACGGGGGAGTACCCCTTCGCCCGCACCTATGTGCACGCGGGGATGGTCGGCCTGGACGGCGAGAAGATGTCCAAGTCCAAGGGCAACCTCGTCTTCGTCTCCGCGCTGCGGCGGGAGGGGGTCGACCCGGCGGCCATCCGGCTCGCCCTGCTGGCCCACCACTACCGCGCCGACTGGGAGTACACCCAGGGCGTCCTGGACGAGGCCACCGCGCGTCTCGCCCGGTGGCGGGACGCCGTCTCGCGGCCGGACGGGCCGCCTGCCGAGGACCTGCTGGAGAGCGTGCGGGTCGCGCTCGCCGACGACCTGGACAGCCCCGCCGCGCTCGCCGCGGTGGACGCCTGGGCCGAGGAGCAGGCCACCCGCGGCGGCACGGACGAGGCAGCGCCGGGGCTGGTGTCCCGCCTGGTCGATGCCCTGTTGGGCGTCGCGCTGTAGAGCCGCACCGGTCGGCGTCACGCTGCGGGACCGCCCGGCGCGCGTGACGCCGACCAGGCCGCCCCCGCCGTCGTGGCGCCGCCGACCGTCGCGGCCCGGGTGGTGCCGGCAAGAGCCGACGCGCCACCCGGGCCGCGCTGTGCCGTGGGGAGTGGCTACTCCTCGCCGTCGTCGTCCGTCTCGCCGGGCTTCGGCGGCTCGCTGCCCGGCTTCGGGTGCGGCGGCTGGCTTCCGGAGTCCCGCCGGAAGGGGGGCGCGCCGGGGGAGGAGCCGCCGTCGGGGGCGTCGTCGCGGTGGCGCAGGTAGCGCTCGAACTCCTTCGCGATGGCCTCCCCCGACGCCTCGGGCAGTTCCGCCGTGTCGCGGGCCTCCTCCAGGGACTGCACGTACTCGGCGACCTCGCTGTCCTCCGCGGCGAGCTGGTCGACCCCGATCTGCCAGGCCCGCGCGTCGTCGGGCAGCTCTCCCATCGGGATGCGCACCCCCAGCAGGTCCTCCAGGCGGTTGAGCAGGGCGAGCGTCGCCTTCGGGTTCGGCGGCTGCGAGACGTAGTGCGGGACGGCGGCCCACAGGCTGGCGGTCGGGACGCCCGCGTGGGTGCAGGCCTCCTGGAGGATGCCGACGATGCCGGTCGGCCCCTCGTACCGCGACTCCTCCAGGTTCATGGTGCGGGCCAGGTCCGGGTCGGAGGTGACCGCGGTGACCGGGACGGGACGGGTGTGCGGGGTGTCGCCGAGCAGGGCGCCCATCACGACGACGAGTTCGACGCCGAGTTCGTGGGCGAAGCCCAGGATCTCGTTGCAGAAGGAGCGCCACCGCATGCTGGGTTCGATGCCGCGTACCAGCACGAGGTCGCGCCGCTTGCCCTTGCCGTCGGCGTCCTCCACGCGGACCACGGACAGCCGCGTGGTGGGCCAGGTGACCTTGCGTACCCCGTCGTCCATGAAGAC
This sequence comes from Streptomyces sp. CNT360, assembly GCF_000424785.1. Lineage (NCBI taxonomy): Bacteria > Bacillati > Actinomycetota > Actinomycetes > Kitasatosporales > Streptomycetaceae > Streptomyces > Streptomyces sp. CNT360. The sequence goes on along the minus strand of NZ_AUKO01000004.1, from coordinate 380,131 downwards.
CTGCGGGCGGTTGACCTGGAAGTCGTAGTAGTCCTCGGCGTCGAGTGCGGCGAAGACCTCGCCCTTCCACTCCTTCTCCAGGTGGGCGACCCCCGCGGAGGCGGCGTCCCCGGCGTCGTTCCAGCCCTCGAACGCGGCCACCATGACTGGGTCGACCAGCTCGGGAACCCCCTCCAGCTCGATCACCCAGCGCCTCCTTAGCTTGCTTCGCCTGCTGCCTTGCTGTGCCCGCGGTGCCGCAGGCCGTGCTGTTCGTGCGGGCCCCAGCCTACGGCGTGACGGTGTCCGGGCCGCAGCCCCCGCACGGTGCCGAACGGCCGCCGCACACCTCTGGACGCACCGCTCGACGGGACGCTATACATCGGATCCGTGAACAGACGTCCGACGTATCGAGTCCCATGAGCCGGAGCGACGCACCCGTGCAACCCGCCGCGCAGTCCGTACCCCGCATCGACGCGCACCACCACCTGTGGAACCCCCGCACTCGCTCGCTCCCGTGGATGGACGGCCCCTGGGCCGACCCGATCCGGCGCACCTGGGCGGAGGAGGACCTGCGTCCGCACCTGCGGGACCACGGCATCACCGCCACCGTCGTGGTCCAGGCCTGCCACTCGACGGGGGAGACGGGCGAACTGCTCGCCCTCAAGGAGCGCTCGGAGAAAGTCGCGGCCGTCGTCGGATGGGCCGACCTGACGGCACCCGGCGGGCCGGAACTCCCCACCGGGCTCGCGGGTGTCCGGCACCAGACGGAGGGGCTCGCCGACCCCGAGTGGCTGTGCCGGCCCGACGTACGGCGGGGCCTGACCGCCCTCGCCCGTGCGGGTCTCGTCTACGAGCTGCTGGTCACCCCGCGGGAGCTGCCGGCGGCGCTGGAGACCGTGCGGGCGCTGCCCGAGCTGCGGTTCGTCCTCGACCACGCGGCCAAACCGCGCGTGGCGTCGGGCGCATGGGAGCCCTGGAGCACGCTGCTGCGCCGGCTCGCCGCTTCGCCCAACGTCGTGTGCAAGCTGTCCGGACTGGTCACCGAGGCCGACTGGCAGGACGGGCGGCGCACACGGATCCTGCCCTACGCGCGGTACGTGCTTGAGGTGTTCGGGCCCGACCGCGTGCTGTTCGGATCCGACTGGCCGGTGTGCACGCTGGCCGCCTCGTACGACCAGGTGGTCGCCCTGGCCGAGGAGGCCACCGCCCACCTCGCACCACAGGAGCGAGCGGCGGTCTTCGGCGGCAACGCGGCACGGGTCTACGGGATCTGAGCGGGCGCGCGCTCACAGTGTCGAGCGCAGCCACTGCTCCACGCTGGCGATGTGCACCGTCGACCAGGAGCGGGCGGCCTCGGTGTCCCGGGCGCGCAGGGCGGCCAGGATCTGCCGGTGCTCGTGCAGCGTGCGGCTGACCGCGTCCTGCTGGGTCAGGCCCCGCCACACCCGGGCGCGGGTCGTCGGCCCGGAGAGGCCTTCCAGCAGCGAGCACAGCACGGAGTTGCCGGAGGCGGTCACGATACGGCGGTGGAACTCCAGGTCGGCGGCGACCAGTTCCTCCACGGACGGCTCGGCTCCCAGCGCGTCGAGCTGAGCCTCCAGCGCGTCGAGCTCCTCCACGGCGATCCGGGAGCCGGCCATCGCGGTGGCGGCAGGCTCCAGGATGCGGCGGACGGCGAGGAACTCCAGCACGGTGTCGTCGCGGTGGAAGTCGACGACGAAGCTCATCGCCTCCAGCAGAAGTTTGGGGTCGAGGCTGGTGACGTAGGTGCCGTCGCCCTGGCGTACGTCCAGAACGCGGATCAGCGCGAGCGCGCGGACCGCCTCGCGCAGCGAGTTGCGGGACAGCCCCAGGTCGGTGGCCAGCTCGCTCTCCTTGGGCAGGCGGTCGCCGGGACCGAGCGCCCCGGAGACGATCATCCCCTTGATCTTCTCGATCGCCTCGTCGGTGACCGCCACACTGCCTCCCCTAGACATCGGATGTCTGTCTCGTTCATTATGACCTCTGCGGCGCACACCAGCCGCGCCGGTGGTCCGCCCTGTCCGCTCCGTCGCCGCGAAATCGACATACAGCGCGGCCCCGAACCGCCTGCGCCGCCGGACACCTGTCCGAAGACGCGTCGGCACCCGTGCCCCCCAACCGCCGCCTCCGCACCCGCAGACCGGCCTCGTCCAGGCACCCGTCCACCCAGCGTGGCCCAGCCGGGCAAGGCGTCGCGCGCGGGGTGCCCCGTCGCGGGCCTGTTCCGCGTCACCTGCCCCGTTCCCCGCGTCGGCCCCCCGGTTGCCCTGTCCATGGCAGGGACAGTGCCACGAACGCCCCCTCGACGAGGCGTCGAGGGGGCGTTCGTGACGGAACTGCCGCACTGGCGTCGGCGGCCGAACGGATCAGCGCTGCTTCAGCAGCTCCTCGATGCGGCCGCGCACCTGCTCGGTGTCCAGGCCCCGGATCATCAGCGTGGTACGGCGGCGGGCCACGTCGTCCGCCGTCTCGGCCCACTCGTGGTCGCGGGCGTAGACGACCTGCGCCCAGATCTCCGGCCCGTCCGGGTGGATGCGCTCGCCCAGCGACGGGTCCTCGTTGACCAGACGGGCGATGTCGAAGGAGAGCGAGCCGTAGTGGGTCGCCAGGTGGCGCGCCGTCAGCGGGTCCATCCGCACGCCGGGTTCGCGGTCCACCAGCAGCCGGTGGGCCACCGCGTTCGGGTTGGCGATCCCGGGCAGCGGCGTGCGCCGCACCAACTCCTTGACGGGGACGCTGTCCTCGGCCAGCGTCCCGCCCGGCAGCTTCTCCAGCTTGTCCATCACCGTGCGCCCGATGTGCCGGTAGGTCGTCCACTTGCCGCCCGCGACCGACAGCATGCCGCCGCGGCCCTCGGTGACGACCGTCTCGCGCTTGGCGGACTCCACGCCGCCGGGGCCGCCCGGCAGCACCCGCAGCCCTGCGAACGCGTACGTCATCAGGTCGCGGTCCAGGTCGGCGTCCTGCACCGAGAAGGCGGCCTCGTCCAGGATCTGCTGGATGTCGGACTCGGTGACCCGCACGTCGGCCGGGTCGCCGGTGTACTCCTCGTCCGTGGTGCCCAGCAGCAGCTGGTCCTCCCACGGCAGTGCGAAGGTGATGCGGTACTTGTCGATCGGGGTGGCCATCGCCGCGCGCCACGGCGACCTGCGCCTGAGCACCAGGTGGGCGCCCTTGGACAGCCGGATGGAGGGCGCCGCACCGCTGTCCTCCATCGTGCGCAGGTGGTCCACCCACGGGCCGGTCGCGTTCAGCACCAGGCGGGCGTCGACGCCGAACTCCGTACCGTCCGTCCGGTCCTTGAGCTCCGCACCGGTGACCCGGCCCCCGGTGAAGCGCAGCCCTGTGACCTCCGCGTGGTTGAGCACCACGGCGCCCGACTCGACCGCGGCGCGGACCGTCATCACGGCCATCCGCGAGTCGTTCATCTGGTGGTCGCCGTAGACCGCGACGGCCTTGAGGTTGTCGGTGCGCAGCGCGGGGTTGTCGGCCGCGGCCTTGGCCGGGGTGATGACCCGGCCGACGCCGTCGCCGAACGCGGACAGCGCCGAGTAGGCGAAGACGCCCGCCCCCAGCTTGGCCGCGCCGTGCGGACCGCCCTTGTAGACGGGCAGGTAGAAGGTGAGCGGGTTGACCAGGTGCGGGGCCACGTCCTTGGCCAGCACCCGCCGCTCGTGGTGGTTCTCCGCGACGAGCTTGACCGCGCCGGTCTGCAGGTACCGCAGTCCGCCGTGCACCAGCTTCGAGGACGCGGAGGAGGTGGCGCCGGCGAAGTCACCGGCGTCCACCATCGCGACCCGCAGCCCCGACTGCGCGGCATGCCAGGCGACCGAGGTCCCCAGGATGCCGCCGCCTATGACCAGCAGGTCGTACGTCGCGTTCGCGAGCAGCCCTCTGGTCTCTGCGCGGCCAGGGTTGCTGCCGGCAGTCGGGTGCGTCCCGAGGGTGGGGACGCTCTGCAGGGTGTTCATTGCTCTCAGTTCTCCTCTTCGATCCAGCCCATGGTCCGCTCGACGGCCTTGAGCCAGTTCCGGTACTCCCGCTCACGCGTGTCCGCGTCCATGCGGGGGGTCCATTCCGCGGCGCGCTTCCAGTTGGCCCGCAACTCGTCGGTGTCCGACCAGAAGCCGACGGCCAGACCGGCCGCGTACGCCGCGCCGAGACAGGTCGTCTCGGCCACCATCGGACGGACGACCGGGGCGTCCAGCGCGTCCGAAATGCTCTGCATCAGCAGGTTGTTGGCGGTCATGCCGCCGTCCACCTTCAGCGACGCCAGCTCGACGTCGGAGTCCTTCTGCATGGCGTCGACGATCTCCCGCGTCTGCCACGCCGTGGCCTCCAGCACCGCGCGTGCCAGGTGCGCCTTGGTGACGTAGCGGGTCAGGCCGGCGATGACACCGCGCGCGTCGGAGCGCCAGTACGGGGCGAACAGCCCGGAGAAGGCCGGCACGAAGTAGGCGCCGCCGTTGTCCTCCACCGAGCTGGCCAGCGTCTCGATCTCCGCGGCGCTGTTGATCAGCCCCATCTGGTCGCGCATCCACTGCACCAGCGAACCGGTGACCGCGATGGAGCCCTCCAGCGCGAAGACCGGCTCCTGGTCGCCGATGCGGTAGCCGACGGTGGTGAGCAGCCCGTTGTAGGAGTTGACCGGCTGGTGGCCGGTGTTCATCAGCAGGAAGGTGCCGGTGCCGTAGGTGGACTTGGCCTCGCCCTCGGCGAAGCAGGTCTGGCCGAACAGCGCCGCCTGCTGGTCACCCAGCGCCGAGGCGACGGGCAGCCCCGCCAGGTCCCCGGTGGCCTCGCCGTACACCTCGGCGGAGGAGCGGATCTCCGGCAGCATCGCCATGGGGATGCCTATGGACGCGCAGATCTTCTCGTCCCAGCTCATGGTGTGCAGGTTCATCAGCAGGGTGCGGGAGGCGTTGGTGACGTCGGTGACGTGCTTGCCGCCGTCGGGGCCGCCGGTCAGGTTCCAGATGACCCACGAGTCCATGGTGCCGAACAGGATCTCGCCGTTCTCGGCCCGCTCGCGCAGCCCCTCGACGTGGTCCAGCAGCCACCGGATCTTCGGCCCCGCGAAGTAGGAGGCCAGCGGCAGTCCCGTCTCGCGCCGGAAGCGGTCCTGGCCGACGTTGCGGCCCAGCTCCTTGCAGAGCGCGTCGGTACGGGTGTCCTGCCAGACGATGGCGTTGTGCACCGGCTTGCCGGTGGCCTTCTCCCACAGCAGGGTCGTCTCGCGCTGGTTGGTGATGCCGAGCGCCAGTACGTCCTGCTTGGTGATCCCGGCCCTGTCCATCGCGCCGCTCACGACCTGCTGCACGTTCGCCCAGATCTCGGCCGCGTCGTGCTCGACCCAGCCCGGCTTCGGCAGGATCTGCTCGTGCTCCTTCTGGTCGACCGCGACGATGCGGCCGTCCTTGTCGAAGACGATGCAGCGGCTGGAGGTGGTGCCCTGGTCGATCGCCGCGATGAAGGGGCCGCCGCCGTGCGCGGAGGCGTGGGTCTCGTGGGTGTCGCTCATGGTGTGTGTGCTCCGATGCGTCGTTGTGTCGGTCGGCCTCTCGGTGTCCGGGCGCACCCGCTATCCCCAGGCGACGTTGTAGAGGCCGGCGGCGATGGCGGCGCCTGCCAGCGGGCCCACGATGGGGACCCAGGCGTAGCTCCAATCGCTGCCGCCCTTGTTCGGCAGCGGCAGCACGGCGTGGACGATGCGCGGACCCAGGTCACGGACCGGGTTGATCGCGTAGCCGGTCGGGCCACCGAGGGAGAGACCGATACCGACGACGACGAGCGCGGTGATCATCGCGCCCAGGGTGCTCAGGCCCTTGCCGTTGGCGCTGAGGCCCTGGGTGAGGATCGCGAAGATCAGCACGAAGGTGGCGATCAGCTCGGTGAGGAAGTTCAGGAACGGGTGGCGCACCTCGGGGGAGGTGAAGAAGACGCCGTGCACCGGACCGGGGTTGGCGTCCTTCAGCTCGACGGCGTCCGGCTCACGGAGAGTGACCTGGAACTGGCTGTAGTACGCGAGCCAGACCAGCACCGCGCCGAGCATGGCGCCGAGCAGCTCGCTGCCCATGTAGACCGGGACGTCACCCCAGCCGATGTCACCCTTGATCGCGAGTGCCAGGGTGACCGCCGGGTTCAGGTGTGCACCGGAGGGCTGGGCGATGTAGGCGCCCGTGAGAACCGCGAAGCCCCAGCCGAAGGCGACGGCCACCCAGCCGGCCTCGAACGCCTTGGAGCGCTTCAGATTGACGGCGGCACAGACGCCGCCACCGAGGAGGACCAGCACCATCGTGCCCGTGACCTCGCTCGCGAAGATATCGGAGCTGGACACCCGCGACTCCTTTGTCCTGTTGTCCTTGGGGGCACCTCCCTGCCGGTGACCGGGGGAGGGTAGGCGGGCCGGGTCTGGTAAGCGTCCGGTGTTCGACAATGTCGACCGCCGAACGGCAACTTTTCTCCTTCGCGAAGGTCCCGTCAAGGGTCTGTGACGGATGACTCCTGCCTGTCATCCTGCGCGTACTCGGCGCAGACGGCACGTCGAGCGGTGCCGCCGTTCGTGCCTGCCGGCCGCCCGCTTCAGAAACGCCGGGCACCCAGATCGCGCGAGACCGCCCGCGCCGTGTCCCGTACGGCCGCCACCAGCAGCGGACGCAGCTCCTCCCCCTCGCACACCCGCTCCACGGCGCCGGTGACGCCCACCGCGCCCACCGGCATCCGGCGGCGGTCGTGGATGGGGGCCGCCACCGAGGCCAGCCCGTCCCAGGTCTCCTCCACATCGGACGCCCAGCCGCGTGACCTGGTCAGCTCCAGCACCGCCTCCAGGCCCTTCTCGCCGGTCACCGTCCGCTCCGTGAACGCCTGCCGCTCGCCCTCCAGCGCCTCGCTGAGCGCCACCGGGTCGTAGGCCGTGAGCACCTTGCCCAGCGCGGTGCTGTGCAGCGGCTGCATGGCGCCGACCTCCAGCACCTGGCGGCTGTCGTCCGGGCGGAAGACGTGGTGCACGATCAGCACGCCCTGCTGGTGCAGGACACCCAGATAGACGCTCTCGCCGCTGGAGCGCGCCAGATCGTCGGTCCACACCAGAGCGCGGGCCCGCAGCTCGTGGACGTCCAGGTAGCTGTTGCCCAGCCGGAGCAGCTCGGCGCCGAGCTGGTACCGCCCGGTGACGGGTTCCTGCTCGACGAAGCCCTCCTGCTGGAGCGTGCGGATCAGGCCGTGGGCGGTGCCCTTGGCGAGGTCGAGCGCGGAGGCGATCTCGGAGAGTCCGAGACGCCGCTCGCCGCCCGCCAGCAGGCGCAGCACGGCTGCCGCCCGCTCCAGCGACTGGATGGTCCGGGCCATCGGGTCCTCCCTGACCTGTCCGTTCCGTCATTCGACAATGCCGAACGGTATCGCTTCATGCCGACTCCCCGGTAGTCGGCCTCATCCCCACACCCTGCCCCCGGCCCCCGCACCGGACCACGAGGAACCCACCTGAGCTGCATGCCGTCCCGCCACCTGTGCCCCACCGAGCGTGCCCGGGGCGCAACCGCGAGGCCGCGCGAGGGCCGCCTCCGGCTGCGCCGCGAAACCGGTCGGCCCCGCGCTCCGGAAGCCGCGCGGGGCCGCACCGGAGTGCGCCGCACCCCCGGGCCGGAGCCGTCCCCCGTGGGCCGCCGGCGGGGAGGGCGGGGGTGCCGGCGAGGGGGCTCGGAGGTGTCCGAGGGCCGGAATGGCGACCTGCACTCTTGCGTCGGCCCGCTACGCTGACCGGGTGCGCTGCCTCACCGGCGCGCAAAGCCGACAGCCGTCGCAACCCAGGGAGCCTCTTCCATGGCCTCGAGTTCGAAGTCGCCGAGCAGCACGTCCGCATCCTCGACCCCCACCCGGGCCGATGCCCTTCGCCAGGCACTGGCCTCGCGCGTGGTCGTCGCCGACGGGGCGATGGGGACGATGATCCAGGCGCAGGACCCGACGCTGGAGGATTTCCAGCAGCTCGAAGGCTGCAACGAGATCCTGAACGTGACCCGCCCCGACATCATCCGATCGGTCCATCAGGAGTACTTCGCCGCCGGCGTGGACTGCGTGGAGACCAACACCTTCGGCGCCAACCACGCAGCGCTGGGGGAGTACGAGATCACCGACCGCATCTTCGAGCTCTCGGAGAAGGGCGTCGCAATCGCCCGCGAGGTCGCCGACGAGTTCGAGGCCGGGGACGGCCGTATGCGCTGGGTGCTGGGCTCCATGGGCCCGGGCACCAAGCTGCCCACCCTCGGGCACGCTCCCTACGCCACACTGCGGGACGCCTACCAGCGCAACGCCGAGGGCATGATCGCCGGCGGTGCCGACGCGCTGCTGGTGGAGACCACCCAGGACCTGCTGCAGACCAAGGCGTCCGTCATCGGCGCCCGCCGCGCCATGGAGACGGCGGGTGTGAGCCTGCCGCTGCTGTGCTCGGTCACCGTGGAGACGACCGGCACCATGCTGCTGGGCTCGGAGATCGGCGCGGCCCTCACCGCGCTGGAGCCGCTGGGCATCGACATGATCGGCCTGAACTGCGCGACGGGTCCGGCCGAGATGAGCGAGCACCTGCGCTACCTGGCCCAGCACGCCAGGGTCCCGCTCTCGTGCATGCCGAACGCCGGTCTGCCGGTGCTGGGCAAGGACGGGGCGAGCTACCCGCTCACGCCGGGTGAGCTGGCGGACGCCCACGACACCTTCGTCCGCGACTACGGCCTCTCCCTGGTGGGCGGCTGCTGCGGTACGACACCGGAGCACCTGCGCCAGCTCGTGGAGCGGGTCCGCGGCGTGGAGCAGAGCGCCCGCAGCCCGCAGCCGGAGCCGGCGGCGGCCTCCCTCTACCAGGCGGTGCCCTTCCGCCAGGACACCTCCTACCTGGCCATCGGTGAGCGCACCAACGCCAACGGGTCGAAGAAGTTCCGCGAGGCCATGCTGGAGGGCCGCTGGGACGACTGCGTGGAGCTGGCCCGCGAGCAGATCCGCGAGGGCGCCCACATGCTCGACCTGTGCGTCGACTACGTGGGCCGGGACGGCGTGGCCGACATGACGGAGCTGGCCGGCCGGCTGGCGACCGCCTCGACACTGCCGATCGTGCTGGACTCGACCGAGATCGGCGTCCTCCAGGCCGGTCTGGAGAAGCTGGGCGGCCGCGCCGTCATCAACTCCGTCAACTACGAGGACGGCGACGGCCCCGAGTCGCGCTTCGCGAAGGTCACCAAGCTGGCGGCCGAGCACGGCGCGGCCCTCATCGCACTCACCATCGACGAGGAGGGCCAGGCCCGCACCGCCGAGCACAAGGTCGCCATCGCCGAACGCCTCATCGACGACCTGACCGGCAACTACGGCATCCATGAGTCGGACATCCTCATCGACGTGCTGACCTTCACCATCTGTACCGGTCAGGAGGAGTCCCGCAAGGACGGCGTCCACACCATCGAGGCCATCCGCCGGCTCAAGCAGCGGCACCCCGAGGTGCAGACGACCCTCGGTCTGTCGAACATCTCCTTCGGCCTCAATCCGGCCGCCCGCATCGTGCTCAACTCGGTCTTCCTCGACGAGTGCGTCAAGGCGGGCCTGGACTCCGCGATCGTGCACGCCAGCAAGATCCTGCCGATCGCCCGGTTCGACGACGAGCAGGTCGAGACCGCCCGTGACCTGGTCTACGACCGGCGCCGGGAGGGCTACGACCCGCTCCAGAAGCTGATGGCGCTGTTCGAGGGCGCCACCGCCAAGTCGATGAAGGCGGGCAAGGCCGAGGAACTGGCTGCGCTGCCGCTGGAGGAGCGTCTCCAGCACCGGATCATCGACGGCGAGCGCAACGGCCTGGAGCCGGACCTGGACGCCGCCCTGGAGGAGCGTCCGGCGCTCGACATCGTCAACGACACGCTGCTGGCCGGCATGAAGGTCGTCGGTGAGCTGTTCGGCTCCGGGCAGATGCAGCTTCCGTTCGTGCTCCAGTCGGCCGAGGTGATGAAGGCCGCGGTCGCCCACCTGGAGCCGCACATGGAGAAGTCCGAGGACGCCGAGGGCAAGGGCACCATCGTGCTGGCCACGGTGCGCGGCGACGTGCACGACATCGGCAAGAACCTGGTGGACATCATCCTGTCCAACAACGGCTACCAGGTCGTCAACCTGGGCATCAAGCAGCCGGTGGGCGCCATCCTGGACGCCGCCGCCGAACACAAGGCGGACGTGATCGGCATGTCCGGGCTGCTGGTGAAGTCCACGGTGATCATGAAGGAGAACCTGGAGGAGCTGAACCAGCGGAAGATGGCCGACGACTTCCCGGTCATCCTGGGCGGCGCGGCGCTCACCCGCGCCTACGTCGAGCAGGATCTGCACGAGATCTACGAGGGCGAGGTCCGCTACGCCAAGGACGCCTTCGAGGGGCTGAGCCTCATGGACGCCCTGATGGACGTCAAGCGGGGCGTGCCCGGCGCCAAGCTGCCCGAGCTCAAGCAGCGTCGGGTGGCCAAGCGGGATCTGGACATCCCCGAGCCGGAGGCCAACGACGGCTCGGTCCGCTCGGACGTCGCCGTGGACAATCCCGTCCCCGAGCCGCCCTTCTGGGGCACTCGCGTGGTCAAGGGCATCGGCCAGCACGACTACGCCTCCTGGGTCGACGAGGGCGCGCTCTTCAAGGGCCAGTGGGGTCTGAAGGAGTCGCGCAAGGGGGACGGGCCCTCCTACGAGGAGCTGGTGGAGACCGAGGGCCGGCCGCGGCTGCGCGGCTGGCTGGAGCGGCTGCAGACGGAGAACCTGCTGGAGGCGGCCGTGGTCTACGGCTACTTCCCCTGCTACTCCAAGGGCGACGACCTGATCCTGCTGGACGAGCAGGGCAACGAGCGCACCCGCTTCACCTTCCCCCGCCAGCGGCGCGGCCGGCGGCTGTGCCTGGCCGACTTCTTCCGCCCGGAGGACTCGGGCACCACGGACGTCGTCGGCCTCCAGGTCGTCACGGTCGGCTCGAAGATCGGTGAGAAGACCGCCGAGCTGTTCGCGGCGGACGCCTACCGCGACTACCTGGAGCTGCACGGGCTCTCCGTCCAGCTGGCGGAGGCGCTCGCCGAGTACTGGCACGCGCGGGTCCGCGGCGAGCTGGGCTACGCGGGCGACGACCCGAGCGAGATGCAGGGCATGTTCGACCTGAAGTACCGCGGAGCGCGCTTCTCGCTCGGCTACGGGGCCTGCCCCAACCTGGAGGACCGGGCCAAGATCGCCGAGCTGCTGCGGCCCGAGCGGATCGGCGTCGAGCTGTCGGAGGAGTTCCAGCTCCACCCCGAGCAGTCGACCGACGCGATCGTGCTGCACCACCCCGAGGCGAAGTACTTCAACGCCCGCTGAGCGGTCACGTCGTAGACTGATCGGTCCGGTACAGGCCGGTCGTCCCCTTCCGCCGGGTGCGGGCGAGGACGGCCGGCCTTGTCGTCCCCTTGGAGGTGTTCGCGGATGGCCGGTACATCCCCCGCCGTCACCACCCTTACGGGTGAAGAGCCCGCGCTGCAGGCCGTGCTGCTGGACATGGACGGCACGCTGGTCGACACCGAGGACTTCTGGTGGGACGCGGAGGTGGAGGCCTTCGCGGAGCTGGGGCACGAGCTGCGGGACGAGTGGCGGCAGGTCGTGGTGGGCGGCCCCATGGCGCGCAGCGCGGGGTTCCTCATCGAGGCCACGGCGGCCGAGATCGAGCTGGACGAGCTCAGCGTGCTGCTGAACGCCAAGTTCACCGAGCGCCTGGAGCGCGGCGTCCCGCTGATGCCGGGCGCCCGCAGGCTGCTGGCGGAGCTGGCCGCGCACCGGATCCCCGCGGCCCTGGTCTCCGCCTCGCACCGCAGCGTGGTGGACCGCATGCTCACCTGGATCGGGCCGGAGAACTTCGCCTTCACCGTCGCCGGCGACGAACTGCCCCGCACCAAGCCCCACCCGGACCCGTATCTGACGGCGGCACGCCGGCTGGGGGCCGATCCGGCACGGTGCGCCGTGGTGGAGGACACGGCGACCGGCGTCGCCTCCGCCGAGGCCGCGGGGTGCCATGTGCTGGCCGTGCCCTCCATCGCGCCCATCAAGCCCAAGTCGGGCCGCACGATTGTGAGTTCACTCGAAGAAGTCGATCTCGAATTGCTGCGTTCCCTGATCATGGTGGCGCGCTGAACATCGGGGATTCCCCGGGTTCTTTACCGCGCGTGGCCCGGGAAAACGCTCCGTGACGCGGGATCGGCGAATTCCGAAGGGCGGGTCGGCGGTGCCGGAGAATGCCGAATTCCGGTGTCCGGTGCCTCTATTGGTCCAGTGATGTTCGTCACACCGTACCCCCTCGACAGTCGGCCCCTCCTGTGGTGCACGTGGGGCTGATGGGGAAATTGTCCTTCCCTTGTGTCCGTATTGATGGAGCGACGCGGAGTACGTTCCCGCGTCCGGATAGCGGACAGGAAGCTCGTGGTTCCGGTCCGTGAAAGCCCCGTCGTGACCTGGGCTTCAAGGGAAGGCCCTGCGGGCGATTAATGTCGGAGCACCGGCCATTCCACCTCTGCAACAAACCCCGGCCGGGCGAGGAGATCGTCGACCATGAACCGTAAAGCTGTGGTGCTGCCCGTGCTCGTCGGGCTTCTCGCGCCCGCCCTCGCCGCGTGCGGATCGAAGGAGGACGGGGGTGCCGACGGTGACCCGATCGTCGTCGGGACGACGGACCACTTCGCGGTCGACAAGAGCGCGCCGGCGCCGTTCGACCCGGCGGCCGCGTACGACGTCGCCGCCTGGAGCGTCATGCGCAACACCTTCCAGACGCTGCTGCGCCCTCCCCGCACCGGCACCACGCCCGAGACGGACGCCGCGAGCAAGTGCGGTTTCACGGACGCGCAGAACGAGCAGTACCGCTGCACGATCCGCAAGGGGCAGAAGTTCTCCAACGGGCACGAACTGGACGCGAAGGACGTCGCGTTCTCCCTCCAGCGACTCAAGCGCATCAACCAGAAGGGCGGGCCCGCGGTCCTCTTCAGCAACCTCGACCGCGTCGAGGCGCACGGCAAGCGCCAGGTCGTCTTCCACCTGAAGAACCCGGACGCCACCTTCCCGTACAAGCTGACGACCCCCGCGGCCGCCGTCGTCGACAGCCAGACCTACCCGGCCGACTCCCTGGTGCACGGCTCCGAGCTGGCCGGCTCGGGCCCCTACGCGCTCGACTCCCTCTCCGGCAAGTCCGCCGTGCTGACCAGGAACCCGCACTACAGCGGCGGCCTGAAGATGCACAACAGCAAGGTCGAGCTGCGCTTCTTCGACAGCTCGAAGGGCATGGAGAAGGCCCTCAAGGCCGACAAGATCGACGTCATGGGCCGCACGATCTCGCCCGGTCAGGTCAACCGGCTCGACAACGCCCGGAACAAGGGCATCGACATGGTCGAGCAGTCCGGCCAGGAGATCCGCTATCTCGCCTTCGACACCGACGACGGCACCGCAGGCAAGAAGGCTGTCCGCCAGGCCATGGCCCAGCTCGTGGACCGCAATCAGATCGTGCGCCAGGCCTACGACCGCAGCACCTCGCCGCTCTACAGCCTGGTGCCCACCGGGGTGACCGGGCACCGCAACTCGTTCTTCAACAAGTACGGCGAGCCCAGCAAGGAGAAGGCCGCCCGCATCCTGAAGGCGGCGGGCATCGACAAGCCCGTCAAGCTCACCCTCGCCTACACCACCGACCACTACGGTGACGCCACCGCCAAGGAGTTCGCCGCCCTGAAGGAGCAGCTCGACAGCAGCGGCCTCTTCGATGTGAAGACCAAGGGCGTCGAGTGGGGCACGTTCCGCCCCGCGGCCGCCGGCGGCAAGTACCCGGTGTGGGGCTACGGCTGGTACCCGGACTTCCCCGACGCGGACAACTTCGTCGCCCCCTTCTTCGAGAAGGACAACTTCCTCGGGTCCCCGTACACCAACCACGAGATCCGCGACAAGATCGTCCCGCAGACCCGCCGGCAGACCGACCGCACCTCCACCACCGAACCGTTCGGCCACGCGCAGGACATCGTCGCCCAGGACGTACCCGTCCTGCCGCTGTGGCAGGGCAAGCAGTACCTCGCGGCACGCGACGACATCACCGGGGTCGAGTGGACCCTCAGCTCCTCCTCCGTGCTCCAGCTCTGGGAGCTGGGCCGCGGCGAGGCGGGCTGACAGGTGCGCCGCAAGGGCCCGGGGGCTCGCCCCCGGGCCCTTGCGCGGGCCTCACGTCGTGCCGGGCCGCACCAGGCCGCTCTCGTACGCGTACACCGCCGCCTGCACCCGGTCCCGCAGGCCCAGCTTCGTCAGCACGTGGCCGACGTGCGTCTTGACCGTCGTCTCGCTCACGAACAGATCCGCGGCGATCTCCGCGTTCGACAGCCCGCGCGCCACCAGCTTCAGGACCTCCACCTCGCGCTCCGTCAACTGGTGCAGCGTGTCCGGCATCGGCTCCTCGCCCGAGGGCAGCTTCCCCGCGTACTTGTCCAGCAGCCGCCGGGTGATGCTGGGGGCCAGCATCGCCTCGCCCGCCGCCACCACCCTGATGGCCTGCACCAGCTCACCGGCGGGCGCGTCCTTGAGCAGGAACCCGCTCGCCCCGGCCCGCAGCGCCTCCACCACGTACTCGTCCAGATCGAACGTGGTCAGCACCAGCACCTTGGCCGGGCCGTCCTTGGCCGGGCCGGTGATCCGGCGGGTCGCCTCCACCCCGTCCATCCGGGGCATCCGGATGTCCATCAGCACCACGTCCGGCTGCAGCGCACGCACCTGATCCAGCGCCTGCAGACCGTCCCCCGCCTCACCGACCACCGCCAGGTCCTGCTCCGCCTCCAGGATCATCCGGAAGCCGGTGCGCAGCAGCGGCTGATCGTCCACGAGCAGAACGCGGATTGCCACGGGAACTCCTTCGGCGAGGGCAGCGGTCGCCCCATTCTCACTCAGTCACCCGGGGCAGGGGCGGCGGCCCCTTCTGCCGCTCCGTCCGCTGCTTCACCCGCCGCCGCGTCCGCCGCGCGGGGCTCCGGCGCCTCGGACGGCCGGGGCTCCGGCAGCCTCGGCTGGATCATCAGCGGGTACGGCGGGGGAGTGCCGCCGAACTCCGGGCAGTGCTCCTGATGGTCGCACCAGCCGCACAGCTTGCTCGGCCTGGGCCGCCAGTCACCCGTGTCCGTCGCCCGGCTGATCGCGTCCCACAGCGCCAGCAGCTTGCGCTCGGTGGCCCGCAGATCGCTCTCCACCGGATCGTAGGTGAGCACGTCACCGCTGCCGAGGAAGACGAGTTGCAACCGCCGCGGCACCACGCCCCGCAACTGCCACAGCACCAGGGCGTAGAACTTCATCTGGAACAGCGGCCCGTCCGCATACTCCGGGCGGGGTGCCTTGCCCGTCTTGTAGTCGACGATGCGCACCTCACCCGTCGGGGCGACATCCACTCGGTCGATGATCCCGCGCAGCCGCAGCCCCGACGCGAGCCGCGCCTCCACGAACAGCTCCCGGTCCGCCGGCTCCAGCCGGGTGGGATCCTCCAGCGTGAACCACCGCTCGACCAGCTCCTCCGCCTGGGCCAGCCACTGCGCCAACTGGGCGCCGTCCTGGGTGTCCTCCGCGAACAGCTCGGCGAGCTGCGGGCGCTTGGCCAGCAGCCGCTCCCACTCGCCGGCCACCATGCCGCGGGCCCGCCCCGCACTGCGCTGGTCGGCCGGCGCGTCGAAGAGTCTTTCCAGCACGGCGTGCACCACCGTGCCCCGGGTCGCGGCGGCGGAGGGTTTCTCCGGCAGTTTGTCGATCACCCGGAAGCGGTAGAGCAGCGGACACTGCATGAAATCCGCTGCTCGGGAGGGCGACAGCGAGGTCGGCGGTGTGGCCGCGCTGGTTTTCATGGGACACGACCCTACGACCCACCACTGACAGCGCACACTTACCATCGACGACGGACCCCACGTACCGTCCCGCCCGGCAGGCAGCACGCGGCCGGCGCAGCGGAGCGACGGGGCGCGAGGGAAGCAGCAGAGGGGAACCCGTGGCGGACGAGGACAACGACGGGAAGCCGCCCGCCGGCGGCTCCGGCGAGGGAGGCGGCCACGGCGCGCCGTCCTCCCGCAAGCCGACCCCCGGCAAGCCCGCCCGCCCCGCCCCGCCGGGCGGCGGCATCCTGATGGGCCGCCCCTTCGGGGTCCCCGTCTACGTCGCACCCTCCTGGTTCCTGGTGGCCGCCCTCATCACCTGGGTCTTCGGCGGCCAGCTCGACCGGGTGCTGCCCGAGCTGGGGGGCCTGCGGTATCTGATCGCCCTGTTCTTCGCCGTCGCCTTCTACGCCTCCGTGCTGGTGCACGAGCTGGCGCACACGGTCGTCGCCCTCCGCTTCAAGCTGCCGGTGCGCCGCATCCAGCTCCAGTTCTTCGGCGGCGTCTCCGAGATCGAGAAGGAGTCGGAGACCCCCGGCCGCGAGTTCGTCCTCGCCTTCGTGGGCCCGCTGTTCTCGTTGATCCTGTCCGGCGTCTTCTATGCGGCGATGCACGGCGTGGAGCCGGGCACCGTGCCGCGGGTGCTGCTCGCCGGGCTGATGGTCTCCAACCTGCTGGTCGCCATCTTCAATTTGCTGCCCGGCCTGCCGCTGGACGGCGGCCGGATGCTGCGCGCCGTCGTGTGGAAGCTCAGCGGCAAGCCGATGGCCGGCACGGTGGCCGCCGCCTGGGTGGGACGGGCGCTGGCCGTCGCCGTGCTGATCGGGCTGCCGCTGGCCACGCATGCGGGCGGGCTGGCCCGCGGCAAGGTCGACGGGGTGGCCTCTCTCACCGACGCGCTGCTCGCCGCCATCCTGGCCGCCATCATCTGGACCGGCGCGGGCAACAGCCTGCGGATGGCCCGGCTGCGTGAGCGGTTGCCCGAGCTGCGGGCCCGCACGCTGACCCGCCGCGCCGTGCCCGTCGAGACCGACACCCCGCTGTCCGAGGCGCTGCGCCGGGCCAACACCGCCGGGGCCCGCGCTCTCGTCGTCGTCGACGGGCTGGGCGACCCGCTCTCGCTGGTACGGGAGGCCGCCATCGCCTCCGTGCCCGAGCACCGGCGGCCCTGGGTGGCGGTCAGCACCCTCGCCCAGGACCTCAAGGAGGGCATGCGCGTCCCCGCGGAGCTGAGCGGCGAGGACCTGCTGGAGTGGCTGCGGGCCACCCCGGCGACGGAGTACCTGGTGGTCGAGGACACCGGCGAGATCTACGGGGTGCTGTCCACCGCCGATGTCGAGCGGGCCTTCGTCGCCGCGATGTCGAACCGGCCGGACACCGGCAGCTCGCGGACCCCCGGGTAGCCAGGTCACCGGGGCGGCCCAGCGCACTGCGCCTCGGGCGGACCGGATAGGCTGTCGGCATGTCCGAACCGACCGGTGCCGCCCGCCGTCGCGGGCCCTTCGAGGTCGGGGACCAGGTCCAGCTCACCGACCCCAAGGGCCGCCACTACACGATCACCCTCGAAGAGGGGAAGAGCTTCCACACCCACAAGGGAGCCTTCCCGCACGACGAGCTGATCGGTGCGCCCGAGGGGAGTGTCGTCCGTACCACCGGAAACGTCGCCTACCTCGCGCTGCGTCCACTGCTCCCCGACTATGTCCTGTCCATGCCACGGGGGGCCGCCGTCGTCTACCCCAAGGACGCCGGCCAGGTACTCGCCATGGCCGACATCTTCCCCGGCGCCCGTGTCGTCGAGGCGGGCGTCGGCTCGGGCTCGCTGAGCACCTTCCTGCTCCGCGCCATCGGCGACCAGGGCATGCTGCACTCCTACGAGCGCCGCGCCGACTTCGCCGAGATCGCCCAGCAGAACGTGGAGCGCTACTTCGGCAGCCCCCACCCCGCCTGGACACTGACCGTCGGCGACCTCCAGGACAACCTGTCCGACACCGACGTCGACCGCGTCATCCTCGACATGCTCGCCCCCTGGGAGTGCCTGGAGCCCGTCTCCAAGGCGCTGGTGCCCGGCGGCATCCTGTGCGCCTACGTCGCCACCACCACGCAGATGGCCCGCATGGTCGAGTCGATCCGCGAGTTCGGCACCTTCAACGAGCCGCAGGCCTGGGAGACGATGGTGCGCAACTGGCACATCGAGGGTCTCGCCGTCCGTCCCGACCACCGCATGATCGGCCACACCGGCTTCCTGCTGACCGCCCGCCGCCTCGCCGAGGGCGTCGAGCCCCCGCTGCGCCGTCGCCGCCCCGCCAAGGGAGCCTACGGCGAGGACTACACGGGCCCCGGCGGCCAGTCCGGCGGCCGCGCCTCCTGACTCCCGGCCGACCCCGGCGGTACCCCGCCGAGCTCTCCCGCACGACACGCCGCTGCCCCGCACCCGGGCCGAACCCGGGTGCGGGGCAGCGGCGTTGGTGTACCGGAACGATCCGAAGGGGACCCGGGCGTTCCGTCTCGGTGTGACCTGTGGCACGATGCGAAGCACCTCCTCCTCCGTACTCCCGTACCGACCCCTCATCGCGCCTCCTCCTCCCGCACCGTCGTCACCGCACACAGGAGTCACCCCGCGTGACGGAACTGCCCCACACCCGCTCTCGCACGGTCCACTGGCTCGCCACCGCCGCCGCCCTCGCCGCCGTGCTCGGCGGCACCGCGCTCCTCCAGCCCGCCACGGCCACCCCGGCCCCCTCCTCCCCGCACAAGGCCGCACCGGCCCCCGACGCGGACCGGGCCCACTACCCCCTCGACTGCGGCCGCGGCGGCGCCGGGACGGACGTACTCGATGCGGCGAGCGCCGACTTCGACGACGACGGCGCCGCCGAGACGGTCGCCGTCGTCCGCTGCCGGGCACACGGCGGCACCCCGCCCAGCGCCGTCTACGTCCTCGCCCGCGCCGCCGGTACGGAGCAGCCGCGGATCGCCGCCACCCTCGTCGAGCAGAAGGAAGGCATGTCGGTCGACGACCTCGCGGTCCGCGGCAGGAGCATCTCGGCCACCCTCCTCGGCTACTCCTCGCCCGATGTGCCCCGTTGCTGCCCGGACAAGCGGCGCAAGGTCAAGTGGGAGTGGCGCGACGGGAAGTTCGCCCTGCGCGCGGCCCCGGTCGCCGGCGGCGGCGTCAGCATCTGAGAGCGGCCCCCGACCACCGCGCCGGGTCCGCCGCGAGTCCCTTCGACTCCGCGCCTGGGCGCCACCGCGGCGCTGCGGCACCTCCCCTGGGACGGAGGGGACCGGCGCCCGGTGAGGCCGCTTCCCCCGCCCGGGGTCCGCGCTTGCGGCCTTGCGCCGGCGTCGCCCCTCGCCCCTGTTCCGCACGGGCGTTTCCCCTCCGTCCTCGCCGCTGTCCCGGCGGCATCGCGCGGAACGGGTAACCGGGACGGCGAGGTGGTGGAAGGTGAAGTGGCGCAATGGCGAAACGGCGCAATGGCGAAATGGCGAAATACAGCCGCCCCTGAAGGGTGTTGAACATCTCGCCACCACAACCGCTCGCTTTCAGATGGTTGTGGATGGGTATTCCCAGTGCTGAGGGGAGTGCGCAAGGGTGAAGATCGGACACACCCCGACCGTCTTTGTGATCTAGGGGTTTCAACCCGCACCGGCCCAGGTAGGGTCGAAGCGTCCAGCTCCCCCTGGAGGAGGTGAGGACCGTGGCAGCCCACGACGACGACACCAACCGCGGCATCCGGCCCGGTCGGGGCGATGACCCGACCGGCCAGATCGCCTACCTTGAGCAGGAGATCGCCGTCCTGCGCCGCAAGCTCGCCGACTCTCCGCGTCACACTCGTATTCTCGAGGAGCGGATCGTCGAGCTGCAGACCAATCTGGCCGGCGTGTCCGCCCAGAACGAGCGCCTGTCCAACACGCTCCGCGAGGCACGCGACCAGATCGTGGCCCTCAAGGAGGAGGTCGACCGGCTCGCCCAGCCGCCGTCCGGCTTCGGCGTCTTCCTGCAGTCCAACGAGGACGACACCGCAGACATCTTCACCGGCGGCCGCAAGCTGCGGGTGAACGTCAGCCCGAACGTCGAGCTCAAAGAGCTGGAGCGCGGCCAGGAGGTCATGCTCAACGAGGCGCTCAACGTGGTCGAGGCCATGGAGTTCGAGCGCGCGGGTGACATCGTCACCCTCAAGGAAGTTCTGGACGACGGAGAGCGGGCGCTCGTCGTCGGCCACACGGACGAGGAGCGCGTGGTGCGGCTCGCCGAGCCGCTGCTGAACACGACACTCCGCGCCGGGGACGCCCTCCTGATGGAGAGCCGCTCGGGTTACGTCTACGAGGTCGTGCCCAAGAGCGAGGTCGAGGAGCTGGTCCTCGAAGAGGTCCCCGACATCGACTACACCAAGATCGGCGGCCTCGGCGGTCAGATCGAGCAGATCCGGGACGCCGTCGAGCTCCCCTACCTCTACCCCGACCTCTTCCGCGAACACGAACTGCGCCCGCCGAAAGGCGTGCTGCTCTACGGCCCGCCCGGCTGCGGCAAGACGCTGATCGCCAAAGCGGTGGCCAACTCGCTGGCCAAGAAGGTCGCCGAGGTGACCGGCAAGCCCCAGGGGAAGAGCTACTTCCTCAACATCAAGGGCCCCGAGCTGCTCAACAAGTACGTGGGTGAGACGGAGCGGCACATCCGCCTCGTCTTCCAGCGGGCCAGGGAGAAGGCCAGCGAGGGCACGCCCGTCATCGTCTTCTTCGACGAGATGGACTCCCTCTTCCGCACCCGTGGCTCGGGCGTCAGCTCGGACGTGGAGAACACCATCGTCCCGCAGCTGCTGTCCGAGATCGACGGTGTGGAGGGCCTGGAGAACGTCATCGTCATCGGTGCCTCGAACCGCGAGGACATGATCGACCCGGCGATCCTGCGCCCCGGACGCCTCGATGTGAAGATCAAGATCGAGCGCCCGGACGCCGAGGCCGCCAAGGACATCTTCTCCAAGTACCTCACCGCGAACCTGCCGCTGCACGCGGACGACGTGGCCGAGCACGGCGGCAACGCCGAGGCGGCCTGCGACGCCATGATCCAGTCGGTCGTGGAGCAGATGTACGCGGAGTCCGAGGAGAACCGCTTCCTCGAGGTCACCTACGCCAACGGTGACAAGGAAGTGCTCTACTTCAAGGACTTCAACTCCGGCGCCATGATCGAGAACATCGTCGGCCGCGCCAAGAAGATGGCCATCAAGGCGTTCCTCGACCAGAACCAGAAGGGGTTGCGCGTCTCCCACCTGCTCTCCGCCTGCGTGGACGAGTTCAAGGAGAACGAGGACCTGCCCAACACCACCAACCCGGACGACTGGGCCCGCATCTCGGGCAAGAAGGGCGAGCGGATCGTCTACATCCGCACCCTGGTCACCGGAAAGCAGGGGGCGGACACCGGCCGGTCCATCGACACCGTCGCCAACACCGGCCAGTACCTGTAACGAGGACCAGTCCGGCTGCGGGTCCCCGGCGGGGGTACCCGCAGCCGGATCGTTTCCCAGCGCCAAGGAAGTCCGCCAAGTGATCTGCCGCCCCGGGCCCGCACGTCATAGGCTCGTCCTTACCGCCGGGACGCGCAGTGGGCGGGAGGGGGCCGCACGCGGGACGGACGCGCAGCGGGACTTGAACGGTGGCCCACCGGCGGGCCGCCGTCAGGCAAGGAGGGCAGCATGACCGTACGGCGCGTAATGGGCATCGAGACCGAGTACGGGATCTCCGTGCCGGGCCACCCCAACGCCAATGCCATGCTCACCTCGTCCCAGGTGGTCAACGCCTACGCGGCGGCGATGCAACGGGCGCGGCGTGCCCGCTGGGACTTCGAGGAGGAGAACCCGCTGCGGGACGCTCGCGGCTTCGACCTGGCCCGCGAGACGGCAGACGCCAGCCAGTTGACGGACGAGGACATCGGGCTGGCCAACGTCATCCTCACCAACGGCGCCCGCCTCTACGTCGACCACGCCCACCCCGAGTACAGCGCCCCCGAGGTCACCAACCCGCGGGACGCGGTGCTGTGGGACAAGGCGGGGGAGCGGATCATGGCCGAGGCCGCCGAACGTGCGGCCGAGGTGCCCGGCACCAGCCCGATCCACCTCTACAAGAACAACACCGACAACAAGGGCGCCTCCTACGGCACGCACGAGAACTACCTGATGAAGCGGGAGACCCCCTTCTCGGACATCGTGCGGCACCTGACGCCGTTCTTCGTCTCCCGCCAGGTCGTATGCGGTGCCGGCCGCGTAGGACTGGGTCAGGACGGCGGGGAGCACGGCTTCCAGCTCAGCCAGCGGGCCGACTACTTCGAGGTCGAGGTCGGGCTGGAGACGACCCTCAAACGCCCGCTCATCAACACCCGCGACGAGCCGCACGCCGACGCCGAGAAGTACCGGCGCCTGCACGTGATCCTCGGGGACGCGAACCTCTCGGAGGTCTCCACCTACCTCAAGCTGGGCACGACCTCGCTGGTGCTGTCCATGATCGAGGACGGTTTCATCGCCGTCGACCTGGTCGTCGATCAGCCGGTGCGCACCCTCCACCAGGTTTCGCACGACCCGACACTCGAACAGTTGATCACGCTCCGCAACGGCCGGACACTCACCGCGGTCCAGCTCCAGATGGAGTACTACGAGCTGGCCCGCAAGTACGTCGAGGAGAAGTGGGGCGGCGACGCGGACGAGCAGACCCGGGACGTGCTGGCCCGCTGGGAGGACGTGCTCGGCAAGCTGGAGCGCGACCCGATGAGCCTGTCCGGGGAGCTGGACTGGGTCGCCAAGCGCGAGCTGATGGAGGGCTACCGCCGCCGCGACCGGCTCGACTGGGACGCCCCCAGGCTCCACCTGGTCGACCTCCAGTACGCGGACGTGCGCCCCGACAAGGGCCTGTACAACCGGCTCGTCTCCCGGGGCACGATGCAGCGCCTGCTGTCGGAGGAGGAGGTCAAGGAGGCGGCCTTCAAGCCCCCGGAGGACACCCGCGCCTACTTCCGCGGCCGCTGCCTGGAGCAGTACGCCGACGACGTGGCCGCCGCCTCCTGGGACTCGGTCATCTTCGATCTGCCTGGCCGTGACTCTCTGCAACGGGTGCCCACGCTGGAGCCGCTGCGGGGTACCCGGGAGCACGTCAAGGACCTGCTGGACCGCTGCCGGACGGCGGAAGAGCTGGTCAAAGTGCTGTCGGGCAACTGACGGGAAAGCTGGATCGCGGCTATTCGGCCCGCGGAACGGGAATCATCGAGGTGGTTCCCGGACGTTGAAGCAACCAAGGGGCCGATGTCAGTCCCGGCTTGTAGGGTCTGATCTTGTACGTTCCGCGTACACCACCGAACCGAGCGGGGTGAGGGAAATGGCGACCAAGGACACGGGCGGCGGACAGCAGAAGTCCACCCGCCACACCGAGGAGACCGAGGAGCAGGCGCAGGACGCGCAGGCTTCGGAGGACCTCAAGGAGCGCCAGGAGGCACTCTCGGAGGACGTCGACTCGGTACTGGACGAAATCGACGACGTGCTCGAAGAGAACGCCGAGGACTTCGTGCGCTCCTTCGTGCAAAAGGGCGGGCAGTGATTCTCCCTTCGAGATGAAGGAGCACCGCCGGTTCATGGAGCACAGCGCGGTACGTGGCGGCCCGGGCCTTCGGTCCGGTCCGTCCCCGGCGCCCCTCCGGGTGCCGCCGGGGACGGACCGCCGGTTCGCGGACCATGCGGATCACGCTGTCATGTGGACCACGATCATGTGACGGGTAAGGTCCCGGGCATACCGTTCCCCCCGCTGCACCGTAGCGGGGGCCGTTCGAGGGCCGGCCGCACGTCGTGCGACGGGCGGCCACCTACAAGGAAGGAAACGTGTGGAAGCCGAAAGCCGGAGCACCGGGCGTCTACCTGCTGCCTTCCTGACGCCGGGGTCGTCGTCGTTCACGGATTTCCTGAACACCCACGCACCCGAGCAGCTCCCGGGCAACCGGTCGCTGCCGCCCGTGGAAGGCGCTGTCCAGGTGCCGCACGGCACCACCATCGTGGCCGTGACCTTCGCCGGCGGCGTGATCCTGGCCGGGGACCGCCGGGCGACGATGGGCAACGTCATCGCCCAGCGCGACGTCGAGAAGGTCTTCCCGGCCGACGAGTACTCGGCCGTGGGCATCGCGGGCACCGCCGGCCTGGCCGTGGAGATGGTCAAGCTCTTCCAGCTGGAGCTGGAGCACTTCGAGAAGGTGGAGGGCTCCACCCTCTCCCTGGAGGGCAAGGCCAACCGCCTCTCCACGATGATCCGCAGCAACCTCGGAATGGCCCTCCAAGGGCTCGCCGTGGTGCCGATGTTCGCCGGCTACGACGTGGACCGGGGCCAGGGGCGCATCTTCTCCTACGACGTGACGGGCGGCCGCTCGGAGGAGTACGGCTTCGCGGGCGTCGGCTCGGGTTCGGTCTTCGCCCGCGGAGCGCTCAAGAAGCTCTACCGGGACGAGATGACCGAGGAGCAGGCCGCCACCGTCGTCCTCCAGGCGCTGTACGACGCCGCGGACGACGACTCGGCCACCGGCGGTCCGGACATGACCCGCCGGATCTACCCGATCGTGGCGACGATCACCCAGGACGGTTACCGCAGGCTCGGCGAGGAAGAGGTCTCCGGACTGGCGCAGGCGGTCTACGACGGCCGCCTCCAGCAGCCCAACGGCCCGCAGGCCCCGGTCTCCTAGGCCCTGGACATCGCATCCATACGGACAGGAAGGGACGGATAGCCGGTGTCGACGCCGTTCTATGTGTCGCCTCAGCAGGCAATGGCCGACCGCGCGGAGTACGCCCGCAAGGGCATCGCGCGCGGCCGCAGCGTGGTCGTGTTGCAGTACGCGGACGGCATCGTCTTCGTCGCCGAGAACCCCTCTCGGGCACTGCACAAGGTCAGCGAGATCTACGACCGCATCGCCTTCGCGGCGGTCGGTAAGTACAACGAGTTCGAGAATCTGCGCATCGGCGGTGTCCGCTACGCCGACCTGCGGGGCTACACCTACGACCGCCAGGACGTGACCGCGCGCGGCCTCGCCAACGTCTACGCCCAGACGCTGGGCACCATCTTCTCCTCCAACGCGGAGAAGCCTTACGAGGTGGAGCTGATCGTCGCCGAGGTGGGTGCGGCCCCCGAGGACGACCAGATCTACCGCCTGCCGCACGACGGCTCCATCGTGGACGAGCACGGCTCGGTTGCCGTCGGCGGCAACTCGGACCAGATCGGCAGTTACATGGACCAGCGGCACCGGGAGGGAATGTCGCTGGGCGAGGCGCTGAAGCTGGGGGCCGAGGCGCTGGGCCGGGACAGCAGCGGGAGCGAGCGGACGCTGTCCACCGACCAGTTGGAGGTCGCCGTGCTGGACCGCCAGCGCGCACAGAAGCGGAAGTTCAGGCGGGTCCCGGCTGCCCAGGTGACCCGCCTGCTGGAGGAGACCTCCACCCCGGAACCCAGGGAGGACTCCTCGGACACCTCCTCCGACGAGGAGTAGTCACGCTGTCGGGTCGTCGGGCGGGCTCGGAGGAGTCCGTCCGGCGGCCGAGCGGGCCGCACCCTTCCGGCCCCGGGACGCAGCCGGAGGGCAGGGGCACGGGCCGCTCGAAGCGCGCTCGATCAGACGCACCGGCAACCGAACTGCCGCGGCCCCGTGCCCGTCGAGCACGGCCAGAAGGGCCCGCATCCCGGCGGCACCGACCGCCTCGGCCGGCAGCCGCACAGTGGTGAGTTCCGGTTCCACGGCCTTGGCCAGCGTCAGATCGTCGAAGCCGACCACCGACACCTCCTCGGGGACCCGCAGGCCCAGCCGCCGCGCCGCTTTCAACGCCCCTGCGGCCAGCAGATCGTCGTCGCACACCAGTGCCGTCGGCAGGGGACCGGCCTCGGCCGTCAGCGCTCGCGTGGCCGCCTCCAGGCCGCCCGCCACCGAGAGCGGCGCCCGTTGGATCCGCACGATGTCACCGCCGCCCGCCCTGGTGGCTTCGCGCAGGGCGCGGGCCCGTGCGGTGAAGGTCCAGGAGTCCACGTCGGCCGCCAGGTGGGCGAGGCGGCGGTGGCCGAGCGAGAGCAGATGGGCGGCCACCTGCCGCATGCCGTCGGCGATGTCGACGTTGACGGTCGCGTCGCAGGCTCCCTCGTCGCTGTCGAGCATCACCAGGGGCAGCCCGTCGCCGCGGAGGGCGGCGAGCGCCTCGGGCGCCATGGAGGAGGCGATGACGCCGTCCAGGGCGGTGCGGGCGGAGGCGAAGGGGTCGGGGGCCGCGTCCACGCCCTCGGGCGAGGGGTAGAGCACGACCCCGAAGTCGTGCGCGGTGGCGACCTCGACGGCCCCCCGGTGCACGGCCGCGAAGAACTCCCCGGTGAGCGCGGGCACCACGAGCAGCGCCGTGCGGGTACGGCCCAGCCGCAGGGTGCGGGCGGCCTGGTTGGGGCGGTAGCCGAGTGCGCGGGCGGCGGCACGCACCGACTCGGCCGTGCGCGGCGCGACCCGGCCCTCCCATTTGCCGCCCAGGACGAGCGAGACGGTGGCCTGGGAGACCCCGGCCGCGCGGGCCACGTCGTGTCCGGTGGGCCGGGTGCGGCCCGGACCGCCCGAGTGGCCCGCTGCGTTCGGTCCTGCCACGAGAAACTCCTTCACCCCGGCTCGCCCCGCATGGTACGTATGACGGCGCAGTTATACGTAAAACGAGAGCAGCGCCGACAAACTGAGGGGTGGAGCGGATGGCGACCGGGTACGCCGAACTGCTGCGGGCCAGACACGCGATGCGGCTGCTGGCAGGAACGCTGGTGGGCAGGCTGCCGAACGCCACGGGCCCGCTGGCGATCGCGCTGTACGTCCACGCCGAAGGCGGCAGCATGGCGCTCGCCGGGGCGCTCTCGGCGGTCTACGGGCTCGCCACCGCGTTCGGCCAGCCGATGCTGGGCCGCCTGGTGGACCTGTTCGGACAGCCCCGGGTGATGCTGCCCGCCGCGGCGGTCTCGGCGGTGGGGGCCGCGGCACTCGCCCTCACCGGCATCGGCACGCTGCCCCTCGCCTACGCCTGCGTCCTGGTCTTCGGCCTGTTCACGCCGCCGTTGGAGGGCGGGCTGCGGGCGCTGTGGCCCAGCGTGCTGCGGCGCGAGGAGCAGGTCCACACCGCCTACGCGCTGGACGCGGTCGCCCAGGAGGTGATGTTCGCGGCCGGCCCGCTGCTGGTCACCCTGCTGGTCGCCGGGTGGAACGAGGCCGCCGCGCTGCTGGTCGTCAACGTGCTGGGCGTCCTGGGCGCGCTCTCCGTCGTGGTCTCGCCGCCCTCCCGCCGCTGGCGCTCCGCCCCGCGCACCCCGCACTGGCTGGGGGCGCTGCGCTCGCCGGGCCTGAAGGTACTGCTGGCGGCGTTCTTCTTCGTCGGGCTGGCGCTGGGCACCTTCGCGCTGGCTGCCGTCTCCTACGCCGACGACCACGGCGACGCCCTGGTGTCGACCTACCTGCTGGCCGCCCAGGGTGCGGGCGCCCTGGTGGGCGGCCTCGGCTACGGGGGGAGGGGCTGGCCGGGCACCCACGAGGGGCGGCTGGCGGTGCTGGTCGCGCTCTTCGCGGCCGGCAACCTGCCGCTCGCCTTCGTGCCGGGCGTGCCGGCGATGGTGGCGCTGGGCGGTCTCTCGGGGCTCTTCCTGGCGCCTGCGCTGGCCTGCGCGTTCGTGGTGGTGGACCGGCACGCGCCCGCCGGCACCGTCACGGAGGCGTTCTCCTGGCTGGTGACGACGTTCGGGGTGGGCGCCGCGGCGGGTACGGCGACGGTGGGCACGGTCGTCGAGCGGGCCGGCACAGGGGCCGGGTTCGCACTGGCGGGTGCGGGCGGACTCGCCGCGCTGGCCGTCATGCTGTTGGCGCGGCCCGTCCTGCGGACACCGGTACGGGCCGACCGCGGCGTGGTGGCGGCCTCCCCGGCGGCGCCCTCAGCGGCGGGCACCACGGCACCGACGACACCACTGCCTCTGCCGGAAACCGACCTGCCAGGTGCGGAAACCGATCGGAACGGTGGGCCGGAACCCGGTTTCAGATCGTCTCCGCAGGCGTAATGTTCAGTCATGGACCGCCGAATCTTCGGGCTGGAGAACGAGTACGGCGTCACGTGTACGTTCCGGGGCCAGCGGCGGCTGTCCCCCGACGAGGTGGCGCGGTACCTCTTCCGCCGAGTTGTGTCATGGGGCCGCAGCAGCAACGTGTTTCTGCGGAACGGCGCGCGCCTCTATCTGGACGTGGGCTCCCACCCGGAATACGCGACACCCGAGTGCGACAGCGTCACCGAGCTGGTCACCCACGACAAGTCGGGTGAGCGCATCCTCGAAGGCCTGCTGGTCGACGCCGAACGCCGCCTGCACGAGGAAGGGATCGCGGGCGACGTCTACCTCTTCAAGAACAACACCGACTCGGCGGGAAACTCCTACGGCTGCCACGAGAACTATCTGGTGGCCCGGCACGGGGAGTTCTCGCGGCTGGCGGACGTCCTCATCCCGTTCCTGGTCACCCGGCAGCTCGTCTGCGGCGCCGGCAAGGTGCTGCAGACCCCGCGGGGTGCCGTCTACTGCGTCAGCCAGCGCGCCGAGCACATCTGGGAGGGCGTCAGCTCCGCGACGACCCGCTCGCGCCCCATCATCAACACCCGTGACGAGCCGCACGCCGACGCCGAGCGCTACCGCAGGCTCCACGTCATCGTCGGCGACTCGAACATGTCGGAGACGACGATGCTGCTCAAGGTCGGCGCCACCGACCTGGTGCTGCGCATGATCGAGGCAGGCACCGTGATGCGGGACCTGACGCTGGAGAACCCGATCCGGGCCATCCGGGAGGTCAGCCACGACATCACGGGGCAGCGCAAGGTGCGACTGGCCAGCGGGCGTGAGGCCTCCGCGCTGGAGGTGCAGCAGGAGTACTTCGACAAGGCGCTGGACTTCTGCGACCGCCGCGGCATCCGCACCGGGCGGGTCGAGCAGGTGCTGGAGCTGTGGGGGCGGGCCCTGGAGGCGGTGCGCACCCAGGAGCTGGACAAGATCAACACCGAGATCGACTGGGTGATGAAGTACCAGCTCATCGAGCGGTACCGGAACAAGCACAACATCACGATGTCGCACCCGAGGATCGCGCAGATAGACCTCGCCTACCACGACATCCACCGCCGCCGCGGCCTCTACTACCTGCTGGAGCGCAGCGGCAAGGCGGCCCGCATCTGCAACGACGTCAAGATCTTCGAGGGCAAGTCGGTGCCTCCGCAGACAACGCGCGCGCGGCTGCGTGGCGACTTCATCCGCCGGGCCCAGGAGCAGCGCCGGGACTTCACGGTCGACTGGGTGCACCTGAAGCTGAACGACCAGGCGCAGCGCACGGTGCTGTGCAAGGACCCGTTCCGGTCGGTCGACGAGCGGGTGGAGAAGCTCATCGCCGGCATGTGAGGCAGCGCCTGGCGCGCGGCAGTCAGCGGGACACGGCCGGCGGCACCCCTCCGCGGAGAGGTGCCGCCGGCCGTCGTCGGTGCGGGGTCGACCGACCGGGGGTGCTGCCGTGTCGTGAGCGGTGGCCCTCTCGTTACCCGAACGTAGGCTTCGGCACCGTAAACCCCTTAAAACCCGCGAGTGGGACACATGTTGCATTTTGCCGGGGATTCGAACCCCCGTACCCCCCGGACTTCCCGGACCCTTTCCGGCCACGGCGCACGTGGCGCCGCGGCGGTTCTCCTCGTCCCGCTGCTGGCCGCCTCGGCGGCGGCCTGCGGGGACGACGACGCCTCCGACGCCAAGCCCCCGGCGGTGAGCGGCTCGTGGGGGAAGAAGCCCTCCATCGAGAAGGGCAAGGGTGACCCGCCCTCCGAGCTGGAGACGAAGGTGCTCAAGACGGGCGACGGGCAGCAGGTCCACAAGGGTGACGCCGTCAGCGCGCACTACGTCGGCCAGCTGTGGAACGGCAAGGAGTTCGACAGCAGTTGGAAGCGGAAGGCGCCCGCCACCTTCCAGATCGGCGCCGGCAAGGTCATCAAGGGCTGGGACGAGGCGCTGGTCGGCAAGAAGATCGGCAGCCGCGTCGAGATCGTCGCGCCGCCGGACAAGGGCTACGGCAAGAAGGGGCAGCCGCCGACGATCCCCGGCAACTCCACCCTGGTCTTCGTCGTCGACCTGGAGAAGATCGCCCCCAACAAGATCGACGGCAAGCCTGTGGAGACCCCGCAGAACCCGCGGCTCCCCAAGGTCAGCACCAAGGTCGCCGAGGACAAGGCGCCGTCGATCCGCATGCCCAAGGGCAAGGACGAGGCTCCCGGCCGGCTCATCAGCGAGACGGTCGTGCGGGGCCACGGGAAGAAGACCGTGGACGAGAAGAGCACCGTACTGGCGCACTTCACGGCCAAGTCCTGGAAGAACGGCAAGCAGCTGGACGACACCTGGGCGCAGGGCGGCGCGCCGCAGGAGATCCCGGTGGCGCAGATCCCCGGCTGGGCGGAGGGCCTCAAGGGCGCCAAGGCGGGCAGCCGGGTGGTCGTCTCGGTGCCGCAGAGCACCTTCCCCAAGGAGCAGCGCAAGCAGTTCAAGGACGGGGTGGTCTTCTCCGTGGACGTCCTCGAGGTGAAGTGACCGCACGCCTCGGACCGGCCACGCCCCCGGCCGGTGCGTGCCGGTCCGGGGCGTGCGCCGGTACGGACCGGCCGCTGGGCGCACCGGGGGCACGTCCGTGGGAGACTGGCGCGGTTGTCCCGCAGATTCGTTCGTAGGAGCAATTTCGTGAGCATCGACAAGCCCGAGGTCGACTTCCCCGAGGGCGCGCCGCCCGCCGACCTGGAGATCCAGGACCTGTGGGAGGGCGACGGTCCCGAGGCCAAGGCCGGCGACAACGTCTCCGTGCACTACGTGGGCGTCTCCTTCTCCACGGGCGAGGAGTTCGACGCGAGCTGGAACCGCGGCAAGCCGCTCCAGTTCCAGCTCGGCGCCGGCCAGGTCATCGAGGGCTGGGACAAGGGCGTCCAGGGCATGAAGGTCGGCGGCCGCCGCCGGCTGACCATCCCCGCGCACCTCGCCTACGGCGAGCGCGGCGCGGGCGGCGGGCGCATCAAGCCGGGCGAGACACTGATCTTCGTCTGCGACCTCGTCTCCGTCTGAGCCCTGCCTTTGGGCCCGTCCGGCGCACCGCCGGGCGTCCGCGTCGCTCGTGCGCCTGTCCGGTGCCTGCGCCCGGCGCTCCGCGGGCGGGGCCTGCCGGAGGCCCGCCCGGACGGCTCCGTTTCCTGCTGCGGAGCTCCGGGTCGACGGGCCCTGCGGCAGCCGGACGGCGGTGGCCGTGGGCGGTGCCGCTACCACACCCACCGGGAGTCCCGCACAGCGCGGGGCTCCCGGCTTTTGCCTCCCGCCGTGCCGGCGGTACGGTCGAGGGCCCAGAACAGCATGAGAGAGGGCACGAGGGAACCCATGGCGATTGCCAAGGCCGAGCGGCTGATGAATCTGGCGCTGTGCCTGCTGGGGGCCCGCCGCCCGCTGACCAAACGGGAGCTGCGCGGCTCGATCGAGGCCTACGTCGAGACCTTCGGGCCGGGTGAGGCCGGATCGTACGGCGCCGCAGACGCCGCTGCCGCGTCCGGCACGAACGGCAGCACCGGCTCCGAGGAGTCCTTCAACCGCATGTTCGAGCGGGACAAGGACGACCTGCGGGAGCTGGGGCTGGTCATCGAGACGGTCGAGAACCTGGACGGGGAGGCCGCCTACGTCGCCCGTCGCGACAGCAACCGCCTGCCGCCCATCACTCTCGACGCCGCCGAGGCCACCGCGCTCGGCCTGGCCGCCCGGGTCTGGCAGCAGGCCCGGCTCGCCGCCGCGGCCAGCGGCGCCCTGCAGAAGCTGCACGCGGCCGGCGGGATGCCGCCCGGCGGCATCCCGGAGCAGGGCGGCGAACGGCAGCTCGGCACGCTGGAGCCGCACATTCCCGCGCGTGAGGCCGCGTTCGAACCGCTGATGCTGGCCTGCCGCGACCGTCGCCCCGTGGTGTTCGACTACCGCAAGTCCAACGCGGCCCGCTCCGAGCGGCGCCAGGTCGAGCCCTGGACGCTGGAGTGCTGGCGCGGGCACTGGTACCTGGCCGGCTGGGACCGTGAGCGGCAGGACGAGCGGGTCTTCCGGCTCTCCCGGATCACCGGGCCGGTCCGCTCCCGGGCCGGCGCCTTCACCGCGTCCGTACCCGATCAGGTGACGGTGCGCGAGACCGTGGAGCGGTGGGCGGGCGAGGGCGCGACCGGTACCGCCCGGATCAGGCTGCGGGCAGGCGCGGGCTACCCGCTGCGCGCCCGGGCCCGCACCCTGACGGAACTCGGCGACGGGTGGGACGAGTTGGAGATCCCGTACGGGCACGGACTGGACGCCTGGCTGGTGGAGTTCGGGCCGGATGTCGTCGTGCTGGAACCCGCCGAGCTGCGGGCCGACGTCATCGAACGGCTGCGTGCCGTCGCCCAGGGCTGAGGGGAGGAGGGCCACGTGGCTGCCAACGCCATCGACCAGACCCGCAGAATGCTCTCGCTGGTCACCTATCTCAAGGACCGGCCGGGAGCCCGGGTCGAAGAGGTTGCCCGCGCCTTCGGGATCAGCGAGGACGAGCTGATCTCCGACCTGAACGTGCTGCCGATGTGCGGCACCAGCTTCCGCGGCGGCGACCTGCTGGAGATCGACACCGACGGGGAGCGCATCTGGTGGCGCAACACCGAGGCGCTGGGTGCCGACACCGCCCGGCCGCTGCGGCTGGCCGCCGACGAGGCGACCGCGCTGCTGGTCGCCGCGCGCGCCGTAGCCACCCTGCCGGGACTGCGGGAGAGCGACCGCGACGCCCTCCAGCGGGCCACCGCCAAGCTGGAGACGGCCGCCGGTGAGAGCGCCGGTGCCAGTGCCCGGCTCTCGGTCACCTTCGAGTCCGAGGGGGGCGTCTTCGCCGACGTCGACCGGGCCATCGCCGAGCGCCGCCGGCTGTGGATCCGGTACTACTCGCCGGCCAGGGACGAGCTGACCGAGCGCGAGGTGGACCCGATCCGGCTCTTCGCCGTCGGCCACACCTACGTCGAGGCCTGGTGCCGGCTGTCCGAGGCGCGGCGCACCTTCCGGCTGGACCGGGTCGCCGAGATCAAGCTGCTGGACGAGCGGTCCGACCCTCCGCCGATAGAGCCCCGCGATCTGAGTGCCGGTCTGGTGCAGCCCGCCGCCACCGATCCGAAGGTCGTCATCGAGGTCGGCCCGGGCGGCCGCTGGGTCGCCGAGTACTACCCGTACGACAGCGCGGAGGAACTGCCCGACGGCGGGCTCCGGATCACGCTGCGCACCCCTGACCCGGCGTCCCTGCGCCGGCTGGCGCTCCGGCTGGGTCCGGACGGCCGCATCACGGCCCCGGAGGAACTGGCCCGCAGCGCTCGGGAAGCGGCACGCAAGGCGCTGGCGGAGTACGGCGCCTGACGGGAACCGCACCGGGAAGCGGCGCGGCGTGGGAGCCGGGTGCCCCTCGTCGAGCGGGTACGAAGCGGAACCGGTCCGTTCGGTCGGGGCGGCGGGACGCCCTAAGCTGGCGGGCATGCTGTGGCCGATGTTCTTCCTGGCGCTCGCGTTCTGCGGGATCGCCGTCCTCGGGGTGCTCGCCGTCCGTGTGGGGCTGGAGGTCCAGCGCTTCTCGCGGGCTGTCGGTGACGGCGCCGAGCAGATCACGCGGGCGGCGGAGAACCTGGAGCGGGCGGCGTCGCCGCTGGCCGCGCGCGGTGGCCGGTACGGTGCGGGCCGGGCCCGGGAGCCGGAGTGGACGTCCGAGACGTGACCGGCCTGCAGGCGGTCTCCAGACGAGCGGGAGACAGCGGTATTCTGCCGGTTGTCGTCCCGACGAGGCGTGGAGGGTGCTACCGGGTGGCTGCACGGGGATTGCCCGGTGTTCACTCCACAGGGTTACGATCGATCCGGTACGTCAGCACGATGCGGCCAGGACCGATTGTTCCCGCAGGCACAGCATCCGGCAGGCACAGCAACCCGCCGCCCCGGCGAGAAGGTAGTGGCACATGATCGCAGGTTTGAAGCCCATGGAGATCGTTCTGATCCTCCTTGTCATCCTGCTGCTGTTCGGCGCCAAGAAGCTGCCGGACATGGCCCGTTCGCTCGGCAAGTCGGCCCGCATCCTCAAGAGCGAAGCCAAGCAGATGAAGAAGGAAGGCTCCTCCGACAGCGACGCGGACAAGAGTGGCGACGCGAGCCAGGGGACGGCCAAGACCATCCAGGCCGCACCGGGCGACGTCACGACCTCGCGCCCCGTCTCCGAGCCGGCGGACTCCTCCAAGCAGAGCTGAGCCGGGGCGCGGAGCCGCGCGGCCGGGCCGTGCCGACCGTCTCCACCGCCCGTGGCCCGGTGCCGCCGGTCTCCCGGCGGTGGGCACAGCCGTATCCGACACTTCGAGACTGAGGACGAGGGTTGCTCAAGTCTGCCCGTAAGCAGGGTAAGCAGCAGAAGGACCCCGAGGGGCGGATGCCGCTCGCGGACCACTTGCGGGAGCTGCGCAACCGCCTCATGAAGTCGGTGCTGGCCATTCTCGTCGTCACCATCGTGGCGATGATCTACTACAAGCAGATCGCCGATTTCCTGATGGACCCGGTGCGGGAGTCGGTCGGCTGCTCGAAGGGTTTCGGCGAGGCCGCCAAGGACGGCGAGACCTGCGCCGAGATCACCATCAACGGCCTGATCGCCCCCTTCACGATCATGCTGAAGGTGGCGCTGACGGCGGGCGTGGTCATCGCCTCGCCGATCTGGCTCTACCAGCTCTGGGGCTTCCTCGCGCCCGGCCTGCACAAGCACGAGAAGCGGTACGCCCGCTCCTTCGTGGGTGCCGGCGTACCGCTGTTCCTGGCCGGTGCCTTCCTGGCGTACCTGATCCTGCCGAAGGCCGCCAAGACGCTGCTGGACTTCAGCCCCGAGGGTGCAGGCAACCTCATCCCGCTGGACGACTTCCTCGACATCGTCACCCGTCTGGTGATCGTCTTCGGGCTCGCCTTCGAACTGCCGCTGCTGCTCGTGCTGCTCAACTTCGGCGGGGTGCTGACCGCGAAGCGGCTGCTGGGCTGGTGGCGGGGGATGGTCATCGGCATCACCGTCTTCGCCGCCGTCGCCACACCGACCGGTGACCCGATGACGATGTGCGCGCTGGCGGCCCCCATCGTGGCGCTGTACTTCAGCGCCGTCGGCATCTGCTTCTTCAACGACCGCAGGCGCGGGCGGCACAACCCGTACGCCGGGCTGGACGACGACGAGGCCGCCCCGCTCGACGACGCCCCGGGCAGCGTCGGGGCCGCCGAGGCGCTGCCGGGCCCGCGCGCGGTCGCCGAGCCGGACGACGGCGAGGGCCCCGACGGCTCCGGTCCGACCAGGCGAAACGGTTACGACGACATCACCTGAGCGGTTATCGTCCGCCTGTGACCAGCGAGATCACCCTCTTCGTCAACCCGGCGGCCGGGCGGGGCCGCGGCGCCGCTGCTGCCCAGCCCGCGGCGCGTGCCCTGCGGGACGCCGGTTTCGCCGTGCGGACCCTGGTCGGCACCGACGCCGACGACGCACTCATACGTGCGCGGGAAGCCGTCCGGAGCGGCACCGGAGCGCTGACAGCCGTGGGCGGGGACGGCATGGTCTCCCTCGCGCTCCAGGCCGTGGCCGGAACGGACACCCCGCTGGGTGTGGTGGCCGTCGGCACCGGCAACGACTTCGCCCGCGCCACCCGGCTTCCCGTACGGGATCCGGCCGCCGCCGGGCGCGTGATCGCCGAGGCACTCAAGGCCGGCCACCACCGGGTGCTCGACCTGGCCCGGGTGGGGGAGCGGTGGTACGGGTCCGTCCTGGCGTCCGGCTTCGACTCGCGGGTCAGCGACCGGGGCAACAGGATGCGGTGGCCGTCCGGACGCCTCAAGTACGACCTCGCGGTGCTGGCCGAACTGGCCGCGCTGCACACGGTGCCCTACACGCTCACACTCGACGGCCAGGAGCCGGTCCGGCTGGATGCGACCCTGGTGGCTGTCGGTAACGGGCCCTCCTACGGCGGCGGGATGCGGATGTGCGCCCGCGCCGCGATGGACGACGGGCTGCTGGAGGTGACCGTGGTGGGGGAGTGCACCCGGCGGGAGCTGCTGCGGGTCTTCCCGCGCGTCTACAAGGGCACCCACCTGAGCCACCCGGCCGTCACCACCTTCCGTGCGCGGAGTGTGACGCTTGACGCGCCCGGGGTGACCGGTTATGCGGACGGCGAGCCGTTCGGGCCGCTTCCGCTGACCGCGCGGGCGGTGCCCCGCGCGGTGCGACTGCTGACCGCGGCCGGTCCCGCGCCGGGCGTCGAACCGCCGACGGACTGACCTTACGGCTCTGACCACGGGCTTTGCCCCATCAGCCGGTAAAGATCGTGAGCGCTGTCGGGGGTGGCCGGTAGGCTCGTACTCACGATGACCGAGGATCTGTCCCCTGCGGAGCGGTACGCGGCGGCGCGCAAGCGTGCCGTGGAGCAGTCCACCGCTCTCGCCCCCTTCCGTGACATGTACGACTTCGATCTGGACCCCTTCCAGATCGAGGCGTGCCAAGCCCTCGAAGCAGGAAAGGGAGTGCTGGTCGCCGCGCCGACCGGCTCAGGCAAGACCATCGTGGGCGAGTTCGCCGTCCACCTGGCCCTCACCCAGGGCCGCAAGTGCTTCTACACGACGCCCATCAAGGCGCTGTCGAACCAGAAGTACAACGACCTGGCGAAACGGTACGGTTCCGCCAAGGTCGGGCTGCTGACCGGCGACAACAGTGTCAACTCCGAGGCCCCGGTCGTCGTGATGACGACGGAGGTGCTGCGGAACATGCTGTACGCGGGCTCCAGGTCGCTGCTGGGGCTCGGCCACGTCGTCATGGACGAGGTCCACTACCTCTCCGACCGCTTCCGCGGGGCCGTGTGGGAAGAGGTGATCATCCATCTGCCCGCCTCGGTCACGCTGGTCTCCCTGTCGGCCACCGTCTCCAACGCGGAGGAGTTCGGCGACTGGCTGGACACCGTGCGCGGTGACACCCAGGTGATCGTCTCCGAGGAACGCCCGGTGCCGCTGTGGCAGCACGTGCTGGCCGGGCGCCGGATGTACGACCTGTTCGAGGAGTCGCGGGACAAGCGCGAGGTCAACCCCGACCTGGTGCGGATGGCCCGGATGGAGAACAGCAGGCTGCCCAGGGACCGGCGCCGGGGCAGGCCGCAGCGGGAGGCCGACAGGGAGCGGGAGCGCCGCCAGCGGGCCCGGATCTGGACCCCGAGCCGTCCGGAAGTGATCGACCGGCTGGACTCGGAGGGGCTGCTGCCGGCCATCACCTTCATCTTCAGCCGGGCGGGCTGCGAGGCCGCCGTCCAGCAGTGCCTGTACTCCGGGCTGCGGCTCAACGACAACGCGGCCCGGGCACGCGTGCGCGAGATCGTCGAGGAGCGCACCCGCGACATCCCCGACAAGGACCTGCACGTCCTGGGCTACTTCGAGTGGCTGGAGGGCCTGGAGCGGGGCATCGCCGCGCACCACGCGGGCATGCTGCCCACCTTCAAGGAGGTCGTCGAGGAGCTGTTCGTACGCGGGCTGGTCAAGGCGGTCTTCGCCACCGAGACGCTGGCGCTCGGCATCAACATGCCCGCCCGCTCGGTCGTGCTGGAGAAGCTGGTCAAGTGGAACGGCGAGCAGCACGCCGACATCACCCCGGGCGAGTACACCCAGTTGACCGGTCGCGCGGGGCGGCGCGGCATCGACATCGAGGGCCACGCCGTCGTGCTGTGGCAGCGCGGCATGGACCCGGGCGCGCTGGCGGGGCTGGCGGGGGCCCGTACGTATCCGCTGC
This sequence comes from Streptomyces sp. CNT360, assembly GCF_000424785.1. NCBI lineage: Bacteria > Bacillati > Actinomycetota > Actinomycetes > Kitasatosporales > Streptomycetaceae > Streptomyces > Streptomyces sp. CNT360. The sequence continues at coordinate 342,370 of NZ_AUKO01000004.1, read as the reverse complement.
GCTCCTCGTTCAAGCCGTCGTACAACATGGCGGTCAACCTCGTCTCGCAGTTCGGCCGGCACCGCTCGCGTGAGCTGCTGGAGACGTCGTTCGCGCAGTTCCAGGCGGACCGGTCCGTGGTCGGCATCTCCCGGCAGGTGCAGAAGAACGAGGAGGGACTGGCGGGCTACCGCGCCTCCATGACCTGCCACCTGGGGGACTTCGAGGAGTACGCGGGGCTGCGCCGGCAGCTCAAGGAGCGCGAGACCGAGCTGGCCAAGCAGGGCGCCAACCAGCGCCGGGCCCAGGCCGCCGCTGCCCTGGAGCGGTTGAAGCCCGGCGACGTCATCCACGTGCCCACCGGAAAGTTCGCCGGTCTCGCGCTGGTGCTCGACCCGGGCATGGGGGGCCGCGGCTCCGGTCACCGCCGTGGGTACGACGGCAGCGCCGGGCACGAGGGGCCGCGCCCGCTGGTGCTCACCGCGCAGCGCCAGGTCAAGCGGCTGGGTCCGATCGACTTCCCGGTGCCCGTCGAGCCGGTGGAGCGGATGCGCATCCCCAAGTCGTTCAACGCGCGCAGCCCCCAGTCCCGGCGGGACCTGGCGTCCGCGCTGCGTACCAAGGCGGGCCACCACGCGCCCGAGCGCCACCGCAAACAGCGCTCGGACGCGGCCGACGACCCGGAGATCATCCGGCTGCGCAAGGCCATCCGCCAGCACCCCTGCCACGGGTGCGACGAGCGTGAGGACCACGCCCGCTGGGCCGAGCGCTACCAGCGGCTCACGCGCGACACCCGCCAGCTCGAACGGCGCATCGAGGGCCGGACGAACACCATCGCCCGCACCTTCGACCGGGTCTACTCCCTGCTGTCGGAGCTCGGCTATCTCTCGGGTGACCATGTCACCGAGGACGGCCGGGTGCTGGCCCGGCTCTACGGCGAGCTGGACCTGCTGGCCTCCGAGTGCCTGCGCGAGGGCGTATGGGAGGGGCTGCCGCCCGCGGAGCTGGCGGCCTGTGTCTCCGCGCTGGTGTACGAGTCGCGCAGCGCGGACGACGCGCTGCCGCCGAAGATGCCGGGCGGCCGGACGCGGGCCGCGCTGGGCGAGATGGTCCGGATCTGGGGCCGCCTGGACGCGCTGGAGGAGGACCACCGCCTCAGCGCGGCCGAGGGCGTCGGCCAGCGCGAACCGGACCTCGGGTTCGCCTGGGCCGCCTACCGCTGGGCGGACGGCCACGGTCTGGACGAGGTGCTGCGCGAGGCCGACATGCCGGCCGGGGACTTCGTCCGCTGGTGCAAGCAGGTCATCGACGTCCTGGGGCAGTTGGCCGCCGCCGCTCCCGGCTCGGGGACGGTGGCCACGAACGCGCGGAAGGCGATCGAGGGCATGTTGCGGGGCGTGGTGGCCTACTCCAGCGTCGGCTGAGGGCCCCACCGGCGCCGCTGCGGCCTCGGTGGTGGCCGCCGGGAAGCGGGCGACCGGGTGCGCGTCGACTGCCGGGCTCGGATGCGTGCCCACCGCCGGGCACTTGGTGCGCGGCGAGCCTCGGAGGCGAGCCGGATGCCGGGCCCCGTGCGGACGGGCGGACCCGGCGGCATCGCGGTGGCTGCCCGCCACCGTCCGTCGGCCACCCGGCGGCCGACACCCCCTACGGTGCGGCGGCCGGAACCCGCATGGTGCGGGACGCGCTGTTGTGCGGGGTGCTGCCAGTGTGTCCCTGTGCGGGGTGCCGACAGTGAGCACCGACGTCCCGTTTCCGGGGCGCCGGTGCGATGAGGCCGGTATCGCGGCGGTGACGACGGACCCCCGTGGGTCTCACGCCGCTGCCGGCTGGCTCTCCTGCTCGGCCTCCACCTGGGCGTTCCACTCCCGCTTGGAGGCCTGCCAACCGTCCTCGTCGGCGCCGAGCCGCCAGTAGCCGGAGATGGAGAGCTGGTCACGCGCGACACCGCGCTCCAGGCGCAGGTGCCCGCGCAGCTCCTTCACGAAGCCGGCCTCGCCGTGCACGAAGGCCTGGACGCGTCCCGCGGGAAACTCCAGCTCCCGGACGGCCTCGACGAGACGCCGGCCCACCGGGGCGTCGCCGCGGTGCAGCCATACGATCTGCGCGCCCTGCGGCGTCGCCAGCGGCTGTTCCTCCTCCGGGCCCGCCACCTCGATGAAGGCCCGCACGGGAGCGCCCGCGGGCACCCGGGCCAGCGAGGCCGCGATGGCGGGCAGGGCGCTCTCGTCCCCGGCGAGCAGGTGCCAGTCCGCGTCGGCGCCGGGAGAGTAGGCCCCGCCGGGGCCGAGGAAGCGCAGCAGATCGCCGGGGGCGGCGCTCAGCGCCCAGGGGCCTGCCAGCCCCTCGTCCCCGTGGACGACGAAGTCGATCGTCAGCTCCCGTGCCTCCGGGTCCCAGGCGCGCACGGTGTAGGTGCGCATGGCGGGCCACTGGTCGCGTGGCAGCTCGGCGCGGATCTGCTCGATGTCGAACGGCTCGGGGTAGGCCACGCCGGGAACGGGGAAGAGCAGTTTGACGTAGTGGTCGGTGTGTTCACCGGCCGGGAAGCCCGCCAGGGTCTCGCCGCCCAGGACGACGCGCACCATGTGCGGCGTGAGCCGCTCGGTGCGGACCACGCGGGCGTGACGGAGCTGCGGCTTCTTGCGGGCCGGTCGGGCCGGGCGGTCGGGCACGGGGCCTCCCATGGATGTGGATCACCTTCTGCGTGCACCGTAACTTAGGCAAACCTAAGTTACCAGTCGGATGCGACACGGATCCGGTGTCCGGGGCGGGACCGGGTACGCGTGGGACGGCCGGCACCCGCAACGGTGCCGGCCCGGTGCGCCGTTTCAGCCCGCCAGGGCCGCGACCGCCCGCCGCAGCGAGCCGCCCAGCCCCCAGCGTTCCGACAGCTCCTCCAGCTGCGCCGCCGCACGCGGGACCCGCGGCAGCGTGAGGTCGGCATCCGGGAGCTCGATGTCCCGGGCGACCCGCACGACGGCGGGTGCGACATCCAGGTAGTCGGCGGCCTCGTGGAGCTTGGTGCGCTGGGCGGGAGTGAGCCGGGAGACGGGGTCGGCGGCGGCCGCCCGGACACCGGCCAGGTCGCCGTACTGGTCGAGGAGCTTGGCCGCAGTCTTCTCGCCGACGCCCCGCACCCCGGGCAGCCCGTCGCTGGGGTCGCCGCGCAGCACCGCCAGGTCCGCGTAGCCGTCGCCGCCCGTGACGCCGTACCTGGCACGCAGCGCCGCGCCGTCGTAGGTCTCCAGGCTGCCGACGCCCTTGACGGGGTAGAGCACGCGCACCCCGCGGGCGTCGTCGACGAGCTGGAAGAGGTCGCGGTCGCCGGTGACGATGTCGACGGGGCCGCCGGCGCGGGTGGCCAGAGTGCCGATCACGTCGTCGGCCTCGTACCCCTCGGCGCCCAGGCGGGCGATGCCGAGGGCGTCCAGCACCTGGTCGATCACGGGGACCTGGGGGCCGAGCGTGTCGGGGGTCTCTTCCTCGTCGGGGGCGCCCTCGACCGCCGTCGCGACGCGGTGTGCCTTGTAGGAGGGGATCAGCTCGACCCGCCACGGGGGCCGCCAGTCGGCGTCCATGCAGGCCACCAGCGCGTCGGGGCGGTGGTCGTGGACGAGTCGGGCGATGAAGTCGAGCAGTCCGCGCACGGCGTTGACGGGGGTGCCGTCGGGGGCGCGGACGGTCTCCGGGACGCCGAAGTAGGCACGGAAGTAGAGCGAGGCGGTGTCCAGGAGCATCAGCCGGGGGCCCTCGGGGGGCTGCTCCGCGCCGGTCCCGTTTGCGGTGTTCGCTGCGGTGATGTTCACGGGCCGATGATGCCGCACGGTACCGACAGCCCGTGTGTGGCGCGGTGGCGGCTGCCTGGGCACAAATGGAGGCGCTGCATCCGCTCTTGCTGCCGTATCTCCGCTATGAAGCACGTCACGGCCGGTTTGGAACTGGAAACTTTGAGCAGGAGCACCCTGGCAAGGCCTTCGTGTATGGTGCATCTTTCCGGTGTGCACCGTTTGGAGCGATTTACGCCCGCTCAAGCCGAGCGTGGGGGAATGCCGGTACCTGTTGTCAAGACAAGAAGGTGAATGTGTCCAGGCTGAGAGCCGAGCACCTGTACAAAGTGTTCGGGAGGAGAGCGGACCAGGCAGTAGCCCGGCTGGAAGCCGGCACGGACCGTGAGGAACTGCGTGCCCAGGGCACGACCGCGGCCGTGATCGATGCCTCCTTCGAGGTCGAAGAGGGGCAGATATTCGTGGTCATGGGCCTGTCCGGGTCCGGCAAGTCCACGCTGCTGCGGATGCTCAACGGCCTCCTCGAGCCCACCGCGGGTCGGGTCCTGTTCGACGGTGAGGACGTGACCGCGCTCCCTGCGCGCGAGCTGCGCGAGGTACGCGCCCACAAGATCAGCATGGTGTTCCAGCACTTCGCGCTCTTCCCCCACCGCAGCGTGCTGGAGAACGCCGCCTACGGCCTGGAGGTCCAGGGCGTCCCGCGCGAGGAGCGCGACAAGCGTGCCACCGAGGCGCTGGAGCTGGCCGGCCTCAAGGGCTGGGAGAACTCCTGGCCCGACGAGCTGTCCGGCGGCATGCAGCAGCGCGTGGGTCTCGCCCGCGCGCTGGCCACCGACGCCGACCTGCTCCTGATGGACGAGTCGTTCAGCGCGCTGGACCCGCTGATCCGCCGGGACATGCAGGACCAGCTCCTGGATCTTCAGAAGAAGCTGAAGAAGACCATCGTCTTCATCACCCACGACCTCAACGAGGCCATGCGCCTGGGTGACCGCATCGCCGTGATGCGCGACGGGCAGATCGTCCAGATCGGCACCGCCGAGGACATCCTGGTGCGCCCGGCCACCGACTACGTCGCCTCCTTCATCCAGGACGTCGACCGCTCGCGGGTGCTGACCGCCGGGTCGATCATGGAGGACGCCCGGACCGACGCGGCCGCCGCCGGCAGCGGGTCCGCCAAGGCGGCGACCGTCACGGCCGAGACCCCGCTCGCCGAGCTGTTCACCCCGTTCTCCACCAGCGAGGACGCGATGATCGTCACGGACGCCTCGGGCACCCCCGTGGGTGTCGTCGACCGGGAGCGGCTGCTGGCCGCGCTGGCCGAGGAGCCCCAGGTGGAAGAAGCCGTCGCCGCGCCGTCCGCCAAGGGCGACGGGGATGCGAAGGCCGGTAAGGACGCCGGGGTGAGCGCACGTGCCTGAGTTCCACCCCGGCAACTGGGTCGAGGACGCCGTTGCCTGGCTCCAGACGCACCTCGGCTGGCTCTTCGACTTCATCAACACGGTCCTGACCGGGCTCTACGACGGGATCCACGCGGTCCTGGGCGGCGGCGAGCCGCTGCTGATGGCCGGCATCTTCGCCGTCATCGCCTTCTGGCTGCGCGGGCTGGCCGCGGGGGTCATCGCCTTCGTCGGCCTGGCGTTGATCGACTCGTTCGGCCTGTGGGGCGACGCGATGGACACGCTGTCGCTCGTCCTGGCCGCCGCGGTCATCACCCTGGTGATCGCGGTGCCCTCCGGTATCTGGGCGGCGCGCAGCAACAGCGTCAGCGCCGCCGTGCGCCCGGTGCTCGACGTGATGCAGACGATGCCCGCCTTCGTCTACCTCATCCCCGGCGTGATGTTCTTCTCCGTCGGTACGACCCCGGGTCTGCTGGCGACGATCATCTTCTCGATGCCGCCCGGCGTCCGCATGACCGAACTGGGCATCCGGCAGGTCGACGGCGAGCTGGTGGAGGCCGCCGAGGCGTTCGGCACCACCCCCAAGCACACCCTCACCCGGGTGCAGTTCCCGTTGGCGCTGCCGACGATCATGGCCGGTGTCAACCAGGTCATCATGCTCGCCCTCTCCATGGTCGTCATCGCGGGTATGGCGGGCGCGCCCGGCCTCGGTGAGCGGGTCTACGCCGCGGTCACCCAGGTCCAGATCGGCCTCGGTGTCGAGTCCGGTGTGGCCGTCGTCATCCTGGCCATGTACCTGGACCGGATGACCGGCGCCCTCAACGTGCGGGTCTCGCCGCTGGGCCGCCGTGCCGCGGCCAAGGCCGCCGCCATGATGGGCCGGATGCGCTTCGCCCGGTACCGTCCGGGCACCGTCGTCGCGCTCAGCGGCGTCGTCGTCCTCGCGCTGGTCGCGGGCGGCATGAACATCGCGGGCTCCGGTTCCGACGCGGAGGCCTCCGGCGGTACGGACGTCGGCAAGGGGCAGAAGCTCAACATGGGCTACATCCCCTGGGACGAGGGCATCGCCACCTCCTACCTGTGGAAGGAGGTGCTGGAGCAGCGCGGCTACAAGCCCAACCTGAAGCAGTTGGACGCCGGCCCGCTCTACACCTCCCTCGCGCAGGGCCAGACCGACTTCCAGACGGACGCCTGGCTGCCCACCACGCACAAGCAGTACTGGGACAAGTACGGCTCCAAGATGGAGAAGCTCGGCGCCTGGTACGGCCCCACCTCGCTGGAGCTGACCGTCCCCAGCTACGTCAAGGGCGTCAAGTCCCTGGCGGATCTGAAGGGGAAGGGCAAGAAGTTCGACGGCAAGATCATCGGCATCGAGTCGAGCGCCGGCGAGATGAAGATCCTCAAGGACAAGGTCCTCAAGGACTACGGGCTGGAGGGCGAGTACAAGGTCGTCTCCTCCAGCACGTCCTCGATGCTCTCCGAGCTCAAGAGCTCCATCCGCAAGAAGGAGCCGGTCGCCGTCACCCTGTGGTCCCCGCACTGGGCCTACAACGCGTACGACCTGACCAAGCTCAAGGACCCCAAGGGCTCCTTCGGCAAGGGTGAGAAGCTCTACAACGTCGCCCGCAAGGGCTTCGCCAAGGACAACCCGACCGTGGCGAGCTGGCTGAAGAACTTCCACCTCTCGGAGAAGCAGCTCACCTCCCTGGAGGACAAGATCCAGGGCGGTGCCAAGGGCCAGGAGCAGCAGGCCGTCAAGGACTGGCTGAAGAAGAACCCCGGACTCGTCGACAAGATGGCTCCGGTGCCCGGCGGCAAGAAGAAGCAGGGCAAGGACGCGGGCAAGCCCGTGCAGATGGGCTACTTCCCCTGGGACGAGGCCATCGCCACGACGTACCTGTGGCAGAACATCCTGGAGGACCGCGGCTACAAGCCGAACGTCAAGCAGCTGGACCCGGGCCCGCTCTACACGGCCCTGGCTCAGGGGCAGATGGACTTCCAGACGGACGGCTGGCTGCCGACCACCCATGAGCAGTACTGGCGCAAGTACAAGGACCGCCTCACCGATGTCGGCGCCTGGTACGGCCCCACGTCGCTGGAGCTGTCCGTGCCCAAGTACGTCAAGGGCATCGACTCCCTGGAAGACCTCAAGGGCAAGAGCGACGAGTTCGGCGGGAAGATCACCGGTATCGAGTCGAGCGCCGGCGAGATGAAGATCCTCAAGAAGGTGCTCAAGGACTACGGCCTGGACAAGGAGTACAAGGTCGTCTCCTCCAGCACCTCCTCGATGATCTCGGAGATCGACCGTTCGGTGAAGCAGAAGAAGCCGGTCGTGGCGACCACCTGGTCCCCGCACTGGGTCTACAGCAAGTACCCGATGAAGAAGCTCAAGGACCCCAAGGGTTCCTGGGGCAAGGGCGACCGCATCCACGTCACCGGCAAGAAGGACCTCAAGAAGGAACTTCCGGAGCTGTACGGCTGGCTGAAGGACTTCAAGATGTCCGAGGACGACCTCGGCTCCCTGGAGGCCGCCATCCAGAGCGGTGGCAAGGGCAAGGAGAAGGAGTCCGCCCGCAAGTGGCTGGACAAGCACCCCGGCCTGGAGGACAAGCTGGCCCCGGTCAAGTGACCGGCGCCCGCTGCTGAGGCAACGCCTTCATCGAGCGGCCCCGCCCCCACGTGTCGTACCGCGTGGGGGCGGGGCCGCTTCGTCGCTGCGGCACGGGCGCGGTCCGTGCGGGGCGGGGATATTCGCATGACGCGCCGGGCGGCACGCCCTACCGTCGTAGACGTGAACGAACGCACCTCCCGGTGCGCAGACGACGGTTACTCCTTCGGCGGATGCAACAGGTTCGACTCCTGACACCGTCGTCGCATCCGATCTCGGGAGGCGCGCTCGGCACACCGGGGGAGCGCCCGGTGCGCAGGCGACGGTTGCTTCACTCTCCTTGAACAGGACCGCCGCCGACTCCTGTCCTCGGGCGCCTTCCCCCCTGTGCGCCGTACGCGTGCCGGATCCCGTCGGATGCCGTTCACCGGCTCACGCCGATGCGGCGCATTCGATTCGGGGGAATCATGAGCAAGTTCAACCGCCCGCCCACGCCCGCGCGCACCGCGCCGACCGTCACCCACGAGGGCGGCAGGGCGTACGTGCGGGACGCCAGGACCGAACTGGTGCTGCTGGCCGTCGTCAACATGGTCGGGGAGCACACCTTCTACGAGTCGGCCGGGGACCGCGACGACCGGTACGCCGATCTGGTGCGCACCGTCGCCGTCGAGGACGGCGCCTGGACCACCCGCTTCGTGGGCTGGCTGCGCGACGGGGCGCAGATGCGCTCCGCCTCGCTGGTCGCCGCCGCGCACGCCGTACGGGCCCGGCTGTCCGGTCGCGAGCACGGTCACAACCGCGCCATCGTCGCCGCCGCCTGCCGGCGCGCCGACGAGCCGGGCGAGTTCCTCGCCTACTGGACCGCGGCCTTCGGCCGTACCGTGCCCAAGCCCGTCAAGCGGGGTCTGGCCGACGCGGTCCGGCGGCTCTACACCGAGAAGGCGCTGCTGAAGTACGACACCGACAGCCACGCCTTCCGTTTCGGCGACGTCCTCGAACTGACCCACGCGGCGCCGGACCCCGACAAGCCGTGGCAGGGCGAGCTGTTCCGCCACGCGCTCGACCGGCGGCACGGCCGCGGCGAGCAGGTGCCCGAGGCGCTGCCGACCGTCCGGGCCCGCGCCGAGCTGACGGCCCTGCCCGCCGCCGACCGGCGGTCCGTGCTCACCCGGCCCGAGGGCTCGCAGGTCCTCGCCCGGGCCGGCATGACCTGGGAGGCGCTGGCCGGCTGGCTCCAGAGCCCGATGGACGCCGCGGCCTGGGAGGCCGTGCTGCCGTCGATGGGCCTGATGGCACAGCTGCGCAACCTGCGCAACCTCGACCGTGCGGGGGTCTCGGACGAGGCCGTCCAGCAGGTGCTCGACCGGCTCGCCGACCCCGAGCAGATCGCCCGCGCGCGGCAGTTCCCGTACCGCTTCCTGTCCGCCTACCGGGCCGCGCCGTCGCTGCGCTGGGCACACGCGCTGGAGAAGGCGCTCGCCGCCGCCACCGCCAACGTCCCCGCGCTGCCCGGCCGCACCCTGCTGCTCGTCGATGCCTCCGGCTCCATGCAGGGCGCCGTCTCGGCGCGCTCCACGGTCACGCATGCCGACATCGGCGCGCTCGTCGGAGCGACACTCGCCCGCCGCGGCGAGCAGGTGGAGATGCACGGGTTCGCCAGCGGTCACTTCCGGCACGAGCTGCCGGCCGGCGGTTCGGTGCTCCGGGCCGTGGAGGCGTTCTCCGCGCGGCTGGGAGAGGTCGGCTACGGCACCGAGACGGTGGCCGCCCTGCGCGCCACCTACGACGGGCACGACCGGGTGGTGATCGTCTCCGACATGCAGGCGTTCCGCCACCCGGGCAACGAGGCCCGCGGCGTCTCGGTCTCCGAGGCGGTGCCGGCCACCGTCCCGGTGTTCGCGGTCAACACCAGCGGCTACGCGCCCGCCGCGCTGGACACGACGCGGCGCAACCGCTTCGAGATCGGCGGCTTCTCGGACAAGCTGTTCACCATGATGGCGCTGCTGGCTCGGGGCGAGTCGGCGGTGTGGCCGTGGGAGCACGGCTGAGCGGGCGCCCGCACCGGGCGGGCGCCCGGCTCACCTGCCGTGGAAGGCCGGCAGCACCTCGTCGGCGTAGGCGCGGAAGAACTCCTCGTGCCGGGAGCCGATCTGCTGCACGTACACCTCGTCGAACCCCGCGTCGGCGTAGCGCTGCACCCGGTTCCGGTGCTGCTCCATGTCGGGCCCGCACACCATCTGCGCGGCGACGTCCTCGCGGGGCACCAGAGCCGCGGCGGCGGCGAAGTCCTTCTGCCGGGTCAGCGTGGAGGGGAGCTGACCCGGCAGCAGTTCGTTGGCCCACAGGCGGTGCGCCTGGTCGAGCCCGTCCTGAGCGCTGGGCGCCCAGCACACCTTCATGCCGCCCTGTACGGGACGCGTCCCGCCGCCCGCGGTGCGGTACCGCTCGACCAGGTCGCCGTCGGGGGAGGCCGTGCAGAACGCGTCGCCGATGCGGGCGGCGATGTCCACCGCCCTGGGCCCGAACGCGGAGACGGAGATCGGCACCGGCTGGTCGGGCACCGTGTAGAGACGGGCGTCGTCCACCCGGTAGTAGGTCCCGTGATGGGTGGTGCGCTTGCCGGTGTGCAGCCGGCGGATGATGCCGACGGCCTCCTCCAGCCGGGCCAGCCGCTCACCCGGGGGCGGCCAGTGCTGGCCGAGGATGTGCTCGTTGAGGCCCTCGCCGGAGCCGACGCCCAGGGTGAAGCGGCCCTCCAGCTGCACGGCGGCGGTCGCTGCCGCATGCGCGACGACGGCCGGGTGCATCCGGAAGGTGGGGCAGGTGACCGCCGTGCCCACCGGCAACGAGGTGGCCTCGGAGAGGGCGCCGATCACCGACCACACGAAGGGGCTGTGGCCCTGCGCGTCCATCCAGGGGTGGAAGTGGTCGGAGATCCACAGCCGCTGGAAGCCGGCCTCCTCGGCCATCCGGGCCTGGCGGACCAGCTCGCGCGGCCCGAACTCCTCGCACGCAAGAAAGTATCCGATGCTGACCATGCAGGAAGGAGTACCGTTTCCTCCCGCTGTGAAACGAATCTGCCGTTTCGTCACCTCCCTGCGCAGTGTGCCCGTGACGGCGCCACCGTAGGGTGGCCCGCATGACGTGCCGGTCCGTGGTCTCCCTCGTGCCCTCCCTCACCGAGGCGGTCGCGGCGAGCGCCCCCGAACTCCTCGTCGGCGCCACCGACTGGTGTTCCCACCCCGCGGAGCTTGCGGTCACCCGGGTGCGGGGCACCAAGAACCCGGACGTGGCGGCCGTGATCGCGCTGGCTCCCGACCTCGTGCTGGCGAACGAGGAGGAGAACCGCCCCGAGGACCTGCGGGCCCTGCGCGCGGCGGGGCTGCGGGTCATGGTGACGACGGTGCGCTCCTTGGAGGAGGGGTTCGGCGAACTCCACCGGGTGCTGACCAGCGGCTGCGGGCTGCCGCGGCCCGCCTGGCTGGACGAGGCGCGCAGTGCCTGGGCCGGGGCCCGCGCCGAGTTCGACGTACGGGCCCTCGTCCCGGTCTGGCGCCGGCCCTGGATGGTGCTGGGCCGGGACACCTTCGCGGGCGACCTGCTGGCACATTTGGGGGTGCGCAACGTCTACGCCGGGCACGCCGAGCGCTACCCGCGCATCCCCTTGGCACAGCTGGCGGCGCCCGGCCGCGCCGAGGTGGTGGTGCTGCCCGACGAGCCGTACCGGTTCACGGCCGAGGACGGCCCCGAGGCCTTCCCGGCCACGCCCGCCGCGCTGGTCGACGGCCGTCATCTGACCTGGTACGGGCCCTCGTTGGTGGAGGCCCCGCAGGTCCTCGGCGCGGCGTTGCGCACGGCACTGCGCTGACGAGCCCGCCGGTGTCACACCCGCTCGCGCCCCGCCCGGTCGTGGCCGCACCGGGAGGGCGTGGCGGGTAGCGCCCCCCGTCAGCTTCCGAGGCCGGCCCGCCGGGTCCGGGCGGCCGCCACGAGGGCCCCCATCAGCCGCAGGTCCTCGCCCGCCTCCGGGTGCCACTGGACGCCGAGCACGAAGCCGTCGGCGTCCGGTAGTTCGAGGGCTTCGACGGTGCCGTCGCCGGTGGCGAACGCGCTGGGGAGCAGCCCGGTGCCCAGCGCGTCCACCGCCTGGTGGTGGTAGGTCGGCACCGAGACGGCCGCCTCGTGCCCGAGTACCTCGGCGAGCAGCGTGCCGGGGACGGGGGCGACGTCGTGGGTCCCGAACACGCCCCGGGCCCCCCGGTGGGCGTCCGTGGTGGGCAGGTGCTGGACGAGAGTGCCGCCCAGGGCCGCGTTCAGCACCTGCATGCCCCGGCAGACGGCGAGCAGCGGTACTCCCCGCTCCAGCGCGGCGCGGGTCAGCGCGCACTCCCACGCGTCCCGTTCGGGGTAGGCCGGGCCCGTCCGCGGGTCCCTGGACGCCCGGTACACGGCCGGATCCAGGTCGGGGCCGCCGGCGGTGACGAGGCCGTCCAGGCGGCGGAGCATGTCGGCGACGGCCGCGGGGTCCTCGTCCGGCGGGAGCAGGACCGTACGGGCGCCCGCACGCTGGGCCATGCGGTGGTAGCCCGCGGGCAGCAGGGCCGTCGGCAGGTGCCAGTCGCCCCAGCGGGCCGAGGGTTCCAGATAGGTGGTGATGCCGATGAGGGGCGGTGTCACGGTTGCTCCTGCGGGGTGCGCCTGCGGTGCGTTGCGGGTGCGGCGGGGCGCCGGGTGCACCGGTGGCCGGGCCGCCCTGCCAACCTAGGAGTTGCGCAGCTCCTCCTCCGCCTTCGCCAGCGCCGCGAACTCCTCCTCCGGGGCCGCCGCGACCAGGCGGTGACGGCTGTAGAGGGCGAAGTAGGCGAGCGCCACCGCGTACACCGCCAGGGCGATCAGCGCGGCCTGTTCGTCGACGAGGAAGGTGGCGACCAGGGCGGCCAGTGCCAGGACGAAGGCGACGGACGAGGTGAGAACACCGCCCGGGGTGCGGTACGGGCGCTCCAGGTGCGGCTCGCGCCGGCGCAGCACGATGTGGGAGAGGGACATCAGGGCGTAGGAGATGGTGGCGCCGAAGACGGCGATGTTGAGCATCGTGGCGCCGTCCCCGCTGCCGGCGGCCAGCGCGAACCCCAGGGCGCCCGGCAGCAGCAGCCCGAGATGGGGCGACTTGCGGCGGTTGGTGAGGGAGAGGAACCGGGGCAGGTAACCGGCGCGGGAGAGGGCGAACAACTGGCGGGAGCCGGCGAAGATGAGGGAGAAGAACGAGGCCACCAGCCCGGCGAGTCCCGCGTAGTTGACGATGCGGGAGAGCACGGTCGCCCTTCCGTCCGGCTGCAGGGCCTCGACCAGCGGATTGCCGACGTCCTGGATGGCGGCCGAGCCGCGTGCCCCGGTGGCGGCGACGAAGGTGAACAGGGCGAGCAGCAGCAGGATGCCCATGGAGGAGGCCATCGCCTTCGGCAGTGTACGCGCAGGGTCGCGGGTCTCCTCGGCCGCCAGCGGCACGCCCTCCACGCCGAGGAAGAACCACATGCCGAACGGGAACGCCGCCCAGATCCCCAGCAGTCCGAACGGCAGCCACGAGCCGGCGCCCACGGCGTCCCGGTCGACGGGGATGTCGTTCAGCCCGCTGGTGTGGAAGTCGGTCAGGGCGCCGACGACGAAGACCAGCAGCGCGGCGACGGCGATCGCGGTGACGACGAGGGAGAAGCGCAGCGCCTCACCGACGCCCCACAGGTGGATCCCGATGAACAGGGCGAAGCAGACCAGGTAGACGGGCCAGCCGGACTCCAGCCCGAACAGGCCCAGCGAGGCGACGTAGTCGCCGATGAAGCAGACGATGGCCGCCGGGGCGAGTACGTACTCCACGAGGATGGCGGTGCCCGTCAGGAAGCCGCCCCAGGGGCCCAGGGCGCGGCGTGCGAAGCCGTAGCCGCCGCCCGCGGTGGGCAGGACGGCGGACAGTTCGGCCAGCGCGAAGACCATGCAGGTGTACATCAGGCCCATCAGGGCGGCGGCGACGGCGAGTCCGCCGAAGCCGCCCTCGGCCAGGCCCGCGTTCCACCCGGAGTAGTCGCCGGAGACCACGTAGGCGACGCCGAGTCCGGTCAGCAGCAGCGGGCCCGCGCTGCCGCGGCGCAGCGTGCGGCGTTCCAGGTAGGCGGCGTCCGGATCCGGCCGGGACGCCCCGGCGGGGTCCGCCGGGGGTCCGCCGCGCGCGGGGTCCGCCGGGGACGCAGACTGCTCGGTCATGTGCCACACTCCCGCCGTCGGCTATTGGTGTGCTGGCATACCTTTGTGGCCCGGCGTGGTCCCGCGCAACCCTTGTGCGTGAACGAGCTGTAACGGCGCGCCGCGTTCCGGGGCGTACGGGACACCTCGCGCCCCGCGCACCGGCAAAGCCCTCACGCCAGGAAGCCCCGCAGCAGCGACGCCGTCCCCGCGCAGTGCTCACGGGCGACCGCTCGCGCCCCCTCTCCGTCCCCCTCCAGCACGGCGGCCACCAGCGCGGCGTGCTGCTGCTGGGCGTGCTCCAGGTTCCGTACCAGCAGCGGGATGCGGCCCAGCAGCTCGTTGAGGGTGGCCCGTACGGCGGCGTACTGCGCGGTCAGCGAGGGGGACCCGGCCAGCTCGACCAGGGTGAGGTGGAAGAGGGTGTCGTGCCGCCGGTAGTCGCCGAGTGCCGCCTGGCGGGTGGCGTCCAGGGCCTCGCGCAGGGTGGCCGCCTGCGTGTCGGACAGCCCGCGCGTGGCACACAGTTCGGACGCGCCGGTCTCCAGCACCTCGCGGAAGAGAAGGGTGTCCGCCAGGTCGGCGTCCCGGCCCCGTACCCGTGAGGAGCCCGTGCCGCCCTCGCCGGCCGGGGGCCGGGGCAGGACGAAGGTGCCGCCGTACCGTCCGCGCCTGCTGGCCACCACGCCCTGCTCGGCCAGCACCCTGAGCACCTCGCGGAGCGTGACGCGGCTGATGCCCAGCCGTTCGGCCAACTCCCGCTCGGCGGGCAGCCGGTCCCCCTCCGCGACCAGGCCGAGCCGCACGATCTGGAGTATCTGCTCCAGTGCCTCCTCGAACCCGTTGCCCGCGCGTACCGTGCGCAGCACTGTGGCCAGCCTGTCGTCCCGCGGTGTGGAAGGCATGGAACCCTCTTCCGTTTCAATGGTTTCCGTGACTACCTTATGGCGTCCGCGGATCCGACAGGAGGCCCCTCGTGGCAGACCGCACACCACCCCTGGCCCTCGACGCGTTGCGTCAACACGTCGAGCGGGGCGAGATCGACACCGTCGTCCTGGCCTTCACCGACATGCAGGGCCGCCTGACGGGGAAGCGGTTCGCCGCCCCCTACTTCCTGGAGCACGTCCTGGACGGCGGCAGCGAGGGCTGCAACTACCTGCTCGCCGTCGACGTCGACCTCAACACCGTCGACGGCTACGCCATGGCCTCCTGGGAGCGCGGCTACGGCGACTTCGCCATGCACGGTGACACCGCCACCCTGCGGCGCATCCCCTGGAACCCCGGCACCGCACTGCTGACCGCCGACCTGGCCTGGCTCGACGGCACGCCCGTGGCCGCCTCGCCCCGGCAGATCCTCCAGCGCCAGCTCGACCGCCTCGCCGAGCGCGGCTGGTCCGCGTACGCGGGCACCGAGCTGGAGTTCATGGTCTTCAACGACACCTACGAGCAGGCCTGGGACGGCGCCTACCGCGGGCTGACCCCCGCCAACCAGTACAACGTCGACTACTCCGTCCTCGGCACCGGACGGGTGGAGCCCCTGCTGCGGCGGATACGGAACGAGATGGCCCAGGCCGGGATGGTCGTCGAGTCGGCCAAGGGCGAGTGCAACCTGGGGCAGCACGAGATCGCCTTCCGCTACGCCGACGCGCTCACCACCTGCGACCAGCACGTCGTCTACAAGACCGGCGCCAAGGAGATCGCCGCCCAGGAGGGCCGCGCCCTCACCTTCATGGCCAAGTACGACGAACGCGAGGGCAACTCCTGCCACATCCATCTCTCGCTGCGCGACGAGAACGGTGGTGCCGTCCTCGCCGACGAGCAGGGCGCCCACGGGATGTCCCGCCTCATGCGGCACTTCCTGGCCGGACAGCTGGCCGCGCTGCGCGAGTTCACCCTGCTGTACGCGCCGAACATCAACTCCTACAAGCGGTTCCAGCCCGGGTCCTTCGCGCCGACCGCCGTCGCCTGGGGGCCCGACAACCGCACCTGCGCCCTCCGCGTCGTCGGCCACGGCAGCGGTCACCGGCTGGAGAACCGCGTCCCCGGCGGCGACGTCAACCCCTACCTGGCCGTCGCCGGGATGATCGCCGCCGGACTGCACGGCATCGACAACGCGCTGGAACTGCCCGACGCCTGCACCGGCAACGCCTACACCCAGAATGTCGCGCACGTGCCCGCCACCCTGCGCGAGGCCGCCGAGCTGTGGCAGGACAGCAGCCTGGCCCGGGAGGCCTTCGGCGCCGACGTCGTGGACCACTACCTGAACATGGCCCGCGTCGAGCAGCGGGCCTTCGACACGGCCGTGACGGACTGGGAGCGCTACCGCTCCTTCGAACGCATGTGAGGACCTCACCGCAGTGCATCACCAGACACAGGACCGCACCGGGCCGCCGGCGGAGGAGCTGGAGATCGTCAACCCGGCGACGGAGGAGCTGATCACCACCGTTCCCGCCACCCTCCCCGAGGAGGTCGATCTCGCGGTCGCCCGGGCCGGGGCCGCTCAGACGTCCTGGGCCGCACTGGCGCCCGCCGACCGCGCCAGGCTGCTGCGCCGCTTCGCCGCCGTCGTGGACAGCCACATCGAGGAGCTGGCCGTCCTGGAGACCCGCGAGGCCGGGCATCCGCTGTGCAACGCCTGCTCGGAGGCCGGCAACGTCCGCGACCTGCTCGACTACGCGGCGGGCGGCGTCGAACGGCTGACCGGGCAGCAGATCCCCGTCGCCGGGGGCGTCGACCTCACCTTCGCCGAGCCGCTCGGCGTCGTCGCCGTCATCGCCCCGTGGAACTTCCCCATGCCGATCGCCGCCTGGGGCACCGCGCCCGCACTGGCCGCGGGGAACGCCGTCCTCCTCAAACCCGCGGAGACCACCCCGCTGACCGCCCTGCGGCTGGCCGAGCTCGCGCTGGAGGCCGGCCTGCCCGACGGGCTCTTCCAGGTACTGCCGGGCGAAGGCCCCGTGACCGGCACGGCGCTGGTCGAGCACCCGCGCGTCGCCAAGGTCGTCTTCACCGGCTCGACCGCCGTCGGCAAACAGATCATGGCCCGGTGCGCCGCCTCCGTGAAGCGGGTGACCCTCGAACTCGGCGGCAAGAGCCCCAACATCGTCTTCGCCGACGCCGACCTGGAGCGCGCCGCGGCCGCCGCCCCCGGCTCCTTCCTCGACAACACCGGTCAGGACTGCTGCGCCCGCAGCCGCATCCTGGTCCAGCGCAGCGTGCACGACCGCTTCCTGGAACTGCTGGAACCCGCCGTCCTCTCCTTCCGGGCCGGCAACCCGGCCGACAGCAGCACCGACATGGGCCCCCTGATCTCCGCACGGCAGCGCGAGCGCGTCCGCGGCTACGTACCCGAGGACGCGCCCGCCCTCATCCGGGGCAGCGTCCCCGAGGGGCCCGGCTACTGGTATCCGGCGACCGTGCTGGCGGGCGAGCCCGGAGCGCCCGCGTGTGTGCAGGAGGTGTTCGGTCCCGTCGCCGTCGTCCTCCCCTTCGACGACGAGGCCGAGGCGGTCCGGCTGGCCAACGACACCGACTACGGCCTCTCGGGCTCCCTGTGGACCCGCGACAGCGCCCGCGCCCTGCGCGTCAGCCGGGCGGTCGCCGCCGGGAACCTGTCGGTCAACTCGCACAGCAGCGTCCGCTACTCCACCCCCTTCGGCGGATACAAGCAGTCCGGCCTCGGCCGTGAACTCGGCCCCGGCGCGCTCGCCGCCTTCACCGAGACCAAGAACGTCTTCATCAGCACCGAGGAGAGCCCGTGAGCGTGACCGACTCCAGCGACCGGACCGCCGTGTGCCGCCGCCTCGTAGGGCGTACCGCCGTCGTCACCGGAGCGGGCAGCGGCATCGGTCTGGCCACCGCCCGCCGCCTCGCCTCCGAGGGCGCACACGTGGTGTGCGCCGACGTGGACGCCGCACGCGGGCGCAGTGCCGCGACGGAGACCGGCGGACTGTTCGTCCAGACGGACGTCACCGACCCCGCGCAGGTGGAGGCGCTCTTCCGGCGGGCCGACGAGACCTACGGCAGCGTGGACGTCGCCTTCAATAACGCGGGCATCTCCCCGCCGGACGACGACTCCATCCTGGAGACCGGCCTGGAGGCCTGGCAGCGCGTCCAGCAGGTCAACCTGACGTCCGTCTACCTGTGCTGCAAGGCCGCGCTCCCCTACATGCGGGCGCAGGGCCGCGGCTCCATCGTCAACACGGCCTCCTTCGTCGCCGTCATGGGAGCCGCCACCTCCCAGATCAGCTACACCGCCTCCAAGGGCGGGGTGCTGGCCATGTCCCGGGAACTGGGCGTGCAGTTCGCCCGGGAGGGCATCCGGGTGAACGCCCTGTGCCCCGGCCCGGTGAACACGCCGCTGCTGAAGGAGCTGTTCGCCAAGGACCCCGAGCGGGCGCAGCGCCGCCTGGTGCACGTCCCCGTGGGGCGGTTCGCCGAACCGGAGGAGATCGCCTCCGCGGTGGCGTTCCTGGCCAGCGACGACGCCTCCTTCGTCAACGCCGCCGAGTTCCTGGTGGACGGCGGTATCGCCGGCGCCTACGTGACACCCCTGTAGAGCGCGGCGAACGGCCCCGGTGGCTGTACCGTGCACGTGGTCAACGTCGACAACCCAGGAGGGGCGCCCCATGCGCAGCAGATCCGTCCTGACCGGTCTCACCCTGGCCGCGGCCCTCGCCGCGAGCCTCGCACCCGTCACCGCCCAGGCCCACGGCCACCACGGCGGGGGCCGCCACTGCCCCCGGCTCTCCTCGAAACTGCCCTGGCACGGCGACAACCGCGCCAAGCTCCAGCGCACCATCGACGAGCGGGGCACCTGCTCGGCGCACTGGCGGGGCGGCAGCCACCGGCCGGTCGCCGCGTTCGACTGGGACAACACCATCGTCAAGAACGACTCGACGGACGCCACCATCGCCTGGGCGCTCCAGCACGACAAGATCCTCCGCCCGAAGGACTGGGCGGACACCAGCAAGTGGCTCACCCCCGCCGCCGACCGCGCCCTCACCGAGGCGTGCGGCACCGGCACACCGGTCGGGCACCCCCTGCCCACCTCGACCGACGACGACTGCGCCGACGAGATCCTCCAGGTGCGCGGCGAGGCCGAGACGATGGCAGGCCAGGAGGCGTTCGAGGGGAAGTGGAACCACCGGCGCACCGTTCCGGAGTACGCCTGGGTTCCGCAGCTGTTCGCCGGGCACACCGTCGCCGAGCTGCGCTCCTACGCCCGCGCGGCCCGCGACGAGGCGCTGGCGGCGCCGATCGGCAGCGAGCAGAAGGTCGGCACCCACACCCTGCCGGGCTACAGCCGCTACTACGCCCAGCAGAAGGACCTTGTCCGCACCCTCCAGCGGGCCGGATTCGACGTCTACATCGTCTCCGCCGGATCCGAGCCGGTGACCGAGGAGTGGTCCAGCGGCGTCGGTATCGACCGCGCCCACACCCTCGCCATCCGCAGCGTCGTCGAGCACGGCCGTATCACCCCCAGGACCGAGGGCTGCGGCGGCACCGGCGTCAGCAGGGGGGAGGAGATCCCCTACATCGACGGCAAGCGCTGCGTCATCAACCAGGAGATCTTCGGCATCAAGGGGCCGCGGGCCTGGCACAAGCAGGACTGGCGGCACCGCATCGCGATCGGCGGCGGCGACGCCGACACGGACGTGACGTTCGTCGGCGACGCCACCGGCACCCACCTGGTGCTCAACCGGAACAAGCCGGAGATCATGTGCCGGGGCTACGACGACGCCGACGGGCGCTGGGCGGTGAACCCGATGTTCATCGAGCCGCTGCCGCGCAAGAAGGACCCGTACGCGTGCTCCACCGAGGGCTTCACCCGCCCGGACGGCTCGCTGGGCCCGGTACGCCGCGGTGACGGCTCCGTCATCCCGGACCAGAAGGACACCATCTACGGGCAGGACGCCTGACCTCACGGCCGGCAAGCTCGACGCCGAGCCCGACGGACGTGCCGGGGGCGCCCCGCAAAAGGGGCGCCCCCGGCACGTTTCCCACACCTGGCAGGGCCTCGGCGCGCGCCGTCACAGGAACGTCATGCCCTCGCCCCGGTACGTCGGTACGGACCGGGTGACCCGGTCGCCCTCCACCAGGTGCAGGGTGTCGAACCGCTCGCACAGTTCGCCCGACTTGGCGTGCCGGAACCACACCTTGTCCCCGATGAGCAGGTCGTCGGCGGGCTGCCCCAGCAGCGGCGTCTGCACCTCACCGGGCCCCTCCTGGGGGTCGTAGCGGAGCCCGCCGGGAAGGTACGGCTGCGGCAACCGGTCGCGGCCCGCCACTCCGGAGGCGGGGTACCCCCCGCCCAGCACGGTCACCACGCCCACGCCCGGCCTGCGGACCACGGGCACGGCGAACAGGGCGGCCGGGCGGCCCGTGAACGAGGTGAAGTGGTCGAACAGACGCGGCACGAACAGGCCCGAACCGGCGGCGATCTCCGTGACGGCCTCCTCGGCCGCCGTGTGCTGCACGCTGCCGGTCCCGCCGCCGTTCACGAACTCCAGGTCGTCAGCCACCGCGCGGACGGCGCGGACCGCCGCGGACCTGCGGACGGCCAGTTCCCGCCGGGCGGCCGTCTGCATCAGCCGGACGGCACGCGAGCGCAGCGCTGCACCGGGCACGGCGTCGCCCACCCCCGCCACGTGCCCCTCGTAGGCCATCACCCCCACCAGCCGGAAGCCGGGCCGTCGCTGGACGAGCCGGGCGAGGTCGGCCAGGTCGGCGGGGGAGTGCAGCGGAGAGCGGCGGGCCCCGACGCGGACCCGGCCGCCCAGCAGGCGCAGCGAGGTGTCGAGTTCGAGGCAGACGCGGATCTCCTCGCGGCCCCCGTCCCGTGCCGCGTCGATCAGCGCGAGCTGGGCCGGGTCGTCGACCATCACCGTCACCGCGGCGGCCAGCTTGGGGTCGGCCGCCAGTTCGGCGTAGCCGGCGCGGTCGGCCGACGGGTAGGCCAGCAGGATGTCCGTGAGACCCGACCGGGCCAGCCACAGGGCCTCGGGGAGGGTGTAGCTCATCACCCCGCGGAAGCCGTCCTTGGCCAGTGCCCGCTCCAACAGGGCACGGCAGCGTACCGACTTGCTGGCGATCCGCACCGGCTTGCCGCCCGCACGGCGCAGCAGGTCGTCGGCGTTGGCGTCGAACGCCTCCAGGTCGACCAGGGCGAGGGGTGCGTCCAGGTGGGCGGTCGCACGGTCGTACCGTGCGCGGTCGGCGGGGAGATCGGCAGTCGAATCGAACACCCCCGCAGCTTGCCAGAGCCGCGCGTCCGGGCACAGCCCCGTGCCCTCACGTCGCGCCCCCGCCCGCACCGTCGCCACCAGGCCGGGTACCGGCGCGTTCCCCCACCCCTGGGGCCCGGCAGCGCCTCGGGCGGGTTGCCCACCTGACAGGTCCGCACCGTAGAGTGACGCCGCACGCCGTGACGGGACGGCACGCGGCAACAGGCCACTTGGGGGCCCGGCGAACCGGCCTGCTCGGCAAGCGTTCGTGTGGGTCGGCAACGCACGGAGGGGGGCGCACATGAGTACCGATGCCGAGCGCGCCCCGATCCCCGAGCGCCCGGCCGCCCCGCCCCGGCCCCCTGCACCGCCGCGCCCGTCGCGTGCTCCGGCCGACGCGTCCGGGCCGACTGGGCCGACCGGGCTGTCCGGAACACTGCCCTCCCCGTCCGTCCCCGCGCCCCCGGCCAGCCCTCCCCGCCCTGCCGTCCCCCCGCGTCCGGGCGTCCCCCCGCGCCCCGCCTCACCACCGTCCACCGCCACCCGCACCTCCGCCGCCCCGGGCGGCTCCCCCGCCGAACAGGCCGACACCACCGGGCAGATCGATGCCGCCGGGCCGCCCGCAGCCGTCGGGCAGCCCGATGCGGCCGGGCAGCCCCGTGGCGCCGAACGGACCGACGGCGTCGCGGAGACCGGTGAACGGTCCCGCGACAGCGCCGCCGGGCCCGGCCGGGCCGTCGCCCGCACCGCGGGTGCCGCCGGTGCGGAGGCGGGGGAGGAGGCGGGCGGCGAACCGGACGCGGAGCCGATCCCGGAAGACGAGTCCAGCGCACACATGCCACAGCCCCGGGAGAACACCAGGGAAACGGAGACGGAGCGCACCGGGCGGGTGCCCGTGCCCGCCCCGCGAGACCACGCGCGCTCCCTCCGTCCTCCGGCCCCCACCCCGTCGCCCCGGCCCGCTCCCCCCACCGGCGCCCCCCTCACCTCGCACGCCGAACCGCCCCGGCCGCCCGCCCCGCCCGCCACCGGCGTGCCCGCTGCTCCGTCCGCCGACCCTGCTCCGTCCACCGGACCCTTCCGTGCCGTACCCCCGGCACCGACGGTTCCGCCCCCGCCCGCCGGGGCGCCCGACGCTGCCCGTGAGACCCACTGGCCCGGCCGCCACACGCCGTTGACCGCCCGCACGCTCGTCGCCGCGGTGTGTCTGGTGCTCGGCGTGGGCCTGCTGGGCGGGGCGGGTGCCGGCATGCTGCTGAGCGGGGACACCGAACAACGGCCCACCCTCGCCCAGGGGTTCGACGGGGCCCGGGCGGCCTGGCACGAGATCCCGGTGAACGAGCTGTTCCCGCGCACCCTGAAGGGGAAGGGCGCCGGCCCCGGCGGTGCCGACCGGCGTTGGACGCGGGTCGCCGTGGCTCCCGACAGCACCTGCACCGGCGCCTTCGACCCGCTGCTCGCCAAGGCGCTGGCCCCGGTGGGCTGCGCCCGGCTGGTGCGGGCCACCTACACCGACGAGACGACCAGCCGGGTCACCACCGTGGGCCTGACGTTCACCAAGTCGGGCCCGGCGGCCATGCGCGACCTGCGCGAGCGGTTCGCTGCTCAGAACCTCACCGAACGCACCGACCTGATGCCGCGCCCGTACCCGGCACGCGGCACCGTCGCCGCGGACTTCGGCGACGCCCAGCGCGCCACCTGGTCGCTGCACGTGCTGCAGGACGTGCCGGTGGTCGTCTGGTCCGTCTCCGGCTTCGCCGACGGCCGGGTCGTCACCGACCCGCAGCCGGCCGGGGTCGCCACCCGCAAGGGCGAGACCTCGGCCGCCGCCCAGGGCGGTCTCGGCCACGACGCGCAGGGCATCGCCGACCGCGTCGAACAACGGCTCCGCAAGGCGACCCTGCACCGCGACCGGACGAAGGACGAGTCCCGATGAAGCGCCCGTCCCGTTCCCCGGCCCGCGCCCTGCTGCGCACCCTCGTCGCCCCGCTGTGCGGCCTGTTGGCCCTCGCCCCGCTCACCGTCGGCACCGCGCACGCGCGGGGGGAGGGGCTGCAGCACCAGGAGTGGGCCCTGCGGGCGCTCGACGCGAAGGCCGCGTGGAAGACCACCAAGGGACAGGGCGTCACCGTCGCCGTCCTGGACACCGGCGTGGACGCCCACCACCCCGACCTGGCGAAGAACGTCGTCCGCGGCAAGGACCTGGTCGGCATGGGCGCCAGCGAGGGCGACCGGGCCTGGGCCCGGCACGGCACCGCGATGGCCGGCATCATCGCCGGACACGGCCACGGCAAGGACCACCGGGACGGCGTGCTGGGCATCGCGCCGGAGGCCCGCGTGCTGCCCGTCCGCGTCCTGCTGGAGGACCAGGACCCGCAGCGTGCCAAGGCCCGGGACGAGCGCGGCACCGCACTGGCCGAGGGCATCCGCTGGGCCACCGACCACGGCGCGGACGTCATCAACCTTTCCCTGGGGGACGACAGCGACTCCGCACACCCCGACGCGCGCGAGGACGCCGCGGTCCGCTACGCCCTGAGCAAGGGCGTGTCCCTCGTCGCCTCGGCGGGGAACGGGGGTGAGGACGGCGACCACGTCTCCTATCCGGCGGCCTACCCGGGCGTCATCGCGGTGGCCGCCGTCGACCGCAACGGGGCGCGCGCCTCCTTCTCCACGCGCCGCTGGTACGCGACCGTGGCGGCACCCGGCAAGGACATCCTCATCGCCGACCCCGACCGCAGCTACTACCAGGGCTGGGGCACCAGCGCCGCCGCGGCCTTCACCTCGGGAGCCGTCGCGCTGGTCCGCGCCGCGCACCCGGACCTGAGCCCCGCACAGATCAGGGAGCTGATCTCCGACACCGCGCGCAACACCCCCGAGGGCGGGCGCAGCGACGCGGTCGGCACCGGCCTCGTGGACCCCGCGGCCGCCATCGAGATGGGCTCGCATGTGGAGCCGCAGAAGCAGCGGCCGCGGGTCGGCGAGTACGGCAAGGAGTACTTCGGCGCGGCACAACCCGGGGACGGAGCGGGGCCCAACTGGTTCGCCCTGGCGGCGGCCGTCGTGGGCGCGCTGCTGGTCGGCGCGGCCGTCGCCGCACACCGGGGTGTCACCCCGCGGCTGCCGGCGCGGCTGCGGGGCCTGACGGCGGGTGTTCCGCACGCCCGCCGGCCCGAGGAGGGGTCGCGTCCGCCGGGCGGCCCGTGAGCACGGAGGCGGCGTCACGGGCGGCCCGCTCCCCCGCGGCGACGCCCGCCTCCTCGGCGGCGTGCGCGTCGCAGACGGCTCTGTTCCCGCCCCCATCAGCCGCCCGCCCGCGCCGGGCCGCCCTACGGGCACCGGATAGGCTCGCTGCGTGGCGCTCAAGAACATCCCCCGGTCGGGCTTCGCCGACGACGACGGCACCGCGGATCCGGCGCTCGCCGAGGCCCTCGCGGCCTGGCAGGCCGACCCCCACGCGCCGTCGGCCGAGTCCCGCGTCCTGGCGGCGCTCGGCGCCGCCCGGCTGCTCGTGCCCGTCGTCGCCGTGCTGACCGAGGCCGAGACCGGCGAGGACGGGCTGCGCCGCGACAAGACCAGCGAGATGGCCGTCCCCACCCTCAACGCGCCCGGGGGTCGCCGCGCTCTGCCGGCCTTCACCTGTACGGAGACGCTCGCGCGCTGGCGGCCCGACGCGCGCCCTGTCGCCGTCCCGCTGCCCCAGGCGCTCCAGGCCGCCGCCCACGAGAAGGCCGACACCGTGGTGCTGGACCTGGCCGGTCCGGTGACCTACGAACTGACCGGCCCGTCGCTCCGTGCGCTCGCCGAGGGGCGCGTCCACGCCCGCGCGCTGGACGCCCCCGCGGTGACCGAGGCGGTACGCGCCGTCCTCGCGGCCGAGCCCCGGATCGCCGGCGCGCACCTGGCACCCGGCGACGGCACGGGGGACGGGCTCCTTGCCCTCGCCCTGGCGCCGGGCGCCGGAAGCGGAGCCGAGGCCACCGAGGTGGCGCGGCGGGTGGCCGGTGTGCTCGCCGCCGATGAGACGCTGCGGGCGCAGCTGGTGAAAGGGCTCGATCTGGCGCTGCTGCCGCCCGGCACCACGCTGCCCGAGGACGCGTTCTACCGGGCCTGAGCACCGCCACCGGACGCGTCCGGGGAGCCGCTGCTGCCCTCCGCGCAGTCCCCGAGGTGCGAGGGGGACCGGCCCGTCGGACACTCGACAGGAAGTGCCGGGACGCACCCTTCCGGCTGCCTCCTACGACCCCCACGGGAGGTCGACATGCAGGTCAAGTCGCTCCAGGCCAACCCCGAACAGCTCAGGGACCTGGAAGACAAGCCGCAGCCCGTCGTCGCGGAGTTCCTGGGCACCCTGTTCCTGGTCTTCTTCGGTGTCGGCGCGGCTGTGCTGTCCGCGGAGTACGTCGGCTCGCTGGGCATCGCGTTGACGTTCGGCTTCGTGATGCTGGCGCTCGCCTACGCCATCGGCCCGATCTCCGGCTCCCACGTGAACCCGGCGGTGACGCTGGGAATGTTCCTGGCCGGACGCCTCGACCTGGAGCTGGCGATCAAGTACTGGGTCGCCCAGTTGGTCGGCGGGATCGCGGGGGCCGCACTGCTGCTGCTCGTCGCCAAGCAGGTCCCCGGTCTGGTGACCAGCGAGACGTTCGGCAGCAACGGCTTCGGTGACCGCTCGGCGGTGCACATCAACACCGGTGGCGCCTTCGTCGCGGAGCTGGTGCTGACGTTCCTGTTCGTCTACACGGTGCTGGCGGTCACCCACAAGGTGGCGGTCGTCGGCTTCGACGGGCTGCCCATCGGCATCGCGCTGGCCACCGTCCACCTGGTCGGCATCCCGCTGACCGGCACCTCCGTGAACCCCGCCCGGAGCCTGGGCCCGGCGATCTTCGCGGGCGGGGCGGCGCTGACCCAGCTGTGGCTGTTCATCGTCGCGCCCCTGGTGGGCGGCGCTGTGGCGGCGTACGTACACATGATCACGCACCCGCAGCCCAACCGGCGGCCTCGCCGTGAGATGCGGGTGAGCTGACCCGGTGGTTCAGCCGTGCACCGGCCCCGTGTACTTCTCGCCGGGGCCCTGGCCGGGCTCGTCGGGCACGGTCGAGGCCTCCCGGAAGGCCAGCTGGAGCGACTTGAGTCCGTCGCGCAGCGGCGCCGCGTGGTACGAGCCGATCTCGGTGGCGCTCGCCGTGACCAGCCCGGCCAGGGCCTGGATCAGCTTCCGTGCCTCGTCCAGGTCCTTGTGCTGCTCGCCTTCCTCGGCCAGCCCCAGGTTGACGGCGGCTGAGCTCATCAGGTGCACCGCCACGGTGGTGATGACCTCGACGGCGGGGACGTCCGCGATGTCGCGGGTCAAGCTGTCGAAGTCGGGGTTCGTCTGGCCAAGGGGCACCGAGGGCTCCGAAGGCTGCCCGGCGGCTGCGGCGTCGCTCATACGGCTCAGCCTAAGCCCCGCCCGTCCCGTACGGTCGAACGGGCCGTCCCGCCGTCGAGTGGCCCGTTCGACGGCGGGACGGCCCGTGCCCGCCCGAGTGGGCGTGCCCCGGACCGGCTCCGAACCGGCGGTGCGCCCGAGCGGGCGGCCGGGTACCGCGCTGCGGGTCCCGCAGGACTGCGGGCGGCACTCCGCGCGGCCTGCTGGTATGCTGGGACAACGACCGGCTGAAGACTGCGCGCACGTACGCGGCCTCCAGCCCGCAAGTGGAGGCTCCGATCTCCCACCTGGTGGCCCTGCGGGCCGCGGGTCAAAGGTCAGGCTGCGCCCCGCGGAGATCCGCGGCGGTGCTCCCGGTCTGTGAGGAGCCCCGCCTGTGACCCGTCCGGGGCGCTTTGTGCATTCTGCGGCGGTGGTCACCACTCACTACAGACTCGTGCGCGGTCGTCCGCCAGACGGTCGCGCGGTGTACCCGAGGAGGCCCCATCAGCGCCGAGCCCCGCATCAACGACCGGATTCGCGTCCCCGAGGTGCGACTCGTCGGTCCCAGCGGCGAGCAGGTCGGCATCGTGCCGCTTGCCAAGGCCCTTGAGCTCGCACAGGAATACGACCTCGATCTGGTCGAGGTGGCGGCGAATGCCCGCCCGCCGGTGTGCAAGCTCATGGACTACGGCAAGTTCAAGTACGAGTCGGCCATGAAGGCCCGTGAAGCGCGCAAGAACCAGGCGCACACGGTCATCAAGGAGATGAAGCTCCGGCCGAAGATCGATCCGCACGACTACGACACCAAGAAGGGTCACGTCGTCCGGTTCCTCAAGCAGGGTGACAAGGTCAAGATCACGATCATGTTCCGCGGCCGTGAGCAGTCCCGCCCCGAGCTGGGCTTCCGGCTGCTCCAGCGGCTCGCGGACGATGTGTCCGACCTGGGCTTCGTGGAGTCCAACCCGAAGCAGGACGGCCGCAACATGATCATGGTTCTCGGCCCGCACAAGAAGAAGACCGAGGCCATGGCGGAAGCCCGGGAGGCCCAGGCCGCCCGCAAGGCGGAGCGCCAGCAAGGTGCTCTTCCCGCTGAGGTGCCCGCCGAGGAGACCGCCGAGGCGTGAGCCCTCCCGGGGCGCCGTCCCGGAACCGATACGAACAACTGACGCTTCCGCCTGCCCGCGTGGCAAACGGAAGCGTCACTGACGAGGAGAAACGGCGACATGCCGAAGAACAAGACCCACAGCGGCACCCGAAAGCGCGTCAAGCTCACCGGTTCCGGCAAGGTGATGCGCCAGCGCGCCGGTCGCCGCCACTACCTCGAGCACAAGCCGTCCACGCTGACGCGCCGCCTCGCCGGCACGACCGAAGCGGCCCCGGCCGACGCCAAGAAGCTCAAGAAGCTCCTCGGCAAGTAACACCCGCGCGACCGGGACCCATCGATCCGGGCCCAGGCAGTGAGGCGACCTGCCGGCCCCGCCAACAAGGAGTAATCACGTGGCACGCGTCAAGCGGGCAGTCAACGCTCAGAAGAAGCGCCGGGCGATCCTGGAGCAGGCCAGCGGCTACCGCGGCCAGCGTTCCCGCCTGTACCGCAAGGCGAAGGAGCAGGTCACCCACTCCTACGTCTACAACTACAACGACCGCAAGAAGCGCAAGGGCGACTTCCGTCAGCTGTGGATCCAGCGGATCAACGCCGCTGCCCGCGCCAACGGCATCACCTACAACCGCTTCATCCAGGGTCTGAAGGCCGCCTCCGTCGAGGTCGACCGCAAGATGCTGGCCGAGCTCGCGGTCAACGACGCCGCCGCCTTCACCGCGCTGGTCGAGGTCGCCCAGAAGGCGCTGCCCAGCGACGTGAACGCGCCCAAGGCCGCCTGAACGTCCGACTGAGGCTTTCAGCCGTGTCTCCTCCGGCCACGGGCCGGAGGTCCTGCACTCTCGCCGTCGTGGTTTCCTCCCCCGTGCGCTGCACGGGGGTGCCCCCATGGCGGCGAGATGTTTTTCTGCGAGAGTGAGCGAACCCCCTTCCATGCCGCCCGAGTTGACGTCCCTGCGCTCGCCCCGTGTCACCGCCGCGCGCAAGCTCGGCAAGCGGAGTTTCCGTACCAAGGAGCGGCGGTTCCTCGCGGAGGGGCCGCAGGCGGTGCGCGAGGCGCGGGACCACCTGGTCGAGGTGTACGTCACACCGGACGCGGCCGGACGGCACGCGGACATCCTGGACGCCGCCCGCGCGGCGGGCGTCCCCGTCCTGACCGCCTCCGACGAGGTGGTGGCCGAGATGGCCGACACGGTCACCCCGCAGGGCATCGTCGCCCAGTGCCGGTTCCTCGACCGCCCCTTCGAGGAGATCGTGGCGGCCCGCCCCCGCCTGGTGGCCGTCCTCGCGCACGTCCGAGACCCGGGCAACGCCGGCACGGTGCTGCGCTGCGCCGACGCGGCGGGTGCCGACGCCGTGGTGCTGACCGACGCGTCCGTGGACGTCTACAACCCCAAGGCCGTCCGCGCCTCGGCCGGCTCGCTCTTCCACCTGCCCGTCGCCGTCGGCGTGGGCGTCGCGGAGGCGGCGCAGGGGCTGGCCGGCGCCGGGGTGAGGCTGCTGGCCGCCGACGGCGCGGGGGAGCGCGACCTGGACGAGGAACTGGACGCGGGAACCATGGCGGCGCCCACCGCATGGGTGTTCGGCAACGAGGCCTGGGGGCTGCCGGAGGAGACCCGCGCCCTCGCGGACGCCGTGGTGCGGGTGCCCCTGCACGGCCGGGCGGAGAGCCTCAACCTCGCCACGGCCGCCGCCGTCTGTCTCTACGCCTCGGCGCGCGCCCAGCGCAGCCGATGACGGGGCGCACGCGGAGCACGGTGACCGTGTGCACAAAGAGGGTGCCCCGCGGTAACCCCGAGCTAGTAGGGTGTCGGCCCCGGGTGCGGGGACCGAGGCGCTTTTGGAGGGGCGGTACGGGATGGATGTGAACCCCGACGACCTGCCCGACGGGCTCGTGATCGCCGACAGCGGCGGCCACGTCGTCTGCTTCAACGCGGCGGCGGCCCGCCTGACCGGACGCAGGCCCGGCGAGGCGCTCGGCAGCCCGCTGCCCGCCGCGCTGCCGCTGGAGGACCTGGACGGGCGCCGCTGGTGGCAGCTCGCCGATCCCTACCGCGGCCCGGCCATCACCAACGGTCACCCCGAGCGGAACCTGCTGCTGCCCGGCGGCCACGAGGTGCTGGTCTCCGCGCGGTACGTCCGCGCACGGCCGCGGGGCCCGGTCGAGCGGGTCGTGGTCACCCTGCGCGGCACCGAGGCACGGCGGCGCACCGAGCGCAGCCACGCGGAACTGATCGCCACCGTCGCCCACGAGCTGCGCTCCCCCCTCACCTCCGTCAAGGGGTTCACCGCGACCCTGCTGACCAAGTGGGAGAGGTTCACCGACGACCAGAAGCGGCTGATGCTGCAGACCGTCGACGCGGACGCGGGCCGCGTCACCCGGCTGATCGCCGAACTGCTGGACATCTCCCGGATCGACTCCGGGCGCCTGGAGGTGCGCCGTCAGCGGCTCGACATGGCGAGGGTGGTGCGCCGGCACGTGGACGCCCACGTCGCGGCCGGCCGCCCCGCCTCCCGCTTCGTGACGGACATCGCCACCGACCTGCCCGACCTGTGGGCCGACCCCGACAAGATCGACCAGGTGCTCGGCAACCTGCTGGAAAACGCGGTGCGGCACGGCGAGGGCACTGTCACCATCGACGTGCACCCCGCACCGTCACCCCGCGAGCCGGGGTCGGACAGCGGCAAGGCCACCGCCGTCACGGTCAGCGACGAAGGTCCCGGCATCCCGGAGGAGTCCATGAGCCGCGTGTTCACCCGCTTCTGGCGCGGCAGCAGGCGCGGCGGGACGGGCCTGGGCCTCTACATCGTCAAGGGGATCGTCGAGGCGCACGGTGGAGTGATCACCGTCGACCGGGCACCCGCCGGCGGTGCCCGCTTCCGATTTATCCTGCCCGTGGGCACCCCGGCCTTCCTGGCCTGACCGGACCGGTACCGGTCCTGGTCCCACCGGCCCGGAGCCGTCCGGCGCCCACGGGCGGACCCCCGCACCTCGGCGGAGGCCCCGCGCTGCGGCCTCCGCGTCACCGCCACCAGGCACACCCCCGTAGACTCGGGCCCCGGCAACGCAGGCGCCGGGCAGCCGCAGTGCGGGAGCGCAGCCACCGAAATCGGAAAACACGGGAAGAGATGTCGGCACCCAACAAGTCGTACGACCCTGTCGAGGTCGAGGCACTGAAACCGGAAGAGATCGACCGCGTGAGGGACGAGGCGCTCGCCGCCGTCGCCGCCGCCGGTGATCTGGAGGCGCTGCGCGAGGTGAAGGTGGCCCACGCGGGCGACCGCTCCCCGCTGGCACTGGCCAACCGCGAGATCGGCGCCCTGCCGCCGCACGCCAAGGCGGAGGCGGGCAAGCGCGTCGGGCAGGCGCGCGGCGCGGTCAGCAAGGCCCTCAAGGCGCGTGGGGAGGAGCTGGAGCGCGAGCGGGACGAGCGGGTGCTGGTCGAGGAGGCCGTGGACGTCACACTGCCCTACGACCGCCGCCCGGCCGGTGCCCGGCACCCGCTGACCACCCTCTCCGAGCGCATCGAGGACGTCTTCGTGGCCATGGGCTACGAGGTCGCCGAGGGGCCCGAGGTGGAGGCCGAGTGGTTCAACTTCGACGCCCTCAACATCGGCCCCGACCACCCGGCCCGCACCATGCAGGACACCTTCTTCGTCCGCGGCCCGGGAAGCACCGCGGCCGACGGGGACTCGGGTGTCGTGCTGCGCACCCACACCTCGCCGGTGCAGATCCGCTCCCTGATGGACCGTGAACTGCCCGTCTACGTGATCTGCCCGGGCCGCGTCTACCGCACCGACGAGCTGGACGCCACGCACACCCCCGTCTTCGGCCAGGTCGAGCTGCTGGCCGTCGACGAGGGGCTGACCATGGCCGACCTCAAGGGCACCCTCGACCACCTGGTCACGGCCCTGTTCGGCGAGGGCCTGGGCACCCGGCTGCGCCCCTCCTACTTCCCCTTCACCGAGCCGTCCGCCGAGATGGACATGGTGTGCTTCGTGTGCCGGGGTGCGTCCGTGGGCGACCCCGGCAACCCGTGCCGCACCTGCTCCAGCGAGGGCTGGATCGAGCTGGGCGGCTGCGGCATGGTCAACCCGCGGGTGCTGACCGCCTGCGGCGTCGACCCGGAGCGCTACAGCGGGTTCGCCTTCGGGTTCGGCATCGAGCGGATGCTGATGTTCCGCCACAACGTCGAGGACATGCGAGACATGGTCGAGGGTGACGTGCGCTTCACCCGGCCGTTCGGGATGGAGATCTGATGCGGGCGCCGCTGTCGTGGCTCCGGGAGTACGTCGAGCTGCCGGCCTCCGAGACCGGGCGGGACGTCGCGGCCAGGCTGATCGCTGCCGGGCTCGAGGTCGAGACCGTCGAGCAGACCGCCGCCGGGCTCACCGGCCCGCTGGTCGTCGGCCAGGTACTGGCCGTCGAGGAGCTCAAGGACTTCAAGAAGCCGATCCGCTACTGCCAACTGGACGTCGGCCGGGGCCCCGGGGATCCGCAGAACATCATCTGCGGCGCCACCAACTTCGCCGTCGGCGACAAGGTCGTCGTCGTGCTGCCCGGTGCCGTGCTGCCCGGCGGGTTCGAGATCAGCGCCCGCAAGACCTACGGCCACGTCTCGGAGGGCATGATCTGCTCCGAGCGCGAGCTGGGCATAGGCGAGGACCACGCCGGGATCATGGTGCTGCCGCCCGAGACCGAGGTGGGCACCGACGCGATCGAGCTGCTGGAGCTCCAGGACGACGTACTGGACATCGCGGTCACCCCGGACCGCGGCTACTGTCTGTCGATGCGCGGCCTCGCCCGCGAGACGGCCACCGCCTACGGCGTGCCGCTGCGGGACCCGGCGCTGCTGGACGTGCCGGCCCCCACCGCGGACGGCTACCCGGTCCAGGTCGCCGACCCGCTGGGCTGCGACCGCTTCACCGCCCGCACCGTCACCGGGCTGCGTCCGGACGCCGCCTCGCCGCTCTGGCTCAGGCGCCGACTGCAGAAGGCCGGGATGCGTCCGGTCTCGCTGCCGGTGGACATCACCAACTACGTGATGCTGGAGCTGGGCCAGCCGCTGCACGCCTACGACCGCAACCGCATCGAAGGCGCCATCGGGGTGCGCCGGGCCGAGAGCGGGGAGAAGCTCACCACGCTCGACGGCGTGGCGCGTGTCCTGGACGCCGAGGACCTGGTCATCACCGACGACCGCGGGCCCATCGGGCTCGCCGGTGTCATGGGCGGCGCCCACACCGAGATCGCCGACGGCCAGGGCGAGGCGCAGCGCACCACGGACGTCGTGGTGGAGGCCGCCCACTTCGACCAGGTCTCCGTGGCCCGCACCGCGCGCCGCCACAAGCTCTCCTCGGAGGCCTCGCGCCGCTTCGAGCGGGGCGTCGACCCGGAGGCTGCGGCCGCCGCCGCGCAGCGCACCGTCGACCTGCTGGTGCTGCTGGCCGGCGGCACCGCGGAAGCGGGCGTCACCGAGGTGCGCACCCCGTCGGGGCCGCACACCATCCGGGTGGCCGTCGACCACCCGGACAAGGTCGCGGGCGTCACCTACGGACGGGAGACCGTGGTGCGCCGCCTCCAGCAGGTCGGCTGCGACGTCTACGGCGACATCGGCCCCAGCGCCCTGGAGGGCGGCGAGCGCCCCACCGAGGGGCCGGAGGAGCTCACGGTCACCGTGCCGTCGTGGCGGCCCGACCTGACCGACCCGAACGACCTTGCCGAAGAGGTCATCCGGCTGGAGGGCTACGAGAACCTGCCCGCCACCCTGCCCCGGCCGCTGCCGGGGCACGGGCTGACCGAACGGCAGCGGCTGCACCGCCGTGTCGGCCGCGCCCTGGCGGGCGCCGGATACGTCGAGGCGCTGTCGTACCCGTTCGTGGGCGAGGCCGTCTTCGACCAACTCGGCCTGGAGCCGGGGGACGCGCGCCGGCGTACCGTCCAGCTCGTCAACCCGCTCTCCGACGAGGAGCCGGGGCTGCGCACCACGCTGCTGCCCGGGCTGCTGGCCGCGCTGCGCCGCAACGACGGCCGCGGCAGCCACGATCTGGCGCTGTTCGAGACCGGCCTGGTCTTCCTGCCCACCGGCACCGAGAAGGCGCCCGGACGCCCGGCGGTCACCCGGAAGCCCTCCGCAGAGGAGCTCGCCGCGCTGGACGGCGCCCTCCCCGAGCAGCCGCGGCACGTGGCGGTCGTGCTGGCGGGTGCCCGGGAGCAGGCCGGCTGGTGGGGCAAGGGCCGCCCGGCCGACTGGGCGGACGCCGTCGAGGCGGCCCGCACCGTGGCCGCCGAGGCGGGCGCCGAGCTGATCCTGGAGAACAGTCGGTACACGCCCTGGCACCCGGGCCGCTGCGCCGCGCTGTACGTGACGGTGGACGGCGACCTGGCCCTGGCCGGGCACGCCGGTGAGCTGCACCCGCGCGCGCTGAAGGCACTGGGCCTGCCGTCGCGCACCTGTGCGATGGAGCTCGACCTGGACCTGGTGGAGCGGGCCGGTGCGGGTGCGCTGCGTGCCCCGCACGTCTCCGCGTTCCCGATGGCCACCCAGGACGTGGCGCTGGTGGTGGACTCCGAGGTTCCGGCCGCCGAGGTCGAGCGCGCGCTGCGTGCGGGCGCCGGTGAGCTGCTGGAGTCGCTGCGGCTGTTCGACGTCTTCACCGGCGAGCAGCTCGGCGAGGGCCGTAAGTCGCTGGCCTACGCGCTGCGCTTCCGCGCCGGTGACCGCACGCTGAAGGCCGAGGAGGCCTCGGCGGCGCGGGACGCGGCGGTTGCGGTGGCCGTCGAGCGCACCGGAGCCGTCCTGCGCGGCGCCTGAGCACAACTCCTCCCGCCGGGAGAGCAGCAGGGGCACCCGCCACCGGCGGGTGCCCCTCATTTTTTCTGCTCATCTTTTCGGGTGAGAAGACCCTCCGAGCTCCGCCCGGAGGGGCGGGGCTGGATACGGGTGACGACGTGGCAGCAGCGAACTCATCATCCCGTCCGGCGGATGCTCCGATCCGCAGCCTGATCCCTGCTCGTATCGACCGGATGCCCTGGTCCGGCTTCCACACGAAGATGATCGCGGCGCTGGGCTGTGCGTGGATCCTCGACGGCCTGGAGATCACGGTCGCCAGCTCGGTCACCTCGATCCTCACGCGGGAGGACACCCTCGGGCTCTCCTCCAGCGAGGCGGGCCTCATCGCGACCGTCTATTTGGTCGGACAGGTGACCGGTGCACTGTTCTTCGGTCGGATGGCCGACAAGTTCGGGCGCCGGAAGCTCTTCCTGCTCACCTTCGGCGTGTATCTGTTCGGCAGCGGCATGACCGCCCTCACCTACGGACAGGGCCCCGCCTGGGACGGATTCCTGTATCTGACCCGCTTCGTGGCGGGCACCGGGATCGGCGGCGAGTACGCCGCCATCAACTCCGCCATCCAGGAGATGATGCCCGCCCGCTTCCGGGGCCGGGTCGACCTGCTGGTCAACGGCACCTACTGGGCGGGCGCCATCGTCGGAACCCTCGCCGAGCTGGTGATCCTGGCCTACTTCGACGACACCGTGGCCTGGCGGATCGGCTTCCTCCTCGGCCCCGTGCTGGGCTTCTCCGTGCTGTTCGTCCGCCGCCATCTGCCGGAGAGTCCACGCTGGCTGATCATGAACGGCCGCGAGGCGGAGGCGGAGGCCGCCATCTCCCGGATCGAGGCTGCGGTGCGCCGGCACGGCAAGAAGCTGCCGCCGGTCGACGAGAAGGACGCCATCGAGATCAGCGAGTCGGCCCACAGCACCTACGTCACGCTGCTGCGGGTCCTCTTCCGGCAGTACCCCAAGCGGGCCGTGCTGGCCTCGACGCTGATGATCACCCAGTCGTTCCTGTACAACGCGATCTTCTTCACCTACACGCTGGTGCTCACCACGTTCTACGGCGTCTCCGCGGAGGCCGCGCCGATGTACCTGCTCGCGTTCGCCGCGGGGAACCTGGTGGGGCCCATCGTGCTGGGCCCGCTCTTCGACATCGTCGGCCGCCGTTGGCTGATCGCCGGCACCTACCTCTTCTCCGGGTGCGCGCTGGGCGTCACGGCTTCGCTGTTCGCCGCGGACGTGCTGACGGCCACCACCCAGACCGCGGCCTGGTGCGTGATCTTCTTCTTCGCCTCGGCGGGCGCGTCCTCGGGGTACCTGACGGCCGGTGAGATCTTTCCGCTGGAGGTGCGCGGCAAGGCCATCGCGCTCTTCTTCGCCATCGGGCAGGCCGCGGGCGCCTCCGGCCCCTACTTCTACGGCTGGCTGATCGGGGACGGCAGCGACCGGGGCCGGCTCTTCATCGGCTTCCTCGTCGGCGCCGTCATCATGGTCGTCGGCGGGCTGGCCGAGACGTTCCTCGGTGTGGACGCCGAACGCAAGCCCCTGGAGTCGGTCGCCAAGCCGCTCTCCGTCGTCCGCACGTCCGTGGGCGCGGCCCGCAGGCGGACGGTGAAGAAGTTCCGCAAACCGGAGGAGCGGCCCGGGGTGGAGCCGGTGCCCGAGCGGGGTCCGGCGGTCGGTCCCGGTGCGGTGATCGGGCCGGATGCGGTGGCCGGACCGGAGCCGCTGGCAGGCTCGGAGCCGCTGCCCGGTGCGGAGCCGGTCGTCGGGCCGGAGCCGTGGGTGGAGCCGGTGGCCGGCGCCGAGCACGGGGCCGGTCCCGCGCCGGGTGCCGGGGGGCCGGGCGCGGACGGGGCGCCGGACGGCAACTGGGCGGACCCGGCGCAGCCGCGCGCGGGCTCCACGAAGCGGGACGGCAACGACCGGGACCCGGGGGACGATCCGGATCCGGGCGACGAACCGACGGCGGACACCCCCGCGGTATGACGCGGGCCGCGTGTACGCGCCGGACCGGCGGGTGCGGGGTGCGGGGGCGGCGCCGTCACCCTGCCCGGCGCCGTCGGGCGATGAGCCCCGCCGCCCCGGCCGGTCCGTACCTCCGAGCGACTATCTGCACCGTGAGGGAGTGGGCAGCATGCCGGCATTCGTGACGATCGGGTACGGCGATCGCGAGGGGTACGACCGTACGGAACCGGACGTCCGGGCGGCGGCGCACGAGCAGGACGCCCGGCTGCGTGAGAAAGGGACCGTCACCGGGATCGCGGGGACGCCGACGCAGGTGCGCAACCACGGCGCGGCCGGGGTGGAGACGCGCAGCGGTCCCTTCCTGAGCTCGGCGCTTCCGGTGGCCGGCTTCTCGGTGTTCGAGGCTGCCGACCTCGCGGAAGCCGTGGCACTCGTCTCGCGCACGCCCTGTGCCGTGGCCTACGGCGTCGTCGAGGTCTGGCCGCTCGAACAGGTTCCGCGGAGCGAGGGCTGAGCCCGGCCGGCAAGCGCCCTCGCCCGCGCGGGTCTCAGGAGTAGGCGTAGAAGCCCGCGCCGGCCTTGCGGCCCAGACGACCCGCGTCGACCATCCGCTGGAGCAGCGGGGGAGCGGCGTAAAGGGCCTCCTTGAACTCGGCATACATCGAATCGGCCACCGAGGCGACGGTGTCGAGGCCGATGAGGTCGGCGAGCTTGAGCGGCCCCATGGGGTGGGCGCAGCCCAGCTCCATGCCGCTGTCGATGTCCTCCCGGCTGGCGATGCCGGATTCGAACATCCGGACCGCGGAGAGCAGATACGGGATCAGCAGCGCGTTGACGACGAAGCCGGAGCGGTCCTGCGCGCGGATCGTGTGCTTGCCCAGCGTCCTGCCGACCACCGCCTCGGCCCGCTTGATGGTCTCCTCACCGGTCGTCAGCGCCGGAATGAGCTCCACCAGGCGCTGTATCGGGGCCGGGTTGAAGAAGTGGATCCCGATGACCTGGTCGGGGCGCGAGGTGGCGACGGCGAGCTTCACCAGCGGGATCGAGGAGGTGTTGGACGCCAGGATCGCCTCGGGGCTGGTCACCACCTGGTCGAGGACCTGGAAGATCTCGGTCTTGACCTGCTCGTTCTCGATGACGGCCTCGACGACCAGGTCACGGTCGGCGAAGTCGCCCAGATCGGTGGTGAAGGTCAGCCGCTCCAGGGCCTCGTCGCACTCCTGGCGGCTGAGCTTGCCGCGGTCCGCGGCCTTGCCGAGCGAGTTGACCAGCCGGGTACGGCCGATCTCCAGGGCCTCGCCGGTCGTCTCCGCGACCAGCACGTCGAGCCCGGACCGCGCGCACACCTCTGCGATACCCGCGCCCATCTGGCCACAGCCCACCACTCCGACGCGTTCGACGCCGGCTACAGACTCCGTCACCTCGTGCCTTTCGCTGATCTTCACGGTCCGCAGCGGACCGCCCCGGCGTATGAGGGCGTCGGGCGGCGCCGCTTCGCCGCCCGACGTTACCTGTGGGGGCACACCGGAGGGAGACCGGGTGCGAAAGGTCACCTGTGTGTGGACTGTGGGTGACCGACGGTGCGGACGGGCCGTGCGGCCCGGTTCCTCAGCGCCGGCCGCGCGGCTCCGGTTCGCGGACCACCGAGTCGGGACCGGGGGAGACCACCGCCTCGTGGCCGTCGTCGTAGCGCACGCGGTACGGGGGTTCGCCCCGGAGCCCCAGCACTTCGAGGATCTGCGCCGTGCGATCGTGCTGTCCCACGACGCGTCCGTGCATCAGCAGTTGGTCGCCTGTGTGTGCTCGCATGTCACTTGCCCTCCTGTCTCGTGCTGTTCACGGGGGTCATGCGCGGGTGCGCTGCACGACCACGATGCACACCAGAACGGCGAGCGCCGCCGCGGGCGCGGCGGGCGACAGGTGCTCGCCGAGCAGGAGCACCGCCCATACCAGCGTAAGCAGCGGCTGCGCCAACTGCACCTGGCTGGTCCGGGTGACCCCGGCCAGCCCCATCGCCCGGTACCAGAACAGCAGCCCGAGGAACTGGGAGCCCAGCGCGCTCCAGGCCAGCCCCGTCACCGCGTGGACGGTCGGATGCACCGGCTCGTACGCCAGCGCGAGAGCGCTGCCCGCGACGGCGAGCGGCAGGCAGCCCACCAGCGCCCAGCCGATCACCGCCGGCGCCGGCAGCTCCCGTGCGAGCCTGCCGCCCTCCGCGTATCCGGCAGCGCACAGCAGCAGCGCCCCGCAGAGGAAGAGGTCGCCGACACCGGGTGCGCCCCCGCTCTGGTAGAGCGCGAAGGCGACCACCACCGCCGCACCCGCCAGCGCGGCGCCCCAGAAGGCGGGGGAGGGGCGGGCACCGGTGCGCAGCGAGGAGTAGACGGCGGTGGTCAGCGGAAGCAGTCCGACCACGACGGCGGCGTGCGAGGTGGTGGAGGTCTGCAGGGCCAGCGTCGTCAGCAGGGGGAAGCCGATCACCACCCCGGAGGCGGCCAGGGCGAGCCCCGTCCAGTGGCGGCGGGCCGGCGGCGGCACCCGCCGCACGGCGAGCACGGTCGCGGCGATCACCCCGGCGAGCAGCATCCGCAGTGTGGTCGCCGTCCAGGG
Source organism: Streptomyces sp. CNT360 (assembly GCF_000424785.1). NCBI lineage: Bacteria > Bacillati > Actinomycetota > Actinomycetes > Kitasatosporales > Streptomycetaceae > Streptomyces > Streptomyces sp. CNT360. The sequence goes on along the minus strand of NZ_AUKO01000004.1, from coordinate 303,219 downwards.
GCCGAAGCCCCGCAGCGCCCAGTCGGTGGCGGGGAAGGTCAGCGAGAAGAAGCCGACGCCGAGGGCGGCCAGCCCCACCCCGGTCCGGGCCGCCGCCCGCCCGCCGGAGGGGCCCGGACCGCCGGCCGGGTGCGGGTCCGGCCGCTGGGCCGGGGCCGTGTCCGCGACCGGCTCCGCTATCCGCGGTTCGTCGATAGCGCTATCCTGTACTGTCATGTCAGAGCGTAGCAGTGTGGCCGGGATGGCCGACGAACTGCGAAGCGAGCTGGACCGCTACTCACCTGGGGAGAAGCTGCCGTCCAGTCGGGCGCTCGTGGAACGGTTCCGGGCCAGCCCGGTGACCGTCTCGCGGGCGCTGTCGGTCCTGGCTGCCGAGGGCCTGGTCGTCACCCGCCCCGGGGCCGGGGCCTTCCGCGCGGAGACCCGGCGGGCCGAGGCCGCCCTGCGTCGACAGGGCGACACCTCCTGGCAGGAGGTCGCCCTCAGCGCCGACCCCTCGGCCGACCACGTGCCCCGCAGCGTGGAGGCGAGCGGAGTGACCGCGACGCTCGACAGGCCGCCGCCCGGCGTGCTGGAGCTCAACGGGGGATACCTGCCCTCCGGGCTCCAGCCGGAGAAGGCGCTGGCCGCGGCGCTCGCCCGCGCGGGACGGCGACCGGGCGCCTGGGGCCGGCCGCCGGTGGAGGGCCTGGAGGAGTTGCGCGGCTGGTTCGCCCGGGAGATCGGCGGGCCGACCGGCCGGGTGGCGGCCGGCGACATCCTGATCACCGCCGGCGGCCAGTCCGCGATCACCACGGCCCTGCGCGCCCTGGCACCGCCGGGCGCCGCCGTGCTGGTGGAGTCCCCCACCTACCCCGGCATGCTCTCCGCGGCCCGCGCCTCGGGGCTGCGCCCGGTTCCCGTCCCGGTGGACCCCGAGGGTGTCCGCCCCGACCTGCTCGCGGCGGCCTTCCGGGCCAGCGGAGCCCGCGTGCTGGTCTGCCAGCCGCTGTTCCAGAACCCGACCGGTGCCCTCCTCACCGCGCGGCGGCGCGGCGAGGTGCTGCGAGCGGCGCGCGCGGCGGGCGCCTTCGTCGTCGAGGACGACTTCGCCCGGCACCTCGCGCACGACGACGCCGACCCGCTCCCGCCCACGCTGTGCGCCGAGGACGCGGACGGTGTCGTCGTCCACATCCGCTCCCTGACCAAGGCGACCTCGCCCAGCCTGCGGGTGGGCGCGCTCGCCGCGCGCGGCCCCGTACTGGAACGGCTGCGCGCCCTCCAGGTCGTCGACAGCTTCTTCGTGCCGCGGCCCCTCCAGGAGGCGGCGCTGGAGCTCGTCGGTGCCCCGGCCTGGCCTCGCCATCTGCGCACCGTGGCCACCGAGTTGCGGGCGCGCCGGGAGATCATGCTGGCGGCCCTGGCCCGGGAGGCCCCCGCGCTCCGCCTCGACCACGTCCCGCGCGGCGGCTACCACCTGTGGCTGCGGCTCCCGGCCGGTGCGGACGAGAACACGCTGGCCGCCGCTGCGCTGCGGGCCGGTGTCGCGGTCGCGCCGGGCCGCCCCTACTTCGCCGCCGAGTCCTCGTCCCCGCACCTGCGGGTGACGTTCGCGCCGGCGGCGGCCGAGAGTGATCTCATCGAGGGGGTCCGGCGGTTGGGCGCGGCCTGCGCGGAGGCGCTGCCGGGGAGCTGACGGTGTGCGGCGGTGTCCGGCCGGGTGCGGGCTCCGGGCTCCGGAGGGGCGGAGAACGGCGCGCTCCCGGCTGCTGACGGCGTGCAGCGCTCCCGGCCGACAGAGCGGGTGCCGCACTCAGGGGCGGGTGCGCTGTGCCGCGCCGTACAGCGCGTCCAGCAGCTGGAAGCGGACGGCCTCGGGGCTCTCGTGGGGCCCCGCCATGGCTCGGGAGAGGTGGAACATGGCGGGCGGACCGGCGGCGGGCGCACCCGCGTCGCGGGCCAGCAGGTCACCCAGGACCCGCCACACCGCTGCCCGCCCCTCCGCACTCCTGCCGCCCGCTCCCCGGTGTTCTTCCGCGCTCGCTTCCGCCGCCCGGCCCGCCAGGTCGGGCCCGAGCCGCGCGCGGCCCTCCGGCGGGCCGCAGCCGTCCAGTACGGCGAGCGCGAGGGTGCACAGCGCGTCGTCGGCCACGCCGTGGTGCCGGGCCGCCAGTTCCACCGCGTACCGCTCCATCGCGGGCACCGCGTGCGGACCGAGGTCGGCGAGGAAGCCGCGGAAGGGCTCCTCGGCCAGCAGCGGGGAGCCTTCCCACCCCTGGTGCAGTACGGCGGACGGCGGCTCCGTGATCCGCACGTACCTGTGCGGTCCGGCCGCCCACGCCGCGTCCAGCCGGGCTCCCGTCGCCCGTGCCAGCGCCGCCAGCCCGGCGCTCGGCCAGTCCTCCTCCGCGCCGAACGCGAGCCCGTCCAGGTACGCGTCCCACGCCTCGGGCGCGGCTCCCTGACGCACGTCGGGGAAGAGCATCTCGAAGGCCGACAGCACCAGCCCGTCCTCGGCCAGGGAGAGTTGGGAGAGTGCTTCGTCGTTCCAGTACGCGCTCGCGGCGCGGCCACCGAGCAGGGAGAGGGGGCGCAGCACCTCCTCACGGGAGCCCTGGAAGCCGCCGTACTCGACGACCACCACGGCCGGTCCCGCCTGGGCCACAGCGATGTGCGGTCCGGTCCCTCCCTCGTCGGGCCCGCCGCCCCCGTCGGCCAGGTCCACGGCCTCGGCGAGGGCCTCGCCCAGAACCGCGCTGCGGGCCTGCTCCGGATCGCCGCCGAAGAGCCGGATCACTTCCTGCACGTCGGCTCCGCGCACGGCGGTGACGCAGGCGGCCTCCTCCAGCGCCAGTTCGTCCGCCAGCGCGGCGTAGGCGGTCTTCGTGGTGCCCGCGTCCTCGGCCATGTCTCAAGTATGGCCCGCCGAGGGCGCGTCAGGGATCTGCGGAAACCAACCGCGCGGGCTCCGCGGCCCTCCCTGGCCGCGCGGTCCGGCCGCAGCCTCGCGGTGGTGCGGGCGGGCTGCCGGGTCAGCCGTCGACGAGGGACAGCGCACCCTCGTCGTAGCGGGCGCCCGCGACCTGGTCGCGGGGGGCGGCCGCCTCGATGGCGGCCAGCTCGTCCTCGGTGAGGGCGAGGGTGAGCGCCGCGACGTTCTCCTGCAGGTACTTCTGGCGGCGGGTACCGGGGATCGGCACCACGTCGTCGCCACGGTGCTGCACCCATGCGAGCGCAAGCTGTCCTGCGGTCACCCCGCGCCGCTCGGCGAGCTCCGTCAACTGCTGGACGATGGCCAGGTTCCGGTCGAAGTTGCCGCCGGAGAACCGGGGCATGTTCCGTCGGCTGTCGGACTCCTCCATGGCATCGACGGACGCGTAGCGGCCCGTGAGGAAGCCGCGCCCCAGCGGGGAGAACGGCACCAGGCCGATGCCCAGCTCGCGGCAGACGGGTGCGATCTCCTCCTCGATGTCCCGGCTCCACAGCGACCACTCGCTCTGCAACGCGCTGATGGGATGCACGGCCTGGGCGCGGCGGAGGGTGTCCGCGCCGGCCTCGGAGAGCCCGAGGTACCGCACCTTGCCCTCGGCCACCAGCTCGGCCATCGCGCCGACGGTCTCCTCGATCGGGACCTGCGGGTCGACCCGGTGCTGGTAGTACAGGTCGATGTGGTCGGTGCCCAGCCGGCGCAGCGAGGCCTCGCACGCCTGGCGCACGTAGGCGGCGTCCCCCCGGATGCGGGCGGGCTCGCCGAGCTCGTTGGCGAAGCCGAACTTGGTGGCCAGCACCGCCTCGTCACGGCGCCCTGCCAGGGCACGGCCGAGCAGCTCCTCGTTGTGGCCCGCGCCGTAGAAGTCGGAGGTGTCCAGGAGGGTCACGCCGAGGTCGAGGGCGCGGTGGACGGTGGCGACAGAGGTGTCGTCGTCGGAGGAGCCGTAGCCGTGGCTCATGCCCATGCAGCCGAGCCCCTGCCCGGAGACGGTCAGCTCACCGAGCCGGCGGGTGGGAAGGGCGGTCATGCGGATACCTCCATGGGTACGCGGCCCGCCGGTGCTTCGGGGAAGAAGCCGGGAGGCCGTACGTGCGAAGTGGATCTGCGGTGAACCTAGACGTTGGAGTGTGCTCCAACGCAAGCCTCGGCAGCGGCGGCCGTGTCAGAAAGCGGCGGGGTCCGCGCCGGTGATGGCCGGTTCCTTCTCCCAGACCAGCGCGGCCGAGACCGGATGGTTGCGGTACTTCTCCCACTTGGGCTTGCGCTCCAGCCACCGCTCGTCGACGACCCCCTCGCGCATCTCCACCAGCCGCCACCCGGCCGCCAGGCCCGCGGTGACGTGGTCGCTCAGCAGGTGGATGTGGGTGTCGATGGCGATGTGTTCGCCGGAGGAGTCGGTGAAGTGGGTGGGCATTCCCGAGGCCATGATGAAGTGCGGGTGGAAGGCGACGACGACGCAGTGCGCGCCGGGAGCCGCGAGTCGCCAGGTTTCCGTGTAGTAGGGGCCGAGGTCCGGCAGGTGTTCGTCGATGAGTGAGGAGATCACCAGGTCGTAGCCGCCGGTTTCCAGTCCCGTGGCGCGCACGTCGCCCTCGCTGAGCCGGTCGTGCACGCCCTTGTCGCGGGCCACCCGCAGCATCTGCGGCGTCAGGTCCACGCCGTGGAGCGCGCCGCGCACACCGTGCCGGCGCAGCCAGGCGCCGGTCCGCCCCGTCCCGCACCCCAGGTCGGCGGCGCGGCGTACCCGCCGCCAGTCGGGCACGGTGAGCTCCGCCAGCAGCGCGAGGTCCATGACGTCCTCGACGGTGTCCTCGTAGGTGCCCACCCATCGGCCGTATCCCGTGGCGACGTCCACGGTGCGGTAGCCGCGGGTGTCGAAGTCGGAGAAGTCGAGCATGGGGCCGAGTATCGCGGGAGGTCCGGTGGGCCGCACCAGGATTTCCCCGCCGCGGTTCCTGGCGGACGGCTCCTTCAGCGGTACCCGGCGCCGGAGGGGCGCCGTCCTGGGACCACCGCACCGCCGTGGTCGGAGGCGGACCGGTCGGCCTCACCTCCGCCCGGGGCCTGCACCGCCACGCCCCCCGCGACCGTCCTCGAACGCGATCCCGCCCCGGATGCCTGCCCCCGGGCGACACGCTCGATCCGCACGAAGGGCCGGGCCGGCGCACGCTGGACAAGACGGGACTGTCGGCGGAGTTCTCGGCACTGTTCCGCCCGGAGGGGCAGGCGATGCGCATCCGGGACGCGGACGGAACCGTCCTGCGCGACTGGCGACCCCGCCCGGACGCCCAGCTGATGCCTCCCCTGGGGTGGGGGCGCACCTCCCGATGCTGGAAGGCGCCGAAGCTGCCGAGTCCGTCGCCGCCCCGGGGCCCGGCGAACTGGACGAGGCGGTCCGCGCCTTCGAGGACCGGATGTGGACCCGGGCCCGCAGGTGGGCGGAGTCCACGTGCGCGGGTCTGGAGCCTCGGGTGAGCCCGGATCCCGCCGAAGCCCTCGCCCTCGTCGACGAAGTCCGGTCCTGCTGACCGCCGGGCGCGGCGAACCCGTCACCCGTCCGCGCCCACTCCGCCGCCCACGGCGCCGGGACGCCGGTGGCGGGGGGGATCGGCGCCGTTTCAGTAGGCGACGGTGAAGCGCCGACGGTGGTGTGCGGGCCTCTCGATCTCGTCGACGACGGAGAGGGCCAGGTCGGCGCCGGAGATCGCGGAGACGCCGTGGTCGTCGTACAGGAGCACGTCGCCGCCGACGCGGTAGTGTCCGGTGGCCTCGCCGGGGGCGTGTGCGCCGAATTCCGCGGCGGGGCTGACAAGGAACCAGTCGAGCCGCTCCTCGGCTGCGTCGAGGTCGTCCAGGGCGCCGGCCAGTTCGAGCGATTCCGGCCTGGCGATTTCCAGGAACTCCGGGGTGTCCACGTAGCGGGGTCCGCCTGGCTCGGTGAACAGCGAGCCCGCGCCGCCGACGACTCCGAACCGGACCCCTCGCTCGGCCGCGAGACCGGCGGCCTCGCGCAGGAGGGCGCGCAGGTTGCCGTCGCCTCCCAGCTCGCCGCGGGGGGACAGGGCCGAGACCACCACGTCGGCCCCGTCGAAGGCCGAGGCAAGGAACGCCTCATCGAGGACATCGCCTGTCCGGTAGGCGACGCCGGCAGTCGCCTCTTCCGGCATGTTCCGGCTGAAGGACACCACGTCATGGCCGCGCTCCGCAGCCGTGCGGGCGATATGGGCTCCGGCGTATCCGGTGCCGCCCAGGATGTGGATGCGTGTCATGGTCAGGATCTCCTCACTGGTGGCTGTCGAGGTCGAGGTCGGGGCCGGATCGGGGGAAGGGCGCCCGCCCGGGAGGGCGTCGGCCGGACGGGCCTCGTCCCGCCGTCGGTCAGGTGGCCGCGCTCTTCGCCTGTGCCCCGATGTGTTCCTCGGTCCGTTCGGTGCCCCGGCCACTGGCGCCGCCGGCCAGAACGAGGCCGAGTACGGCAACGAGGACGGCGCCGAGCATGGTGAGGGCGAGGGGCAGGCTGGTGTCCTCTCCGGCGACGCCCACCAGACCGGCGACGATGCCCGCGAGCGTGAACTGGAGCAGTCCGAGGAAGGCGGAGGCCGCTCCGGTCACCCCGCGCGGCACGGCGGACAGAGCGAGGGCGGTCGCGTTGCCGAACACCAGGCCCATCGGGGCGATCGCGAAGAACAGCGGCGCCATCAGCCACCCCGAGGGGGCGTCGAGAAGGGACAGCAGCAAGAGCACCACGACCGCCGCGAGACTGATCAGGAGTCCGACTGCGGTCAGCACGCGGACAGGCACCCGGCGAGTGAGCCTGGCCGAGGTCGCGGTGGCCGCCATCATGCCCAGTGCGTTGACGGCGAACGCGAGCCCGTACGCCCCGGAACTCAGGCCGATGATCTCCTGGTAGACGAACGGGGAGGCGGATATGTAGGCCATCATGACCGCCATGGCGAACCCGAACGCGGTGACGTGACCGAGATACCCGCGCGAGAGCAGAGCTTTCCACGCCCCGTGCGCCTCCGCCGGTGGGCGGGCCGCCCGCACCGCGCTCGGCAGGGATTCCCGGACGAACAGCAGGGTCGCCGCCAGCGCCACCAGCCCGAGGGCGACGACGATGCCCAGCAGGCCGCGCCAGCCGATCGCGTCGGCCAGCACGCCGCCCGCGAGCGGTGCGACGACGGGGGCGACACCGCCGATGAGCATCATCATGCTCAGCGCCCTCGCCGCCGCCCTGCCGCTCTCGCGGTCCAGGATGATCGCCCGGCCGAGCACCATGCCCGCCGCTCCGCCCAGCCCCTGCAGCAGCCGTGCGGCCACGAGCACCTCGATGCTGCCGGCCAGGACAGTGGCGACCCCGGCGGCGAGGAACAGCGCGAGGCCCGCCAGGAGCGGCCTCATCCGGCCTGCCCGGTCCGACCACGGCCCGAAGACCACTTGGCCGAGGCCCGCGCCGACCAGGAATGCCGTCAGCGACAGTTGCACCCCTGTCGCGGTGGTCGACAGCTCGTCCGTCATGGCCGGGAAGGCCGGCAGGTACAGGTCGATTCCGAACGGGGCCACCGCCGCCAGCACGGCCAGCGTCAACAGCGTCGCGCCCTCGACCGGTCGCCCTGCCTGCGGCTTCGCTGCAACGGGCTCGTGCGCGGGTTGCTTCTCGCTCATGCGCTGCACCTCGATACTTTTGAAAACATAATTATGTAACCATAGTCGTCAAGGAAGGGAAGGAGGCGAGATGGCGGAGAGCAAGGGCGGTGGCCCGGACGAACTGGTCGAGCTGGCCGACGCCGTACTGCGCGTCGCCCGGAAGCTGCGCGCCGACCCGCTCCACCACTCCGACGTGGTCCCACTGACGCCGCTGGAGTGCCTCGTCCTGCTGCACGTGCACCGGCACCCGGGCGCCTCGCCCTCCGACCTGGCCGCGGAGTTGGCGCTGCGCCCGAGCAATACGAGTACCGCCCTCCGCGGACTCGTGGCCAAAGGGCAGGTCACGCGCATGGCCGACCCCTCGGACGCGAGGGCGGCCCGGCTGCACGTCACGCCCGAAGCCGAGCACTCGATCGCCTCGGTACGCCGCAGGTGGCATGAACTGCTCGGACCGGCCGGCCTGCCGGAGGCGGACCTGCGCGCCGCGCTCCGCGTCCTCACCTCGATCGACGCCACGCTGGCAGAGCCTGGAACCGTGCGCGCCCGGGCGTGACGCCGGCCCCGGAGCGGTGCGAGCCCCGGGCGCGGGCTGCTGCGAGAACGCCGAGGGGCGCCCAGGTGCCCGGGTTCCGTGGGGGCGGTTGATCACACAATTCGTTGCATAAAACTGCTGCACTGCGTATAGTCATGCCTTCGAGGAGGAGGTCCCATGACAGTGCGTACGGCGGTGGCGGGAGCGAGCGGATACGCGGGGGGTGAGCTGCTGCGCCTGCTGGCCGGGCACCCGGAGGTGGAAGTCGGGGCGCTGACCGGCAACAGCAACGCCGGCCAGCGGTTCGGGGCGCTCCAGCCGCACCTGGTCCCGTTCGCGGACCGCGTGCTGGAGGAGACCGGCGCCGAGGTGCTGCGCGGTCACGACGTGGTCTTCCTCGCCCTGCCGCACGGGCAGTCCGCGGCCGTCGCCGAGCAGCTCGGAGACGGCGTGCTGGTCATCGACTGCGGCGCCGACTTCCGGCTGTCCGACGCGGCCGACTGGGAGCACTTCTACGGCACCCCCCACGCCGGCACCTGGCCGTACGGGCTCCCCGAGCTGCCCGGCGCCCGCGAGGCGCTGCGCGGCGCCGGCCGGATCGCCGTGCCCGGGTGCTTCCCCACGGCCGTCTCCCTCGCGCTCGTCCCCGCCTACGCGGCCGGGCTCGCCGAGCCGGAGGCCGTGGTCGTCGCGGCGACGGGCACCTCCGGGGCGGGCAAGGCCCTCAAGCCGCACCTGCTGGGCAGCGAGGTGCTGGGCTCGATGAGCCCGTACGGCGTCGGCGGTGTCCACCGGCACACGCCCGAGATGATCCAGAACCTCTCGGCCGCCGCCGGACAGCGCGTCAGCGTCTCCTTCACCCCGACCCTCGCCCCCATGGCGCGCGGCATCCTCGCCACGTGCAGCGCCAAGGCCGCGCCCGGCACGAGCGCCGAACAGCTGCGTGCCGTCTACGAGAAGGCCTACCAGGACGAGCCGTTCGTCACCCTGCTGCCCGAGGGGCAGTGGCCCGCCACCGCCTCGGTGACCGGCTCCAACGCGGTGCACCTCCAGGTGGCGTACGACCAGGACGCGGGCCGCCTCCTGGTTCTCGCCGCCGTCGACAACCTCACCAAGGGCACCGCCGGTGGTGCCGTGCAGAGCATGAACCTCGCCCTCGGCCTGGACGAGGCGCTGGGACTTACCACGATCGGAGTCGCACCATGAGCGTGACAGCGCCCAAGGGCTTCACGGCGGCGGGGGTCGCCGCCGGGATCAAGGAGAGCGGGGGCCTCGATCTCGCGCTCGTCGTCAACACCGGGCCCAGCCGTGCGGCGGCCGGGGTCTTCACCGCCAACCGCGTCAAGGCGGCACCGGTCCTGTGGTCCGAGCAGGTGCTCAAGGACGGCAGGCTGTCCGCCGTCGTGCTCAACTCCGGCGGTGCCAACGCCTGTACGGGCGCACCCGGCTTCCAGGACGCCCACGCCACCGCGGAGAAGGTGGCCGAGGAACTGACGGCGGCCACCGGGACCGAGCACGGCGCGGGCGAGATCGCCGTCGCCTCCACCGGGCTGATCGGGCTGCGGCTGCCCATGGACAAGCTGCTGCCGGGTGTCGGTACGGCGACCTCGGCGCTGTCCGAACACGGCGGCGAGAAGGCGGCCCTCGCCATCAAGACCACCGACACCGTGCACAAGACGGCCCGGACCTCCAGCCCCGCCGGCTGGACCGTCGGCGGCATGGCCAAGGGCGCGGGCATGCTCGCACCGGGGCTGGCCACGATGCTCGTGGTGCTGACCACCGACGCCGACCTGGCCGCCGGGGAACTGGACACCGCGCTGCGCGACGCGACCCGCACCACCTTCGACCGCATCGACTCCGACGGCGCCATGTCCACCAACGACACGGTGCTGCTGCTCTCGTCCGGGGCGAGCGGGGTCCGTCCCGAGCAGTCCGAGTTCGCCGAGGCGGTGCGCGCGGTCTGCGACGACCTGGGCCAGCAGCTCGTGCACGACGCGGAGGGCGCCACCAAGGACATCCGCATCGAGGTCGTGGGCGCCGCGAGCGAGGACGAGGCCGTCACCGTCGGCCGCACCATCGCCCGCAACAATCTCTTCAAGTGCGCCGTGCACGGCGAGGACCCCAACTGGGGCCGGGTACTGGCCGCCATCGGCACCACGGATGCCGCCTTCGACCCCGACGCGCTGGACGTGGCCATCAACGGCGTCCAGGTCTGCCGTGCCGGGGCCGTCGGCGAGGACCGCGACAAGGTCGACATGCGTTTCCGGGAGGTCCAGGTCACCGCCGACCTGCACGCCGGAAGCGCGTCCGCCGTCATCTGGACCAACGACCTGACCGCCGACTACGTCCACGAGAACAGCGCCTACTCCTCATGAGCGTCCGCGAATCCAGCACCCGCAAACACACCGCGCTGCCCAAGGCACAGACCCTGATCGAGGCGCTGCCCTGGCTGACCCGGCACCACGGCAAGACCGTCGTCATCAAGTTCGGCGGCAACGCCATGGTGGACGCCGAGTTGAAGGCGGCCTTCGCCCAGGACGTCGTCTTCCTGCGCCACGCGGGCCTGCGCCCGGTGGTGGTGCACGGCGGCGGCCCGCAGATCAGCAAGCAGCTCGACCGGCTCGGCCTGGCCTCCGAGTTCCGCGCCGGGCTGCGTGTCACCACGCCCGAGACGATGCAGGTCGTACGGATGGTGCTGGCCGGACAGGTGCAGCGCGAGCTGGTCAACCTGCTCAACCAGCACGGCCCGCTGGCCGTCGGCATGACCGGTGAGGACGCCCACACGCTGGCCGCCACCAAACACCTCGCCCGGGTCGACGGCGAGGCGGTCGACCTGGGCCGGGTCGGCAGCATCAGCGCCGTGGACACCGGCGCCGTCGAGGCCCTGCTGGACGACGGCCGGATCCCCGTCATCTCCTCCATCGCCCGCAGCGTGGACGCCGCCGACGGCGAGGGGGACGAGATCTACAACGTGAACGCCGACACGGCCGCCGCCGCGCTCGCCGCCGCGCTCGGCGCGGAGACGCTGATGGTCCTCACCGACGTGGAGGGGCTGTACGCGGACTGGCCGCACAGCGACGACGTGATCAGCGAACTGACGGCCGGCGAGCTGGAGAAGATGCTGCCCGAGCTCTCCAGCGGCATGGCACCCAAGATGGAGGGCTGCCTGCACGCGGTGCGCGGCGGCGTGCACACCGCCCGCGTGCTGGACGGACGGGTGCCGCACTCCATCCTGCTGGAGATCTTCACGGACGAGGGCATCGGCACCATGGTCGTGCCCGACGCCGTCCCCGACCCACGTACCCGGCACCACGACGCGGAGGGCCCCGCATGACCATCGCCCACGACAACTCCGCCCTCACCGGCCGGTGGCAGGGCGCACTGATGAACAACTACGGCACCCCGCGCATCCCGCTGACCCATGGTGAAGGCACCCGGCTGTGGGACGCGGCGGGCACGCAGTACACCGACTTCGTCGGCGGCATCGCCGTCAACGCGCTGGGCACCGGCCACCCCGCCGTCGTCCGGGCGGTCTCCGACCAGATCGCCACCCTCGGCCACGTCTCCAACCTCTTCATCGCCGAGCCGCCGGTCGCGCTCGCCGAGAAGCTGCTGGAGGTGGCGGGCAGGCCGGGCAGGGTCTACTTCGCCAACTCCGGAGCGGAGGCCGTCGAGGCGGCCTTCAAGGTCGGACGGCGCACCGGCCGCACCCACATGGTCGCGACCGAGGGCGGCTTCCACGGCCGCACCATGGGCGCCCTCGCGCTGACCGGGCAGCCGGGCAAGCAGGCCCCTTTCCGTCCGCTGCCCGGCGACGTCACCCACGTTCCCTACGGCGACGCGGAGGCCCTGCGGGCGGCGGTCACCGAGGAGACCGCCTTCGTCATCCTGGAACCGATCCAGGGCGAACGGGGCGTACTGGAGCCCCCGGCCGGCTACCTGACCGCGGCCCGGGAGATCACTGCCGCGACCGGCACGCTGCTGGTGGTCGACGAGATCCAGACCGGCATCGGCCGCACCGGGCACTGGTTCGCCTGCCAGGCCGAGGGCGTGGAGCCCGATCTGATCACCCTCGCCAAGGGGCTGGGCGGCGGGCTGCCGCTGGGTGCCCTGCTCGCCTTCGGCGACGCGGCCGACCTGTTGGAGCCCGGTCAGCACGGCTCCACCTTCGGCGGCAACCCGGTCGCCTGCGCGGCCGGACTCGCCGTCCTGGAGACGATCGAGTCCGACGGGCTGCTCGACCACGTCAAGCGCCTCGGTGCCCGGCTCCGGGAGGGCATCTCGGGGCTCGGGCACCCGATGGTCGCTCAGGTCCGCGGTGCGGGGCTGCTGCTGGGTATCGTGCTCACCGAGCCGGTCGCGCCGCATGCGCAGCAGGCCGCGCAGGAAGCGGGCTTCCTGGTGAACGCGGTCGCCCCGGACGTCGTCCGGCTCGCGCCGCCGCTGATCCTCGGTGAGGCGGAGGCGGACGCGCTGGTGCGGGCACTGCCCGCCGTCCTCGACGTGGCCGCGGCCCACGCCCGGCCCGGCCAGGAGCGCTGAGTCGGGACCGATGAGAAACAGATGAAGAGGGGTACGCGCACGATGACCGAGGAGTACCAGGGGGGACAGTCCGTTCCGCAGACGCGGATGGCCCGGCACCGCCGTATCGTCGACATCCTCAACCGGGAGCCGGTGCGGTCCCAGAGCCAGCTCGCCAAGCTGCTGGCCGACGACGGGCTCACGGTCACCCAGGCGACGCTCTCCCGTGACCTCGACGAGCTCGGCGCCGTCAAGATCCGCAACACCGGCGGCGAGCTGATCTACGCGGTCCCGGCCGAGGGGGGCGACCCGACGCCGCGGGCGCCGCTGGGCGAGTCCGCCAGCGAGGCGCGGATGGCGCGGCTGGCCGGCGAACTGCTGATCACCGCAGAGGCGTCGGCGAACCTCGTGGTGCTGCGTACTCCGCCCGGCGCGGCACAGTTCCTGGCCTCGGCCATCGACCAGGCCGGTGTTCACGAGATCATCGGCACCATCGCGGGGGACGACACGCTGCTGCTGATCAGCCGCGCCGCCGACGGCGGCCGGGCTCTGGCCGACCACCTGCTCGCCCTGGCGCAGAAGGAGCGCTGAGCGCCGCCGGACGCACCCGGCGGCGCGGGTGTGTGCGCCCGGTACGGCGCCGAGGTCCGTGCGACGCGTCGGCGAGGCGGCAGGCACGGCGTCGGCCTGCGGCCAGGTGACGGCCTGTGCCTCGGGGCGTACGGCGTCGGTCTGTGGCCAGGTGAGGGCCTGTGCCTGGGGGCGCGCTTCGAGGGGCGTCCCGTCCGGCGCGGCGGTCTGCTCCTCCGGGCTGCGCGGGCCGGGCCGGTCAGCCCCGGTCGCCGGTGCTTGCCGCGGTGGTCTCGGCGGCCTCGGCGGCGCCCTGGCGGGCGGCCAGCAGCGCCCAGGCGGCGAGCGGCACCTGGAGCGGGAGGCGGCCGTAGGCGAGGGCCTTCAAGGGGGCCGGACGCTTCCGCCAGTCGTACGCCATCTGCACGTTCGCCGGGAAGACGGCCGCGATCAGCCCGGCTGCGGCGAGTCCGCCGGCCCGGCGGGTACGGGGGAGGGCGAGCGCCGCGGCCACGGCGAGTTCGGCGGCCCCGCTGGCGTAGGTGTAGACGCGCGGGTTGCCCGGCAGGGCGCGCGGCACGATCGCGTCGAACGGCTTCGGCGCGAGGAAGTGCAGCGCCCCCATGCCGCCCATCACGCGGGCGAGGGAGCGGGCGGGGTCGAACGTCACGGGCGTGCCTCCGTCGGTCTGCGGCCACTGGGCTGGTCGGCGCCGGGGGAAGCGCGCCGGAAGCCACCGTAGTTACCTATGGGTAGCGATGGAAGAGGTACCCGCCGGCCTGAGTGACCCGCGGTAACGGCCGCGGAGCCCCCGGGACGGAACCTCCCGCCTCAGCGCTGCCTCCGCGACAGCCAGGCCGCCGCGAGGGAGCCCGAGACGTTGTGCCAGACGGAGAAGACCGCGGCCGGCAGCGCGGCCAGCGGGCTGAAGTGCGCCGTGGCCAGTGAGGCGGCCAGCCCGGAGTTCTGCATGCCGACCTCGAACGCCATGGCGCGGCTGGAGGGCTCCCCGAGCCGGGCCAGCCGCCCGGCGCCGTACCCGAGGGCCAGGCCGAGGCCGTTGTGCAGGACGACCGCGAGCATCACCAGCGCGGCGGCCGACTTGATGGCGTCCGCGCTGCCCGCGACGACGACCGCCACGATCACCGCGATCGTCACGGCCGACAGCCACGGCAGCGCCGGCAGCGCGCGGGCCACCAGCCGGGAGGCCACCAGACGCACCACCAGGCCCGCCAGTACCGGCAGCAGCACCGTCTTGAGGATGTCGGTCACCATCGACCCCGCGTCCACGGGCAGGTACTCGCCCGCCAGCAGCAGCGTCAGCGGCGGCGTCACCAGCGGCGCCAGCACCGTCGAGACCGTCGCGACGGAGACGGACAGCGCCACGTCGCCCCGCGCCAGATACGTGACGACGTTGGAGGCGGTGCCGCTCGGCGCGCAGCCGACGAGGATCACTCCGGCCGCCAGCTGCGGCGACAGGTCGAGCGCGTGCGCGATCAGCCAGCCCAGGCCCGGCATCACGACGTAGTGCGCCGCCAGCCCCAGCGCGACGGCCCACGGGCGCTTGGCCACACCGGTGAAGTCCTGCGGGGTCATCGTCACGCCCATGCAGAACATCACCACGCCCAGCAGGTACGGCACCGCCTCGGCGCCGCCCTCGAAGGTGCCCGGCATGAGGAGGCCGACCGCCCCGGCGAGCAGGACGAGTACGGGGAAGACGGTCACCGCACGGCGCGCGCCGCGCTGCTCGGCGGCGTCCGGGGTGCCGGAGGGCCCGCCCGGCCCGGAGGGGTCGTCCGGGCTCGGGGAGGCGTTCTGCTGTTCGGTTCGCACCGGGAGAGATAACGCCTGGACGGGCGTGGAGTGCAAGGTCGTCTCGCGATGTGACCGCCCCCGCGACCGACTGCGACCGTCTCACCCGGCGAGGGCGCGCCGCAGGGCGGCGCCGAGGTCGGCGAGCTGCCGCTGGGAGACCTCGGCGGACAGGATCGCCTGCGAGCCGTGGAAGGTGCCCGGCCACTGGTGCAGCTCGACCGGGACGCCCGCCTCCAGCAGACGCAGCGCATAGCCGATCTCCTCGTCGCGGTTCGGGTCGAACTCCGCGCTGGCGATGTACGCGGGCGGCAGGCCGGACAGGTCGGTGGCCCGCGACGGGGCGGCGTACGGCGTGGCAGGTCTGCCGCCCAGGTAGTGCCGCCAGATCGCGGTGACCTTGTCGCGGTTCATCCAGGGCGTCTCGGTGAAGTTCCGCGCCGACCACGTCTCCTGCCGGTCGTCGAGCCCCGGCTGGTTCAGCAACTGGAACCGGATCGCAGGCCCGCCCTCGTCCCGGGCCCGCAGGGCCGTCGCAGCCGCGAGCCCGCCGCCTGCGCTGTGCCCGCCGACCGCGATCCGCTCCGGATCGAGACCGAGGTCGGCCGCGTGCTCTGCCGCCCAGGTCAGCACGGTGTAGGCGTCGTCCAGCGCGGCCGGGAACGGGTTCTCGGGGGCGAGCCGGTAGCCCACCGAGATCACCGTCGCCCCTGAGCTCTGCGCGACCCGGGCGGCCCACGGGTGCTCGGTGTCCAGGTCGCCCATGGCGAATCCACCGCCGTGCAGCCAGACGACGGCGCCCTGCGCCCGGTGCGGACGGTAGACACGTACCGGCACCTCGGGGTCCGCGGGTACTGTGCGGTCCTCGATGTCCATGCCAGCGGTGTCCGGGGGCGGCGCCGCGGCGGCCAGCTCGGCGAACTTCTTGCGCTCGGCCACCGGGTCGCTCAGGTCGGCGCGGGGGAACAACGGGACGAAGGCTTCGAGTTCGGGATCCATGCCGGCCATCCTGTCGGTCACCGCCCACGGGGTCGCCCGCCAGCTGTCGGGCATCGCACGCCGACCACGCACCGATCGGCGACCGGCTCCGCACCGGGGAGTCTCTATCCTCCTGCCATGGAGGCACTGGCCGCACGGCTGTCGCACCTGGACAGCCAAGCCGAGGGCGCGATCCGCGTCGTGATGTTCTACGACACGCTGATCCGCCGGCGGGTGGATCTCCCGGCGCTCGCCCGCGCCTCTGCGGGCCTGGCCGAGTGCGTGACCGGAGTACGGCTGCACGGCACCGGCCGGGCCATCCGCGTCGCGCCCGACGGGCAGCCGGCCGCCACCCCGCCGTCGGCCGCGTCCGCCTCCACCCCGGTCGTCCTCGACGACGAGGAGATCGGCACCGTGTGGCTGGAGCGCCCCGGCCCGGCCAACCAGCTGGACGAGCTGTTGCTGGACAGGCTGGCCATCGCCGCAGCGGCGGTCGTCGAACGGTACGGTCCGGCGCGCACCACCATGGCGGACCCCGCCCTCGTCGAGCTGGTGATCAGCGCCGACAGCGACGAGGCGGCCCGGGCCCGTGCGCTGCGGCTGCTGGGCTTCGCCGTCGACCTGCCCGTCCACGTCGTCGCCGTACGGGCGCGGCTTCCCCTCGACCGGATCGGCACCCTGGTGTGCCCGGACCGCCCGGTGAAGGCGGCGCCGTTGTCCGATGTGGGCGTCATCCTGGCCACCACCGTCGGCGCGGGCCGCTTCCCGGAGGGCGTCCGCGCGGGCATCGGGACGGCCCGGACACCCGACCGGTCCTGGCAGCAGGCCCGCACCGCGCTGCGCTTCACCACCGCGCGCGCTCCCGTCGTCCGCCACGCCGACCTCGGCGCCCTGGCGCTGCTGGCCGAGATCCCGCAGGACGCCGCACGCGACAACGCCGACCTGGCGGCGATGGCCCAGGTGGCCGAGAACCCCGGCGACCTGGAGACGCTGGACGCCTACTGCGCCGCCGGTTCCCTGCGCCGTGCGGCCGAACTGCTCCACCTGCACCACAGCAGCGTCGCCCGCCGGCTCGAACAGATCGGCAGGACCCTGCGCATCGACCTTGCCGAACCCGCCGGACTGATGCGCGCCACACTCGCCCTCACCGCATGGCGCCTGCTGGCCGACTGAGCACGGTGAGCCACCTGCGGGACGGGACCGGCCTGCACGAGAGTGGCGCCCCGCCACGGGCGCCCCCTTCCGCGCACCGGGGGACTGCCACGACGTGTACGACCGTGTGACGGACGAGAAGCGACTGCACCTCGAAGACGGCGGAACCCTCCGTGGGCCCTTGGGCCACGCCGGGACGCCGGGGCGGGCAGCGAGCGGGCGGCCGGACTGCGGTGTATATGTGGAGCGTGCGGCCCCGGCAGATTCCCTCAGCTCTCCGTCGGTCGGAGCAGCGGCGCCGTGCGCTGCTGGCACTCCCGCTCGGTCTGATCGCCGCCGTCACCGTCGTCGACGTCCTCGCGCCGGAGGACGTGCATCTGGGCCCGCTGCTCGTCGCCGCCCCCGCCGTCGCCGCGGCGCTCGGCGGGAGAGGACTCGTCGCCGGTGTCGGTGGCCTCGCGGTGCTGGCGCAGCTCTTCATCGGGGTCACGCGGCGTGGCTGGCTCAGCCTCAACCACGAGGTGCAGGTGCTCTCCCTGGCGATCGTGACAGCCGTGGTCATGGTCTTCTGCTCCGTACGGGAGCGCCACGGCCGGGAGCTGACGCAGGTCAGGTCCGTTGCGGAGGCGGCCCAGCAGGTGATCCTCCGCCCGCTGCCCCGGCGGGCCGGTCCGCTCGGGCTCGCCGCGGTCTACCTGGCGGCCGAGGCGGGGGCCCAGATCGGGGGCGATCTGTACGCCGTCGCCCGCGTGCGGGGAGGTACCCGCCTGCTCATCGGTGACGTCCGCGGCAAGGGGCTGGACGCCGTCAGCGACGCCGCGATCGTGCTCGGGGCCTTCCGGGAGGCCGCCCACCGGCGGCCCGACCTCGCCGACCTGACCCGGGACCTGGAGCGCAGCCTCAGCCGGACCTTCACCGAAGGCATGGGGGAGCCGTCCGCGTCCGCGGCTCCCACGCCCGGCACCCCCGGCCACGGCGGACCCGCGGCCACCCGGGGCCCCGGCCGACCGGGGGACGCCCCCGCCGTCGAACCCGTCGAACCCGTCGAACCCGCCGGGACCGTCGGAGCCACCGAGTTCGTCGAGGACTTCGTCACCGCCGCCGTCCTGGAGATCCCCGACGGGGAGCCCGTCGTCCGGGTCGTCAACTGCGGGCACCCCCCACCGCTGCTGCTCCGGGGAAGCGAGGTCACCCGCCTGTCGGCCAGGCAGCCCGGGGCCCCGCTGGGACTGGGCGGCCTCGGCCCAGACGGATACCAGGTCGACTCCTTCCCGCTGGACACCGGCGATCTGCTTCTGCTGTACACCGACGGGGTCATCGAGGCCCGAGACGGGGCGGGCACCTTCTTCCCCCTCGCACAGCGCCTGCCTGCCTGCGCCGACGACGACCCGCACTCCGCGGTCGAACGGGTCAGGGACGCCCTGCTCACCCACGCGGGCGGCAGCCTCGACGACGACGCCGCCCTGATCGCGGTCCGGAGGGCGCCGCGAGGCGACCTCGACGCGGACGGCGTGGGGCACCCGGCAGCCCCTGGCGAGGGGCGAGGAACCGCTTGAGCGCAGACGGCGTCCACGGGCCGGGCAGACCGCAGGCCCGCTCGGAGGCGTGGGGCTGCGCGGCGTAGGGGGCGGCACCATGCGGTGGCCCTCGCGCAACAGTGCCCGTGTCAGCGGGGTGCGGGGGAGGGCACGGTGAGGATGCCCAGTGTCGAGCGGGCGGGCAGGAGTCCCGTTTCGATGACGGCTGCGAAGGCGGGGCGGCTCAGCTCCGCCAGCCGTGCGCACCCCTTCTCGCCGAGGGCCCGGTACGGCCCCGCGGCCAGCTCGTCCGTCCGCCGCTCCACCTCCTCGCGCAGGTCCCGCCCGGCGTCGGTGGCGATCCCTTCCTCGTCCATCAGCCCGCGCGCGGCGAGCCGTTGCCCGGCGGCGGCCCACTCCTGTTCGCTCCAGCCGCGTGAGGCGAAGTTCTCCACCGGCGCGGCACCGATCGCGGCGAAGGAGACCAGCGCCTCGCAGCCGTCCAGCCCGGCGGTCAGGAGGGCGGCGAGGTGGCCGTCGCCCCGGTGCTCGCGCAGGATGTTGGCCGCCTGCCACAGGACCAGGTGCGGCTCCTGCGGCCAGGGCAGCGCAGCGTTGGCGGCGGCGAGCGGGCGCCCGGCCAGGTCGGCGGCCTCGGCGGCGGTCCGGGCCAGCTCCGCTGCCTCGATGAGGCCGTGCTCGGTGATCCGGTCCCCGAGTACGGCGCGCAGCGCCGCGTCCACGCCGCGGGCGCGCGCCGCCAGCACCGCCTCGGGCGTGGCCGTCTGCCATGCCGCGGGCACGTGGGTGGCGACCGTGTGCGGGCTGAAGCTGTAGAAGGTGGCGGCCACCGTCTCGGGGGAGGCGGAGCCGAGCGGGGCTGCGCGCAGGGCGAAGTAGGCCGGCCAGCGTTCGGTGGTGTCGTAGCCGAGAGCGGCGGTCTCCGCGGCGACCTCGGGAGCGAAGTGGACGGAGGCGTAGACGGGTTCGAGCTGGTGCCACAGGTGCCGTGCGAGACGCGGGAAGTCAGCCATGGCGGTAAGCTAGCCCGCTATGTGAACAGCGTCAACATGCGGGCCTTCCGTCGCCGCGCGCATGCTGACGCCATGGCAGCGAGGAAGAAGCCGAAGATCCAGGTGCGGCGCGTCTACGAGGACCCGCAGCCCGCCACCGACGGTGTCCGGGTGCTGGTCGACCGGGTGTGGCCGCGTGGCGAGTCCAAGGAGAAGGCGGCGCTGGACGACTGGAACAAGGACGTCGCCCCCAGTACGGAGCTGCGCAAGTGGTACCGGCACGATCCCGACCGCTTCGAGGACTTCGCGGAGCGCTACCGCGCGGAGCTGGCCACCGAGGAGGGCGGGCGGGCGCTCGACGCGCTGCTGGCGGCCGCCCCCGGCGCCGGGACCCTCACGTTGGTCACGGCCGTGAAGGACCCCTCGATCGGTCATACGCGGGTGCTGGAGGAGGAGCTGAAGGCCCGCCTGTGAGCCGTCCCGGCCGACATCCGCGCAGGTCGCAGACGCGTTGACGAAACATACGAGGGAGTGCATACTTATACCAGTCAGCGCATGCACGTAAGGAGAAGCCAGTGACCGAGCGCGTCGTACTCGCCTACTCCGGCGGCCTGGACACCTCAGTCTGCATCGGCTGGATCGCCGAGGAGACGGGTGCGGAGGTCGTCGCCGTCGCCGTCGATGTCGGCCAGGGCGGCGAGGACCTGGACGTCATCCGCAAGCGTGCGCTGGCCTGCGGCGCCGTCGAGGCCGAGGTCGCCGACGCCAAGAGCGAGTTCGCCGAGGAGTACTGCCTGCCGGCGATCAAGGCCAACGGCCTCTACATGGACCGCTACCCGCTGGTCTCCGCGCTGTCCCGGCCCACCATCGTCAAGCACCTGGTGGCCGCGGCGAAGAAGCACGGCGCCGGCACCGTCGCCCACGGCTGCACCGGCAAGGGCAACGACCAGGTGCGGTTCGAGGCCGGCATCTCCTCCCTCGCGCCCGATCTGAAGTGCATCGCGCCCGTCCGCGACTACGCCATGACCCGCGACAAGGCCATCGCCTTCTGCGAGGAGAAGGGCCTGCCCATCGCGACGAGCAAGAAGTCGCCCTACTCCATCGACCAGAACGTCTTCGGCCGCGCCGTCGAGACCGGCTTCCTCGAAGACATCTGGAACGCCCCGATCGAGGACGTGTACGAGTACACCTCCAACCCCGCCACCCCGCGCGAGGCCGACGAGGTCGTCATCACCTTCTCCGCGGGTGTCCCGGTCGCCCTCGACGGCAAGCCCGTCACCGTCCTGCAGGCGATCCAGCAGCTCAACGAGCGGGCCGGGGCCCAGGGCATCGGCCGGATCGACATGGTCGAGGACCGGCTGGTGGGCATCAAGTCCCGCGAGGTGTACGAGGCGCCCGGCGCCATGGTGCTGATCACCGCCCACCAGGAGCTGGAGAACGTCACCGTCGAGCGGGAACTGGCCCGCTACAAGCGGCAGGTCGAGCAGCGCTGGACCGAGCTCGTCTACGACGGCATGTGGTTCTCCCCGCTCAAGCGGGCCCTGGACGGCTTCGTCGACGAGGCCAACCAGCACGTCACCGGCGATGTGCGGATGACCCTGCACGGCGGGCGCGCGGTGGTCACCGGACGCCGCTCCGAGCAGTCGCTGTACGACTTCAACCTGGCGACCTACGACACGGGTGACACCTTCGACCAGTCGATGTCCAAGGGCTTCATCGAGATCTTCGGCCTCAGCAGCAAGATGGCCGCCAAACGCGACCAGGCGCAGGCGTAAGCTCGTCCTTTCGCCCTGCCTGACGTGGGCACCCCGCGCCGCGAGCGCCGGGGTGCCCACGTGTACCACCCGGCCCGTGGCCGGTCACGCAACCGAACCCCCGCCAGGAGTAGCGCAGCAGTGAGCAGCGACAACAGCGGCAGCGACATCCGCCTTTGGGGCGGCCGCTTCGCGGACGGGCCGGCCGAAGCCCTGGAGAAGCTCTCCGCCTCGGTCCACTTCGACTGGCGCCTCGCGCCGTACGACATCGCCGGATCCCGGGCCCACGCCCGGGTGCTCCAGGCGGCGGGCCTGCTCACGACGGACGAGCTGGGCCGGATGATCGACGGGCTCGACGCCCTGGAGCGGGACGTCGCCTCGGGCGCCTTCCAGGGCACCCTCGCCGACGAGGACGTCCACACGGCGCTGGAGCGCGGCCTGTTGGAGCGGGTCGGCAACGACCTGGGCGGCAAGCTGCGCGCGGGCCGCTCCCGCAACGACCAGGTCGCCACGCTCTTCCGGATGTATCTGCGGGACCACGCCCGCGTGCTGGGCGGGCTGCTGGCCGACCTCCAGGGCGCGCTCGTCGGCCTGGCCGAGGCGCACCCCGAGGTCGCGATGCCCGGCCGCACCCACCTCCAGCACGCCCAGCCCGTGCTGTTCGCGCACCACGTCCTCGCCCACGCCCAGGCGCTCGCCCGGGACGCGGAGCGGCTGCGCCAGTGGGACGCACGGACCGCCGTGTCGCCGTACGGCTCGGGCGCGCTGGCCGGCTCCTCGCTGGGTCTGGACCCGGAGGCGGTCGCTGCCGACCTCGGCTTCGAGGGCGGCAGCGCGGCGAACTCCATCGACGGCACGGCCTCCCGCGACTTCGTGGCGGAGTTCGCGTTCGTCACCGCGATGATCGGGGTGGACGTCTCGAAGATCGCCGAAGAGATCATCCTCTGGAACACGAAGGAGTTCTCCTTCGTCACCCTCCACGACGCCTTCTCGACCGGCTCCTCGATCATGCCGCAGAAGAAGAACCCGGACATCGCGGAGCTGGCGCGCGGCAAGTCGGGGCGGCTGATCGGCAATCTGACCGGGCTGATGACGACGCTCAAGGCGCTGCCGCTGGCCTACAACCGGGACCTCCAGGAGGACAAGGAGCCGGTCTTCGACTCCATCGACCAACTGGAGCTGCTGCTGCCCGCGTTCACCGGCATGACGGCCACGCTCACGGTGCACGGGGACCGGATGGCCGAGCTGGCCCCGGCCGGCTTCTCGCTGGCCACCGACGTGGCGGAGTGGCTGGTCAAGCGCGGCGTCCCGTTCCGGGTCGCGCACGAGGTGGCGGGCGCCTGCGTCAAGGAGTGCGAGAGCGCGGGTATCGAGCTGGACGAGCTGACGGACGAGCAGTTCGCCGCGCTCTCCCCGCACCTGACGCCCGACGTACGGGAGGTCCTGAACGTGCCCGGGGCCCTGGCAGCCCGGGACGGGCGGGGCGGCACAGCGCCCTCGGCCGTCGCCGCCCAGCTCGCCGACTTCCGCACCGATCTGGAGAGCCAGCGCGCGTGGGCCGACGCCAAGCGCTGAGCGCTCGCCCACCGGCCCCGACCGGCTGAGCGGTGCACCCGCCGGGACGGCATCCGGGTGCGAACGGGGCCTGTCCCACGCCGGGGTGCGCGCTCCGCGGAGCGGGGCGGCTACGGTGGTGCGGCTTGTCGGAGCCGACGCCGAGAGGGCCGGAGCCACGCCCGGCCGGGGAGATGCCGATGTCCTTCAGCCGCCTTGCCGCCGCGACCACGCCGACCGCCCGCCTCGGCCTCGGGCTGGCGGCCGTGGGCCGTCCCGCGTACCTCACGCTCGGGCGGGAGGCCGAACTGCCCGCCGACCGTTCTGTGGAGGCGTTGCGCGCCCGTACCCACGAACTGCTCGACGCGGCCTACGCGCAGGGCGTGCGGTACGTCGACGTGGCGCGCTCCTACGGCCGGGCGGAGGAGTTCCTCGCCGCCTGGCTGCGCGCGCACCCGGAGGCCGACGACCTGGTCGTCGGCAGCAAGTGGGGCTACACGTACGTGGGGGAGTGGCGCACGGACGCCGAGGTGCACGAGGTCAAGGACCACTCGCTCGACGCCTTCGAGCGGCAGCGCGCCGAGACCCGAGACCTGCTGGGCGACCGGCTCGACCTCTACCAGATCCACTCCGTCACCCCCGACAGCCCCGCGCTGACGGACCCCGCGCTGCACGAGCGGCTCGCCGGGCTGGCGGCGGACGGTGTCACGATCGGCTTCAGCACCAGCGGGCCCGCGCAGGCCGAGGCGATCCGTGCGGCGCTGACCGTCGCCGTGGACGGCAAGCCGCTCTTCCGTACCGTCCAGAGCACCTACAACCTGCTGGAGACCTCGGCGGCGGCGGCGCTGGCCGAGGCGCACGCGGCGGGGCTCACGGTCATCGTGAAGGAGGCGCTGGCCAACGGGCGCCTGGCGGGCGGGCAGGAGCCGCGGGATCTGCACATGGTGGCCGAGGCCGCGGGGACCACGCCGGACGCCGTCGCGCTCGCCGCCGTGCTGCGCCAGCCGTGGGCCGGCGTCGTGCTGTCCGGGGCGGCGTCCGCCGGGGCCCTGCACTCCAACCTGGCGGCCACGGCGGTGGAGCCCGCCGAGGACCAAGTGGCCCTGCTGGCCGACCTGGTGGAGGAGCCGGAGGTGTACTGGCGGCGGCGCGGCGAGCTCCCGTGGGAGTGAAGCCGCAGGTCATCGCCGGTCACCGCGGTTAATGCGTGCATGACACACAGATTTGTGGGCAGGTGGTCCTCCGCACCTTGACAACTGGGAGACCGAGAAATGAAAAAGGCATCGACAGCCGCAGTGGCCCTCACCCTTTCCGCGGCGGTGGTCGCGGGGGGAGTCGGGTTCACCGCCGGAGCCTCGCAGGCCGAGGCGGACCGCAAGCCCGCCCCCGCGGTCCAGGACGACTTCGATCCGCTGGGCCCGCCGATGCACGAGACCCGGCACGACGGCCGCACCGTGCACTACAGCGACACGGGCGAGAAGGGCGGTACCCCGGTGCTGTTCTTCGGCGGCACCGGAACCACCGCCCGCGCCTCGGGGATGACGGAGTTCCTGCGCACCACCCGGCAGAAGCTGGACCTGCGTCTGATATCCGTGGAGCGCAACGGCTTCGGCGACACGGAGTACGACCCGAAGCTCGGCTTCGCCGACTACACCGCGGACGTGCGGGCCGTGCTCGACAAGCTCCACCTGCGCAAGGCGGCCGTCGTCGCCATCTCGGGGGGCGGCCCCTACGCGGCCCACTTCGCCGCCGACGCGCCCGCACGGATCGCCTCCCTGCACCTGGCGGCCGCCCTCCCGCCGTACGGCGCCAAGGCGGACTACTGCGGCAAGAGCGACGCGGAGCTGAAGAAGGACTTCGGGGAACAGATCCGCGACCCCCGCAAGTGGTGGGGCTTCCCCGAGGACAGCCCCATGCACGACATCCCCGGCTTCACCGACCGCGCCGAGGAGGACGGTGCCCGCTCGTACTACCTGCGCGGGCAGAAGGGTGATCCGTCGGCACAGGTCCACGAGCAGAAGCTCTACTGCGAGCGGCCCGGCCCCGACCTGGCGAAGCTGACGGCACCGGCCTACGTCTACACCGGCAAGAAGGACACCACCGTGCCGCCCGCGACGCAGGCCCGCTGGAACACGGCGCTGCCGGGCAAGCCGACCGTACGCACCTACGGCGACAGCGGCCACGACGTGCAGTACCGCCACTGGGACCAGATCCTGCTGGACGCGGCCGGCTACGCCGACCGGAGCGCTGTGTGCACGGGCAGGAAGACCCGGGTGCTGCCGCACAAGGAGGCCGAGCGCGCCGTGGAGAAGGGCGCCACGCAGGGGAGCTGCGCCTGGCGCTGAGCCGGCCGCCCGCACGAAGGTGCCCCGCCGCGCTACTGCGGCGGGGCACTTGTGCTGTCGCGCCCGATTGCCGCCTCGACGACTGCTCTTTTCGCAGGGCTGCTGTCTCGTATGCGACATGTTCGTCTCATGCGCGGTAGCCTCGTCTCATGTCTCTGGACCGGGAAGCGCTGCTGAGCACAGCGGCGGACGTGCTGACGCGGCGGCCGACCTCCTCGATGGACGACATCGCCAAGGCCGCGCGCATCAGCCGCGCCACCCTGCACCGGCACTTCGCCGGGCGCGACGCGCTCATACGCGCGCTCGAACACCTCGGCCTCCAGCGCCTGGACGCCGCGCTGGACGCCGCGCACATCGAGGAGGGCGACGCCGCCGAGGCCGTGCGGCGCGTCATCGCCGAAGCCGAACCGCACGCAGGGTTCCTCGGCTTCCTCGTCACCGAGAACCAGCTCTTCGAACCCGGCGAACAGAACGCGGGCTGGACCCGCATCGACGAGCGCATCGGCGCCCTCTTCCGGCGCGGACAGCAGGAGGGGGCCTTCCGGATCGATCTGACCCCGGCCTGGCTGACCGAAGCGCTCTACGCGCTGGTCACCGCGTCGGCCTGGGCGGTCCAGGACGGCAGGGTCGCGGCCCGCGACTCGGCACGGATGACCGTCGAGCTGCTGCTCGACGGCGCACGACGGAGCAGTGAGAGATGAGCAGCAAGTTCGCAGGACCCGGGACGCACACCGAGGCCCGGCCCGGCGGCGACCCCTCCCGGCTGCGCTGGATCGCCCTCGCGGTGCTGGTGCTGGCCGTGCTGCTGGTCGGCATCGACGTCACCGTCCTCGGGCTGGCCGCCCCCTTCCTGAGCGAGGACCTGCGCCCCTCCAGCACCCAACTGCTGTGGATCGGCGACGTCTACTCCTTCGTCATCGCCGGACTGCTGGTCTCCATGGGCAGCCTGGGAGACCGCATCGGCCGCAAGAAGCTGCTGCTGACCGGCTCCCTCGCCTTCGGCGCCCTCTCCGTGCTGACCGCCTACGCCCACAGTGCCGAGGCCATGATCGTGTGGCGGGCGCTGATGGGTGCCGCCGGTGCCACCCTGATGCCGTCCACGCTCGCGCTGATCCGCAACATCTTCCCCGACCCGCGGGAGCGCAGCCTGGCCGTCGGCATCTGGGGTGCCATGACGGCCGCCGGCACCGCCGTGGGGCCCGTCGTCGGCGGGTTCCTGCTGGAGCACTTCTGGTGGGGCTCGGTCTTCCTGATCAACCTGCCGGTGATGGCCGTGCTGGTGCTGGTGGGCAGCAAGCTGCTGCCCGAGTCGAGGAATCCGGCTCCCGGGCCGTGGGACCTGCCGAGTGTCGGCCTGTCCATGGTGGGCATCATCGCCGTCGTCTACGCCGTCAAGGAGGGCGCCGCCTACGGCTTCCGCTGGGACGTGGCGGTGACGGGCCTGGTCGGCCTGGCCGGGCTGTACGCGTTCGTCAGGCGGCAGTTGCGCCTGCCGGCACCGCTGCTGGACATGCGGCTGTTCACCCACCGCGGCTTCACCGGTGCGGTCCTCGCCGACCTGCTGACCATCCTCGGCCTGTCCGGGCTGGTCTTCTTCCTCTCCCAGTTCCTCCAGATGGTGCAGGGCCGCACCCCGGTCCAGGCGGGGCTCGCCGAGCTGCCCGCCGCGATCGGGTCCGTCGTCGCCGGGCTGTTCGCGGGCTGGTTCGCCCGCCGCACCTCGGTGCGCGGCGCCGTCTCCGGGGGCCTGGTGGCGGTGGGTCTGGCACTGGGCGCCTGCCTGTGGCTCCAGGCCGGATCCGGCTATCCGCTGCTGGGCGGTGTCCTGCTGGTGGTCGGCCTCGGCGCGGGGCTGGCGTTCACGGTGACCGCGGACGTCATCCTCTCCGCGGTTCCCAAGGAGCAGGCGGGCGCGGCGTCGGCCGTCTCGGAGACCGCGTACGAGCTGGGTGCCGCACTGGGCATCGCCCTGCTCGGATCGGTGGTGACCGGGGTCTACCGCGCGTTCCCGACGCCAGCGGGGGTGCCCGGGGGCGCCGCCGAGCACGCCAGGCAGTCGCTGGGTGAGGCGGTCCGCACGGCGCACGGACTGCCCGGTGGCGCCCGGGACGCGCTGCTGGACGTGGCGCGGGACACCTTCACCCAGGGCCTGCGGTACGGCGCCGCGGTGGGGGCCGTCGTGCTGCTGGCCGCCGCCGTGCTGGCCTGGCGGCTGCTGCGCGGGCAGACGCTGGGCGAGGTGCCGACGCAGGAGTGAGGGCGCTTGGGCCCCGGGCCGGGGAGGGAGAGGCGGTCAGGCGGCCTTGGCCTTGGTGGCGTACATGTCGACGTACTCCTGGCCCGACAGCTCCATGACCTCGCTCATCACCTCGTCGGTCACCGCGCGGAGCACGTAGCGGTCGCGGTCCATGCCGTCGTAGCGGGAGAAGTCGAGCGGCTCACCGAAGCGGACGGTGATGCGGCGGCCGCCGCCGATCCGCGGGAGGCCCTTGCCGTCCGGCTGGACCGCGTCCGTACCGATCATCGCGAACGGCACGACGGGGGCGCCCGTCATGAGGGTCAGCCGCGCGATGCCCGTACGGCCCCGGTAGAGGCGGCCGTCGGGGGAGCGGGTGCCCTCCGGGTAGATCGCGAAGAGCCTGCCCTCCTCCAGGATGCGGCGGCCGGTCATCAGCGCGGCGACACCGCCGCGGCCGCCGTCCCGGTCGACGGGGATCATGCCGACGCCGGTGAAGAACCACGCCATCAGACGGCCCTTGAGGCTCTTGCCGGTGACGTACTCGTCCTTGCCGATGAAGAACACCTGACGGGTGGTGACCAGCGGGAGGATCATCGAGTCGATGAAGGTGAGGTGGTTGCCCGCCAGGATCACCGGCCCCGAGCCGGGAATGCGGTCGGCCCCTTCGACCTGCGGCCTGAACAGCACGCGAAGGAGCGGGCCGAGCACTGCCTTGATCAGCCGGAAACGGGACAACGGACCCTCCGCCCAGTCGGTGTGGCCGTGCGCGTGGGTCTGCGCACGGAAGCGCAGATGAGGACGATACTCGCCGTACCGGGTGTCGAGCACACCGGGTTGCTTGTCCCGTTACGGGGAGTTGACGCCGCTTGCTCCGTATTGCCCACTCCTCGTCCTCCGACTCGGCCCTGTTTTCCCCTCGTTCGCACTGATGTCTCCCGCACGCCGCCCACCCGGTCCTACGATCACCCCGGCATGTGGCAGTGACCGGACCTCGGTGCCACGAGACCTCTCGGGAGAGCGCATGGGACAGGAGCAGCAGCCGGGCCGCAGAACCGTGCTGTCGGCAGCGGCGGCGCTGAGTGCGGCGGGTGCCGTCACCCTGGGCGCGGGCGGTACCGCCCAGGCCGCGGACCGGCAGCGCAGCGGCTCCGGCGAGCGGGGGCACGGGCACCAGTCCCTGCCCACCCCCTGCGTCATCGCACACCGCGGCACCAGTGGCTACCGTCCCGAGCACACGCTGGGCTCCTACCAGCTCGCCCTCGACATGGGGGCCGACGTCATCGAGCAGGACCTGTGCCCCACCAAGGACGGGCACCTGGTGTGCCGGCACGAGAACGACATCACCGCCACCACCGACGTGGCCGACCACCCCGAGTTCGCCTCCCGCAAGACCACCAAGACGGTGGACGGCACCGAGCTGACCGGCTGGTTCACCGAGGACTTCACCCTCACGGAGCTCAAGACGCTCCGCGCCAAGGAGCGCATCCCCCAGACGCGCCAGCACAACACCCTCTACGACGGCCGCTGGGAGGTCCCCACCTTCAAGGAGGTCCTGGACTGGGCCGAGGAGCAGGGGCGGCGTCGCGGCCGCCGGGTGTGGCTGCACATCGAGACCAAGCACCCCACCTACTTCCGCAAGCTGGGCCTGGCGCTGGAGAAGCCGCTCGCCGAGCTGCTGCGCCGCTACGGGCGGCACACGGCGCACGCGCCGAACTTCGTGCAGTCCTTCGAGCCGAGCAGCATCCGGACGCTGAGCAAGCTCGTGGACTGCCCCGGCGTCGTGCTGCTGTCCGGGCTCACCTCCCGCCCCTGGGACTTCGTGGAGGCGAACGACCCGCGCACGGTCGCCGATCTCGTCGAGCCCGAGGGGTTGAAGTGGATGGCCCGGTTCGCGCAGGGCGTCGGCCCCACCCTGGAGCTGGTCATCCCCCGGGAGAAGGACGGCACGCTCGGCGAGCCGACCAGCCTGGTGCGGGACGCGCATGCGCAGGACCTCCTGGTGCACCCCTACACCGTGCGCAACGAGAACACCTTCCTCCCCGTCGACTTCCGCAAGGGCGACGACCCGAACGCCTACGGCGACTCCTTCGGCGTCTTCAAGCGGTACTTCGCCACGGGCATCGACGGCCTCTTCTCCGACAACTGCGACACCGCCCTGCTGGTCGCTGAAGAGTTCCGCAACGACGCGTGACCGCCGCGGGCGCCGCGGCTGCGCCCGGCCCGGCACGGGTTCCCGCGCCGGGCCGCGAGGGGCGGCCCGGCGGACGACGACCTGACACCGTCGAGTGATGCGCCGCCCGTCCGGCAACCGCGGGCGGGCGGCGCGCGTGCACCGGCGTATGGACCAGCCCTTCCCGCAGCCCTCCCTCCTGGAACCCGGCCTGCACGCACTGCTGCGTGCCGAGTGCGCGGCCGAGGCGGCGGCCCTTCCCGGCGTCGACCCGGCGGACCTGTGCCAAGGGGTGTGGCTGCGCTGGCTGGAGCGGTTACCGCAACAGGGGCCGCCCCCCGAGCCCGCCACCTGGCTGCGGGAGGCCGTGGCCGCCGAGGCCCGCCTCGCCGCCCGTCCGCGACGGCGCGAGGTGCCGGTGGGTACGCCCGACGGGCCGCGCGTACCGGCGCAGCGCCGCGTCACCTCCGCCGACGGCGCGGGCGACACGGCCAGCGAGACCGAGGCGCCGCTGCTCGCCGCCGAGCGCCTCCGCGAGGTGTCCGCAGCGGTGGCGCTGCTGCCCGGACGGTGCCCCCTCCTGCTGCGGGCCCTGCTGTCCGGCGGAGAGCCCACATACCCGCAAATCGCCCATGCGTTGGGAATCTCACAGGGCGCCGTCGGCCCGCTGCGTTCCCGCTGTCTGGAATGCCTGCGCAGAATGCTCGCGGCGAAGGTTCCGCCGCCCTCCCCGAAGGGAAGGGTGCGAGAGGTAACCGGCGTCACCAGGGCAGACAGCGCGGGCGCGACACCCTCACTTGCACGTGCCCGGGCGCACACAACTTGGGGAGGCATGCGCACATGGGCATGAGCGTGACCATCTCTGCGGCGGACGAGCGCGACGTCGAACAGATACTGAAGCTGCAGTACCTCTGCTTCCAGCGCGAGGCGGAGCTGTACGGCGACTACCGCATCGAACCGCTCGTCCAGACGCTGGAGGAGCTGCGCGTCGAACTCGACCGGGGCTGCGTGGCCGTGGCCCGCCTCGGTGAGGAGGTCGTCGGGTCCGTGCGCGGTCACGTCGACTCCGAGGGCACCGCCAGGATCGGCCGGCTGTGTGTGCACCCGCGTCTGCAGGGGCACGGCCTGGGCGGACGGCTGCTGGCGGCCGTCGAGGCCCGGCTCGCCGCGGAGTTCGCAGCCAAGCGCTATCACCTGGTGACCGGCAGCCGCAGCGAGGGCAATCTGCGCCTGTACCGGCGCAGCGGCTACTCCCCGGTCGGCACCGAGCGGGACCGCCAGGTGACGCTGGTCGCTCTCCAGAAGGACGCCGCGGAGTACGCGACCAGCGCCTGAACGCCCGGCGCGACGGCCGCGGAACCGGTGGCCGACGGCCTCAGCCGGCGGCGGAGGCGGCGTGGTCCCGGTGGCCACGCCGCAGCCACCACAGCCCGGTCACGGGGAGGGCCACCGGAATGAACAGGTAGCCCATCCCGTAGTCCGACCAGACCGTGGCGTCGGGGAAGGCGGAGGGTTCCACCAGCGTCCAGGTGCCGACCGTCAGCACCCCGATCAACTCCAGCACGCAGCAGCCGAGGGCGGCCTTGCGCGCCGTCTCGCCCCCGCGCACCAGGGATACCGTGATGAAGGTGTAGACCAGCCCGGCCACCGCCGAGAGCAGGTAGGCCAGGGGCGCCTTGTCGAAGTCCATGGACAGCTGCACGATCGAGCGGGACGCCGCGCCCACCGCGACGATCCCGTACAGCGTCACCAGGAGCTTGCCGGGCCCCGAGTTGAGGCCGCCGGTGCGCCGGGGTGCGGGGGAGCTCTCCGTGGTCGTCGGTTCAGGCACCGGTGCCGCCTCCCCAGATGTCGTAGAGCCGCACCTGGAGCACCGCGAGCACCACGGCCCCGGCGACCACGATCAGCGAGCCCCACTTGGTGCGCTCGGTCAGCGAGACCAGCCCCACCACGGGTACGCACGCCAGGACGCCGACCAGGTACGAGAAGAAGATCACCGACCCGTCCGCCGGGTGCTGCCCCCGCGCGACCTGCACGATCCCCACCACCAACTGGACCAGGGCGAGCAGGGTCACCACGGCCATGCCGATGAAGTGCCAGTCCTTGGTCGGCTGGTCCCGGTAGGCCGCCCAGCCGCACCACGCGGCCAGCACAAGTGCGGCCACGGCCAGCGTGACGGTGAGCGGGGTGAGCATGTGAAGGAGTCTAGAAGGGCTCCCGTGCCCGCCGGCGCCCGCCCCCGTGCCTGCCGCCGCCCGCGCCCGTGCCCGCTCGCGCCCGGGAGCGACCCGTGGCCACCCCGCGGGGCCCGGGGCCCGCATCCGTTCCGCGCGCTCTCCCACGTACGCTGCCCGGCATGAAGTTCGACGCCCCCGCGACCCTGCTGTTCGACAACGACGGCACCCTGCTCTCGTCCATGGAGTCCGTGATCCGCTGCTGGACCCGCTGGGCGCACGAGTACGGGATCAGCGCGGAGGACTTCGCGGCGGTCGAGCTGCACGGCCGGCCCGCCGCCGACATCGTGGCGGACCTGCTGCCCGCCGAGCGGGTGCCCGAGGCGCTGGAGCGGATCAAGCGTCTGGAGGTGGAGGACGTGCCGCACGGCAGGGTGTTCGCGCTGCCGGGCACCGTCGCGCTGTTGGCCTCGCTGCCGCGGGGAAGCTGGGCCGTGGTCACCTCCGCCACCCGCGAGCTGGCCGAGGCGCGGTTGCGGGCCGTGGGCATCGAGGCGCCGCTGGTGATCGCCGCCGACGACATCACCCGCGGCAAGCCCGACCCGGAGCCCTACCTGGTGGCGGCGGAGAAGCTGGGTGCCGACCCCGCACGCTGCGTGGTCTTCGAGGACGCGCCGGCAGGACTGGAAGCG
The DNA here is from genome assembly GCF_000424785.1 of Streptomyces sp. CNT360. NCBI lineage: Bacteria > Bacillati > Actinomycetota > Actinomycetes > Kitasatosporales > Streptomycetaceae > Streptomyces > Streptomyces sp. CNT360. The sequence continues at coordinate 270,578 of NZ_AUKO01000004.1, read as the reverse complement.
GGCCGCCGGGCCGGTATGCGGACCGTGGGCCTGGCCACCACGCACGCCCGCGACGAGCTGCGCGCCGACGTGGTCGTCGCCGACCTGAGCGCGGTGCGCGCGCAGACCACGGCCTCGGGTGTGACGGTCGTCGCGGAGGACTGAGCGAGCCGGGCCGTGCGGCGGCCCGTGTCCATTGTGGTGTCCGTCATGTGGACAGGGGCCTCGGTGTCGTCCGTCTCATCTGGTTTACTGAGGACCATGAACACGACGAGCTGCCGCACGCTTGCGACCGAGGCGACATGGGCGCCCGGCGCTCGCTGTCTGCGCAGCCGTGCCTGGCCGCCGCACACCGCGCGGCGAATGTGTGCCCGCTGAGGGCCCCCGCCTGAGCTGACCGAGGCGACTCGCGCCCCGAAGCGAGTCACGCGCCCGCGCCCCGCTCCACCGGCACCGCCACCCACCGCACCGCGGTCACCCGCGCCGCACGCCGCACCGCTGCGTGCCCGGAAACGGTGCTGCCGCGCCCGCGGGCCGCGCCGCGCGCCTCTGGGACGGCACCCACCCAGCGCACATCCCACCGACACCCACGGACGTTTCTGTGATCACGACAAAGGACCTCACGAAGGTCTATCGCACCCGTGACCGCGAGGTCACCGCACTGGACGGCGTCGATCTCCACGTAGGCGAGGGCGAGGTCTTCGGCGTCGTCGGCCAGAGCGGCGCCGGCAAGTCCTCCCTCATCCGCTGCGTCAACCTCCTGGAGCGGCCCACCTCGGGCACCGTCACCGTCGACGGGCAGGAGCTGACCGCGCTGGCCGGCAAGGGCAAGCGCGCCGGCAAGGAACTGCGCCGGGCGCGCGGCCGTATCGGCATGGTCTTCCAGCACTTCAACCTGCTCTCCTCACGCACCGTGCTGGGCAACGTCGAGCTGCCGCTGGAGATCCTCGGCCACTCCGGCCAGGAGCGCGTCCGCAAGGCCCACGAGCTGCTCGAACTGGTCGGACTCGACGACCGGGCCAAGGCCTACCCGGCGCAGCTGTCCGGTGGCCAGAAGCAGCGCGTCGGCATCGCCCGCGCCCTGGCCGGCGACCCCAAGGTGCTGCTGTCCGACGAGGCGACCTCCGCGCTCGACCCCGAGACCACCCGCTCCGTGCTGCAACTGCTGCGCGACCTCAAGGAGCAGCTCGGCCTCACCGTGCTGCTCATCACCCACGAGATGGACGTCGTCAAGGCCGTCTGCGACTCGGCCGCGCTGATGCAGGACGGCCGCGTCACCGAGTCCGGCACCGTCCCCGAGCTGCTGGCCACCCCCGGCTCCGAGCTGGCGCGAGAGCTCTTCCCGGTCGGTGGCGTCCCCTCGACGCCCGACCGCACGGTCGTGGACGTCACCTTCCACGGGGAGACCACCACCGAGCCGGTGATCTCCAAGCTGTCGCGCACCTACAACGTGGACATCTCCATCCTGGGCGCGGCCATGGACACGGTCGGCGGCAAGCAGGTCGGGCGGATGCGCATCGAGCTGCCCGGCAGCTTCGAGGACAACGTCGTGCCGATCGGTTTCCTGCGCGAGCAGGGGCTGACGGTGGAGGTCGCGGCGACGGCGCCGGGCGAGGCGAAGAGCGAGGCCGCCGGCCGGCCCGTCAAGGAGGGTGTCAAGTGAGCTGGTCCGAGATACAGCCGCTGCTGTCCCAGGGGTTCTGGGACACCCTCTACATGGTCGGCTGCTCCACCCTGATCGCGGTCGTCGGCGGGCTGCCTTTGGGCCTGCTCCTCGTGCTGACCGACAAGGGCGGGATGCTGCAGAACGCCTCCGTCAACAAGACTGTCGGCGCGCTCGTGAACGTCGGCCGCTCGCTGCCGTTCATCATCCTGCTGATCGCGCTGATCCCCTTCACCCGCTTCGTGGTCGGCCAGTCCGTCGGCTCCACCGCCGCGATCGTGCCGCTCGCCATCGGCGCCATCCCGTTCTTCGCCCGGCTGGTCGAGACCGCCGTGCGCGAGGTGGACCACGGCCTGGTCGAGGCCGTGCAGGCGATGGGCGGCGGCACCCCCACCGTCGTCTTCAAGGCCCTGCTGCCGCAGGCCCTGCCGTCCCTGGTGGCCGGACTGACGACGACCGTCATCGTGCTGATCGGCTACTCGGCGATGGCCGGCACCGTCGGCGGCGGCGGGCTGGGGTCGGTGGCGGTGCAGTACGGCTACCAGCGATTCGAGACCAGCGTCATGATCGCCACCGTGGTCGCGCTGATCGTCATCGTCACCGCCGTGCAGATCATCGGTGACGCGGTCGTCCGGCTGCTCGCCTCGGACCGGGGCGGCCCCGCCGCAGGCAACGGCGGAGCGGGGCGCCGACTGGCGCGCCTGGGCCGGGGCCGCACCGTGGCGGTGGCCGCCGCGGTCGTCGTCCCGCTGGCGCTGATCGGCTACGGCCTGGGGCAGAGCGGTGACGACGAGGACACCCTCACCATCGCCGCGTCGCCCACCCCGCACGCGGAGATCCTGGAGTACGTCGAGAAGAACCTCGCCGAGAAGGAGGGGCTCAAGCTCGACGTCCGCAAGTTCAACGACTACGTGGTGCCCAACACGGCCACCGAGTCCGGCGAGGTCGACGCCAACTTCTTCCAGCACAAGCCGTACCTCGACGACTTCAACAAGAAGAACAGCACGCACATCGTGCCGGTCGTCGACGTCGAACTGGAGCCGCTGGGCCTCTACTCCAAGAAGGCCGGCAGCCTGGGGAAGCTGGGCTCCGGCGACACCGTGGCCGTCCCCAACGACTCCACCAACGAGGGCCGCGCCCTCCATCTGCTGGACAAGCACGGCCTGATCGAGCTGAAGCCGGGCGCCGGCCAGGAGGCCACCCTGGGCGACATCGCCGACACGAAGGGGCTGAAGTTCAAGGAGTTGGAGGCCGCCGCCGTTCCGCGCTCCCTCGACGACGTGGACGCGGCCGTCGTCAACGGCAACTACGCCGTGGACGCCCACCTCAACCCGGCCCGGGACGCCCTGGCCGCGGAGAAGGTCAAGGGCAATCCGTACGCCAACTTCCTCGCGGTCAAGGACGGCAACCAGGACGACCCGCGGATCGAGAAGCTCGCCAAGCTGCTCAACTCGCCCCAGGTCAAGGAGTTCATCGAGGACAAGTACAAGGGGGCCATCGAGCCCGCCTTCGGGCCTGTGGGATCGTGAACCCCACGGCCTGAGCCGGGGCAAGTCCCCGTGTCGACAAGTCTTCTCATCAGCGCCGGGTCCCCTCACCGAAGGGGCCCGGCGCTGCACATCACGGTGCGGATGCTGCATGCTGTGCACCCCGACGTGTAGGAGCGGCGCATGACCTCGACCTTCCCGGACATCTCGATCAGCACGGACCGGCTCGTGCTGCGCCCGTTCGAGGAAGCGGACGTGCCCGCGCTCACCGCCATGATGGCCGACGACCAGATCACGGCCTGGATGACGGCGCCCGTCCCCTACACCGAGTCCGAGGCCCACGACCTCGTCACCCGCGGCGCCCCCGCCCGCCGCACCAGCGGTGAGGGCATCGCCTTCGCCGTCACCGAACTCCTCACCCAGCGGCTCGTGGGCAGCGTCGAACTGCGCGCCACCGACTGGCGGGTGCTCTCCGCGGAGGCCGTCTACGCCACCGCCTCCTGGGCCCGCGGCGAGGGGTACGCCTGCGAGTCGCTGCTGGCGGTCGCCCAGTGGCTCTTCCACGACCAGAAGTTCGAGCGCCTGGAACTGCGCACCGCCGCCGACAACACCGCCGCCCAGCAGGTCGCCCAGAAGCTCGGCTGCATCAGCGAGGGAGTGCTGCGCAACGCCTGGATAGCGCGCACCCGCACCGAGAACTGGGGGAGCGCTCCTGCGGCGCCCGCTACCGCAGCCGACCAGCGCAGCGGCACACCGGAGCGCGCGGCCGGCGCCCAGGTCCAGGGCGGCTGGGCGGAGATCCGCACCGACCTCATCGTCTGGAGCCTGCTGCCCGAGGATCTCGACGGCTCCTTCGAGCGGCTCGGACCGCACTCCTGGTGACCGTCCCGCACGTCCGGTGACCGCCCTCGTCGGGTGACCGTCATGCCTGGTGACCGTCGCGCGGGCACCAAGGAGCCGCCGCCGGGAGCGGCCCGTCGCGGGGAGGGAGCGGACGGCTGCGCCGCAGCGGAACGGGGTACCCTCAGTGGGCCCCGACCTGCGATGAGCCCGAACCAGCCAGGAGACCCCCAGCATGGCCGACCGCGTCACGGTGATCGGGTGGGACGGTTCGCCGCTGACCGATGCCGCCCGCTCGGCCCTCGCCGCGGCCACCCTCGTCGCCGGGGCCGCACACCACCTCGCGCTGCCCGAGGTGCCGCCGCACGCCGAACGCATCCGGCTCGGCAGCGCCACCCTCGCGGCCCGCCGCATCGCCCGCCACCGCGGCTCCGCCGTCGTCCTCGCCGACGGCGACCCCGGCTTCTTCGGGGTCGTACGGACCCTGCGCGCGCCCGAGCACGGCCTGGAGGTCGAGGTCGTGCCCGCCGTCTCCGCCATCGCCGCCGCGTTCGCCCGGGCCGGTATGCCCTGGGACGACGCCCAGCTCGTCGTCGCCAACAGCCGCACCCTGCGCCGCGCCGTCAACGTCTGCCGCGCCCACAAGAAGGTCGCGGTCCTCACCTCGCCCGGCGCCGGGCCGGCCGAACTCGCCCTGCTGCTCGACGGCGTCCACCGCACCTTCGTCATCTGCGAGGCCCTGGGCACCGACCGCGAGCAGGTCACTGTGCTGACCTCCGACAAGGTCCCCGACCACACCTGGCGCGATCCGAACGTCGCCATCGTCGTCGGCGGCACGGGCGCCGAGGCCGATACCGGAGCACCCCAGGGCAGCGCCTGGCTGGCCGGACACGACGTCGGCTACCCGCCCGCCGTCCGCGGCTGGGCGCTGCCCGTCGCCGAGTACGCGGGAGTCGAGGCGCCGCCGCGGGCCGGTGAGACCGGGCAGCTCCGCGCCGCCCAACTGGCCAAGCTGGGGCCCCGCGTCGGCGACCTCGTCTGGGACATCGGCGCCGGCAGCGGAGCCTTCGCCGTGGAGGCGGCCCGGTTCGGCGCGGCCGTCATCGCCGTCGACAGCGACGCCGACGCCTGCGCCCGTGTCTACGCCGCGGCCCGGCGCTTCGGCGTGCAGTTGGAGACCGTGCACGGCATGGCGCCGCACATCCTCCAGGACCTGCCCGAGCCCGATGTGGTGCGGGTCGGCGGCGGGGGAGCGGCCACGGTCACCTCCGTCGCCGACCGTCGCCCCGCGCGCATCGTCACCCACGCCTCCACCAGAGACGAGGCAGAGGCGTTGGGAAGGGCGCTCGCCGAGCGCGGTTACGCCGTCGAATGCGCCCTGCTCCAGTCCGTCGAGTTGGAGACGGGGCACTGGTCGGAAACCGAACGCGCCGTCGTCTTCCTGCTGTCGGGTGTCCGGATCTGAACCCCTGTGACGCGCTGCGAACGAACCCCGGCGAAGTGCGGTTTCTCTCCCACCCGTGGCGGGCGCGGCACGCGACGACGGGTAGGCTGATGGACTGTTGTGCCACCGTTCGGGGTTGACGCTTCGTCCGTCATTGTCCGAATGGTGTAGGCGGAGGCACGTGCCGCACGGAGTGCGTGCTCGTTCTTCATCTACGGGGCGCGGCGGTCCGTCCGCCGGGTTGGAAGGAGCACCAGCGATGCGCGAGGGGAACGCATGACAGACACCGGTCAGATCCCGGGAGAGGGGCTGCCGGAGAACGCAGGCGGGCAGCAGCGGGAGGGTCGGCCGGACGTCCCGGCGCCGGACACCTACGCCTACGCCGACCCGTCGGGCGCCGTCGGTCAACCGCAGGACGGCGCCCACGCTCCCCACGGCTCCCACGGCTCCCATGACGAAGAGGACCTTCTGCTGATGCCCTCCGCCCAGGGCGCCTGGAGCGACCAGTCGACGGCGACCGGGGCCCTTCCGGCGCACGCCCATGGCCACGGTCAGGCGCAGCCGATGCCGCAACCACCGTCCGGACCGATGCCGCAGCCAGAAACGCTTCAGCAGCCGGAGACCGGCACCTACGCCTACGCGTACGACCTGCACCACCAGCACGCGGCCCAGCCGCCTCACGGTGACGGGCAGTTGACACAGCCGAGTGCGGCGTACCCGCAGGGAAGCGGGTTCGCGCAGGGGGAGAGCTACGCCGCAGGCGGCTCCGCAGCCAACGGCTACGGGGCGGGCGGTTACCCGGTCCCCGGTCAGGAGGGCGAGCCCCAGGCGACCAACGGCTACGTGGCCAACGGCTACGTGGCCAACGGTTACGCGCTCGACGGTCACGGGGTCGCCGGTCACGAGGACGGGGCCTTTGCGGCCAACGGCTACGACACCGCCGCGCAGACCTCCGGGTACGTTCCGCAGGAGGGCACGTACGGCGAGCCCGCCCAGCCCGGACAGCCCTTCGGTGAACAGCCCGCCGAAGCCCACGCCCCCGAGCCGGACGGCGCCGACCCGCAGGCGGTGCAACCGGCACCGGCGCCGCAGCCCGAGCCCGGGCTGACCACCGGGCCCGGTCCCCACGAGACGGACGGTCGCGACTCCGGCGCCATCGACGTGAGTTCCGTACGTCAGCCGCACCAGCCGCAGACCGCTCAGGCCACCACGCACAGCACCCCGCCGCACGGGACGCGGCGCCCGCTGCACCTCGGGCCGCCGGTTCCCGAGCAGTCCGGCACCGTCCGCCCCCTCTCCGAACGCCCCGCGGCGCAGGCCGCCCCGCAGGCGGCCCCTGTCCAGGGCGTTCCGGCGGGCGCCACGGACGAGACGGCCACGCAGGCCACGCCCCCCGGCGACGGCAGCCTGCCCGCGGAACAGCCGCAGCAGACGGTGCCCGTCCCCGTACCCGACACCGCCGCTGCCCAGGAAACCGCGGGGCAACCGCAGGCGGACGAACCGCGGTCGACGCAGCCCGCTGACGGGGCTCCGCAGCCCGGCACCGATCAGGCACCCGAAGCCGCGGCCTCCTCGGCTGCGGCCCCCGCACCGACCGGCGCGCCGTCGCAGGCCACGGAACCCGTGACCGAGGAACCGCTGCCCGGCCCGCAGCTCGGCCAACTCCCGCCGGAAGAGGGAGCCCAGGCGACGGATCCCGCGACCGGGCCTCACGGCGCGGCCGAGCACGCCGGGACAGCGGGTCCCGTGGTGACGCCCGCGGCGGACGCGGGGGCGGACGCCGCCGCTCCGGCGGCCGAGTCCGCCCCGTCCCGGGAAGAGGCGGCGCAGGACGGCCCGCCGCAGGACGCTGCCTCCGACGCCTCCGACGCCTCCGACGCCTCCGACGCCTCCGACGGCTCCGCTGCCCCCGACGGTCCCGACGCCTTCGACGGTCCCGTGCACCCGTCGGGGCTCCCGAGCGAAGTCCCGGCCTCCCCGGAGAGTCCGGCTGAAACCTCGGCCGGGGCGGGGGCCGTGGCTGCGAGCGACGCCTCGGCCGCGGAGGAGACGAGCGCGACCGAGGAGGAGCCGGTCCCCGGCGGCACCTCGGAAACCGACGAGGGCCAGCCCACCGACGGGGGCCGAGCCGTTGATGCGGGACCGGCGGCCGGTCAGGTCGAGGCCGCGGGTGGGGGAGAGGCGACCGGTGCCGCACCCCTGCCCGCAGAGGGAGCCGCGCAGGAGGCCGGACCGGCCACCGTCGCCGACCCCGGCGTCCCCGCGCCCCGGCAGGAGGCACAGCCGGGCGGGCTGCCCACCGTTCCCGGGCAGGGCGGCGAGCCCGAGCCCCGGCAGAGCGCCTCCCCGCAGTCCTCCGCGCCTGCGGCCCCGCCGATGAACCAGGACGCGGGCCAGGACACCGGCGTGTCTGCGCAGCCGCAGCCCGCCGTCGTTCCTGAGCAGGCCGCCGCACCCGCGTCCCCCATCCCCGTACCGTCGCCGGAGAGTCGACCCGGCAGTGCGCCCACACCGGCCGCCCTCCCGGAAGCCGAAGCCGCTCCCGCGCAGGCCGCTCCCGCACGGGCCGTTGCCGCGAAGGCTGCTGCTTCGCAGGCCGCGCCGAGCAGCCCGAAAGACAGCTCGACGGCGAGCGTCTCCGCGACGGGCAGCACGGATACGTCACACGCCCCGGACGCGGAGGTTGCGGACGCGGCGGAGACGGCCGACACGACCGATCCGGCGCCGTCCGAGGCGGCACGGGCAGCGGAGTCGGCCGAGGCATCCGTGACCGAGCCCGCCGAAGAGTCACCCGAACCGGCTGCGGTACCCGAGTCCGCCGAGTCCGAGACGCCGGTACCGGAGGCGGAAGCCGCCGCCGACGAGCCCGAAGCGGTGGCGGTCCCGGAGGAGATCTCGACCCCCGAGGCCGGGCCGGTGCCGGATGCCGACGCCCTCCCGGCGGAGTCCGACGCCTCCACGGCAGGGACCGCGTCCTCCGCGAACGCGGTCGACCCCCCGGTGGCCGAGGCCACCGACCCGGCACCGTCCCCGGACCCCGCCACGGAAGCGCCCGCCCCCCAGGACCCGGCAGCGCCCGACACGTCCGCCCCGACCGAGCCGGACACCGCCTCAGACGCGGACGCCGCCACGGAGCCGGACACCGCCACCGAGCCCGAGGCGGCCACCGCGTCGGGCCCCGCCGCCGAACCGGAGACGCCCACCGAGGCGGACCCCGCCACCGAGGCGGACCCTGCCGGCGAGGCGGGGGGCCCCGTGCCGGCCGGTGCTGCCCGGAGTGCTGCTCTCCCCGAAGGGGACCCCGCTCCGGGGTTCGCGGAGGCGGAGCGGGAGGCCGTGCACCGGCTGATGCGGGAGCGGCGGGACATCCGTAACGGGTTCCGGCCCGACCCCATCCCGCACGAGGTGCTGCTCCGTGTGCTGGAGGCAGCGCACACCGCACCGAGCGTGGGGCACTCGCAGCCGTGGGACTTCGTGGTCATCCGCTCGGAGGAGACCCGGCAGGCCATGCACGAGCTGGCCGAGGCGCAGCGTGACGCGTACGCCAAGTCGCTGCCCAAGGGGCGGGCGAAGCAGTTCAAGGAAATGAAGATCGAGGCGATCCGCGACACCCCCGTCAACATCGTGGTGACGGCGGACCCGACGCGCGGCGGCCGGCACACCCTCGGCCGCCGTACCCAGCCGCAGATGGCGCCCTACTCCTCCGCGCTGGCCGTCGAGAACCTGTGGCTGGCGGCGCGGGCCGAGGGGCTGGGCGTGGGCTGGGTCAGCTTCTTCGACGAGCGGGAGCTGGTGCGCGCTCTGGAACTCCCGGAGCACCTGGAGGTCGTCGCGTACCTGTGCGTCGGGTACGTCGACGAGTTCCCGGACGAGCCGGAGCTGATGCAGGCGGGCTGGTCGAAGCGGCGCCCGCTCTCCTGGGTCGTGCACGAGGAGTCGTACGGGCGCCGCGCGCTGCCCGGCGCCGAACCGACGGGCATGCTCGCCGAGACGCTGGGCACCATCCGCCCGCTGGACGCCAAGGCGCTCGGTGAGGCGTGGGAGCGGCAGAAGCGGATGACGAAACCGTCCGGCGCGCTCGGCATGCTGGAGATCATCTCCGCACAGCTGTGCGGGCTCTCCCGCAAGTGCCCGCCACCGATCCCCGAACCGGCCGCTGTCGCCGTGTTCGCCGGGGACCACGGGGTGCACGCGCAGGGAGTCACCCCGTGGCCGCAGGAGGTCACCGGGCAGATGGTGAGCAACTTCCTGTCCGGCGGTGCCGTCTGCAACGCGTTCGCCAACCAGGTGGGCGCCGAGGTGTGCGTGGTGGACGTCGGAGTGGCCGGGGAACTGCCCGCGCAGCCGGGCCTGCTGCCCCGCAAGATCCGTGCGGGCACCGCCGACATGACGGCGGGTCCGGCGCTGACCCGCGAGGAGGTGGAGCGGGCCCTGGAGGTCGGCATCGAGACGGCCCGCGACCTGGTCGCGGCGGGCAACCGGGCGCTGCTCACCGGCGAGATGGGCATCGCCAACACGACGGCGTCCGCCGCGCTCGTCGCCGCCTGCACCGGCGCCGACCCGGCGGAGGTCACCGGGCGCGGCACCGGCATCAACGACGAGACGCACGCCCGCAAGGTCGACGTCGTGCGGCGCGCGCTGGAGCGGCACCAGCCGGACCCGGCCGACCCGATCGGCATGCTGACGGCCTTCGGCGGGCTGGAGCACGCGGCGCTGGTCGGGCTGATCCTGGGGGGCGCCTCGCTGCGGACACCCGTCATCCTCGACGGGGTCAGTGCCGGGGCCGCTGCCCTGGTGGCCCGCGCGGTGGCACCGGAGGCCCTGGCCGCCTGCATCGCCGGGCACCGCAGCGCGGAGCCGGGGCACGTCGCGGCCCTCACCAAGCTGGGTCTGCGCCCGCTGGTCGACCTGGACCTGCGGCTGGGCGAGGGGACGGGGGCGCTGCTGGCGCTGCCCGTCGTGCAGAGCGCTGCCCGCGCCATGCACGAGGTCGCCACGTTCGATGCCGCGGGAGTCACCGAGAAGGGCTGACCCGCACCCGTGCGAGAGCGGCCCGGGGCCCCGCGGCCCGGGCCGACTCCTGCCGCCGCCGGGCGCTCGCACGGCCGTGGGATCCCGTCGAGCCCGTAGGTCGTGACCTGCGGTACAGCCCGGGCCGCCGGTCGCGCCTAGGCTGTACCCACCGTCCCCTCCCGGCCGCTCCACCGCCGCAGCGGCATCGCCGCCGGTTCGGTCCGCGAGCCGGCTCCACCCGAGAAGGATGCCGTCCCAGATGTCGGAAACCGCCGCTCCCGCCTACCCCGTAGGACTTCGCCTGGCCGGGCGTCGGGTCGTACTCGTGGGGGGTGGCACCGTCGCGCAGCGCCGGCTGCCCGCACTGGTGGCGGCCGGTGCGCAGGTCACGGTGGTCGCCCCCCGGGTGACGCCCTCGGTGGAGGCCATGGTCACCGGCGGTGAGATCACCTGGGAGCGGCGCGACTACGCCGACGGCGACCTGGACGGGGCCTGGTACGCGCTGGCCGCCACCGACGAGCCCGCCGTCAACGCCGCCGTCACCGCTGAGGCGGAGGCCCGCCGGGTGTGGTGCGTACGGGCCGACGACGCGGACGAGGGCACGGCCTGGACACCCGCGACGGGCCGCAGCGACGGCATCACCGTCGCCGTCCTCACCAGCGGTGGGCACGGCGCCGCGGGCCGCGATCCGCGGCGCTCGGCGGCGGTACGGGACGCCATCGTCGCCCGCCTGGGCGACGGCTCCCTCGTCGCCGGGCAGCACCGGCCCCGCAGCGGGGGAGTGGCTCTGGTGGGTGGCGGGCCCGGCGACCCGGACCTGATCACCGTGCGGGGCCGCCGGCTGCTGGCCGAGGCCGACGTCGTCGTGGCCGACCGGCTCGGGCCCCGCGACCTGCTCGACGAACTGCCGCCGCACGTGGAGATCGTCGACGCCGCCAAGATCCCTTACGGCCGCGCCATGGCACAGGAGGCCATCAACGCCGTCCTGGTCGACAACGCCAAGGCGGGCAAGGCGGTGGTACGGCTCAAGGGCGGTGACCCGTTCGTCTTCGGCCGCGGGATGGAGGAGGCCCAGCAGCTCGCTGCCGAGGGCATCCAGGTCACCGTGGTCCCCGGCATCTCCAGCTCGGTCAGTGTGCCCGGCGCCGTGGGCATCCCCGTCACGCACCGCGGGGTGGCCCACGAGTTCACCGTCGTCAGCGGGCACGTCGCTCCCAAGGATCCCAGGTCGCTGGTGGACTGGCCGGCGCTCGCCCGGCTGCGGGGCACGCTGGTGCTGCTGATGGCGGTGGAGAACCTCGGCCCCATCGCCGCGGCGCTCCGCGCCCACGGCCGCGCCGACGACACCCCCGTCGCCATGATCCAGGAAGGCACCATGGCCACCGAACGCCGTGTCGACGCGACCTTGGCCACGGCCGCCGACCGGGCCGTCGCGGAGAATGTCCGGCCCCCGGCCGTCATCGTCGTCGGCGACGTGGTGGCCGTGAACCCGCGCCCCCGCGACGGGGACTGAGCCGCACCGAGCCCCGTCGTACGCGGCGGTAACGACGCATTGGCACTTCGAGCGCGACAAGGCAGTATCGGCCCGTGGCTACCGCATCCTCACCCTCTTCCTCCCCGAGCCCGGCCGACGGCATCGTCACCGTCGACGACCCCGACGATCCCCGGCTGAGCGACTACACGGGACTGACCGACGTCGAGTTGCGCCGCACCCGCGAGCCGGCGGAGGGGCTGTTCATCGCGGAGGGGGAGAAGGTCATCCGCCGAGCCCGGCACGCCGGGTACGCGATGCGTTCCATGCTGCTCTCCGCCAAGTGGCTCGACGTCATGCGCGACGTCGTGGACGAGGTACCCGCCCCCGTCTACGCCGTCAGCCCGGAGCTCGCCGAACGCGTCACCGGCTACCACGTGCACCGCGGCGCCCTCGCCTCCATGCAGCGCAGGCCCCTGCCGACCCCGGACGAACTGCTGGCCACCGCACGACGCGTCGTGATCATGGAGTCGGTCAACGACCACACCAACATCGGCGCCATCTTCCGCAGCGCCGCCGCCCTCGGCATGGACGCCGTCCTGCTCTCGCCCGACTGCGCCGACCCGCTCTACCGCCGCTCGGTCAAGGTGTCGATGGGCGCCGTCTTCGCCGTCCCGTACGCCCGTCTGGAGAGCTGGCCGCGCGGCCTGGAGACGGTACGCGACGCAGGGTTCGAGCTGCTGGCCCTCACCCCGGACGAGAAGGCCGTCCCGCTCGACACCGTCGGCGGGGGCGCGGACCGGCGCACGGCCCTGATGCTCGGCGCCGAGGGCAGCGGCCTGTCCACCCGCGCTCTGCGCGCCGCCGACGAATGGGTCCGCATCCCCATGGCCCACGGCGTCGACTCCCTCAACGTGGGCGCGGCCGCCGCGGTCGCGTTCTACGCCATGGCGCAGTCACGCTCCGGGAGATGACCGCGCTGTGTCCGGTCCGCGAGCCGGCTCCGGCCCGCCCGGTCAGCCGCCCTGCGACGCCGGGGCCGGCACCTGCTCGCTGACGCCGCCCAGGCCACGGGCGGGACCCTCGCAGCCCTGCGCCGCGGCGATGCCCAGGGCCACCAGGAGGGTGACCACCACGAAGACGATCAGCCGCTGCCGCAGCAGCCGCCGCTTGCGGGCCGCGGCGCCGGGACGCGGGCGGCTGCCGTCCGGGCGGGGGCCGCGCCCCGTGCCCTGACGGGGCCCTGTGGGGCGGCCGTTCCCGGAGCGGTCACCTCCGCGGGACGGCGGCGGGCCCGCGGGGCGGCGGGTCCCGCGCTCGCCCGCCGGGCGGCCCCCGTTCCCTGTCGGGTGACCGGCGTCCCGCGACGGCCTGGAGGGCCGTGCAGACCGTGCCGCGTCGCCCGGCGCCGGGCGGGCGGTGCGCGACGCGGGGCGCCGCGCGGGAGCCGCGCTCTCGTGGCTCCGGCCGACGGCGTCCCGCTGGGTGCGCTGCTGTGCGTGGTGTTCGCGGGCCCGCCGCTCGGCGGACAGCGGTTCACGCCGGCCTCCGGGCAGCGCACGGGCACCGGCCGCGGGCCGCTCGCCGGGGTGCACCGGGACCGGCGGCCGGCTGCCGCCCGGCGTGGACGTCTCGCCGCCGTCGGTGAGGCCCCGGGCCTCCCGGGCGGCGATCTCCTTGAGCCGCAGCGAGAGCTGCAACGTGCTCGGCCGGTCCTCCGGCGCCTTCACCAGACAGGCGTGGATGAGGGGAGCCAGCGCGGCATGCACCTCGTCGAGTTGCGGCTCCTCGTGCACCACGCGGTAGAGCATCACGTCCGAACTTCCCTGCCCGAAGGGTGAGTCGGCTGTCGCCGCGTACGCCAGCGTGGCGCCCAGCGCGAAGACGTCCGTCGCGGGGGTGACCGCGGCGCCGCGTACCTGCTCGGGCGCCAGGAAACCGGGCGACCCGACAGCGGTACCGACGTGGGTGAGCGTGCTGGCTCCGGTCGCCCAGGCGATCCCGAAGTCGATGATGCGCGGTCCCTTGGGGGAGAGCAGGATGTTCGAGGGCTTCAGATCCCGGTGGACGACGCCGGCCTCGTGCACGGCGACCAGGCCCTCGGCGAGGGCCGCACCCACGGAGGCGACCTGCGAAGCGGGCAGCGGCCCACCCTCGTTCACCTTGTCGTGGAGGGAGGGCCCTGGCACGTACTGGGTGGCGAACCAAGGCCGGTCGGCCTCCAGGTCGGCGGCCACCAACCGGGCCGTGCACCCGCCGCGGATCCGGCGCGCGGCCGACACCTCTCGAGCGAAGCGGGAGCGGAACTCCTGGTCCTCGGCGAGGTCCGGGCGGATCACCTTCAGCGCCACCCGCTGGCCACGCCGGTCCGAACCGAGGTAGACGACACCCATGCCGCCGGCCCCCAGACGGCGGTGGAGCCTGAACGAGCCGACGACTCGCGGGTCCTCGCGCCGGAGCCGCATCATCGCCATGTCCGTTCCCTACCTCCGGTGTCCGGCGGGGAGGCCCCCACCTCCGGCCCGGTGGGAGGCCCCACCCGCTGACCGGTCCGTCTGACGACCACAGCTTACGGACTGCCGCGGCATGGCGACGATAGGCCGCGCACGCGGCGCCGGACGGAATGTCAGGGCACAGCGCGGGAAGGCAAGTCGCCGGAACGCGCCGGATGCGCGCGCCCACGCGCCCCCCGACGGCCGCGCCAAGGCGAGTGCTGACGAGGAGGATTGACGGAGCGACAGACAGTCGGTCAGGCGTGGGGGAGCCGGGCAACGGCCGTCTCCGGACGCCGGGGCGTCGGCCCTGCAGACGCCGCTGCGGGCCCGTCGACGGAGGCGCTGCATCCGTGGTGGAGTGAGCGAACTCACCCGTGGGAACGCCTCCGCCCGATACCCCCTGGGGGAAGACCCGGGCAAAGCGTGCCCCGCCTCCACCCTGGGGAGTAGTCCGCGCAGCGTGACGTCATCCTGCGGGAGGCCCCCGAGTCGGTACGCGCGCATGACGCTCCTGTGGACGCCCGTGCCTAATGTGGTGGTCAAGCGGCGGGCGCAGCACTCGTCCCCCGAGGTCAGACGTCCGCCGCCCCTAACGACGACAGGAGCGGATCATGGCGCACACCGCCGGGCGCACGGCGCCCCGAGGGAAGGGAAAGCTGGCGGCACTGGCCGCCCTCGGCACCCGTCCCGGCGGCCGGCGCCACCCGCTGGTGGCGGCCGCCATGGTGCTGCCACTCGCCCTCCTCCTCGGCCTGGTCTCGGGCTGGGGCCGGATGGTGCTGACACAGGCGTCGTCCGTTGCCGGAATGCTGGGGTCCTGAGCGGACCCCGGGCCCGGTGGAGCGGACCGGGTCGGGGACTTCCGGTGGTCAACAGCCCCGTGGGGACGGGGGTGCGGCGGACGGCAATGAGGCCCGGGCG
This sequence comes from Streptomyces sp. CNT360, assembly GCF_000424785.1. Lineage (NCBI taxonomy): Bacteria > Bacillati > Actinomycetota > Actinomycetes > Kitasatosporales > Streptomycetaceae > Streptomyces > Streptomyces sp. CNT360. The sequence continues at coordinate 255,265 of NZ_AUKO01000004.1, read as the reverse complement.
GCTGGGGAGCTGCCCGGGCCTCCGTATTGCGCAGGCCCGTTCACTTCGGGTTTCCGCATCCTGCTGCACGCATGCGCATCCAGGGCCGCCGCACGGTGCGGCCCTGTCCCCGACTGCCGCACGGTGCGGTGCGCCTTGCGCCCTGCGTGGGCCGCGGTCCGCTGCCCGGACCGCGGGGGGCGTGACCCGGCCCCGGCCACCTTGCCGTCCGAGGCCGTGCCTGCCACTCCGCTCGGGGCCCGATGTCCCAGCGGTTCCGACGTCCCGGACCATCCGCACGCGCCGGGGCCGCCCTCCCGCCTCGGCCGCCGTACGCTGTCACTTCGCCGCCCAGGGGAGGGACCGTGCCGCTGTCTCACCGTTCCACCGCCGATCCCGCGCTCCATGGGGAGTTGGCGCGGCTCGCGGGGGCGGCCGAGGGGGCGGGGGAGGTGCTGGCCGAGCGGGCCGACGGGACCGTCGTACGTGTCGGTGACCGGGTCGCCAAGGCGCACGCCCCCGGGACCGACCCGCGTCACCTCGCCGTACGGGTGGGGCTCGCAGCCGCCGAGCCGTACGCAGGGGTTCTGCTGGCCCCGCTCCCCGGTACGGGCCCGGCCGCGTTGCCCGGCGGTCGCCTGGCGAGCCTTTGGCCCTACGGAGCACCCGTGGCCCCGGACGATCCCGGCGCCGCCCCCTGGAAGGCGGCGGGCAGGCTGCTGGCCCGCCTGCACACCGCACCCCTCCCCGCGCCGGGTGAGCCGACGGATCACCTCGCCCCGCGGGGCTGCCCCGCGCGGAACCACCCGCCGGGCGTCCGCGCACAGGTTGCTCCCCGGCACCGTCCCGCGCGGCTTCCCCCGATGCGGGGCCCGGCGAAGGCGGCCAGGGCCCTCGCGAGGATGCGCCGGGTGCCCGGGGACGCCCACGCGGCGGCGGCCCGTGCCGTGGAGCAGGCGTGGCTGGCGCTGCCCGCCTGGTGCCGTGCCGAGGAGCCGCCGCCCCACACCGGGACGCTGTGCCACGGCGACTTCCATCTGGGGCAGCTCGTCCGCTACCCGCAGCCCGCGGGGGAGTGGCATCTGATCGACGTCGACGACCTCGGCCTCGGCGACCCGGCGTGGGACCTGGCCCGGCCCGCCTGCTGGTTCGCGACGGGTCTCCTGCCGGCTGCCGACTGGGAGTGCTTCCTGGGCGGCTATGTGGGCACTCTCCGTGCCACCGGGGCCGGGGAGGGGCTGGCCGCGGACGATCCCTGGCCGCGTCTCGACGCCCCGGCCCGTGCCCTGACGGTGCAGAGCGCGGCGCTCTCCCTCGCCAAGGCGCGGGAGGCGGGGCGCGCTCTGGACGAGGCGGAGGAGGCGTGCGTTGCTGCCTGCACCCGCATCGCGGCCCTCGCTGTCAGGACCGAACTCCCCGTCCGCCAGGGGCCGTAGGGTGGGTGGGCCCGGCGGGTACGGGAGCTGGAATCCATCGCCGGTACCGGCCACCGGGCACGGGCAGAGAGGAAGAGAAAGATGATGTGTCCGAAGTGCGGTGCGCCCATGCACACGTACAACCGCAACGGGGTGCAAATAGAACAGTGCGCCAACTGCCGCGGGATCTTCCTCGATTACGGGGAACTGGAGGCGCTCACCAGGATGGAGTCGCAGTGGGCGCAGGCCGCCCCGCCACCGCCGCCCGCTCCGCAGGCGTACCCGGCGGGTCCGGCGTGGGGCGCTCCGCACCACGGCCATCACGGACACCATGGTCATCACCGGCACGGTGGCTTCGGGCGGATGCTCTTCTCCTCCTGACGCCCGGCGCCGGTCGACCGCTCACGCGCGCGGTCAGCCGGCGTGCGAGCACGCGAGAGGGCCCCGGCCGATCGGCCGGGGCCCTCCTTGTCGCGTGGACGATACTGGGATTGAACCAGTGACCTCTTCCGTGTCAGGGAAGCGCTCTCCCGCTGAGCTAATCGTCCGTGCGCGGTACTGGGATCGAACCAGTGACCTCTTCCGTGTCAGGGAAGCGCTCTCCCGCTGAGCTAACCGCGCAAGGGACCCGTACAGGCCCCGAAGGCCCTGGCGGGCCCGGTGGACGATACTGGGATTGAACCAGTGACCTCTTCCGTGTCAGGGAAGCGCTCTCCCGCTGAGCTAATCGTCCTTGGAGGTGGAGACGGGATTTGAACCCGTGTAGACGGCTTTGCAGGCCGTTGCCTCGCCTCTCGGCCACTCCACCGAGTGCGGGGGCCCCGGGAGGATCCCCCACATCGAGCGGACGACGAGATTCGAACTCGCGACCCTCACCTTGGCAAGGTGATGCTCTACCAACTGAGCCACGTCCGCAGGCGTCCGCTCGGGTTGCGGCCCGGCCGGATGCCTCGCCCCCGGGCGCTTTCACGCGCGGCGACGTGTTGAACTTTAGCTGATTCCCGGGCCAGCTCAAATTCGGTTTGTGCAGTGTGGCTGCTCAGCGGCGCCCATAGACTCGGTGCCGTGTCCGATCTGACCCCGCTCGCCCGCTTGGGCGCTCGTCTGGCCACCGATCTCCGCGACGTCACCAGCGATCCCGAGGCCCTCGACTCCACGGGCTGGTGGGCCGTGGTCGCCGACTACGAGGGCGGCCTGCGCTGCGCCCGCTTCGGCGACGTGCGCCCCGCACCGATGCCCGCACCCGTGCCCGGCCGCTGGCGGGGCCCGGCACCCGGTGACTGGTCCGGCTCCCTGGACCGCGAGGCGTACACGGAGGGGGTACGGCGCATCCGCGCGGCGATCGCCGCCGGCGACGTCTACCAGGTCAACCTCTGCCGGGTGTTGTCCGCGCCGCTGCCCGACCCGTCCCCCTCCGCCTGCGACATCGACCAGCTCACCGCGCGGCTCGCCCAGGGCACACCGGCCGCCCACGCGGGCACCGTCCGGCTGTCGGCCCACGGCATCGAGATCGCCACGGCCTCGCCGGAGCTGTACCTGCGCCGCGACGGCCACACCGTCGAATCGGGCCCCATCAAGGGCACCGGACGCTCGGCGGCGGACCTGGGGGAGAAGGAGCGGGCGGAGAACGTGATGATCACCGACCTGGTCCGCAACGACCTCGGCCGGGTGTGCGAGCCCGGCTCCATCACCGTCCCCGCGCTGTGCGCCCCCGAGCCCTACCGCGGGCTGGTGCACCTCGTCTCCACCGTGCGCGGGCAGCTCCCGCAGGACGCCAAGCGGCCCTGGGCGCAGCTTCTGGAGAACACCTTCCCGCCCGGCTCGATCACCGGCGCACCCAAGTCGAGCGCCCTGCGGCTGATCGACGAGCTGGAGACGGTGCCCCGCGGCCCGTACACCGGCGGGATCGGCTGGGTCGACGCCGACCGGGGCGTGGGCGAGCTGGCCGTCGGCATACGGACGTTCTGGATCGAGCGCGATCACCCGCGCGCCCGGCTGCGGTTCGGAGCCGGGGCCGGGATCATCTGGGACTCCGACCCGGAGCAGGAGTGGCGGGAGACCGAGCTGAAGGCCTCCCGGCTGCTCGCGGTAGCGTCGGAGGAGTACGACGAAGGCGAGACGGCGGCAGGACAGCCGGCGGCGCGAACCGGAACCGGCCCGTGCCCGCCCGGTGACGCACCGGCCCCTCAAGGCTCCCGAGGTGAACAGCAGTGAAGATCTGGCTCGACGGCGGCCTGCGGGACGCCCACAGCGCGAACGTCTCCGTGCTCGACCACGGGCTGACGGTCGGCGACGGCGTGTTCGAGACCGTCAAGACCACGGACGGCGCGCCCTTCGCCCTCACCCGCCACCTGCGTCGCCTCGCGGCCTCCGCACGCGGCCTGGGCCTGCCCGAGCCCGACCTCGGAGAGGTGCGTCGCGCCTGCGAGGCCGTCGTCACCGCGAACCCGATGGCCTACGGACGCCTGCGGATCACCTACACCGGCGGCCTCTCGCCGCTCGGCTCGGACCGCGGCGAGGCCGGCCCGACGCTCGTCGTGGCGCTCGGTGAGGCGACCCGCAGGCCCGACGCGACCTCCGTCGTCACCGTCCCGTGGACCCGCAACGAACGCGGGGCGGTCACCGGGCTGAAGACCACCTCGTACGCCGAGAACGTCGTCGCTCTCGCCAGGGCGCGGCAACAGGCCGCCAGCGAAGCGCTGTTCCCCAACACCCACGGCCAGTTGTGCGAGGGCACCGGCTCCAACGTCTTCCTCGTCCTCGACGGTGAACTGCACACCCCGCCGCTCACCTCCGGCTGCCTGGCCGGCATCACCCGGGCCCTGGTCCTGGAGTGGACGGGCGCGCACGAGACGGAGCTGTCCATGGACGCGCTGGAGCAGGCGGAGGAGATCTTCCTGACCTCCAGCCTGCGGGACGTCCAGGCGGTCTCGCGTCTGGACGGGCGCCCCCTCGCCGGCGCACCCGGCGCCGTGACCAGCAAGGCGATGCGGGTCTTCGCAGAGCGCTCCGCGGCCGACATCGACCCGTGACCCCCGCCGTGCGGCCGCCCGTCCCTGTCCGCGAGCGGTTCTCGGGTGGTGCCGGTCGGCGGTGTACGGGTAGAACCGGAGCGTGACGACCACCCTGCGCCCCGCCGCGCCCGAGAGCCGCACCGCCGAGGGCAGACGCCGCCGCGGGTACGAGATCTGCGTCAACTCCCGTCCCGTGGGCGCCGTCGACCTGCTCGGCCCGGCCGGGGGCGGCGGCCCCGCCTTCGGCCGCATCGACCGGCTGTACATCCACGAGGGCGAGCGCCGGCGGGGGAGGGGCACCGTGGCCGCGCTGGCTGCCGAAGAGGTGCTTCGCCGCTGGGGATGCACCCACGTGGAGGCCTCGGTCCCGGTGGCCGCGGACGAGGACGCACCGGGTGTGCATCTGCTGACCGCGCTCGGTTACACCGAGCGCAGCAGGCACCGGGTCAAGGAGGTGCACAGCTCGCCGGTGCTGCCTGCGGGTACCGCTGCCCGGCCGCTGTCGGCCGCGGAGTTCCCCGCCTGGTGGGAGGGTTCCGCCGCGACCTACGTCGACGGTCTCCTCGGCCGCGGCATGGACCGCGACCAGGCGGTGGCCAGATCCGAGGCCACCCGGCTCGCCCAACTGCCCGACGGCCCCGCCACCGAGGGCGTCGCGCTCCGCGTCCTCACCCATGACGGCGCCGACATCGGTTCGCTGTGGCTCGCTTTCGCCACCCTGCCCCGCCCCGGCGTGAACGCCTGGGTCTTCGATGTCGTCGTCCATCCCGAGCGGCGCGGGGAGGGCCACGGGCGTTCCCTGATGCTGGCGGCCGAACGCGAGTGCCTGGCTGTCGGCGCCCGGCTCCTCGGCCTCAACGTCTTCACCGACAACACCCGCGCGTCGCGCCTCTACACCTCGCTCGGCTACCGCACGGTGGAGCGGTTCCACGTCAAGGAGCTGCGGTAGTGGCAGCCCGTGAGCGTCCTCAGTCCGCCAGCAGTCGGTCGGCGATCCCCTCGATGCGCTCCCGCAGCCCCTCCTGGCTCCTGCTGCCGTCCAGCTTCTCACCGCCGATGACGTACGTCGGCGTGCCCGTCACCCCGATCGCCTTGCCCTCGGCCTGGTCGGCATCCACCGCCAGCAGGTGCCGGCCGTCGATCAGTGCGGTCTCGAACTCGCCCGCATCCAGGCCCAGTTCCTCCGCGACCTCGACCAGCAGCTTCTCACCCTGGCGGTCCAGCTCGGCAGTGCGTGCCAGTACCGCCTCCGCGTACGCGTCGCCCCTGCCCTGCTCGTACGCCTCCTCGAACGCCTGCGCGGCGGCGTAGGCGTGCCGGTGCTTCTCCAGCGGGAAGTGCCGCAGCCGGACCTCCAGCGCGGAGCCGTACCGCTCGCGGAGCGTCCGCAGGTCGGCCTGGGCCCGGTGGCAGTCCGGACACTGCAACTCGCACCACACATCGAGCGTGACCGGTGACGAGGCGGTGCCGGAGGGCGAGGTGTTGTCCATGACGTCAGTCTCTCAGCCCCAGGGAGGGCGCCCGACCCCGAGATCTCCCTGATCCGGGCCCCGGACATGGCCGCGACGGCCCGTGCGGTGCCACGATGGAGACATGCTCACCACCACCGTCTGCGCCGCGCTCTCCGCGGCGGGCCTGGCCATCGCCTTCCTCACGGCATGGCGTCGCCGCTTCGCCGCCGCGACGCGCATCGCCGCCGTCGCGCTGGTGCCGGTCGGGCTCGCCATGTCCGGGCTGGTCGGCCTCGCGGGCAAGATCGGCAGGGCCTTCGGCGGCTGGGCGGCCGACCTGGTGCTGAAACCTACCGTCTGGGCGGGCTTCGCCGTGCTGGCCTGCGCCGTCGTGCTGTGGGTCGTGGCCCGTGCGGCCTCCGGACGTGCCGCGGCCCGGCCCGCCGCGGCGGGCCGGGACAGGAAGCAGGCCCGGGGAAAGAAGGCGCCCGCCGCCACCGAGCCCGCCGCGGACACCCCGGCGCTGACCTCCGCTCCGGCGGCGCAGCGGAAGGAGAAGGAGGCCCAGCCCGCTGCCGACGCCGGTGAGGACTTCTCCGACATCGAGGCGATTCTCAAGAAGCACGGCATCTAGCGCCCTAGCACGTCAGCTCGGCCCATAACGGACTTTCCACGGAGTTCGCCCGGAATGGAGGAGTACGGTCGGTAACGTCCCGGTGGGCTGCGACATGATCGCGGCGAGATGGACACACCGCCGAACTCCGCGCTCGAGCTCGACGAGCTGCCGCCCTCCGAATCCAAGGGATGCCTGTACGCACTCTCGCAACCCCCGCTGATGCTGTTCCTCGCCGTGATCGCGGTGCTGCTCGGCGTCGCCGGAGCACACGACCTGCTGCTGTGATCGGCCGCGGTCCATCGGCTCGGGGCCCGGCCGGTGCGGCCCTGACCCGCCCGGAGCCCGTCGGCGGCCTGGCCGACCCGGAAGCCGGTCCGGAGCCGGTCCGGGGCTCAGCTCCGCGACGCGGCGTCCGTCGACTCGCGCTGCCGGGCGCGGTAGGCGGCGACGTGCAGCCGGTTGCCGCAGGTGCGGCTGTCGCAGTAGCGGCGGGAACGGTTGCGGGACAGGTCCACGAAGGCACGGCGGCAGTCCGGCGCCTCGCAGCGCCGCAGCCGGTCGCGCTCTCCGGAGACCAGGACGAAGGCCAGCGCCATCCCGCCGTCCGCTGCCAGGTGCTGGGCGACCGAGGCGCCGGGCGCGAAGTAGTGCACGTGCCAGTCGTAGCCGTCGTGGTCGGTGAGCTGCGGGGTCGTGCCGGCCTCGGCGACCAGCGCGTTGACCAGGTGCGCGGCAGTCCGTGCGTCCTGCGCGGCGAACACCTGCGCGAAGCGGTCCCGCACCGCGCGCACGGCCCGCAGGTCCTCCTCGGCGAGGGCGCCGACGCCGCTGACGCTGTGCCGCTCGACGTAGTCGCCCAGGTCGGCCACGGACACCAGCGTGTCGGGGGTCTCACCGTCCGCCACGGTGTTCAGCAGCCCGACCACCTGGTCGAGCGCGCACCGGGTGTCGTGGTTGATCTGCACGGGACCGCTCCTGCCGTGTCCGGGAACATCCGGTCGCTGCCGGGAGAGCCTAGCCGCTCCCTCCGTGTCGAACGCCGCCGTTCCCGTCCGGGTTCCCCGCACCACGCCCCCCGCGCCTCTGTGCTCCACGCCCTCCTGCGCAGCGCCTTCCCGCGCAGCGACGCCGCCGCCGCGTACACGTACGCGGCGGCGGCGTCGCAGTGTGCCGTTACACGAAAGGGTGCCGTGGCACACGGCTGCCGGGGCCCGCGGACCGTCGCCCCGAGTCGGACGGCCGCGGTAACCGGCGGTTTCTCAGCTCTCGGCGAGGATGTGCGAGAGCTCTGTGTCGAGGTCGAAGTGACGGTGCTCGGTACCGGGCGGCACGGCCGCATCGGTCCGCTTGAGGAAGGATTCCAGTGCCCTCGCCGGGGCCTCGAGCAGGGCTTCACCCTCCGGGGAGCTGAGGGCGATGCATGCCACGGCTTGCCCGTGGCTGCGGGACGGCCAGACCCGCACGTCCCCGGTGCCGGTGGGCCGATGGAGGCCCTCGGCCAGGAGATCGCGGGCGAAAACCCACTCCACGGTCTCCTCGGCACCGGTATGGAAAGTGGCGTGTACGGCGTAGGGGTCCGCCGTGTCGTACCGCAGGCCCGCTGGTACAGGCAGTGAGGACTCGCTCGAAACAACGAGGCGCAGGTGCAGCTCGCAGCTCACCGTTGTGTTCATAAGCGCCAGGGCCTTTCGCTCAGTGTGCGCTCGGGGGTTCGCACGTCGGCGCAATCGACATGCCACTTACGCGCCGGTTGTAAACCCCTCTGACGGATTTGCCCGGAATCCGGTCCTTCGTATGGCTCTTGTACGTTTGAGAAATGAGCCCGATCGAGTGAACCGACGTGACCGGAAGGGGTCGGGTACCTTGGCCACCATGAGTGCGGAGAGTGACGAGATGCCACTTGGCACCCGCGATGATGCTCCTGCGGACAAACCGCTCGGCTCGCGCGCCCCCGATTTCATCAAGGCCTCGCGCCCCCTCCACGTGAGCTGGCGGGTGGGAATCTTCGTCGTGGGCCTGGCCATCGTGGTCGGCGGGATCATCATGCTGCCCCTCCCCGGGCCCGGGTGGCTGGTGATCTTCGGCGGTATGGCGGTGTGGGCGACCGAGTTCGTCTGGGCGCAGCACGTCCTGCGGTGGACCAAGCGCAAGTACCGGGAGGGGACCCGGCGGTGGAAGGAGCACCGCGCCGCCCGCAAGGAGCGCAAGCAGTCGAGGTGACGGTCGGGAGCACCCTCTGACATGCGGTAATGTGGTGCGCGCCAGCGGGCGATTAGCTCAGTGGGAGAGCGCTTCGTTCACACCGAAGAGGTCACTGGTTCGAACCCAGTATCGCCCACCGCCGTGCACGGGGCCCGGAAGCAGTCCGCTTCCGGGCCCCGGCTGTCTGCCGGGCCGGGAGGTACGCGCCTGTGGGTACCGGACCCGGCTCCCGCCACCACTACCGCTTCCGCACCACCTGGCACCTGGCTGCCTCCCCGGCGCGCGTCTACGCGGTCCTCGAACGTGCCGAGCACTACCCCCGGTGGTGGCCCCAGGTGCGCGCCCTCACCGGGACCGGCGCCGACATCGGCACCGCACGCTTCCGGTCCGTCCTGCCCTACACACTCACCGTCACCCTCCGTGCCCTTCGCCAGGACCCCGCTGCCGGGGTGCTGGAGATCGGCATGGGCGGCGACATGACGGGCTGGGCCCGCTGGACCGTACGGGCCGCCGGAGATGGCGCTGCCGCGCTCTGGGAGCAGGACGTGGAGCTGCGCAGGCGGTCGCTGCGTCTCCTCGCGCTGCCCGCGCGGCCCCTTCTCGTCGCCAATCACACGGCGATGATGCGGGCCGGCGAACGCCGTCTCCGAGCCCTGCTGGAAAGGGGTTTGGATGAAGTGTGAGGCGCACTGTATGGTTCTGCACGTGCCGTCGGGCGACCGACGGGACACCCGGGGCGATTAGCTCAGTGGGAGAGCGCTTCGTTCACACCGAAGAGGTCACTGGTTCGAACCCAGTATCGCCCACCCCCAGTTCACATCGAAGCACCGAGGCCGGACCGTCGCAGGACGGGACGGCCTCTTCTCGTGTGCCCGTTTGCGCCGCCGTCGCCTGGTCAGGAGAGGGACGACGGGGAGGGGTCGGGACACGGAGAGCACCATGCGAGCCGCCGCCGGAGACGACGAGATCCACTTCGGGCGCGAACTGCCCGCGAGCAATGCCGCGGCGACCTGGCGCGCCCGGCAGAAGCTGGGCACGGCCGCCCGCGCCGTGCTGCGCGCCGCCGCTCTCGCGGCCCATCGGCGTACCGGCTACCACGGGGCGCGGGGCGAGCGCCGGGCCGATGCCGTGCTCGAAGAAGTCCGCTTCGACGAGCCGTCCGGGCCCGGGGCCCCCGGACGGCTGCTGACCGCCCGCCTCCGGCCACCCGACGGCGACGGGCCCCGGACGGCCGCCGCGCTGGTGCAGGCGCTGCGTGCCACTGCGGACGCCGCCCGCCGCTACCGCGACACCGGAGCCACGGAGCACTTCGACACCGCGGTGACGGACGGCTGCTGTGCCGAACTGACCGAGTCCCTCTGTCACCTGCTGCGCGGCACGGAAGGCGTGCGGATCTCGTGCTGCTGGTCGGCGACGGCGGGAGCTCCACCGGGTGGCCCCCCGAGTCCCGCGCCGCTGCGCTTCGCCCCCGGCGACCTGCCGGCCCTCGAAGCGGCCGGCCGGCACTATGTCGGCAGCGAGCCCTCCGTGCCCGTACGGGTGACCGGTACCGTCGTGCGGCTGCGGCGTGCGGGGTCAAAGGGGGCCGGGGCGGTGCGACTGGACGTGCTCGCCGGGGCCGAGGTCACCCAGGTGCGGGCCCGGCTCGACGAGGCGGGCTACCGCCTGGCGGTCCACGCCCACCTTGCGGGGCTCCCCCTGCGGGTCAGCGGACTGCTTGAGAGCAGGGGCGGCTTCCGGCGGCTCAGCGGGGTCCACGGTGTGGCGCCCGTCTCCGCGCCCGAGGCCGCACGGGAACGGCTGCTCAAGCGGTTGCGCAGCGACCTCGACGCCTTCGAGCGCGGCCTTGGCAACTGACCGGGGGAACCGGGCCCCGTCTCCCGCGGAGCCCGGTGGGAGGGAACCCGGAGGAGCCGGTGACCGTTTCGCGGTCGGGGCCTGCGGCTCGGTACGATTCGACGGCGCGGACGGTGTCCGCCCCCCACGCGGCCCGGCCGCGTATCCCAGGTGAGAGTCAGGAGAGACCGGTGTCAGATGCCCGTGTGACCATCCAACGCGATTCCGAGCGGGAAGAGCGCGTGGTGACGACGGGCACGACGGCCGCCGCGCTCTTCGAGGGCGAGCGCTCCGTCGTGGCCGTACGCGTCGGCGGGGAACTGCGGGACCTCGCCTACGAGCCGGCCGACGGCGAGGTGGTCGAGCCCGTCGAGCTCACCAGCGAGGACGGGCTGAACATCCTGCGCCACTCCACCGCCCACGTCATGGCCCAGGCCGTGCAGGAGCTCTTCCCCGAGGCCAAGCTGGGCATCGGCCCGCCCATCAAGGACGGCTTCTACTACGACTTCGACGTCGCCGAGCCGTTCACCCCCGAGGATCTCAAGCGCATCGAGAAGAAGATGCAGCAGATCCAGAAGCAGGGGCAGCGCTTCTCCCGCCGGGTGACCACCGACGAGGACGCCCGCGAGGAACTGGCCGACGAGCCCTACAAGCTGGAGCTGATCGGCCTCAAGGGCAGTGCGGCGGACGCCGCCGAGGGTGCCTCAGCGGAGGTCGGTACCGGCGCGCTGACCATCTACGACAACCTGGACGCCAAGAGCGGCGAGCTGTGCTGGAAGGACCTGTGCCGGGGCCCGCATCTGCCCTCCACCCGCCTGATCCCCGCCTTCAAGCTGATGCGCTCGGCTGCCGCCTACTGGCGGGGCAGCGAGAAGAACCCGCAGCTCCAGCGGATCTACGGCACCGCGTGGCCCAGCAAGGACGAGCTCAAGCAATACCTGGAGTTCCTCGCCGAGGCCGAGAAGCGTGACCACCGCAAGCTCGGCACCGAGCTGGACCTCTTCTCCATCCCCGAGGAGCTCGGCTCCGGGCTGGCCGTCTTCCACCCCAAGGGCGGCGTCATCCGCAAGGTGATGGAGGACTACTCGCGCAAGCGGCACGAGGAGTCCGGCTACGAGTTCGTCAACACCCCGCACATCACCAAGGAGCGGCTGTTCGAGATCTCCGGGCACCTGCCGCACTACGCGGAGGGCATGTTCCCGCCGCTGGAGTTCGACGAGCAGAACTACCGCCTCAAGGCGATGAACTGCCCGATGCACAACCTCATCTTCCGGGCCCGCGGCCGCTCCTACCGGGAACTCCCGCTGCGCCTGTTCGAGTTCGGCACGGTGTACCGGTACGAGAAGTCCGGCGTCGTGCACGGCCTCACCCGCGCCCGAGGCTTCACCCAGGACGACTCGCACATCTACTGCACCAAGGAGCAGATGCCGGACGAGCTGGACAACCTGCTCACCTTCGTCCTGAACCTGCTCCGCGACTACGGCCTGTCCGACTTCTACCTGGAGCTGTCCACCCGCGACCCGGAGTCCGACAAGTTCCTGGGCACCGACGAGGAGTGGGAGGAGGCCACCGAGGCGCTGCGCCAGGCGGCCGGGAAGCAGGGCCTGGAGCTGGTCATGGACCCGGGCGGGGCCGCCTTCTACGGGCCGAAGATCTCCGTCCAGGCCCGGGATGCCATCGGCCGTACCTGGCAGATGTCCACGATCCAGGTCGACTTCCAGCAGCCCCAGCGCTTCGGGCTGGAGTACACGGCGGCCGACGGTTCGCGCCAGCAGCCGGTGATGATCCACCGTGCTCTCTTCGGCTCCATCGAGCGGTTCTTCGCCGTCCTGCTGGAGCACTACGCGGGCGCGTTCCCGGCCTGGCTCGCGCCCGTGCAGGCGGTCGGCATCCCCATCGGGGACGACCACGTGCCGTATCTGACCGAGTTCGCGGCGGCGGCGAAGGCCGAGGGGCTGCGGATGGAGGTCGACTCCTCCTCCGACCGGATGCAGAAGAAGATCCGCAACGCGCAGAAGAGCAAGGTGCCGTTCATGGTGATCGCCGGCGACGAGGACGTGGCGAACGGCGCGGTCTCCTTCCGGTACCGGGACGGCTCGCAGAAGAACGGCATCCCGCGTGACGAGGCCCTGCGCGAGATCGCCGAGGCCGTGGAGCGTCGCACCCAGGTGTGAGGCCCGGCCGGCGCGGCGCTCCGCTCGGCGGGGAGATCCGCCGACGGGAGGCCGATCCAACGGGAAGGCGCAGCGGAAGCTCAACTCAGGTGGGCCCGGAGGGGCAGGTGTGGACACGAGGAGGGGGCAGCCCGGCGGGTCGCCCCCTCCTCGTGTCAGGCGCTGCCAGGAGCATAAGGTGGCGAGTATGACGAGTGAGCCGGAGCAGCAGATCGGAGTGGGGGCGCCGGACGCGTTCCAGCGTCTGTGGACCCCCCACCGGATGGCCTACATCCAGGGCGAGAACAAGCCCAGCGGCCCCGGGGCCGAGGACGGCTGTCCCTTCTGCTCCATCCCGGACAAGTCCGACGAGGACGGGCTGATCGTCGCCCGGGGGAAGCACGTCTACGCGGTGCTCAACCTCTACCCCTACAACGGCGGCCACTTGCTGACCGTCCCCTTCCGGCACATCGCCGACTACACGGAGCTGGACGAGGCCGAGACGGCCGAGCTGGCCGAGTTCACCAAGCGTGCCATGACCGTGCTGCGCCGTGTGTCCGGGGCGCACGGCTTCAACCTGGGGATCAACCAGGGCAGTGTCGCGGGCGCGGGCATCGCCGCTCATCTGCACCAGCATGTGGTGCCCCGCTGGGGCGGGGACAGCAACTTCATGCCGGTGGTCGGTCACACCCGGGTGCTGCCGCAGTTGCTGGCGGACACCCGGGTGATGCTGGCCGAGGCGTGGTGACGACCCACCGGCGCGGGGCTTCCCGCTGACACGGTGACGCTCCGCACGCAGGGCGCTCAGGCGTCGTAGACGTCGGCCTGCATCGGCTTGGCGTCCTGCACCGCCGCGCTGAGGTTCAGCGAGCGGCTGCCGAACTGCTCCACGTCGCAGCCGTTCTCCTTCAGCACGCGGATGGCCGCCGCGTGGACGACCCGCAGCACGGGGGTGGCCGCCCGCATGGCGTCGTCGGCCATGAAGCGGTGCCGCCACGGCTTCTTCGCCCAGGCGTGCCGCAGCCCGAAGGGCTCGGGCAGGCTGAGCTTGCCGCCCAGGAAGTCCAGGACGGGCGGGAACCAGGTGAAGGGGGCGCGCGCGGACAGGCGCACGACCTCCCTCGCCTCCACCAGCGGCAGGTTGACGGTGCGGGTCTCCCAGAACTTGACGCTCTTGGCGACCTCCTTCGTCTTGGCCTTCGGGCCGCTGGTGAACAGCCCGTCCACCGGCCCGAGGGCGTGCCCGGTGACCTCGATGCGCAGCGTGTGGTGCAGCACGGTGACGCTGATCAGCAGAGTGATGACGAGCTGACCGTCCCAGAGCACGAACTGGACACCCAGGTAGTGGCGGTTGCCGGCGCCGAACTGCTGCTCGTTGCAGATGCGCTGGATCTCGAAGTCCTTGACGCGGTAACCCTCGATCTCCTGGCCCTCGGGGCGCTTGATCTCCTTGGCGCCCTCGGCGATGGGAGACACCACCCAGTGCCGTATCGACGGCGCGGGGAAACCGCCGGTGTGCAACGGGCCGCGTTCCAGCATGCGGAGCTGGTCGTGGATGGCGCGGATGACGTCCCAGCTGCGGAACGGATTGATCTCCTCGTCGGCCCGGGCGGGGGTCAGCTCCTCGGCGAGCTGCCAGCTTCCCCAGCGGGTGCCCATCCCCAGTATCCCCTTGGGGCCCGCGTAGTAGACGACGTTGCTGGCCTGCTCGGCGGCGACCTTGGCCAGGCCCAGACGGATGCGTTCGGCGCCGGCGTCGCCCGGGTCCTGCGGTACGGCCTCGGGGATCTTGGCGCCGACCCCGGTGCCGCCCAGCAGGCTCTCCCAGCGGGCGCGCAGGTCTTTGGCGTAGCGTTCGCAGATCTGCTTGGCCCACAGGCCGCCCACGACCGGGGCCACCAGCATCGCCCGCAGATAGATGCCCCAGAAGCCGCTGAAGGGCAGCAGCACCGCGAAGAGCACCGCCAGCGCACCGACGGCGACCAGCGCCACCATGCCCAGCGCGCCCGCCCGCCGGTCCTTGGAGCCGGCGATCATACGGCGCAACTGGAAGGCGAGCAGCCACAGGAGTACCCCGGGCAGGAACAGCACCCCGAACAGGACCATCACCAGGGTCAGCTTGGAGTCGCGCTGCTTGCGCACGCGGGTGGCGGCCAGACAGTGTTCGACCACCGACTGCGGTTCCGTCCCGAAGGACTGGATCAGCGGCTTGCGGGCCCCGCCCAGCAGCCTGGTCTGGACGGCGCGGGCGTAGGCCTCGCCCAGGTTGGGCTCGAACAGCGAGATCTTGGCCTTCTTGAAGCCGGCCTCGGGGTTGGCGGCGACCAGCTTGCCGACCTCGTCGTCCCGGTAGGCGGCGGAGGCCAGTGCCTGGGTCGCCGCGGTCTGGCCGCCCTGGCCGGGACCGGAGAGCGGGACCTGAGCACCTGGGGAGAAGTCGGACACCACGTCGGTCTGACTGCTGAGATCGTCGAATCCGGCCACTGGGCCCCCACTCCGCTCGGATCTGGCTCACGGCGCCCGCAGGCCCGGCTTCGGCCCGACAAGTGCCGTCGACCACGACGGCTTCCCAACAGCCGTGGTCGACACACATCTTGCCTCAGCCGAACCCTTCCGGGCGACCGCCGTCCGTGCCGCCTCAGTGGCTGCCGCTCCGCGGCCCCTCCTCCTGGAGAATGCGGGCGGCCTGCTGCTGGGGCATCGGCTCGTGCCGCGCGTAGCTGCGGCAGAAGCGGCCGGTGCCGTGCGACATCGACCGCAACTCGACCGCGTACCGGTCGATCTCGATCTCGGGGATCGACGCCCGCACCGCCGTGCTGCCGGGGCCCGCCTGCTCGGTTCCCTGCACCCGGCCGCGCCGCGAGGACAGGTCGCTCATCACCGCGCCCACATAGTCGTCGGGCACGGTGACCTCCACGTCGGCCACCGGCTCCAGCAAGTGGACCGGCGCCCGGGCCGCGCACTCGCGCAGTGCGAGGGCGCCCGCCGTCTGGAAGGCCGCGTCGGAGGAGTCCACGGAGTGTGCCTTGCCGTCGAAGAGGGTGACCCGCACGTCCACCAGCGGGTAGCCCGCGGCGACGCCCTTGGCGGCCTGGGCGCGGATGCCCTTCTCCACCGAAGGGATGAACTGGCGCGGTACCGCCCCACCCACCACCTTGTCGACGAACTCGATGCCGGCGCCGTTGCCCAGCGGCTCGACGGTGATCTCGCAGATCGCGTACTGCCCGTGCCCGCCCGACTGTTTGACGTGCCGGCCGCGCCCGGTCACCGGTGAGCCGAACGTCTCGCGCAGCGCCACCTTGTGCGGCACCGTGTCCACCCGTACCCCGTAGCGGGAGTGCAGCCGCTCCAGGGCGACGTCCCGGTGGGCCTCGCCCATGCACCACAGGACGAGTTGGTGGGTGTCGGGGTTCTGCTCCAGCCGCATCGTCGGGTCCTCGGCCACCAGCCGGGCCAGCCCCTGCGAGAGCTTGTCCTCGTCCGCCTTGCTGTGCGCCTCCATGGCGACGGGCAGCAGCGGGTCGGGCATCGCCCATGCGGCCATGAGCAGGGGCGAGTCCTTCGCGGAGAGGGTGTCGCCGGTCTCCGCGCGGGCGAGCTTGGCCACGCACGCCAGATCGCCCGCGATGGCCGCCTCCAGGCTGCGCTGCTGCTTGCCGAAGGGCGCGGACAGGGCACCGATCCGCTCGTCGACGTCATGGTTCTCGTGGCCCCGGTCGGCCATGCCGTGCCCGGAGACGTGCACGGTCTCGTCGGGGCGCAGGGTGCCGGAGAAGACCCGGACGAGGGAGATGCGTCCGACGTACGGGTCGGAGGAGGTCTTGACGACCTCGGCGGCCAACGGTCCGGCCGGGTCGCAGGAGAGCGCGGGCCGCGGGGCGCCCTGCGGGGTGGTGACGGCGGGGATGCCGTGCTCCTCCGGGGTCGGGAAGCCGCCGGTGATCAGCTCCAGCAGTTCGACGGTGCCCAGTGCCTGCCGGGCGCCGTCGGCCGCGGGCGCCACGGCCAGCACGGGGTGGAAGGCACCGCGGGCCACGCCCTTCTCCAAGTCCTCGATCAGTGTCTTGGCGTCGCACTCCGCGCCACCGAGGTAGCGGTCCATGAGGGTCTCGTCCTCGCTCTGCGCGATGATGCCCTCGATCAGCCTGTTCCTGGCCTCCGCCAGGCGCGGCAGCTCCGCCTCGCCCGGGTCACGCTCGACGCGCTTGCCGCCGGCGTAGTCGAACAGCCGCCGGGTGAGCAGCCCGACCAGGCCGGTGACCGGTGCGGTGCCGTCGGCCCTGCGGTCGCCGAACGCGGGCAGGTAGAGGGGGATGACGGCGTCCGGGTCGTCGCCGCCCAACGCGTCCTGGCAGTCGGCGACCACCTCGTCGAAGTCGGCCCGTGCGGCGTCCAGGTGGGTGACGACGATCGCCCGCGGCATGCCCACGGCCGCGCACTCCTGCCACACCAGGCGGGTCGCCCCGTCCACCCCGTCGCTGGCCGAGACGACGAAGAGGGCGGCATCCGCCGCCCTCAGCCCCGCCCGCAGCTCCCCGACGAAGTCCGCGTACCCGGGAGTGTCCACGACGTTGATCCTGATGCCGTCCCAGACCAGCGGCACCAAAGAGAGCTGCACCGAACGCTGCTGGCGGTGCTCCATCTCGTCGTGGTCGGAGAGCGAGGTGCCGTCCGCCACCCTGCCCGCCCGGGTGACCGCGCCGGAGGCGAGCGCGAGGGACTCGACCAGAGTCGTCTTGCCGGCACCGCTGTGGCCGACCAGCACCACGTTCCGTAGCGCCGCGGGACGGTCGGCCGCCGCTGCCCTGCCGGCGGCTCCGGGGTGTGCGTTCGCTTTGTCGGCCATGTGTCCCGCCTTCCGTCGTCACCTGATGGAGCACGCTGGAGGGGCCGAGGGGTCGCGAAGACCACCGGTTCCGTTCGAGCTTTCCACCGCTGTCGACAGGCGTCCATACGTGGGACGGCGCCCGACACCGCACTACCCGACCGTGTGCGCCGGGCGTCACCGAGGCGTGGCTACGATGGGCCACCCGGTGGCCACACCGTCATCCGGCTCGACCTCGACGTACCAGGGACGGTCATGCTGAACAAGTACGCGCGTGCCTTCTTCACGCGTGTCCTCACCCCGTTCGCCACGCTGCTGCTGCGCCTGGGCGTGAGCCCCGATGTCGTCACCCTGATCGGTACGTGCGGAGTGACGGCGGGAGCCCTGGTCTTCTACCCGATGGGGGAGTTCTTCTGGGGCACCGTCGTCATCACGCTGTTCGTCTTCTCGGACATGCTCGACGGCAACATGGCGCGCCAGCTCGGCCGCTCCAGCCGCTGGGGCGCCTTCCTCGACTCGACGCTGGACCGGGTCGCGGACGCGGCCGTCTTCGGCGGGATCGCGCTGTGGTACGCGGGGCGCGGCGACGACCTGACGCTGTGCGCGGTGACGCTCTTCTGCCTGGCCAGCGGGCAGGTCGTCTCCTACACCAAGGCGCGCGGCGAGAGCATCGGGCTGCCGGTGAACGTCAACGGCCTGGTGGAGCGCTCGGAGCGGCTGGTGATCACGCTGGTCCTGGCGGGCTTCTCAGGCTTCGAGAAGTCCTTCGGCGTCCCCCGCATCGGGATCCTGCTGCCGATCGCCCTGTGGGTGGTGGCGGTCGGCAGCGCCGTCACCCTCGGCCAGCGGGTGGTGACGGTACGCCGGGAGGCGGCGGAGGTGGAGACGCAGGCCGAGGCCGAAGCCGGCCGGGCCTCCGGCACCCCCGGTGGCCCGGACGCCGTCGGGGCCTCCGGCAGCAGCTCCGGTGCGGAGGCCGAGGAGAAGGGGAGGACCGTGTGAGCGGTCAGGACCGGCCGGAGGCGCTGCGCGACCGGCTCACCGACTCGCTCTACGGGCTGGGCTGGGCCGGGGTCAAGAAGCTGCCCGAACCGGCCGCACAGGCGCTGGGCCGGAAGATCGCCGACGAGGCGTGGCGGCGCCGGGGCAAGGGCGTCGCCCAGTTGGAGGCCAACCTCGCCCGCGTCGTGCCCGGCGCCTCCGAGACCCACCTGCGACGGCTCTCGCACGCGGGCATGCGCTCCTACATGCGCTACTGGATGGAGTCCTTCCGGCTGCCCTCCTACAGCGAGCAGCAGCTTCTGCGCAGCGTCTCGGTGCAGGGGCTGCACCACCTGACCGACGGCCTGGCCGCCGGACGCGGCGTGATACTGGCGCTGCCCCACCTGGCCAACTGGGACCTGGCCGGAGCCTGGGCGGTCACCGCCGTGCGTACCCCCTTCACGACCGTCGCCGAGCGCCTCAAGCCCGAGAGCCTCTACGACCGGTTCGTCGCCTACCGGGAGAGCCTGGGCATGGAGGTGCTGCCGCACGGCGGCTCCACCGCGTTCGGCACCCTGGCCCGCCGGCTGCGCGCGGGGGGTCTCGTCTGCCTGGTGGCCGACCGCGACCTGTCCGCCACCGGCATCGAGGTCACCTTCTTCGGCGAGGCCGCGCGGATGCCGGCCGGACCGGCGCTGCTGGCCCAGCAGACCGGCGCCCTGCTGCTGCCCGTCACGCTCTGGTACGACGAGACCTCACCCGTGATGAACGCGCGGGTCCACGCCCCCGTCCCCCTGCCCGACATCGAGGGGCGCCGGGAGCGGGCGGCGGCCATGACGCAGACGTTGGCCGACACCTTCGCCGCGGGAATCGCCGCGCACCCGCAGGACTGGCACATGCTCCAGCGCTTCTGGCCCGCCGACCTGGAGTCCGCCGGGGCGGTGCGGACATGAAGGTCGGCGTCGTCTGCCCCTACTCGTGGGACGTGCCCGGGGGCGTCCAGTTCCACGTCCGGGACCTGGCCGAACACCTGACCGGGCTCGGGCACGAGGTGTCGGTCCTGGCGCCGTCGGACGACGAGACACCGCTGCCGCCGTACGTCGTCTCCGCGGGGCGCGCCGTGCCCGTCCCCTACAACGGTTCGGTGGCGCGGCTGAACTTCGGCTTCCTCTCCGCGGCCCGGGTACGACGCTGGGTGCACGACGGCGACTTCGACGTGCTGCACATCCACGAGCCGGCCACCCCCTCGCTGGCGCTGCTGGCCTGCTGGGCGGCGCAGGGGCCGATCGTCGCCACGTTCCACACCTCCAACCCGCGCTCGCGGGCCATGATCGCCGCGTACCCGATCCTGCAGCCGGCGCTGGAGAAGATCAGCGCGCGGATCGCCGTCAGCGAGTACGCCCGCCGCACCCTCGTCGAACATCTGGGCGGGGACGCGGTGACCATCCCCAACGGTGTGGACGTGGGCTTCTTCGCCGACACCGAGCCCGAACCCGCATGGCAGGGCGCGCCCGGCGCGCACACGATCGGGTTCATCGGCCGCATCGACGAGCCCCGCAAGGGGCTGCCCGTGCTGATGAAGGCGCTCCCGGCGATCCTCGAACAACTCCCCGGAACCCGGCTTCTGGTGGCGGGCCGGGGCGACGAGCAGGAGGCCGTCGCGGGCCTGCCGCAACACCTGCGAAAGCACGTCCGGTTCCTCGGCATGGTCAGCGACGAGGACAAGGCCCGCCTGCTGCGGAGCGTCGACCTGTACGTCGCGCCCAACACCGGCGGCGAGTCGTTCGGCATCATCCTGGTGGAGGCCATGTCCGCGGGGGCGCCGGTGCTCGCCAGCGACCTCGACGCCTTCGAGCAGGTGCTCGACGGGGGAGCGGCGGGCGAGCTGTTCCCCGTCGGAGACGCCGACACGCTCGCCGCCCGGGCCGTGCGCCTGCTCGGTGACCCCGAGCGCCGCGCCGACCTGCGCGGGGCGGGTACGCGGCACGTACGGCGGTTCGACTGGGCCACCGTCGGCGCCGACATCCTCTCCGTGTACGAGACGGTCACCGACGGTGCCGCCTCCGTCGCCCCCGACGAGCGCACCGGCCTGCGCGCCCGCTTCGGGCTCGCGCGGGACTGACCGGGCACCCCCAGGCCGCGGACCGAGAACAGAGGACCCGATACCCGAGATGCCGACCCTCTCCACCGTCATCTGGATCGTCGTCGCGCTGCTGCTCGTCGGCGTCTACCTGAGCTGGACCGCGGGGCGCCTGGACCGGCTGCACGCCCGGATCGACGCGGCCAAGGCAGCCCTCGACGCCGGCCTGCTGCGGCGCGCCTCCATCGCCCAGGAACTGGCCACGGCGGGCGTCCTGGACCCCGTCGCCTCCATGGTGCTCTACCAGGCGGCGCACGACGCCCGGCTGGCCGAGCAGGACCACCGCGAGGTCGCCGAGAGCGAGTTGAGCCAGGCACTGCGGGCCGTCTTCGCCGAGCGCGCCCAACTGGAGGCCGTCCGTGCTGCCCCTGGCGGGCAGGAGATCGCCCACGAACTGGGTGCGGCGGTCCGCAGGGTGCCCATGGCCCGCCGCTTCCACAACGACGCCGTACGGGCCGCGCGGGCGCTGCGCCGGCACCGGACGGTCCGCTGGCTGCGGCTGGCCGGCCACGCGCCGTTCCCCCTCGCTTTCGAGATGGACGACGAGCCGCCGCCGGTACTCGCCGACCGGGGCCACGGCGACGGGCCGGGCCGCGGCGACGGTGCCGGCCCCGGCAACGGGGACGACGGCGGCTCCGGCACCGACGACGACGGCGCCCCCGCCGACCCCGGTACCCCAGCGGGCACGCATGCCCCCGCAGAGCCCGAAGCCTCAGCAGGCAGGGGCGCTCCTGAAGCCCTCACGGACACCGGTGGCTCCGCAGCCTTCGAAGCTCTCGCGGAGGCCGGTGGCTCCGCAGATTCCGGCAGCCCCGCGACCTCTGAAGCTCTCACGGACACCGGTGGTTCCGCAGATTCCGGCGCCGCCGCAACCTCTGAAGCCCTCACAGGCACCGCCGACCCCGGCGCCCCTGGTGGCTCCACGCACACCGGTGTCGCCGCAGACACCGGTGTGCCGGAGGAGAGTGCGCCCGCGGAGGGCAATGACGGGCCCCCAGCCGGCACAGGCTCCGGACCCGGGAGCGACGGGCGGCGCGCCGACTCCGGGAGCGGCGGCCAGGCCGGGCCGGAGGACTGAGCGGATCGGCCCCCGAAGGGCGGGTCGGTCCGCAGCACCGAGCCAGGCCGTGCCGCAGGAGTGGGGCAGGTGCCCGGTGCCAAGGCCGGGTCGGGCCGCGGGACGGAGTGAGGCCGGGCCGGGCGGCACCAGCGCGCGGAACGGGCTGCGAAACGTACTGAGCCCGTAGGGGAGCCCCAGGTACCGGCGAGCCGAGGCGGTCCGGCCAGGCGCGCACCAGCAACGGACCGGTGAGCCGAGCCGGTCGAGCCAGGAGTGGTCGGGCCGGAACGGATCCGCGAGCCGAGCCGGTCGGCTCGAAGCGGACGGCCCGGGTCGCCGGGGGAAGCCGAGCCGGTCAGCCCGGGGTGGACGGCTCGAAGCGGACCGGAGGAAACCGAGCCGGTCAGCGCGCGGGGGCTCTTAGGGGGACCGGATCGGCGGGGGGTTCAGGCCACACAGGTGCGATTGGCTCTTTTCGCAGGTGACACGTGTCGGGGACAGTTGCTGACGGACCCGTTGAGGTCCGCGCACACCCTCTCAACTCCCTCATCGCCCCCTTCAGCGAGGTCGAACGTGACAACTCCGTCCACCACCGCAGCACCCTCGGCGTCCGCGGCGCCGCAGCCCGAGACCGGCACCGCTCGCGTCAAGCGGGGCATGGCCGAGCAGCTCAAGGGCGGCGTGATCATGGACGTCGTCACGCCGGAGCAGGCCAAGATCGCCGAGGACTCCGGCGCCGTCGCCGTCATGGCACTGGAGCGTGTCCCGGCCGACATCCGCAAGGACGGCGGCGTCGCCCGGATGTCCGACCCCGACATGATCGAGGGCATCATCGGCGCCGTCTCCGTCCCGGTGATGGCCAAGTCCCGCATCGGCCACCTCGTCGAGGCGCAGGTCCTCCAGGCGCTGGGAGTCGACTACATCGACGAGTCCGAGGTCCTCACCCCCGCGGACGAGGTCAACCACAGCGACAAGTTCGCCTTCACCACGCCCTTCGTCTGCGGGGCCACCAACCTCGGCGAGGCCCTGCGCCGGATCGCGGAGGGCGCGGCCATGATCCGCTCCAAGGGCGAGGCCGGGACCGGGAACGTCGTCGAGGCGGTCCGCCACATGCGCCAGATCAAGAACGAGATCGGCAGGCTGACCGTGCTGGACGACAACGAGCTCTACGCCGCCGCCAAGGAGCTGCGCGCCCCCTACGAGCTGGTCAAGGAGGTCGCGGCCGCGGGCAAGCTGCCCGTCGTCCTCTTCTCCGCGGGCGGCGTGGCCACCCCGGCGGACGCGGCGCTGATGCGGCAGCTCGGCGCGGAGGGCGTCTTCGTCGGCTCCGGCATCTTCAAGTCGGGCGACCCGGCCAAGCGCGCTGCCGCCATCGTGAAGGCCACCACCTTCTATGACGATCCCAAGATCGTCGCGGACGCCTCCCGCGGGCTGGGGGAGGCCATGGTCGGCATCAACTGCGACACCCTGCCGGAGAGCGAGCGCTACGCCGACCGCGGCTGGTGAGACCGGCCGTCCCGCTCTCCGTGCCCACACCGCCGCCCGAGAAGCGGCGCAGCCGGGCCCGGAGAGCGGCACCTGCCGTAACCCCTCCGCCGAAGCCGCCCGCCTGAGAAGGACCGCCCGAGAAGGACCGTGAGCGTCATGTCTGAGCCCACCATCGGAGTTCTCGCCCTCCAAGGCGACGTCCGCGAACACCTGGCCGCTCTCCGGGCGTCCGGCGCGGATCCCGTACAGGTGCGCCGCCCGCAGGAGCTGGACCAGGTGGCGGGGCTCGTGATCCCGGGTGGCGAGTCGACGACCATCAGCAAGCTCGCGGTGGCCTTCGGCCTCATGGACCGCCTCCGTGCGCGGGTGGCCGGAGGGATGCCCGCGTACGGCTCGTGCGCCGGCATGATCATGCTGGCGGACAAGATCCTGGACCCCCGCTCCGGACAGGAGACGGTCGGGGGCATCGACATGATCGTCCGCCGCAACGCCTTCGGGCGCCAGAACGAGTCCTTCGAGGCGTCCGTCGAGATGACGTCTGTCGAGGGCGGGCCCGTCGAGGGGGTGTTCATCCGCGCCCCCTGGGTGGAGTCCACCGGCGGGGCGGTCGAGACGCTGGCCTCTCACGAGGGGCACCCGGTGGCCGTCCGCCAGGGCAACCTCCTGGCCACCGCCTTCCACCCGGAGCTGACCGGCGACCAGCGGGTGCACGCGCTGTTCACCGGGATGGTGCGGTCCGCGACGGCCACGTCAGCAGTTTGAGCCGCTGACGGTAGGATCTCCGGGTCGAGAGAAGTTGGGACTGTGAAGGAGCGAGGCTGTGTCCGGCCACTCTAAGTGGGCAACCACCAAGCACAAGAAGGCCGTGATCGATGCCAAGCGCGGCAAGCTCTTCGCGAAGCTGATCAAGAACATCGAGGTCGCGGCCCGGATGGGCGGAGCCGACCCGGAGGGCAACCCCACCCTCTATGACGCCATCCAGAAGGCCAAGAAGCAGTCGGTTCCCAACAAGAACATCGACAGCGCGGTCAAGCGCGGCGCCGGCCTGGAGGCCGGTGGCGCGGACTACGAGACGATCATGTACGAGGGCTACGGTCCCAACGGTGTCGCCGTCCTGGTCGAGTGCCTGACGGACAACCGGAACCGGGCCGCCTCCGACGTGCGTGTCGCCATGACCCGCAACGGCGGGTCGATGGCAGACCCCGGATCGGTCTCCTACCTCTTCAACCGCAAGGGCGTCGTCATCGTCCCCAAGAACGGGCGCAGCGAGGACGACGTCCTCGGCGCCGTCCTGGAGGCGGGTGTCGAGGAGGTCAACGATCTCGGTGAGAACTTCGAGGTGATCAGCGAGGCGACCGACCTGGTCGCGGTGCGCACCGCGCTCGTCGACGCGGGGATCGACTACGACTCGGCCGAGGCCAGCTTCGTCCCCGACATGCAGGTCGAGCTGGACGAGGACGGCGCGCGGAAGATCTTCAAGCTGATCGACGCGCTCGACGACAGCGACGACGTGCAGAACGTTTTCGCCAACTTCGACGTCCCGGACGACGTGATGGCCAAGGTCGACGCGTAGGGCGCTGCCCGGCCTGCCGCGTGCGGGAGCCGACGATCGACGCACAGGGAGCGACGGCCCGGCGGAGGGTGTTCCGCCGGGCCGTCGGTCCCTGTGCGCGGTGCTGCGCCCGGTCGGATCGGGCGCAGCCCATGTCGGCGCCCCGGATGTCTGCACTCCCCGATAACCTGCGGGAACACGGATACGGACGGACACGGACCCGGGCGCGCGGACACACGCAGGACACAAGCGCAGGCAACGCGGGTCGGCCGGAACTCGGGGAAGGCTCGGGGAAGGGGACGGCGGTGCGCGTGCTGGGGGTCGACCCGGGGCTGACGCGTTGCGGTGTCGGCGTGGTCGAGGGTGTCGCGGGCCGGCCGCTCACGATGGCGGGGGTCGGAGTGATCCGCACGCCCACCGAGGCGGACGTCCCCGAACGCCTGGTGCTGATCGAGCGCGGGATGGACGAGTGGCTGGACGCCCACCGCCCCGAAGCGGTCGCGGTGGAGCGGGTGTTCAGCCAGCACAACGTACGCACCGTCATGGGAACCGCGCAGGCCAGCGCCGTCGCCATGCTGTGCGCGGCCCGACGTGGACTGCCCGTCGCGCTGCACACCCCCAGCGAGGTCAAGGCCGCCGTCACCGGTTCGGGACGCGCGGAGAAGGCGCAGGTCGGTGCGATGGTGACGCGAGTGCTGCGACTTGCGGCACCGCCGAGGCCGGCCGATGCAGCGGACGCCCTGGCGCTGGCCATCTGCCATATCTGGCGCGGCCCCGCGCACGGCCGGCTCCAGCAGGCTCTCGCCGCGCAGCAGGCGCGTGGCGCCCGCCAGTCCGCCGCGCAGCAGTCCGCCGCCCGGCAGGCGGCGGCCACCTACCGTACGCAGCACAGGAAAGGCACCACGCGATGATCGCGTTCGTCTCGGGACCCGTCGCCGCGCTCGGCCCCGGTTCCGCCGTGGTCGAGGTCGGGGGAGTCGGTATGGCGCTCCAGTGCACGCCCGGCACGCTGGCGGGCCTGCGGGTGGGCGAGCCCGCCCGGCTGGCGACCTCGCTGGTCGTACGCGAGGACTCGCTGACCCTCTACGGCTTCGCCGAGGACGACGAACGACAGGTCTTCGAACTGCTGCAGACCGCCAGCGGGGTGGGGCCGCGGCTGGCGCAGGCCATGCTGGCGGTGCACAGCCCCGACGCGCTGCGCCTCGCCGTGGCCGGCGGGGACGAGAAGGCGCTGACGGCCGTGCCCGGCATCGGCAAGAAGGGTGCGCAGAAGCTGCTGCTGGAGCTGAAGGACCGGCTCGGCGAACCGCTGGGCACGGTGCCGGCCTCGCGGACGGCCGCAGGCTCGGCCGCACCCGGCTGGAAGGAACAACTCCACGCGGCCCTGGTCGGGTTGGGGTACGCCACGCGCGAGGCGGACGACGCGGTGACGGCCGTGGCACCGCAGGCCGAGGCGGATGGGGGATCACCCGATGTGGGGGTTCTGCTCAAGTCCGCGCTGCAGTCGCTGAACCGGGCCAGGTGAGGCCGTGACCTCCGAGGACAGGCTGGTCGACGCGCAGGTCGACAGCGAGGAGCAGGCCGTCGAAGCCGCCCTGCGCCCCAAGCAGTTGGGCGAGTTCATCGGGCAGCCCAAGGTGCGCGAGCAGCTCGACCTGGTGCTGCGGGCCGCACGCGCGCGCGGCGGCACCGCCGACCACGTGCTCCTCTCCGGTGCACCGGGGCTCGGCAAGACCACGCTCTCCATGATCATCGCCGCCGAGATGGGCGCCCCGATCCGCATCACCTCCGGCCCGGCCATCCAGCACGCGGGGGACCTGGCGGCGATCCTCTCCTCCCTCCAGGAGGGCGAGGTGCTCTTCCTGGACGAGATCCACCGGATGTCCCGCCCGGCCGAGGAGATGCTCTACATGGCCATGGAGGACTTCCGCGTCGACGTGGTCGTCGGCAAGGGCCCTGGCGCCACGGCCATCCCCCTGGAGCTGCCGCCCTTCACGCTCGTCGGGGCCACCACCCGCGCCGGCCTGCTGCCGCCCCCGTTGCGTGACCGCTTCGGCTTCACCGCGCACATGGAGTTCTACGAGCCGGCGGAACTGGAGCAGGTGGTGCACCGCTCGGCGGAGCTGCTGGAGGTCAGCACGGACGCCGAGGGCGCGGTCGAGATCGCCGGACGCTCCCGGGGCACGCCACGCATCGCCAACCGCCTGTTGCGCAGGGTCAGGGACTACGCACAGGTCAAGGCGGACGGTGTCATCACCCGGGAGATCGCCGCCGCCGCCCTGAAGGTCTACGAGGTGGACGAGCGCGGCCTCGACCGGCTCGACCGCGCGGTGCTCGGCTCCCTGCTGAAGCTGTTCGGCGGCGGCCCTGTCGGGCTGTCCACGTTGGCCGTCGCGGTCGGCGAGGAGCGTGAGACAGTGGAAGAAGTGGCCGAGCCGTTCCTCGTACGCGAGGGACTGCTGGCCCGGACGCCTCGTGGTCGCGTCGCCACCCCCGCCGCATGGGCTCACCTGGGGCTCACCCCGCCCCAGCAGGCCTCGCGGGGGACTTCCGGAGCACCTGGACAGCAGGACCTGTTCGGAGGGTGACGGCGCGCGCACTCGCCGGGCCGGGAACCTCGGTGCCATGCTTGACGTTGTTCCCTCGGCGAAGGCTCGCTTAGACTCCGCCGATGCCCTCCCTTTGCGGAGGCTGCCCACCCCGAATACCCCCAGGCCGCTGAGACGCGGCCATGCGAAGGAATATCTTCCGCCGTGGATCCTATTGCTCTGCTCCCGTTCATCGTGATCATCGGGGCCATGTTCCTGATGACCCGCTCCGCCAAGAAGAAGCAGCGTCAGGCCGCGCAGATGCGTGACCAGATGCAGCCCGGCACGGGCATCCGGACCATCGGGGGCATGTACGCCGTCGTCAAGGAGATCCGGGAGGACACCGTCCTCGTCGAGATCGAGCCGGGTACGCACGCGTTGTTCGCCAAGAACGCGATCGGTGCCGTCCTCTCCGACGAGGAGTTCGACCGCATCACCGGCGGCTCGGAGGGCGAGGAGTTCGATGTCGACGCGGTGGTCCCCGATGACGCCTCCTCGCTGACCGGAAGCACCGAGCACACCGAGCAGGAGGACACCCCCTCCGACGCGAAGCTGGACCTCGCCAAGAAGGACGCCGAGGACGTCAAGGACGCCGAGGACGTCAAGGACGCCGAGGACGCCAAGGACGCCAAGGGCGAGGCGCGCGCCGTCGAGCCGTCCGAGAAGGCGAAGGCGGACGCGGCCAAGGCCGACACCGCCGAGGCCAAGGACGGCAAGCGGGACGAAGACGCCGACTCCAAGTAAGGTCAGCGCCGCCGGGCCCATGGCACCTCTCCGGCCGGGGGCCGGAGCAACCTCTCCGCCGATCGGCGGGAGGCCGGGTCCGGCGGCGTAGCACGTCCACAGACCACTTCGCGCGCCGCTGTGCCGCGCCCGACCGAACTCGCGGGGCGGCACGGGCGGTTGGACAGGGAGAGACGAGAAGGTGGCAGCACCGAAGAGGGGCCGTAAGGCCTCCGGCGCGACGGGGAGGCCATGGCGCTCCCTAGTGCTCATTCTGCTGGTCATGGCTGGGCTGGTCGGGGGGATGTTCCTCTCCGGCCACAAGTCTCCGCGGCTGGGTATCGACCTCGCCGGCGGTACCAGCATCACGCTTGAGGCCAAGAACCAGCCCGGCAAGGCCGACGCGATCAACAAGACCAACATGGACACCGCTGTCGGCATCATCGAGCAGCGTGTCAACGGTCTGGGTGTGTCGGAGGCCGAGGTTCAGACCCAGGGCGACCGGCACATCATCGTCAACATCCCCAAGGGCACCAACTCCAAGCAGGCGCGCGAGCAGGTGGGCACCACCGCGCAGCTCTCCTTCCGCCCGGTGCTGACGCTGGCCCAGGTCGGCAAGGGCAAGCAGCCGCAGCCGAACCCGTCCGGGCCCGGCAGCAACTCGGACAAGGGCTCGGACAAGGGGTCCGGCCAGAACGCCGAGAAGGGCTCAGACGACAAGAGCGGCAAGGGCGGTCAGGGCGCCGACAAGGGCTCCGACAGCGGCAACGGGCAGGGCCAGCAGGGCCGCGCCGTCACCGAGGGCCTGACGGCCAAGGCGGCCCCGTCGGAGCCGACTCCCACCCCCGACGAGTCGGGCGGCAAGAAGACCCCGCAGCCCTCGACGCCGCCTCAGCAGCCCCAGCAGCCCGGCGTCCCGGCCGCGCTGGCCAAGAAGCTGAACGCGCTGGACTGCGGCAACAAGAAGGCCCGCGCCAAGGCCAGCGAGAAGGCCGCGAACGCCAAGAGCTCCGAGCCGATCGTCGCCTGTGACGCCAAGGAGCCGGTCAAGTACGCGCTCGGCCCGACCGCCGTCCCCGGCAAGAACGTCAGCAAGGCCAAGGCGGTCTTCGACCAGCAGAACAGCCAGTGGAAAGTCACCATGTCGTTCAACGACAAGGGGTCCGACCAGTTCGGTGACATCACAGGCAAGCTGTCGAAGCAGCAGCAGCCCCAGAACCAGTTCGCCATCGCCCTGGACGGCCAGGTCCAGTCCGCCCCCACCGTGCGGGAGAGGCTGACCGGCAGCGCGGAGATCTCGGGCAGCTTCACCCAGGAGTCCGCCGAGGAACTGGGCAACATCCTCTCCTACGGTGCCCTGCCGCTCTCCTTCGAGGAGTCGGACGTCACCACCGTCACGGCCGCGCTGGGCAGCGACCAGCTCACGGCCGGTCTGATCGCGGGCGCCATCGGCCTCGCCCTGGTGATCGTCTACCTGGTCGCCTACTACCGGGGTCTGTCCTTCATCGCGATCCTGAGCCTGTTCGTCTCCGCGGTCCTGACCTACTCGATCATGACGCTGCTGGGGCCGGCGATGGGCTTCGCACTCAACCTGCCGGCGGTGTGCGGTGCCATCGTCGCCATCGGCATCACGGCCGACTCGTTCATCGTCTACTTCGAACGCATCAGAGACGAGGTGCGGGAGGGCCGTACGCTGCGGCCCGCGGTGCAGCGTGCCTGGCCGCGCGCCCGGCGCACCATCCTCGTCTCCGACTTCGTGTCCTTCCTCGCCGCCGCGGTGCTGTTCATCGTGACGGTCGGCAAGGTGCAGGGCTTCGCGTTCACGCTGGGCCTGACCACGGCGCTCGACGTCGTCGTGGTCTTCTTCTTCACCAAGCCGATCATGACGTTGCTCGCCCGCCGGAAGTTCTTCTCCTCCGGGCACCCCTGGTCCGGCCTCGACCCCAAGCGGCTCGGAGCCCGACCACCTCTGCGGCGCGGCCGGCGCACCGCCAGCACCGACACGAAGGAGGCCTGAGATGTCCCGTCTCGGTAGTCTCGGCGCCCGGCTCTACCGCGGTGAGGTCGGCTACGACTTCGTCGGTCATCGTAAGATCTGGTACAGCGTCTCGATCCTGATCACGATCACGGCCATCGTCGGGCTCGTCGTCCGCGGCCTCCACATGGGCATCGAGTTCCAGGGCGGTGCCGTCTTCACCACGCCCAGAACCACCGCCTCGGTCCAGCAGACCACCGACGCCGCGGAGCGGGTCTCCGGCCACCAGGCCATCGTCCAGGCGCTCGGCGGTGGCGCGAAGCGCATCCAGATCGCCGAGGTCGACACCAAGACCTCCACCAAGGTCAAGGAGAAGCTCGCCGACGAGCTCAAGGTCGACTCCGACAAGGTCGACGCCCAGCTCGTCGGGCCGAGCTGGGGTGAGCAGATCGCCAACAAGGCGTGGCAGGGCCTGGGGATCTTCATGGTCCTGGTGGTGATCTATCTCGCCATCGCCTTCGAGTGGCGGATGGCGCTGGCAGCACTGATCGCGCTCATCCACGACCTCACCATCACGGTCGGTGTCTACTCACTGGTCGGGTTCGAGGTCACGCCAGGCACCGTGATCGGTCTGCTGACGATTCTCGGTTACTCGCTCTACGACACGGTCGTCGTCTTCGACGGTCTACGGGAGAGCAGCAAGAACGTCACCAAGCAGACCAAGTTCACCTACCGGGAGATCGCCAACCGCAGCATCAACGGCACGCTGGTGCGCTCCATCAACACCACGGTGGTCGCGCTGCTGCCGGTGGCGGGCCTGCTGTTCATCGGCGGCGGCATGCTCGGCGGCGGCATGCTCAACGACATCGCGCTCTCCCTGTTCGTCGGCCTGGCCGCCGGTGCCTACTCCTCGATCTTCATCGCCACGCCGCTGGTCGCCGACCTCAAGGCGCGGACGCCCGAGATGAAGGCTCTGTCCCGGCGGGTGCACACCAAGCGCCGCAAGGCGGCGGAGCGCGAGGGGCACGAAGAGGACGACGAGCCGCAGGACGCGCAGCCCGACGAGGACGACGGTGCGGAGTCCTCGCAGGCCGGGCGGGGCCGCCCGGCCGCCGCGGTCGGAGGGCAGCGGCGGCAGCCCCCCAACCGGGGCCGCGGGCGGGGCAGGCCGTCCGGGAAGCGCAGGTGAGCCCGGTGAGCGCCATGGACTCCGCCACCCCGCCAATCTCCGCCGACGTGCAGAAGCTGCTCGCCGACCGGATCCACGACGTGCCGGACTACCCCAAGCCCGGGGTGATGTTCAAGGACATCACCCCGCTGCTCGCGGACGCGGAGGCCTTCTCCGTGCTCACCGACGTGCTGGCCGGGATCGCCGGCCGGCACCGGGCCACGAAGATCGTCGGCCTGGAGGCGCGCGGCTTCATCCTCGGCGCTCCCGTGGCGGTGCGGGCAGGTGTCGGGTTCGTGCCCGTCCGCAAGGCCGGCAAGCTCCCCGGAGCCACGCTCACCCAGGGGTACGACCTGGAGTACGGCAGCGCCCGGATCGAGGTGCACGCCGAAGGGCTTGCCGAGGGCGACCGGGTGCTGGTGATCGACGACGTGCTGGCCACCGGCGGCACGGCGGAGGCCTCCGTCGAGCTCCTGCGCCGCACCGGCGCCGAGGTCGTGGGCCTGGCCGTGCTGCTGGAGCTGGGTTTCCTCGGTGGCCGGGACAGGGTCGAGCGGGCCCTGGCCGGCGCCCCGCTGGACGCCCTGCTCGCCGTCTGAGCGGCGCCGCCCCGGCCCCAGCGGCACAAGGCGGCCCCCCGATACGTTCCCCCTGGAGCGTCCCGGCACAGCCGGGCAGGGTGGCCGCCGTCCGCCCGACGGTCCCTCCTCCGGGGGAGCCCGGGCGGCCGGGGTGGCTACCATGGCAGTCCGACCCGGGGTCCACCGAGGAGTGCTCTTGCCAGACGAGGCCCAGCAGCTCACCGCCGCACAGCGCAGGGAGGCGGAGGCCGCCGGCGAGGCAGCGCAGCGCCGGCGGAACGGCACCGCTGCCGACGGCGCGCTGCCCGCGAAGAGCGAGGGCACCGGCCGTTCCCGCGCCGCCGGCGCCGCCGAGCAGGGCGGCACGTCGCAGGGCGCTCCCGGGCGTGACGGCAAGGGCCCCGAGGACGGCGCCACGGACCGTGTGGCGCCCGCGCGCGCCGTCTCCGGGGTTTCGGGCCGCTCCGGATCCTCCAACCGCGTACGGGCGCGTCTGGCGCGCCTGGGGGTGCAGCGCTCCAGCCCGTTCAACCCGGTCCTGGAACCGCTGCTGCGGATAGTCCGGAGCAACGATCCCAAGATCGAGTCCACGACCCTGCGCCAGATCGAGCGCGCCTACCAGGTCGCGGAGCGCTGGCACCGCGGCCAGAAGCGCAAGAGCGGCGACCCGTACATCACCCACCCACTGGCCGTCACCACGATCCTGGCCGAGCTCGGCATGGACCCGGCCACCCTGATGGCCGGTCTGCTGCACGACACCGTCGAGGACACCGAGTACGGCCTCGACACCCTCCGCCGCGACTTCGGCGATCAGGTGGCCCTCCTCGTCGACGGCGTCACCAAGCTGGACAAGGTCAAGTTCGGCGAGGCCGCGCAGGCCGAGACGGTGCGCAAGATGGTCGTGGCCATGGCCAAGGACCCGCGCGTCCTGGTCATCAAGCTCGCCGACCGGCTGCACAACATGCGCACGATGCGCTACCTCAAGCGGTCCAAGCAGGAGCAGAAGGCGCGCGAGACGCTGGAGATCTTCGCACCGCTCGCCCACCGGCTGGGCATGAACACCATCAAGTGGGAGCTGGAGGACCTCGCCTTCGCGATCCTCTACCCGAAGATGTACGACGAGATCGTGCGGCTGGTCGCCGAGCGGGCGCCCAAGCGGGACGAGTACCTCGCCCTGGTCACCGACGAGGTCCAGGCCGACCTGCGCGCGGCCCGCATCAAGGCCACCGTCACCGGGCGGCCCAAGCACTACTACAGCGTCTACCAGAAGAT
Organism: Streptomyces sp. CNT360; assembly: GCF_000424785.1. NCBI lineage: Bacteria > Bacillati > Actinomycetota > Actinomycetes > Kitasatosporales > Streptomycetaceae > Streptomyces > Streptomyces sp. CNT360. Next base: position 222,246 of record NZ_AUKO01000004.1, on the reverse strand, counting down.
GATCGTCCGCGGCCGGGACTTCGCGGAGATCTACGACCTGGTGGGTATCCGCGTCCTGGTGGACACCGTGCGTGACTGCTACGCCGCGCTGGGCACCGTGCACGCCCGCTGGAACCCGGTTCCGGGGCGGTTCAAGGACTACATCGCGATGCCCAAGTTCAACATGTACCAGTCGCTGCACACCACGGTCATCGGGCCCGGCGGCAAGCCCGTGGAGCTGCAGATCCGCACCTTCGACATGCACCGCCGCGCCGAGTACGGCATCGCCGCGCACTGGAAGTACAAGCAGCAGGCCGTCGCCGGCGCCTCCAAGGTGCGCACCGACGCGGCCAAGGGCGGCGGCAAGGGCGGCGCGGGCGACGACACCATCAACGACATGTCGTGGCTGCGCCAGCTGCTCGACTGGCAGAAGGAGACCGAGGACCCCGGCGAGTTCCTGGAGTCGCTGCGCTTCGACCTCTCCCGCAACGAGACCTTCGTCTTCACCCCCAAGGGCGACGTCATAGCGCTGCCGGCCGGGGCCACGCCCGTGGACTTCGCGTACGCCGTGCACACCGAGGTCGGCCACCGCACCATCGGTGCGCGGGTCAACGGGCGCCTGGTGTCGCTGGAGTCGACCCTGGACAACGGCGACACGGTGGAGGTCTTCACCTCCAAGGCCTCCGGGGCCGGCCCCTCCCGGGACTGGCTCAACTTCGTCAAGTCGCCCCGCGCCCGCAACAAGATCCGTGCCTGGTTCACCAAGGAGCGCCGCGACGAGGCCATCGAGCAGGGCAAGGACGCCATAGCGCGGGCGATGCGCAAGCAGAACCTGCCCATCCAGCGGATCCTCACCGGTGACTCGCTGGTCACCCTCGCGCACGAGATGCGCTACCCCGACATCTCCGCGCTCTACGCGGCGATCGGCGAGGGCCACGTCTCGGCGCAGAACATCTGCCACAAGCTCGTGCAGGCGCTCGGCGGGGAGGACGAGGCCAAGGAGGACATCGCCGAGACGGCGCCGCCGATGCCGGCGCGCTCCTCCCGCCGCCGGTCCAGCGCCGATCCGGGCGTCGTCGTCAAGGGCGCCGGATCGGAGGTGTGGGTCAAGCTGGCCCGCTGCTGCACGCCCGTGCCGGGCGATCCCATCATCGGGTTCGTCACCCGCGGCAACGGCGTCTCGGTGCACCGCACGGACTGCGTCAACGTCGACTCCCTCACCCAGGAGCCGGAGCGCATCCTGGACGTCGAGTGGGCGCCCACCCAGTCGTCCGTCTTCCTGGTCGCCATCCAGGTCGAGGCACTGGACCGTTCCCGCCTGCTGTCCGACGTCACCCGCGTGCTGTCCGACCAGCACGTCAACATCCTGTCGGCGGCTGTGCAGACCTCCCGGGACCGGGTCGCGGTCTCCCGGTTCACCTTCGAGATGGGCGACCCCAAGCACCTGGGACATGTGCTGAAGGCTGTGCGCGGCGTGGAGGGCGTGTACGACGTGTACCGGGTCACCAGCGCGCGGCGCCCCCAGTAACGGCGCTCCGCGGGCAGGCCTCCTGTCCCGGGCGCCGGATGCGCACCGTCATGTCCTGTCCGCCGTGACGGTGCGAGCACTTCACGCACCGGCCTCGCCGCGGCGGCAGGCGGCCACCGCGGCGAGGGTCCGCAGCACATGCGGGTGCGGCCAAAGGCTGCACCCGTGAGGGTCAGCCGCCGAATTCCTGGAGGCCCTTGAGGGCCTGGTCCAGGAGGGCCTGGCGGCCTTCCAGTTCGCGCTCCAGCTTGGCCGCCTTGGCGGTGTTCCCCGCCGCACGGGCCTGCTCGATCTGCGCCCGCAACTTGTCGACGGCGTCCTGGAGCTGCCCCGTCAGCCCGGCGGCGCGTGCCCGCGCCTCCGGGTTGCTGCGGCGCCACTCGGCTTCCTCCGCCTCCTGGACGGCCCGCTCCACCGCGTGCATCCGGCCCTCGATGCGGGGCCGGGCGTCACGCGGGACGTGACCGACGGCGTCCCAGCGCTCGTTGATCCCGCGGAAGGCGCTCCGCGCGGCCTTCAGGTCCGTGACGGGCAGCAGCTTCTCCGCCTCGGCGGCCAGCTCCTCCTTCTTCGCGAGGTTCTCGCGCTGTTCGCTGTCGCGCTCGGCGAAGACCTCGGCGCGGGCCTGGAAGAAGATGTCCTGGGCACCGCGGAACCGCGCCCACAGGTCGTCCTCGTGCTCCCGCTGCGCCCGCCCCGCGGCCTTCCAGTCCTGCATGAGGTCGCGGTACCTGGCGGCGGTGGGGCCCCAGTCCCGCGAGGCGGAGAGCGACTCGGCCTCGGACACCAGCTTCTCCTTGCGCCGCCGCGCCTCTTCCCGCTGCGCGTCGAGCTGCGCGAAGTGGGCCTTGCGGCGCTTGGAGAACGCCGAGCGGGCGTGCGAGAAGCGGTGCCACAGCTCGTCGTCGCTCCTGCGATCCAGCCTCGGCAGGCCCTTCCAGGTGCCCACCAGCGCCCGCAGCCGTTCCCCGGCGGCCCGCCACTGGTCGCTCTCGGCGAGCTGTTCGGCCTCGGCGACGAGCTCCTCCTTGGCGCGGCGCGCCTCTTCGGACTGCTCGGCCTTGCGGACCTTGCGCTCCTCGCGGCGCGCCTCGACCGTCTCGACCAGCTTGTCGAGGCGGGTCCGCAGGGCGTCGAGGTCGCCCACGGCGTGGTGGGCGTCGACCTGCTCACGCAGGTGCTCGATGGCCGTCGCAGCGTCCTTCGCCGACAGGTCGGTGGTCTTCACCCGGCGCTCAAGCAGATCGATCTCCACGACCAGACCGTCGTACTTGCGCTTGAAGTAGGCGAGGGCTTCGTCGGGCGAGCCCGCCTGCCACGACCCGGCGACCTTCTCGCCGTCCGCCGTACGCACGTACACAGTCCCCGCGTCGTCGACGCGGCCCCACGGGTCGCTGCTCACAGCGCCTCCTCCACAAGATGCCCGGGAGGGGCGTTGTGGCCCCCCGGCATCGTCCACGGTTCTCGTCACAGCCAACATAGGCGACCGGCGCCCGCGCTGTCCGCATCCGGCGAGCGGCTAATTGCCGGTCCCGGACGGGGGGAACGCGGGCGGCGACGAGCAGTTGGTCAGGACTTACGGACCGTAGCCTTGTCGATCACCACGGTGGCGTTCGGCGGCCCGTCGCCCGGGCGGCCGCTCATGCCCTGGCCCACCCCGGCCTTGGTGATCTTCTTCAGGACCTTCGTGCCGGAGCCGGAGATCTTGCCGAACGGGGTGTAGTTCGGCGGCAGCTTGCTGTCCTTGTAGACGAGGAAGAACTGGCTGCCGCCGGTGTCCGGGCCGCTGTTGGCCATCGCGACCGTGCCCGCCGGGTAGGTGGCGCCCTTGAGGTTCTCGTCCTTGAGCTGGTAGCCGGGGCCGCCGTCGCCGCGTCCCGTCGGGTCGCCGCACTGGAGGACGTAGAGCCCCTGCTGCTGGGTCATCCGGTGGCAGGGGGAGTGGTCGAGGAACTTCTCGTCCGCCAGGAACTGGAAGGAGTTGACCGTGTGCGGCGCCTTCGCGGCGTCCATCTCGACGGGGATGTCGCCGCAGGTCGTCTTCAGATCCATGGTGTAGGTGGCGGACTTGTCCACCTTCATGGCCGGTTCCTTCTTCCACTTCTTGGTGCTGGGCTTGCCCTTGGCCGGCTTGTCGCAGGGGTCGGGCGCCTTGCTGGGCGATGCCGAGGGCTTGTCGGCCGCCGAGTTGTCGGAATCCTTCTTCTTGTCTCCGTTCAGCCCGCCGGTGGCGGCGTACGCCCCGCCCGCGGCGAGGACTATCACCACTGCGATCGCTATCGTGGCGTTGCGGATACGGGCCCTGCGGCGGGCCGTCTCCTTGCGCTCGAGATACCGCTCGTACTTCTCCCGGGCGAGCTGCTTCCTGCGCTGCTCACTGCTGACCACGGTCTCGTCTCCTTCGAGGCGTCGCACCTGCGGGGTTTCACGTACCGTATACGTCCCCCCTGTGGGTGGCTCCGCCCTCTTGCCGGTTCGTCCGGTGTGCGCCCGGGGGTTCGTCCCAGGTGTGGCTTATGAGCCCCCGCCGACGCCTCGCGGCGGGCCCGGCGGGTGCCTTGCGGGTTCGCCCGGCAGGCACGGGCGCCGGTAGGCTGGCAGCCGCCTGACCGGCGAAGAGCCAGCCGCGCGCTCGGCTGCTTCGCCGTTGTCGCCCGCTGTCGGACTAATGAAGGACGATCGTGCTCGTTGCCGGGTTCCCTGCCGGGGCCTGGGGGACCAACTGTTATCTGGTCGCCCCCGCCGCCGGTGCGGAGTGCGTGATCATCGATCCGGGCCACCAGGCCGCGGACGGTGTCGCGGAAGCCGTCGCCAAGCACCGGCTCAAGCCGGTCGCGGTACTGCTCACCCACGGGCACATCGACCATGTCGCCTCTGTCGTCCCCGTCTGCGGTGCGCACGGCGTGCCCGCCTGGATCCACCCCGCCGACCGCTACATGATGAGCGACCCGGAGAAGGGGATCGGCCGGATCATCGGCCAGCCCCTCATGGGCGAGCTGACCGTGGGCGAGCCGGACGACGTCCAGGAGCTGACGGAGGGTGCCACGCTCGACCTGGCGGGACTCTCCTTCGGCGTCGCCCACGCGCCCGGCCATACCAAGGGGTCGGTGACCTTCCGGATGCCCGAACAGGCGGACGTACCGCCGGTCTTCTTCTCGGGCGACCTGTTGTTCCCCGGCTCCATCGGACGCACCGACATGCCCGGTGGCGACCCGGTCGAGATCCTCCACTCCCTGGCGCGCGTGTGCCTGCCCCTGGAGGACGAGACCGTGGTCCTGCCCGGACACATGCACCAGACGACCATCGGCCGTGAACGCGCCACCAACCCCTTCCTGCGACAGGTGGCCGAGCAGGGCCCGGGAGACGGCCGACCGAGCACCGCCTCCCCGCGACGAGGATTGTGACGAGAAGCGACGTGAGCACCTTCAAGGCCCCCAGGGGCACCTACGATCTGCTGCCGCCCGGCTCCGCGACGTACCTCGCCGTGCGCGAGGCGATCTCCGCGCCGCTGCGCAGGGCCGGATACGGCTATGTGGAGACGCCCGGGTTCGAGCAGGTCGAGCTGTTCGCGCGCGGTGTCGGCGAGTCCACCGACATCGTGACGAAGGAGATGTACACCCTCACCACCAAGGGCGGCGACGAGCTGGCCCTGCGCCCGGAGGGCACCGCCTCGGTGCTGCGGGCCGCGCTCCAGTCCAGCCTGCACAAGGCCGGCAACCTCCCGGTGAAGCTGTGGTACTCGGGCTCCTACTACCGCTACGAGCGTCCGCAGAAGGGGCGGTACCGCCACTTCTCGCAGGTGGGCGCCGAGGCGGTCGGCACCGAGGACCCGACGCTGGACGCCGAGCTGGTCGTCCTGGCCCACGACGCCTACCGCTCGCTGGGTCTGAGCGGCTTCCGGCTGCTGCTCAACTCCTTGGGCGACCGCACCTGCCGCCCCGTCTACCGGGCCGCGCTCCAGGACTTCCTGCGCGGCCTCGACCTGGACGAGGAGACCCGTGCCCGTGTCGAGATCAACCCGCTGCGGGTGCTCGACGACAAGCGGGACGGCGTCCAGCGCCAGTTGGCGGGGGCTCCGATGATGCGCGACCACCTGTGCGAGGAGTGCAAGGCCTTCCACGAGGAGGTGCGCTCGCTGCTGACGGAGTCCGGCGTTCCCTTCGAGGACGATCCGCGGCTGGTGCGTGGACTCGACTACTACACGCGTACCACTTTCGAGTTCGTTCACGACGGGCTCGGCTCCCAGTCCGCCATCGGCGGAGGCGGTCGCTACGACGGACTGTCCGAGATGATCGGCGGGCCCGCGCTGCCGTCCGTCGGCTGGGCCCTGGGCGTGGACCGCACCGTCCTGGCGCTGGAGGCCGAAGGGGCGGAGCTGGAACTGCCCGCGCCCACCCAACTGTTCGCCGTGCCGATCGGCGACGACGCGAGGCGGCACCTGTTCCGCCTGGTCACCGAGTTGCGCAGGGAGGGCGTGGCGGCGGATCTCGCTTACGGCGGCAAGGGCATGAAGAACGCCATGAAGTCCGCCGACCGGTCCGGGGCCCGGTTCGCGCTGCTGCTCGGCGAGCGGGATCTGGCCGAGGGCGTGGCCCAGCTCAAGGACCTCGCCAGCGGTGAGCAGACCGCCCTGCCGCTCGATCGCGTGGTGGCCCAGGTACGCGACAAGCTGCGGTGACCGCACAGCGAGTTGGGGCAGAATGAGCCCGGCACCGGCTATGACCAGATGACGGGACGAGAAGGCTATGACGATGACGGCACCCCCCGGTGAGACGCATGTGACCGCGGACGCACCGAAGGGGGGTGCCGTCGGCGCGAGTCGGGCGTTCGGCTGGATGCTGATCGTCACGGGTGCCGCCGGTCTGCTGGCGGCATGGGTCATCACGCTGGACAAGTTCAAGCTCCTGGAGGACAAGAGCTTCAAGCCGGCGTGCAGCATCAACCCGGTCATCGCCTGCGGCAACATCATGCAGAGCGACCAGGCCGCCGCCTTCGGCGCCCCCAACCCCATGATCGGGCTGGTGGCCTACGGCATCGTCGTCTGTGTCGGGGTCTCCCTTCTTGCCCGCGTCACCTTCCCGCGCTGGTACTGGCTCACGTTCAACGCCGGCTGCCTCTTCGGCGTCGGCTTCGTGACGTGGCTGCAGTACCAGTCGCTGTACGTGATCGGCAACCTCTGCCTGTGGTGCTGCCTGGCGTGGGTGATCACCATCGTCATGTTCTGGTACGTGACCGCGCACAACCTCCGGAGCGGCTTCCTGCCCGCGCCCGCGGGGGTGCGCGACTTCGCAGGGGAGTTCCCCTGGGTGGTGCCGGTGCTGCACATCGGCGTGATCGGCGTCCTGGTCCTCACACGCTGGTGGGACTTCTGGACGCGCTGAGGCGTCGGGCCCGGAGCCGGGGCGCGGCGGCGCGGTTGTCGGTGGGCTGACTTAGGGTTTCCCGTTGTGGAGCCCGATCTTTTCACCGCAGCAGCAGAGGACCGTCAGGCCAAGGACCCCTCCGCCAGCCCCCTCGCCGTGCGGATGCGTCCGCGCACCCTGGACGAGGTCGTGGGCCAGCAGCACCTGCTGCGCCCCGGCTCGCCCCTGCGCCGTCTGGTGGGGGAGGGCGGCGGCGGCCCGGCCGGGTCCTCGTCGGTGATGCTGTGGGGCCCGCCGGGCACCGGCAAGACGACGCTGGCGTACGTCGTCAGCCAGGCCACCGACAAGCGGTTCGTGGAGCTGTCGGCGATCACCGCCGGGGTCAAGGAGGTGCGGAGCGTCATCGACGGAGCCCGCCGCTCCGCCGGGGCCTACGGCAAGGAGACGGTTCTCTTCCTCGACGAGATCCACCGCTTCAGCAAGGCCCAGCAGGACTCCCTGCTGCCTGCCGTGGAGAACCGCTGGGTCACCCTGATCGCCGCCACCACGGAGAACCCCTACTTCTCGGTGATCTCGCCGCTGCTCTCGCGTTCCCTGCTGCTGACGCTGGAGCCGCTGACCGACGACGACATCCGGGGCCTGCTGCGCCGCGCTGTCGCCGACGAGCGGGGCCTGGACGACCGGGTGACCCTGCCGCAGGACTCCGAGGACCATCTGCTGCGCATCGCGGGGGGCGACGCCCGGCGCGCGCTGACGGCGCTGGAGGCCGGCGCGGGCGCGGCGCTGGCCAAGGGCGAGTCCGCCATCGCGCTGTCCACCGTCGAGGAGGCCGTCGACCGCGCCGCCGTCAAGTACGACCGCGCGGGCGACCAGCACTACGATGTGGCCAGCGCGCTGATCAAGTCGATCCGTGGCTCGGACGTGGACGCGGCGCTGCACTACCTCGCGCGCATGATCGAGGCGGGGGAGGATCCGCGCTTCATCGCGCGGCGCCTGATGATCTCCGCGAGCGAGGACATCGGCCTCGCCGATCCGACGGCGCTGTCCACGGCGGTGGCCGCCGCCCAGGCAGTGGCCATGATCGGTTTCCCCGAGGCGCGGATCACCCTCAGCCAGGCCACGGTGGCGCTGGCACTGGCGCCCAAGTCCAACGCCGTCTACCTCGCCGTCGACGCCGCCCTCGCCGACGTGCGGGCAGGGCATGCGGGTCCGGTCCCGTCCCATCTGCGCGACAGCCACTACAAAGGGGCCCAGAAGCTGGGACACGGCAAGGACTACCAGTATCCGCACGACCTCCCCGGCGGCATCGCCGCCCAGCAGTACGCGCCCGACGAGGTGCACGGCAAGCGCTACTACGAGCCGACCCGCTACGGCGCGGAGGCCCGGTACGCGGACGTGGCCGAGCGTGTCCGGGCCCGGCTGCGCGGGGAGGGCGAGTAGCGGCAGATCCCGGGCCGCCCGCACTCGGGGGCCGGTCAGGCGGGGTTCCGCGGCGGCCGCAGCACCGTGCCCGCCGGGCTGCCTGTCACAACCGGATGACGACCAGGGCGATGTCGTCGCGCGCTCCGCCGCTGACGCCCAGGCCGGCCAGCAGCGCGTCCGCCAGGTCCTCGGGAGCGAGGCCGCCGCGCCGCGCAACGGCCTCGGTCAGCCGGTGGAGTCCGGCGTCGATGTCCTCGCCCCGGCGTTCGATGAGCCCGTCGGTGTAGAGCACCAGGACATCACCGGGGGAGAAGGGCCGGGTGGCCTCGGGGCGGGGCAGTGTCTCGTCGGCGCGGGTGGCCAGCGGCGGGTCGGTGGCGTCGTCGAGCAGCTCGCAGCTGCCGTCGGTCCGGCGCAGGATCGGCGGCGGGTGTCCCGCGCTGCTGTAGGTGAGCAGGCGGGCGGGGGCGTCGATGAGCACTTTGACGGCCGTCGCGTTCAGGGCGCCCTCGACGGAGCCGGCGTACAGCCCGAGCACCTGGAGGGCCTCGGCGGGGCCGTCCGTGGCGCGCATCGCCGCACTGAGCGCACTGCGCAGCATGCCCATGACGGCGGCCGCCTCCAGGCCGTGCCCGACGACGTCGCCGACGGCCGCGACGACCCGGCCTCCGCTGGTGTCGGCCACGTCGTACCAGTCGCCGCACACGTTGAGGGTGCCGGTTGCGGGCAGGTAGCGCACCGCGACGTTCGGCCGGGGCAGCCCCGGCGAGTAGAGCATCGCCTCCTGGAGCGTGAGCGCCACCTGCCGCTCCTGCGCGTTCGTGCGCCGCAGCTCCTCGTTGATCCGGACCAGTTCCTGGGCGCGGGCGTAGAGCTGGGTCGTCAGGTGCGGGACGTCGCCGTCATGGGGCACCACGGGCTCGGTGCCCTCCCCTTTGGACAGGCCCGCACCGTCGGTTCCGGCCCCGGGGAGGGTGGCGGTCCTGCCGTGCTGCTGCTGGTAGGAGCGGATGAAGCCGGTCATGTCCTCCTCGCGGCACAGGACGGCGCTGACGGAGCCGTCCTGTGCGAGCAGCGGGGTGTTGACCGTGTGCCACCAGCGTTCCTCGAAGGCGTCCGGTTTGCCGGCCACCGGGATGTCGTACTTCTGGAGCGGGATGACGTCGACCTTGCGGAAGGTGACGACCCGGTGCAGGGAGGCCTTGAGGCTGCGGATGCCGTCGGCCTCGGGATCGGCGCGGTTCTCCGGGAAGACGTCGAAGATGTGGTGTCCCACCAGCTCGTCCCGGATGCGGAGGGTCAGCTGCAGGTAGGCCGGGTTGACGTCGCGGATGACCAGGTCCGGCCCCAGGAGCGCGTAGGCGCTCGGAGAGGCGGCGAAGATGGCCGCGTAGTCGATCTCCGGTGACGTCACAGCTCCCTGCCGGCCTCCTGGGCAAAAGGGACACATCCACTCTAGTGAGGCCGGCCCGCGGCCGCGCGGCGGACGAGCCGGCCGGTGGCTCCCTGCCGCCTGCGGCCGCGCGGCCGCACCGGTTGCCCGGTCCCGTCAGCCGCCGGCGGAGAACAGGCTGTGCATCGCGTGCCGCAGCTCGGCCACGGAGCCCACGGGCTCCGCGAAGTCGAAGCGGGCGTCCATGCACGGCCCCTTGCCGGAGGCGGACCAGCCGCGTACCCGCAGTCCGAACCGGTCCAGCGCCAACGGCGCGGCGCGCTCCCATCCCTGGCAGGCGCACAGTCCGCGGACCTGCTCCAGGTGGGCGGCGGCCAGGTGCTGGAGGAGCTCGGCCTCGTGGGCGGCCAGCGGGTCGCAGGCGGCGGCCGCGAAGGCGTCCGGTTCGACGCTTTCGGCGCCCCACAGGTCGTCGATGTAGGCTTCCCCGACCTCCAGGCGCAGCATCTGCCGGGACGTGCCTGCGGGCGGCGCGGTGGGCGCGGTGTCGGCCAGCAGTCTGGCGCAGGCGGACCGGTCGTCGCCGCGTACGGGGGTGAGCCAGCCCGCGATCCAGGCGCGTCCGCGCACCCGGTGGGGGACCGAGACCGGGGCCACATCCGTGATCTCCATCACGGCGGTGAGGTCGTCGTCCTGGGCGTAGGCGCACACGCGGGCCTCGATCGAGTCCGCCGCGACCAGCAGGACGACGTCTCCGTCCGGGGTGACGGCGCGGGCCTCGGGGGTCGCGGCTCCCGGTTCGTCGGTCCACTGCTCGGCTCCGGGAATCGTGAGCAGGGCAGATACGCTGGATTGTGCGAGGGTTCGTACACGTTCGGCGGCACTCGGCTGTCGGACGTCTTCCACGGGACGCGGCTGATCCTCCTCGGTGTCTGTACCGGGCAGGGAAATCCCAGGTCGAAACATACGTGCTCCTCGGCTAAGGTAAGGCTCACCTAACTTACACGGAGGTCCGTTCAACGTGAACCAGTCGCGTCCCAAGGTCAAGAAGTCGCGTGCCCTGGGCGTCGCGCTGACCCCGAAGGCCGTCAAGTACTTCGAGCAGCGTCCGTACCCGCCCGGAGAGCACGGCAGGGGCCGCAAGCAGAACAGTGACTACAAGGTCCGCCTGCTGGAGAAGCAGCGTCTGCGTGCGCAGTACGACATCAGCGAGAGCCAGATGCGCCGCGCCTACGACCGCGCCCGCAAGACCGATGCCAAGACCGGCGAGGCCCTGGTCGTGGAGCTGGAGCGCCGGCTCGACGCGCTCGTGCTCCGCTCCGGTCTGGCCCGCACCATCTACCAGGCCCGCCAGATGGTCGTGCACGGCCACATCGCGGTCAACGACCGCAAGGTCGACAAGCCGTCCTTCCGTGTGCGTCCCGACGACGTGGTGATGGTCCGCGAGCGCAGCCGCGCCAAGCACCCCTTCCAGGTCGCCCGCGAGGGTGGCTACGCGGGTGAGGGGGAGACCCCGCGCTACCTCCAGGTCAACCTCCAGGCGCTCGCCTTTCGCCTGGACCGGGACCCCAACCGCAAGGAGATCCCGGTGATCTGCGACGAGCAGCTCGTCGTCGAGTACTACGCGCGCTGACCGCACGCTCCCCGACAGCCCGCCCGTCAGGCGCCGGTTCCCGCCGGCCCGTACGGGCGGGCTGCCGCTTTCCTGCGCCGAGCCCTCGCCTTCTCCCTCCTGGAGCCGTGCCTCGGCTGCCGGTTCGTCCCGCCCGCCGGCGCACCCCGGCGGGCCACCCGCACGTGTGCCCGGCCGCTAATGCGGTACGGGAGCGGTGGCCGGGCGCGATAAGGTCGGTACCTCGTACGCCGCCGCGGTCGGCCACCCGGCGAGCGGCGGCCGACCCCATGACCCTCAAGGGAAGCGGTGCAGCGTGTCCGGTGGAGAAGTGGCCGGTCTGCTGGTGGCCGTCTTCTGGGCGATCCTGGTGTCGTTCCTCGCCGTGGTGCTGGTGAGGCTCGCGCAGACGCTCAAGGCGGCGACCAAGCTGGTGACGGGCGTGACGGAGCAGGCGGTCCCCCTCCTGGGAGAGGCATCGGCAACCGTCCGCACCGCACAGTCGCAGCTCGAGCGTGTCGACGCCATCGCGTCCGACGTCCAGGAGGTCACCTCCAACGCCTCCGCACTCTCCTCCACCGTCTCCACCACCTTCGGCGGCCCGCTCGTCAAGGTCGCTGCCTTCGGCTACGGCGTACGCCGCGCACTCGGCCGCAAGGAGGAGACCGGCAAGGAAGCCGGAGGCGGCCGGAGGGTCGTCGTCGGCCGTACCGTTCCCGCCGCCCGGCGCGGCGGCCGCAAGCGTGGAAAGGGCTGATCCCCCGTGATCCGCCGTGCCTTCTGGTTCACCACCGGCGCCGCCGCCGGGGTCTGGGCCACCACCAAGGTCCAGCGCAAGATTCGCAGCCTCGCCCCCGACGCGCTGGCGCTCCGTGCGGCCGACAGGGCCGTCGAAGGTGGCCAGCGGCTGCGCGAGTTCGCGCTCGACGTCCGCGCGGGCATGGCCCAGCGCGAGGGCGAGCTCAAGGATGCGCTGGGCATCGCCCCGGCCGACGAGGCCGACCGCTACCGGGAGTTGCCCGCCCAGGGTGCGGCCCAGCGGCGGCCGGCCGCCCTTCCGCGGCAGCAGGGCACCGATGCGCAGCGCAGCGGTGCGCGGAGCTCCCGGAAGCAGGCCCCGCGGCAGCTCGGCGCCGTCCGCCCCGCCGGCGCGGCACGCCCTGCCGAGCGGCTGCGGCACCAGGAAGGGGCGGTCCGGCCCGACCGGGCGGACAGCGACGGGCAGCAGTCCCACCCCACCCACCCGAACGACCGGAATGAGGACCACTGATGGAGTCGGCTGAAATCCGCCGCCGCTGGCTGCGCTTCTTCGAGGAGCGGGGGCACCACGTCGTGCCGTCGGCGTCGCTGATCGCGGACGACCCGACGCTGCTGCTGGTCCCCGCGGGCATGGTGCCCTTCAAGCCGTACTTCCTGGGTGAGGTCACCCCGCCCTGGCCCCGCGCCACCAGCGTGCAGAAGTGCGTCCGCACGCCGGACATCGAGGAGGTCGGCAAGACCACCCGGCACGGCACCTTCTTCCAGATGTGCGGCAACTTCTCCTTCGGCGACTACTTCAAGGAAGGCGCCGCCAAGCTCGCCTGGGAGCTGCTGACCAGCTCGCAGGAGAAGGGCGGTTACGGGCTGGACCCGGAGCGCCTGTGGATCACCGTCTACGAGCAGGACGACGAGGCGGAGCGCATCTGGCGCGACGTCGTCGGCGTGCCGCCCGAGCGCATCCAGCGCCTGGGCATGGAGGAGAACTACTGGTCCATGGGCGTGCCGGGGCCGTGCGGGCCCTGCTCGGAGATCAACTACGACCGCGGGCCCGCGTTCGGGCGCGAGGGCGGCCCGGCCGTCAACGACGAGCGGTACGTGGAGATCTGGAACCTCGTCTTCATGCAGTACGAGCGGGGCGAGGGCACCACCAAGACCGACTTCGAGATCCTCGGCGACCTGCCCAGCAAGAACATCGACACCGGTCTCGGCCTGGAACGCCTGGCGATGATCCTCCAGGGCGTGCACAACATGTACGAGATCGACACCTCGCGCGCCGTCATCGACAAGGCCACCGAGCTGACCGGCGTGGCCTACGGCGACGCCGAGCACTCGGACGTGTCGCTGCGCGTGGTGAGCGACCACATCCGCACCTCCGTGATGCTCATCGGCGACGGTGTCACCCCCGGCAACGAGGGCCGCGGCTACGTGCTGCGCCGCATCATGCGCCGCGCCATCCGCAACATGCGCATCCTGGGCGCCACCGGGCCGGTGGCGCAGGACCTGATCGACGTCGTCATCGAGACGATGGGGCAGCAGTACCCGGAACTGATCACCGACCGCCAGCGCATCGAGACCGTGGCGCTCGCCGAGGAGGCCGCCTTCCTCAAGACGCTGAAGGCCGGTACCAACATCCTCGACTCCGCCGTCACCGAGACCAAGCAGTCCGGGGGCACCGTCCTGTCCGGCGACAAGGCGTTCCTGCTCCACGACACCTGGGGCTTCCCCATCGACCTCACCCTGGAGATGGCCGCCGAGCAGGGCCTCTCGGTGGACGAGCAGGGTTTCCGCCGGCTGATGAAGGAGCAGCGGGAGCGCGCCAAGGCCGACGCCAAGGCCAAGAAGACCGGCCATGCCGACATGTCGGCCTACCGCGAGATCGCCGACAGCTCGGGCGCCACCGACTTCACCGGCTACTTCGAGACCTCGGGCGAGGCCACCGTCGTGGGCCTGCTCGTCGACGGTGTCCCCTCGCCGGCTGCGAGCGAGGGCGACGACGTCGAGGTCGTCCTCGACCGCACCCCCTTCTACGCCGAGGGCGGCGGGCAGCTCGCCGACACCGGCCGGATCAGGCTGGAGGGCGGCGCCGTCGTGGAGGTGCGCGACGTGCAACAGCCCGTGCCCGGCGTCAGCGTGCACAAGGGCACCGTCCAGGTCGGTGAGGTCACCGTCGGCTCGCCCGGCTACGCGCAGATCGACTCCGACCGGCGCCGCTCCATCGCCCGTGCCCACAGCGCCACCCACCTCACCCACCAGGCGCTGCGCGATGCGCTCGGCCCGACGGCCGCCCAAGCCGGGTCGGAGAACTCCCCGGGCCGCTTCCGCTTCGACTTCGGGTCCCCGGCCGCCGTCCCCGGCACCGTGCTCACCGACGTCGAGCAGAAGATCAACGAGGTGCTGGCCCGCGAACTCGACGTGCACGCCGAGTACATGGGCATCGACGAGGCCAAGAAGCAGGGCGCGCTGGCCGAGTTCGGTGAGAAGTACGGCCAGACCGTGCGCGTGGTGACCATCGGCGACTTCTCCAAGGAGTTGTGCGGCGGCACGCACGTGCACAACACCTCGCAGCTCGGCCTGGTCAAGCTGCTGGGCGAGGCATCCATCGGCTCCGGCGTGCGCCGCGTGGAGGCGCTGGTCGGCGTGGACGCCTACAAGTTCCTGGCCCGCGAGCACACCGTCGTCTCGCAGCTCACCGAACTGGTCAAGGGCCGCTCCGAGGAACTGCCCGAGCGGATCTCGGGGATGCTCACCCGGCTCAAGGACGCCGAGAAGGAGATCGAGCGGTTCCGGGCGGAGAAGGTCCTCCAGGCGGCCGCCGGGATCGCGGACGGCGCCAAGGAGGTGCGGGGCATCGTGCTGGCCGCCGCCCGGGTGCCGGACGGCACCAGCGCCGACGACCTGCGCACCCTGGTCCTGGACGTGCGCCAGCGGCTCGGCAGCCGGCCGGGCGTCGTCGCGCTGTTCGCGGTCACCAACGGCCGCCCGCTCACCGTGATCGCCACCAACGAGGGCGCCCGCGAGGCCGGGCTGCGCGCCGGTGACCTGGTGCGGACGGCCGCCAAGACGCTGGGCGGCGGCGGTGGCGGCAAGCCGGACGTCGCCCAGGGCGGCGGCCAGAACCCGGAGGCCGTGGACGAGGCCGTCACCGCCGTCGAGCGCCTGGTGGCGGAGGCCGGGGGCAACGCCTGATGGACGCCGCCGAGGCGGACGGCCCGGCGCCCTTCCGGCGCGGCAGGCGGCTGGCCGTCGATGTCGGAGATGCCCGTATCGGGGTCGCCAGCAGCGACCCCGACGGTGTCCTCGCGACACCGGTCGAGACGGTGCCGGGGCGCGACGTCCCGGCGGCGCAGCGACGGCTGACCGCACTGGTCGAGGAGTACGACCCGCTCGAAGTCGTCGTCGGGCTGCCCCGTTCGCTCAGCGGAGGGGAGGGCCCGGCGGCGGCGAAGGTGCGTGACTTCGCTGCACAGTTGGCGAAGAACATCACACCGGTCCCGGTGCGGCTGGTCGACGAGCGCCTCACGACGGTCACTGCTGCCCAGTCGATGCGGGCCTCCGGAGTCAGCTCCAGGAAGGGACGTTCTCGTATCGACCAGGCTGCGGCGGTGGTGATCCTGCAGAACGCGTTGGAGACGGAGCGCACATCCGGCCACCCGCCGGGGCAGTGCGTCGAAGTGGTTGTCTGATTGCCGTGCGGTAACGTTCCGCGCGACACGGCAGCCGCTCGACGGGCGTGCCGCGCCCACCCCGGCCGGCGGACCGGGGACGGCGCCCGGCACTCCGGCCCGGCTGCCGCTCTCGCGTCTCAAGGGGATCGATGACTGAGTACGGCCGGGGCCCTGGCTCCCAACCGTGGGACCCCGATGACCCCCTCTACGGGGATCATCGCGAAAGCGGTGGTCAGCAGCCCGGATACCAGGAGGGCTGGAACCAGCAGCCGGACCCGGAGCAGCCCTACCAGTACGCGGACGCACAGCAGCAGTACCAGCAGTACCAGCAGTACGGCACCGGCGGCTGGACCGCCGCCCAGCACCAGACGGGGCAGGTGGCCGATCCCTACGGCACCGGGGAGTGGGCCACCGGAACCGGGGAGTACCCGACGGGCGGGTATCCGTCCGGGCAGTACCCGGTAGGGCCGCAGCACACGGGGGAGTACCTGTACCCGGGTGGCCAGTACGCCACGGGCGAGTATCCGACGGGGGAGTACAGCACCGGCGAGTACCCGTACGGGCCGCACCACACGGGCGAGTACCCGGCGGGGGGATACGGGGAGTACAGCACCGGGGAGTACCTGGCAGGCCCGCACCACACCGGCGAATACCTCATGCACACCGGCGCCTACCCCGTGGACCCGCAGCACACGGGGGAGTACCAGGCGAGCGCGTACCCGCAGTCGGAGTATCCGTCGGGGGAGTACCCCTCCGGTGAGTACGCCTCCGGGGAGTACCCGGTGGGTCCGCAGCAGACAGGGGGGTACCCCTCGGGCGAGTACGCCGTGGGCGGGTATCCGTCCGGTGAGTACGCCACCGGGGAGCACCCGGCGGGTCGGTACGCCACGGGGCAGCACCCCGTGAGCCCGTACCCCGTGGAGGAGCACACGGGCGAGCACGCCGGCCTGTACGGCGGCCCGCAGGGCGGTGACCCCTCAGGCGTGCCGCCGCGGCAGCCGTACCCGGACCCGCAGCCCGTGCCCCGGCAGGCGTCCGGTGCCACGGTCGATCCCGAGACGGGCTGGGACCCGGGGCCCGACCGGGGGGAGCGGGCCTTCTTCCTCGACCGCGACGACGACGGTCCCGAGGACGGCTACGACGACGAGGACGACGAAGACAGCCGCTTGGGCCGCCGCCGCGCCCGCCGGGGAGGTACCGGAGCAAAGCGTGGCCGCGGTTGCAGCCTGGTCATCTCGGCCGCCCTGGTCGCGGGTGTCGGCGTCGTGGGCTACGTCGGCTACGACTTCTACCAGTCCCACTTCGCGCCCGCGCCCGACTACGAGGGCAAGGGCTCCGGCGAGGTCATGGTCGACATCCCGGACGGCGTCTCCGTCTCCGAGATGGGCCAGGTCCTCCAGAAGGAGGGTGTGGTCAAGAGCGCCGGGGCCTTCGTGGAGGCGGCAGGCGACAAGAGCATCCAGGCGGGCACCTACACCCTGCGCAAGAAGATGTCCGGTGCCAGTGCGGTGGAGATGATGCTCGACCCGGGCAGCCAGAACGGGATCATCGTCGCGGAGGGATGGCGGGCCTCCAAGGTCTACGAGCAGGTCGACCGGAAACTCGACGTCCCCGAGGGCAGTACGAAGAAGGCGGCCGACTCGGGGGACATCGGCTTGCCGAAGTGGGCGCACGGGAAGCCGGAAGGTTTCCTCTACCCCTCCAGGTACAGCGTGGGCAAGGACAGCACACCCAAGGACGTGCTGCGCCAGATGGTGAAGAGGGCGGAGGCCGAGTACGCGAAGGCGGGGCTGGACGACCAGGCGGAGAAGACCGGCAAGACACCGGAGCAGATCCTGACCATAGCCTCGCTCGTCCAGGCGGAGGCGCAGGAGGACCACGAGTTCGGCAAGGTCTCCCGGGTGATCTACAACCGGCTCGACAAGGACATGGCGCTCGGCTTCGACTCGACCATCAACTACGCGAAGGGCCGCTCCACGCTGGACGTGTCGGTGGCGGACACCAAGTACCCCTCGTCGTACAACACCTACCTGCACAAGGGCCTGCCGCCGGGCCCCATCAGCAACCCGGGGCAGCAGGCGATCGAGGCGGCACTGAAGCCGACGACGGGCGACTGGCTGTACTTCGTGACGGTCAAGCCGGGCGACACCCGCTTCACCGACGACCCGGAAGAGCACAGGAAGAACGTCGAAGCCTTCAACAGGGAACAGCGCGAGCAGAAGAAGTAGCCGGCGCAGGCACGAGCCAAGAGCAGCGGACAGAAGTCAAGAGCAGTGAAGAGCAGTGAAGAGTAAGGAGAACGGCGGCTGATGCCACACTCCGTTCCGACAACCGCCACCCGTGCTGCCGTCCTCGGCTCGCCGATCGACCACTCCCTCTCTCCGGTGCTGCACCGGGCGGCCTATGCCGAGCTCGGACTCGACACGTGGACGTACGACCGGTTCGAGGTGGACGAGCAGGGCATCGCGGGCTTCCTCGCCGACCTGGACGGCCGGTGGGCCGGGCTGTCGCTGACCATGCCGCTGAAGCGGGCCGTGCTCCCGCTGCTGGACGCGATCAGCGAGACGGCGTCCTCCGTGGAGGCCGTCAACACGGTCGTCCTCACCCGCGACGGACACCGGCACGGCGACAACACCGACATCCCCGGCATGGTCGCCGCGCTGGCGGAGCAGGGCATCCACAGCGTGGAGTCCGCCACGGTGCTGGGCGCCGGCGCCACCGCCTCCTCCGCGCTGGCGGCGCTCGCCCACCTGTGCAAGGGCCAGGTCACCGCGTATGTCCGCAGCCAGGAGCGCGCCCGCGAGATGCGGGGGTGGGGCGAGCGGCTGGGCGTCACCGTGCGGACCGCGGACTGGACGCGGGCCGCGGAAGGGCTGCGCGCACCCCTGGTGGTCTCCACGACCCCCGCGGGCGCCACCGACGGGCTCGCCCAGGCCGTGCCCGCATCCGGCGGCACCCTCTTCGACGTCCTCTACGACCCTTGGCCCACCCCGCTGGCCGCCGCCTGGCACGGCACCGTCCTGGGCGGTCTCGATCTGCTGGTGCACCAGGCGGCGCTCCAGGTCGAGCTGATGACAGGGCGCGGCCCGGCCCCGCTGGCCGCCATGCGCGCCGCGGGCGAGGCGGAGCTGCGTTCCCGCACCGTATGAGGGGCTGCGGGCCGCCTGTCCGGAGGGTGGGCGCGGGACGAGGCCCACGCCGTCGGCATGAAAGGATCGCTCCCAGGAAAGAGGACGGGCCGCACCGCGGCCGAGAGGAGCACCGTTGAGCAGGTTGCGCTGGCTGACCGCAGGGGAGTCGCACGGCCCCGCACTCGTCGCGACCCTGGAGGGCCTCCCCTCCGGCGTCCCGGTGACCACCGACATGGTCGCCGACGAGCTGGCGCGCCGCCGCCTCGGATACGGCCGCGGCGCCCGCATGAAGTTCGAGCGCGACGAGGTCACCTTCCTCGGTGGCGTACGTCACGGACTGACCCTCGGCTCGCCGGTGGCGATCATGGTCGGCAACACCGAGTGGCCCAAGTGGGAGCAGGTGATGGCCGCCGACCCGGTCGACCCGGCCGAGTTGGAGACGCTGGCCCGCAACGCCCCGCTGACCCGTCCCCGCCCCGGCCACGCCGACCTGGCAGGGATGCAGAAGTACGGCTTCGACGAGGCACGGCCCGTCCTGGAGCGCGCCTCCGCCCGCGAGACGGCGGCGCGGGTGGCGCTCGGCACCGTCGCACGCTCCTTCCTGCGTGAGACCGCCGGCATCGAACTGGTCTCGCACGTGGTGGAGCTCGGAGCTGCCGCAGCTCCGTACGGCACCGTCCCGCAGCCGGAGGACGTGGCCAGGCTGGACGCCGACCCGGTGCGCTGCCTGGACGCGGAGGCGAGCGAGGCGATGGTCGCCCAGATCGACCAGGCCCACAAGGACGGCGACACCCTCGGCGGCGTCGTCGAGGTCGTCGCCCACGGGGTGCCCGTCGGCCTGGGCTCCCACGTGCACTGGGACCGCCGGCTGGACGCGCGGCTGGCCGGCGCCCTCATGGGCATCCAAGCGATCAAGGGCGTCGAGTTGGGCGACGGGTTCGGCCTGGCGCGGGTGCCGGGCTCGCAGGCGCACGACGAGATCCTGACCACCCCGGACGGCATCCGCCGCTCCTCCGGCCGCAGCGGCGGCACCGAGGGAGGTCTGTCCACCGGCGAACTGCTGCGCGTACGGGCCGCGATGAAGCCCATCGCCACGGTGCCGCGCGCGCTGGCCACCGTGGACGTGCGCACCGGCGAGGCGGACAAGGCGCACCACCAGCGCTCCGACGTGTGCGCCGTACCGGCTGCCGGGATCGTCGCCGAGGCGATGGTGGCGCTGGTGCTGGCCGACGCGGTGGCCGAGAAGTTCGGCGGCGACAGCGTTCCCGAGACCCGCCGCAACGTGCGCTCCTTCCTCGACAACCTGGAGATCAAGTGACCGGCCCCCTCGTGGTGCTCGTCGGCCCGATGGGAGCCGGCAAGTCGACCGTCGGCGCGCTGCTCGCCCAGCGGCTGGGTGTGACCTGCCGCGACACCGACCAGGACATCGAACAGACAGCGGGCAAGCCGATCTCGGAGATCTTCCTGGACGAGGGCGAACCGCACTTCCGCGCACTGGAGCGGGCCGCCGTGCGCACCGCCCTCGCCGAGCACACCGGCATCCTCGCGCTGGGCGGCGGCGCCGTGCTGGCCGAGGAGACCAGGGCGCTGCTGGCCGGGCACCCGGTGGTCTTCCTGGAGATGGGCGTGGGCGAGGCCGTCAAGCGCGTCGGTCTGGACGCCCCGCGTCCCCTGCTCGTCATCAACCCGCGCCAGCAGTGGCGCAAGCTGATGGACGAGCGACGGCCGCTCTACACCGAGGTGGCCCGCGTCGTCGTCAGCACCGAGGACCGCACGCCCGAGCAGGTCGCCGACGAGATCCTGGCGGCCCTGCAGCTACCGTCCACCCAGCCGGAGAACCAGCAATGACCACCCAGCACCCCTCCGTGACCCGCATCACCGTGGGCAGCTCGGCAGGCACGGACCCCTACGACGTGCTCGTCGGACGGCAGCTCCTCGGTGAACTCGCGGGCCTCATCGGCGCGGACGCCCAGCGCGTCGCCGTCCTGCACCCCGAGGCGCTGGCCTCCACCGGTGAGGCGCTCCGTGAGGACCTCGCAGGCCAGGGCTTCGAGGCCGTCGCGATCCAGTTGCCCAACGCGGAGGAGTCCAAGACCGCGGAGGTCGCCGCCTACTGCTGGAAGGCGCTGGGACAGACCGGCTTCACCCGCACCGATGTGATCGTCGGCGTCGGGGGCGGCGCCACCACCGACGTGGCCGGGTTCGTGGCGGCCACCTGGCTGCGCGGAGTGCGCTGGATCGCGGTGCCCACCACGGTGCTGGGCATGGTGGACGCTGCGGTCGGCGGCAAGACCGGTATCAACACCGCCGAGGGCAAGAACCTGGTGGGCGCCTTCCACCCGCCCGCGGGGGTGCTGTGCGACCTGGCGGCGCTGGAGTCGCTCGGTGTCCACGACTACGTCAGCGGTCTCGCGGAGATCATCAAGGCGGGCTTCATCGCCGACCCCGCCATCCTGGAGCTGATCGAGGCCGACCCGGCGGCAGCCCGTACGCCCGGGGGCCCGCACACCGCGGAGCTGATCGAGCGCTCGATCCGGGTGAAGGCCGAGGTGGTCTCCGAGGACCTGAAGGAATCCGGCCGCCGCGAGATCCTCAACTACGGGCACACCCTCGGCCACGCCATCGAGAAGAACGAGCGCTACAACTGGCGCCACGGCGCGGCCGTGTCGGTGGGCATGGTGTTCGTCGCGGAGCTGGGCCGGATCGCGGGCAAGCTCGACGACGCGACCGCGGACCGGCACCGCGCCGTGCTGGAGTCGGTCGGACTGCCCGTCACCTACCGGGGCGACCAGTGGCCCAAGCTGCTGGAGACCATGAAGGTCGACAAGAAGTCGCGCGGCAACCGGCTGCGCTTCATCGTCCTGGAGGGCCTCGCCAGGCCGGCCGTCCTGGACAGCCCCGACCCCGCGATGCTGCTGGCGGCGCACGCCGAGATCGCCGCCTGAGCCGGGCGTCCGTCCCGGGGCAGCCGTACGGGAACCGCCGGGCAGCCCCGGTGCGTCGGGCACTCGGGAGCGGACCCGGTCGTTCACGCAGGAGACGGCCGGGGAAGGTACCGTCAGTAGCCGAACGCACAGCACAGCACCGGGCGTTGCCCCGCAGCGCCCGCACACCTTGAGACGGAGTTGGGTCCGGATGCAGCACAGCGGTGCCCATGGCGCCCACCCAGGCTTCGGGACACAGTGGTCCGTCCCCACGCCGCCGGGCGGGTCCGCGCCGGGCGGCCCCACTCCGCCGCCCCCGCCCGTGCAGGTTCCGCCACCGGTGCCTCCCGGATCCCGGCCCCGGCCGCAGCCCCGGGCGCAGCCGCAGCCCTCGCAGCCCCACCCACGCCCCCACCCCGCCCAGCCTCCGCAGCCGCAGGTCCCCCAGCCTCCGCAGCCGGCGCGGCGAGGGCCGGGCCCACAGCCGTCCCAGCCGCCGCACCAGCCCCCGGCGCCTCCCCAGCAGCACCCCGCCCAGCAGCCTCCGCCCCGGCCGCCCGCCGCCCCCGCGGGGGCGCCCGCCCGGCCCGGCGGCAGCATGCCCCCTGCCGAGGCGACGGGTCACGTCAGACTGCCACCGGGCGCTCCCGTGGAGATACCGGCGCCCGATGCGACCCCGGCCCAGTTGGACGCCACCCGTGCCGCCGTGGCCGTGCTGCTCATCGGCCCGGCGGGTGCGGGCAAGACCACGGTCGCGCGCTACTGGGCCGAGCACCGCGCCGTGCGCACCGCTCACATCAGCCTCGACGACGTGCGCGAGTGGGTGCGGTCCGGCTTCGCCGACCCGCAGACGGGCTGGAACGAGGACTCCGAGGCCCAGTACCGCCTCGCCCGCCGCACCTGCGGTTTCGCCGCCCGCAACTTCCTCGCCAACGGCATCTCCTGCATCCTGGACGACGCCGTCTTCCCCGACTGGCCCGTCATCGGCCTCGGCGGCTGGAAGCGGCACGTGGGGCCGGGCCTCATCCCGGTGGTGCTGCTGCCCGGCCTGGACATCGTGCTGGAGCGGAACGCGCAGCGCAGCGGCAACCGCCGCCTCGCCGACGAGGAGGTGGCCCACATCCACGGCCGGATGGCGGGCTGGTACAGCTCCGGGCTGCCGATCATCGACAATTCGCGGCAGGACGTCGCCAGCACGGCGCAGATGCTCGACAACGTCGTCGCCCGCAGCCTCGCGAGCCCGGTGAGCTGGTGAGCCAGCGCGGCCCCTCCAGCGGGGCACGCGGCCCAGGTGTGTGCGGAAAGACGACCCTCCGCTGAGCCGACAATCGCAATCGGCTCGCCCGCACGGCCGTGTCCGGACGGCCGGGGCGCGCGGCGCTGCGTACTCTCGGCATATGTCCGAGGTGCATGTGTCCCGCCGCGCCCGGCTCCGCGACCGCTGTGCGGCGAGCACCGCCCACGACGGCCCTGCCGACGCGGTGCTGATCTCCCGCCCCGCCAACGTCCGCTACCTGACCGGCCGAGCGGCGCAGGGCAGCGCACTGCTGCTCGGTCCCGACGGCCGGGACACCCTGGTCTCCGCACCGGGCCGGGGCCCGGCCAACGGCGCCCACCCCGCCGACGACCTCCAGGAGCTCACCCTGGACGTGCCCGCAGAAATGCCCGCGGACCCCGGCGCGGACGATCCGGCAACCGCGGGGACGCCGGGCGGCACACGGGGCGACGCCGCGGTGGCCGCCGCCTCCCTCGCCGAGCGCAGCGGCGCCCGCGCACTCGCTGTCGAGGAGCACCATCTGACGGTCGCCCGGCACCGCGAACTCTCTGCGGTGGCACCCTCGCTGCACCTCTCGGACCTGGGCCTGGTGGTGGAGCAGCAGCGGGTCGTCAAGGACGAGGAGGAGATCTCCGCGCTGCGGGTCGCGGCGGAGATCACCGACCAGGCGCTCGGCGAGCTGCTGGAGTCGATCCTGGTGGGCCGCACCGAGCGGCATCTGGCGCTGGAGCTGGAGCGTCGGCTGATCGACCACGGGGCGGAGGGCGCCGCCTTCCCCACCTCGGTGGCCACCGGACCGCACTCGGGGCTACCCGGCCACCGGCCGACCGACCGGAGGGTGGAGGAGGGCGACTTCCTCTCGGTCCGCCTGGGCGCCCGCTACCGCGGCTACCGCTGCCAGATCGGCCGTACGTTCGTCATCGGGACCGCGCCCGACGCCTGGCAGATCGAGCTGTACGACATCGTCTTCGCTGCTCAGCGGGCGGCCCGGGAGTCGCTGGGCCCCGGTACGGAGTACCGCGAGGTGGACCGTGCGGCCCGCCAGGTGCTGGGGGCTGCCGGGCACGGTGCGGCGCTCGGCGAGGCGACCGGGCACGGGGTGGGGCTGGAAATCGGTGAGGACCCTCGGCTGTCGCCCGCGGCCGTGGGTAAACTGGACGCTTGTGTGCCGGTCACCGTCGAACCGGGGGTCCATCTCCCGGGCCGGGGCGGCGTCCGGATCGACGACACGCTCGTCGTCCGCCCGCAAGCGGACGGCGGACCCGAGCTACTCACCATCACGACCAAGGAGCTGCTCGCCCTCTGACCCCCGCGGGGGTCGGGCCCACGGGCCGTAGGGGCGCGCAGCGCTCTGGTCTCCGCAGCAGTCTCAGGAGATTCCGCGACCGTGGCATCCACGAACGACCTCAAGAACGGCATGGTGCTCAAGCTCGACGGCGGCCAGCTCTGGTCCGTTGTCGAATTCCAGCACGTCAAGCCGGGCAAGGGCCCCGCCTTCGTCCGCACCAAGCTGAAGAATGTCCTGTCCGGCAAGATCGTCGACAAGACGTTCAACGCGGGCACCAAGGTCGAGACGGCCACCGTGGACCGACGGGACATGCAGTTCTCTTACATGGACGGCGACTACTTCGTCTTCATGGACATGCAGACCTTCGACCAGCTGCACATCGAGCGCAAGGTCGTCGGCGAGGCGGCCAACTATCTGATCGAGGGCTTCGACGCCACCGTCGCGCAGCACGAGGGCGAGGTCCTGTACGTCGAGCTGCCGGCCGCCGTCGAGCT
Source organism: Streptomyces sp. CNT360 (assembly GCF_000424785.1). Taxonomy (NCBI): domain Bacteria; kingdom Bacillati; phylum Actinomycetota; class Actinomycetes; order Kitasatosporales; family Streptomycetaceae; genus Streptomyces; species Streptomyces sp. CNT360. The sequence continues at coordinate 197,412 of NZ_AUKO01000004.1, read as the reverse complement.
GACGATCAAGCACACCGAGCCGGGCGTCCAGGGCGACCGCTCCACCGGCGGCTCCAAGCCCGCCGAGCTGGAGACCGGCTACAACATCCAGGTGCCGCTCTTCATCACCACCGGTGAGAAGATCAAGGTCGACACCCGCTCCGGCGAGTACCTCGGCCGGGTGAACAGCTAACCGTGGCTGCACGCAACAAGGCCCGCAAACGCGCCTTCCAGATCCTCTTCGAGGCCGACCAGCGCGACGCCGACGTGCGTACCGTGCTCGCGGACTGGTTGCGGCTCGCACGGACGGACACCCGGCAGCCGCCGGTCTCCGAATATGCGATGACCCTCGTCGAGGGGTACGCCGACAACGCCGCACGCATCGACGAGCTGCTGTCCACCTACGCAGTGGGCTGGACGCTCGACCGCATGCCCGATGTGGACCGGAGCATCCTCCGCCTCGCCGTCTACGAGCTGCTGGGGGTCGACGAGGTCCCGGACGCGGTCGTCATCGACGAGGCCGTCCAGTTGGCCAAGGAGTTCTCCACCGACGAGTCCCCGGGGTTCATCAACGGCCTGCTGGGCCGGCTCAAGGAGCTCAAGCCGACGCTGTCGCGCTGAGACGGTGCCGCGCACCGACGCGCCGTGACACGGAGGGGGCGCTCCCGACGGGAGCGCCCCCCTCTTTCTGTGCCTGCCTCCGGCCTGTGCCGGTTTCCTGCGCCGTCGCCCCGGGCGCTCGCCCCTCGGCCGCCCGTTTTGGCCCTCAGACCTCTTCGTGGGAGACGGCCCGGCGCGCGTCGGCGTCCAGCACACCCCAGTTGATGAGCTGCTCCGTGAGCACGGACGGCGACTGGTCGTAGATCACGGCCAGCGTGCGCAGGTCGTCCTGGCGGATCGAGAGAACCTTGCCGTTGTAGTCCCCGCGCTGCGACTGGATCGTCGCCGCGTACCGCTGGAGCGGGCCCGCCTTGTCGGCCGGCACGTGGGCGAGGCGCTCCAGGTCGAGCACCAGCTTCGGCGGCGGCTCGGCGGCCCCGCCCGGAGTGGTGCCCGGCAGGAGCTCCTGCACCGGCACCCCGTAGAAGTCGGCCAGCTCGGCGAGGCGCTGGACGGTCACGGCCCGGTCGCCGCGCTCGTACGAGCCCACCACGACCGCCTTCCAGCGGCCCTGGGACTTCTCCTCGACACCGTGGAGGGAGAGGCCCTGCTGGGTGCGGATGGCGCGGAGCTTGGCTCCGAGCTGTTTGGCGTATTCGCTGGACATATGGCTCCCCGGACGCTGGATCTCGCTGAGCGGCTGCGTCAGCCCGGTGCGCTGCGCCGCGCTCTTCGTAACTCACTGTGAGGTTACGCAGCGTAATGTGCCGCGTCAAGCCGAGGGGGTCCAGACGGCTGGTACGGACCCCGCGCGGGTCTCCCGGCGGCCCCTGGTAGCGTTGAGCGACGACAGACAGACGTCCTTTAAGGGCCGTCCCGTGAGGCGGTCAAGGAGGTCCGGTTTCATGGACAACGCCAGCGCGAACCTGCATCCGGCGCGCCCCGTACTGGAGGCGCCGGACATCAAGCGGGTCCTCACCCGCATCGCCCACGAGATCGTCGAACGCGCCAAAGGCGCCGATGACGTGGTGCTTCTCGGCATTCCCACCCGCGGCGTCTTCCTCGCCCGACGGCTGGCCGCCAAGCTCGAAGAGATCACCGGCAGTACCGTTCCGGTCGGCTCGCTCGACATCACGATGTACCGCGACGACCTCCGGCTCGGACCCGCGCGCGCTCTGGCGCGCACCGAGATCCCGGCCGAGGGGGTCGACGGTCGGCTCGTCGTGCTCGTCGACGACGTGCTCTACTCCGGCCGCACCATCCGTGCCGCACTCGATGCCCTGGGTGACATCGGCCGCCCCCGCACCGTCCAGCTCGCCGTGCTCGTGGACCGCGGTCACCGTGAGCTGCCCATCCGGGCCGACTACGTCGGCAAGAACCTGCCCACCTCGCAGCGCGAGACCGTCAAGGTGCAACTGACCGAGGAGGACGGCCACGACGGCGTGCTCCTCGGTGTCCGCGAGGACGGCTCCGAGAGCGCGGCCGAGCACTCCCGGCACGCCACCGCGCCGACGGCAACCGCCCCACCGGCGCACAGCACCGCACCGGCGGACGGCGCCGACCCCGCCGGATAGCCCGCACACCCGCCGCCCGAGCCCGCGACACCTGAGCCCGCCGCCCGGCGCATCCGGCGCGACACGGCCCGCGGAGGGGCCCGCGCACCCATGAGCTCACGCCAGGCACGCGCTCCGGCACGCGGAGCACCCCTGCACGCCCGGACGCCCGCCCCGTCAGGACCCGGCCCAACCGGCACGGGCCGCCTGTCGGCAGCACCCCGCGCACCCGGCCAGGCCTCGAAGGGCAACCGGTCCGACGCTCTCCCACCCACCCACGGAAGGCACCAGGCAACAGATGAAGCGCCACCTCATCTCGGCCGCCGACCTCACCCGCGACGACGCCGTCCTCATCCTCGACACCGCCGAGGAGATGGCCAGGTTCGCCGACCGGCCGATCAAGAAACTGCCCACCCTGCGCGGCCGCACCATCGTCAACCTCTTCTTCGAGGACTCCACCCGCACCCGGATCTCCTTCGAGGCGGCTGCCAAGCGGCTCTCGGCGGACGTCATCAACTTCTCCGCCAAGGGCTCCTCGGTCTCCAAGGGCGAGTCCCTCAAGGACACCGCGCTCACCCTGGAGGCGATGGGCGCCGACGCCGTCGTCATCCGGCACGGCGACTCCGGCGCCCCGCACCGGCTGGCCACCTCCGGCTGGATCGGCGGCAGCGTCGTCAACGCGGGCGACGGCACCCACGAGCACCCCACCCAGGCGCTGCTGGACGCCTTCACCCTGCGGCGCCGGCTCGTCGGCCAGGAGGGCGCGGGTCTCGACGGCCTGCACGTCACGATCGTCGGCGACATCCTGCACAGCCGCGTGGCCCGCTCCAACGTCCACCTGCTGTCCGCCCTGGGCGCCCACGTCACCCTCGTCGCGCCGCCCACCCTGCTGCCGATCGGCGTCGGGCACTGGCCCTGCGAGGTCTCCTACGACCTGGACGCCGTGCTGTCCAAGTCCGACGCGGTGATGATGCTGCGCGTCCAGCGCGAGCGGATGAACGCCGCCTTCTTCCCCACCGAGCGCGAGTACGCCCGCCGCTACGGCCTGGACGGCGAGCGGATGGCGAGGATGCCCGACCACGCCGTCGTGCTGCACCCCGGGCCGATGAACCGCGGTATGGAGATCACCGCCCAGGTCGCCGACTCGCCCCGCTGCACCGCCGTCGAACAGGTCGCCAACGGCGTCAGCATCCGGATGGCCGTGATGTACCTGCTGCTCGGCGGCGCCGAGCCGGCGCTCTCCCGGACCGACGAGACCCGCACCGAAGCCGCGATGCCCCAGGAGAACCACTGAGATGAGCAAGACCGACGACACGACACTGATCCGCGGGGCGCGGGTGCTGGGTGGCGAGCCGCAGGACGTACTGGTCGACGACGGCGTCGTCGCCGGTGTCGGCCGCGGGATCGAGGCCCCCGGTGCCCAGGTGGTCGAGGCACAGGGAAGCGTCCTGCTGCCCGGACTGGTGGACCTGCACACGCACCTGCGCGAGCCCGGCCGCGAGGACTCCGAGACGGTCCTGACCGGCACCCGCGCCGCCGCCAAGGGCGGCTACACCGCCGTGCACGCCATGGCCAACACCTTCCCCGTCGCCGACACCGCCGGTGTGGTGGAACAGGTGTGGCGGCTGGGCAAGGAGTACGGCTACTGCGACGTGCGCCCCGTCGGCGCCGTCACCGTCGGCCTGGAGGGCAGAAAGCTCGCCGAGCTGGGCGCCATGCACGACTCCGCCGCGGAGGTGCGGGTCTTCTCCGACGACGGCAAGTGTGTCGACGATGCCGTGATCATGCGGCGCGCCCTGGAGTACGTGAAGGCCTTCGACGGAGTGGTGGCCCAGCACGCCCAGGAACCGCGGCTGACCGAGGGCGCCCAGATGAACGAGGGCACCGTCTCCGCCGAGCTGGGGCTGGCCGGCTGGCCCGCCGTCGCCGAGGAGTCCGTCATCGCCCGCGACGTGCTGCTGGCCGCCCACGTCGACTCCCGGGTCCACATCTGCCACCTCTCCACGGCCGGCTCCGTGGAGATCGTGCGCTGGGCCAAGTCGAAGGGCTGGAACGTCACCGCCGAGGTCACCCCGCACCACCTGCTGCTCACCGACGAGCTGGTGCGCTCCTACGACCCGGTCTACAAGGTCAACCCGCCGCTGCGCACCGAGGCCGACGTCATGGCGCTCCGCGAGGCGCTTGCCGACGGCACCATCGACTGCGTCGCCACCGATCACGCACCGCATCCCCACGAGGACAAGGACTGCGAGTGGGGCGCGGCGGCCATGGGCATGGTCGGCCTGGAGACGGCCCTCTCGGTGGTGCAGCACACCATGGTGGACACCGGGCTGCTGGACTGGGCGCAGGTCGCCGACCGGATGTCCCACCGGCCCGCCGCCATCGGCAAGCTGGCCGGACACGGCCGGCCCGTCTCACCCGGCGAGCCCGCCAACCTGGTTCTTCTCGACGCGGCTTACCGTGGAGGAGTGGACCCCGTGGGCTTCGCCTCGCGCAGCGCCAACACCCCCTACAAGGGCCGTGAGCTGCCCGGACGCGTCACCCACTGCTGGCTGCGGGGCCGCGCGACGGTTGTGGACGGGGCATTGAAGTGAGCAGTGTGAGCACGTTGAACCACCCTGCGGTCGCCCTCGCGGCCGCCCAGAAATCACAGGACGTCACCGACTGGGCCTCCCGGATCGGCTGGGTCGTCGGACTCGTCCTGTTCATCGCCCTGCTGTACTGGCTGATGCGCCAGGGCTGGAAGTGGCGCGGCACCCTCCAGGGCGACCTGCCGGAACTCCCGCAGAGCCCCGCGGAACGGGGCGAGCCCCTGCTGGAGGCGGACGGGCGCTACCACGGCTCCACCAGCGCAGGTCAGTGGCTGGACCGGATCGTCGCCCGGGGGCTGGGCACCCGCAGCCGCGCGGAGCTGACGCTGACCGACCGCGGCCTGGACGTGGTGCGGCCCGGCGCCGAGGACTTCTTCGTCCCCGCCGACCGGCTGCGCGGCGCCCGGCTGGATACCGGCATCGCGGGCAAAGTGCTCACCGAGGGGGGCCTGCTGGTCGTCACCTGGGAGCACGGCGGGCGGCGGCTGGACTCCGGATTCCGCCTCGAACGCTCCGCCGAGCAGGCCCGCTGGGCCGAGAAGATCAACGCCATGAGCGGCGACAACGGCGTCGCGGCCACGCAGCAGCACAAGGAAGGCGCATGATGACGACCTCCGCCAGGGGAGCGACCGGTACGACGGCGAAGGACGCCCTGCTCGTCCTGGAGGACGGCCGCACCTTCCGCGGGCGCGCCTACGGGGCCGTGGGGGAGACCTTCGGCGAGGCCGTGTTCTCCACCGGCATGACCGGTTACCAGGAAACCCTGACCGACCCCTCCTACCACCGCCAGGTGGTCGTGATGACGGCCCCGCACATCGGCAACACCGGGGTCAACGACGAGGACCCCGAGTCCGCCCGCATCTGGGTGGCCGGCTACGTCGTCCGCGACCCCGCCCGCACCCCCTCGAACTGGCGCTCCACCCGCTCACTCGACGACGAGCTGCGCGCCCAGGGCGTCGTCGGCATCAGCGGCGTCGACACCCGGGCGCTCACCCGGCACCTGCGCGAGCGCGGCGCCATGCGCGTGGGCATCTTCTCCGGCGCGGCCGCGGCACAGAGCGAGGCCGCGCTGCTCGCCCGGGTGCAGGACGCCCCGGCCATGAAGGGCGCCGACCTGTGCGGGGAGGTCGCCACCGAGGAGAGCTACGTGGTGCCGGCGATAGGTGACAAGCGCTTCACCGTCGCCGCGATCGACCTCGGGATCAAGGGCATGACCCCGCACCGGATGGCGGAGCGCGGCATAGAGGTGCACGTGCTGCCCGCCACCGCCACCGCCGCGGACATCGACGCCGTGCAGCCGGACGGGGTGTTCTTCTCCAACGGCCCCGGCGACCCGGCCACCGCCGAGCACCCCGTCGCGCTCATGCAGCACGTCCTGGAGCGCGGTACCCCGCTGTTCGGGATCTGCTTCGGCAACCAGATCCTCGGCCGCGCCCTGGGTTTCGGCACCTTCAAGCTCAAGTACGGGCACCGCGGTATCAACCAGCCCGTCCAGGACCGCACCACCGGCAAGGTCGAGGTGACCGCGCACAACCACGGCTTCGCCGTGGACGCGCCCGCCGACCGGGTCAGCGACACCCCCTACGGACGGGCCGAGGTCTCGCACGTCTGCCTGAACGACGGAGTCGTCGAGGGGCTGCGGTTGCTCGACAAGCCCGCCTTCAGCGTCCAGTACCACCCCGAAGCGGCAGCGGGCCCGCACGACGCCGCCTACCTCTTCGACCGGTTCGTCGAGCTCATGCGAGACGGACGTAACCCCCGCAGCGTCACCACCCTGGAGGACCAGCGTGCCTAAGCGCACCGATATCCAGTCCGTCCTGGTCATCGGATCGGGCCCGATCGTCATCGGGCAGGCCGCCGAGTTCGACTACTCCGGCACCCAGGCGTGCCGTGTGCTCAAGGCCGAGGGCCTGCGCGTGATCCTGGTGAACTCCAACCCGGCCACGATCATGACCGATCCGGAGATCGCCGACGCCACCTACGTCGAGCCGATCACCCCCGAGTTCGTCGAGAAGATCATCGCGAAGGAGCGCCCCGACGCCCTCCTGCCCACCCTCGGCGGCCAGACCGCGCTCAACACCGCGATCTCCCTGCACGAGTCGAAGGTGCTGGAGAAGTACGGTGTCGAACTGATCGGTGCGCGCCCCGAGGCCATCCACAAGGGCGAGGACCGCGACCAGTTCAAGGACGTCGTCGAGGCCGTCCGCCGCAGGATCGGGCACGGCGAGTCCGCACGCTCCTCCATCTGCCACTCCATGGACGACGTGCTGCGCGGCGTCGAGGAACTCGGCGGCTACCCCGTCGTCGTGCGCCCCTCCTTCACCATGGGCGGCGCCGGCTCCGGCTTCGCCCACGACGAGGAGGAGCTGCGGCGCATCGCCGGGCAGGGCCTCACCCTCTCGCCGACCACCGAGGTGCTCCTGGAGGAGTCCATCCTCGGCTGGAAGGAGTACGAGCTGGAGCTGATGCGCGACAAGATGGACAACGTGGTCGTCGTCTGCTCCATCGAGAACTTCGACCCGATGGGCGTGCACACCGGCGACTCCATCACGGTCGCGCCCGCCATGACGCTCACCGACCGCGAGTACCAGGTGCTGCGCGACATCGGCATCGCCGTCATCCGTGAGGTCGGCGTCGACACCGGCGGCTGCAACATCCAGTTCGCCGTCAACCCCGAGGACGGCCGGGTGGTCGTCATCGAGATGAACCCGCGGGTCTCCCGCTCCTCCGCACTGGCCTCCAAGGCCACCGGCTTCCCCATCGCGAAGATCGCCGCGAAGCTGGCCGTCGGCTACACGCTGGACGAGATCCCCAACGACATCACCCAGGAGACCCCGGCCTCCTTCGAGCCCACGCTCGACTACGTGGTGGTCAAGGCGCCGCGGTTCGCCTTCGAGAAGTTCCCGGCCGCCGACGCCACCCTCACCACCACCATGAAGTCGGTCGGCGAGGCCATGGCCATCGGCCGCAACTTCACCGAGGCGTTCAACAAGGCGCTGCGCTCCCTGGAGAAGAAGGGCAGCCAGTTCGACTTCGCCACCCCGGTGGCCGAACTCGGCGACAAGGCCGATCTGCTCGCCCGGGCCGCCCAGCCCACCGACGGCCGCATCAACACCGTGATGGCCGCCATCCGCGCCGGAGCCACCCAGCAGGAGGTCTTCGACTCGACGAAGATCGACCCCTGGTTCGTCGACCAGCTCTTCCTCATCAAGGAGATCGCCGACGAGATCGCCGCGGCCCCCGAGCTGAGCTCCCAGCTGTTGGCTCGGGCGAAGCGGCACGGCTTCTCCGACGCGCAGATCGCAGCCGTCCGCTCGCTGCGCGAGGACGTGGTCCGCGAGGTGCGGCACGCGCTCGGCATCCGTCCCGTCTACAAGACCGTGGACACCTGCGCCGCCGAATTCGCTGCCAGGACGCCGTACTTCTACTCCTCCTACGACGAGGAGACCGAGGTCGCGCCCCGCGAGAAGCCCGCAGTGATCATCCTCGGTTCCGGCCCCAACCGCATCGGGCAGGGCATCGAGTTCGACTACTCGTGCGTCCACGCCTCCTTCGCGCTGGGCGCTGCGCCTACCCCGGTGGGCGGCTACGAGACCGTCATGGTCAACTGCAACCCGGAGACGGTCTCCACCGACTACGACACCTCCGACCGGCTCTACTTCGAGCCGCTCACCCTGGAGGACGTCCTGGAGATCGTCCACGCCGAGCAGCAGGCGGGTCCCGTCGCCGGCGTCCTCGTCCAGCTCGGCGGCCAGACCCCGCTGGGCCTCGCCCAGGCGCTCAAGGACAACGGTGTGCCCGTCGTCGGCACCTCGCCCGAAGCCATCGAGCTCGCCGAGGAGCGCGGCGCCTTCGGCCGGGTGCTGACCGAGGCCGGGCTGCCCGCACCCAAGTACGGCACCGCCTTCTCCTTCGAGCAGGCCAAGGGCATCGCCGCCGAAATCGGCTACCCCGTGATGGTCCGGCCCTCCTACGTGCTGGGTGGCCGAGGCATGGAGATCGTCTACGACGAGCCCTCGCTGGAGTCCTATTTGCAGCGCCACGCGGGCCTCATCGAGCGGCACCCGGTCCTCATCGACCGCTTCCTCGACGACGCCATCGAGATCGACGTGGACGCCCTCTACGACGGTACCGAGCTCTACCTCGGCGGCGTCATGGAGCACATCGAGGAAGCCGGCATCCACTCCGGGGACTCCGCCTGCGCGCTGCCCCCGATCACACTGGGCGGCTACGACATCAAGCGGTTGCGCACCTCCACCGAGGCCATCGCCCGCGGAGTCGGCGTCCAGGGTCTGATCAACATCCAGTTCGCCATGTCGGGTGACATCCTCTATGTGCTGGAGGCCAACCCGCGCGCCTCCCGTACCGTGCCCTTCACCTCCAAGGCCACCGCCGTCCCGCTCGCAAAGGCAGCGGCCCGCATCTCGCTGGGCGCCACCATCGCCGAGCTGCGCGCCGAGGGGCTGCTCCCGGCCGAGGGCGACGGCGGCGACCTGCCGCTGGATGCGCCCATCTCCGTCAAGGAAGCGGTTCTGCCCTGGACGCGCTTCCGTGACGTGCAGGGCCGGGGCGTGGACACCGTCCTCGGCCCGGAGATGCGCTCCACCGGCGAAGTCATGGGCATCGACGCGCTCTTCGGCACCGCCTACGCCAAGTCCCAGGCCGCCGCGTACGGGGCCCTGCCGGGCAAGGGGCGCGCCTTCGTCTCGGTCGCCAACCGCGACAAGCGCGCGCTGATCTTTCCGGCCCGTGAGCTGGTCGCCATGGGCTTCGAGCTGCTGGCCACCTCGGGCACCGCGGAGGTTCTCAAGCGCAACGGGATCAACGCCACCGTCGTCCGCAAGCAGAGCCAGGGCACCGGCCCGCAGGGCGAGCCGACCATCGTGCAGCTCATCCACGACGGCCAGGTCGACCTCATCGTCAACACCCCGTACGGCACGGGCGGCCGGCTGGACGGGTACGACATCCGCACCGCGGCCGTCGCCCGGGCGGTGCCGTGCCTCACGACGGTGCAGGCGCTGGCCGCCGCGGTGCAGGGCATCGAGGCGCTGGCCCGCGACGAGGTCAGCGTCCGCTCCCTCCAGGACCACGCCGAGCACCTGGGCGCCGCCCGACGAAGCTGAGTCCGCCCCTTCCCCTGCCCCGCCCCCTTCGCGGGAACGGGGCTCCCCTCCCGGGCTCCCGGACGCCGGACGGGCCGAGCGCTGCCCGTCCGGCGCGGCGCCCGGCCCCCGGCGTCCGAAGACCGGCGCCCGGGGGCCGGAGCCCCGACCGCATCGGGAAGGGGCGGGACAGGGGACACCACCACCCACAGGAACCCACCACCCACATGTACGGACTCCTCTTCCGCACCGTCTTCTGCCGCATGGATCCGGAGAAGGCCCACCACCTGGCCTTCTCCTGGATCCGTACGGCAGCCCGCATCCCCGTGCTGCGCACCTTCGCGGCAGCGGTCCTCGCCCCCCGTCACAAGGCGCTGCGCGTCGAGGCGCTGGGCCGCCGCATGCACGGCCCCCTCGGCCTGGCCGCCGGGTTCGACAAGAACGCGGAGGGCATCGACGGCCTGGCGATGCTCGGCTTCGACCATGTCGAGGTCGGCACCGTCACCGGCAGCGCCCAGCCGGGCAACCCGAAGAAGCGGTTGTTCCGCCTGGTCGGGGACCGGGCGCTGATCAACCGGATGGGCTTCAACAACGAGGGCTCGGCCGCGGTCGCGGCCCGGCTGGCGGCCCGCAACCCCGTCTTCCGTACCACCGTGGGTGTCAACATCGGCAAGACCAAGGCCGTGCCGGAGGCGGAGGCGGCGGCCGACTACGTCACCTCGGCCGAGGCGCTGGCCCCGCACGCCGACTACCTGGTCGTCAACGTCTCCTCCCCGAACACCCCCGGGCTGCGCAATCTCCAGGCGACAACACACCTGCGCCCCCTGCTGGCAGCCGTCCGCGAAACCGCTGACCGCACGGTCACCACGCGCCGTCTCCCGCTCCTGGTCAAGATCGCCCCCGACCTGGCGGACGAGGACGTCGACGCCGTCGCCGACCTCGCCGTGGAGCTCGGTCTGGACGGGATCATCGCCACGAACACCACCGTCGCGCGCGACGGGCTCGGCCTCACCTGCGGGCCGGAGCCGGCCGGCGAGGCAGGCGGGCTGTCCGGAGCGCCGGTCCACGACCGGTCGCTGGAGGTGCTGCGCCGCCTGTACGCGCGCGTCGGGGACCGGCTCACGCTCGTCGGCGTCGGCGGCGTCACCACCGCGGAGGACGCCTGGCGGCGCATCCTGGCCGGTGCCACGCTCGTCCAGGGCTACACCGCATTCCTGTACGAGGGCCCGTTCTGGATGCGCCGGACCCACCAGGGTCTCGCCGCGCTGCTGGCCGCCAGCCCGTACGCCACCCTCGCCGAGGCCGTCGGCGCCGAACACCGGGAAGAGAGGGCCGCCGCATGACCGCGCCGGCATCCGAGCGGGAACCCTTCGGCGCCCGGCTGCGCCGCGCCATGGACGCCCGCGGGCCGCTGTGTGTCGGCATCGACCCGCACGCCTCCCTGCTGCACGCCTGGGGGCTCGGCGACGACGTGGCGGGGCTGGAGCGGTTCAGCCGTACGACCGTGGAGGCGCTGGCCGACCGGGTGGCGGTGCTCAAACCGCAGGCGGCGTTCTTCGAGCGCTTCGGCTCGCGCGGCATCGCCGTACTGGAGCGGACGGTGGCCGAGGCGCGCGCGGCCGGAGCGCTGGTGCTCATGGACGCCAAGCGCGGGGACATCGGCTCCACCATGGGTGCCTACGCCGCCGCCTTCCTCGACGCGGACGGTCCGCTGTTCTCGGACGCCCTCACCGTCAGCCCCTACCTGGGCTTCGGCGCGCTGGACCCGGCGGTCGAGGCGGCCACCGCGAGCGGCGCGGGCCTCTTCGTGCTGGCGCTCACCTCGAACCCGGAGGGCCAGGAGGTGCAGCGGGCGGTACGCGAGGACGGCAGCACCGTGGCGGCCACCGTGCTGCGGCACCTGGCGGAGCGGAACGCGGGGGCCGAGCCGCTGGGCTCGTTCGGCGCGGTGGTGGGCGCCACGCTGGGCGACTTGGCCGCGTTCGAGCTGGACGTCAACGCTCCACTGCTCGCCCCGGGTATCGGCGCGCAGGGCGCGACCCCTGCGGACCTGCCGGCGGTGTTCGGTTCTGCGGTCCGCAACGTCGTGCCGAGCGTGAGCCGGGCAGTGCTCCGTCACGGACCCGGCACAAGCGGACTGCGACAGTCCGCCGCGCGGTTCGCCGACGAAGTGCGTGCCGCCGTCGGCTGATTCCGCAGCGAGCCGGGGCGCGACGGCGTCCGCACCCCGCAAAAAATGTCGGTTATGCCCGAAAAAGTCCCGGTCGAGCAAGGCTGACCAGGACTTTTCGTCTGTTCTCGCTGACTCCTGCGCCCGCGCCCGCTAGTCTCCGTCGAGAGCACCGCGAACAGGCGCGTTGCTCGTTGCTCCGCAGGTGAGGGAGTAATAGGTTTCCTCACCGGTCCGTATCCGACAGTTCGACATCCGAGGTGACGTAGGCGTGGCTCTTCCGCCCCTTACCCCTGAACAGCGCGCAGCCGCGCTCGAAAAGGCCGCCGCGGCTCGCCGGGAGCGCGCCGAGGTCAAGAACCGGCTCAAGCATTCCGGCGCGTCCCTGCACGAGGTCATCCAGCAGGGCCAGAAGAACGATGTGATCGGCAAGATGAAGGTCTCCGCGCTCCTGGAGTCCCTGCCCGGCGTCGGCAAGGTCCGCGCCAAGCAGATCATGGAGCGCCTGGGGATCTCCGAGAGCCGCCGCGTGCGCGGCCTCGGCTCCAACCAGATCGCCGCTCTGGAGAAGGAGTTCGGCGGCGCCAACGCCTGAGACGCCGGGCGTCCCGCCGCATCGGGACGCACCGCGGTCCCGGGCACTCCCGTTAACCGGGATAATCGCTGCATGAGTTCTGCAGTTCCCCGGGGGGAGACCCCGGCACCCCCGGTCGGCACGTCGCGGCTGACCGTGCTCTCCGGTCCCTCCGGGGTCGGCAAGAGCACGGTCGTCGCCCATATGCGCCAGGCCCATCCCGAGGTCTGGCTCTCCGTCTCCGCCACCACCCGCAGGCCGCGGCCGGGTGAGCGGCACGGCGTGCAGTACTTCTTCGTCGACGACGAGGAGTTCGACAAGCTGGTCGCCAACAACGAGCTGCTGGAGTGGGCGGAGTTCGCGGGCAACCGGTACGGCACCCCGCGTCAGGCGGTGCTGGAGCACCTGGAGCGCGGAGAGCCCGTCCTGCTGGAGATCGACCTCCAGGGCGCGCGGCTGGTCAAGCAGTCGATGCCCAGCGCGCAGCTCGTCTTCCTGGCCCCGCCCAGCTGGGAGGAGCTGGTCAGACGGCTGACCGGCCGTGGCACCGAGGCGCCGGAAGTCATCGAAAGGCGGCTCGCGGCGGCCCGTACCGAACTGGCGGCCGAGGCGGAGTTCGACCGCACGCTGGTCAACACCTCCGTCGAGGACGTCAGCGCCGAGCTGCTAGCCTTGATGCGTATCGACTGACTTCCGGTCCCCACCTCGCGTCACTCCGTGTGACATCGCGGTGCCGGCCGTATCCATTCGATCCCCTCGTAATTCACCCTTCGGAAGGCAGAGAGTGTCCTCTTCCATCACCACGCCCGAGGGCATCATCAACCCGCCGATTGATGAGCTGCTCGAGGCCACCGACTCCAAGTACAGCCTCGTGATCTACGCCGCCAAGCGCGCGCGCCAGATCAACGCGTACTACTCCCAGCTCGGTGAGGGCCTCCTGGAGTACGTCGGCCCGCTGGTGGACACCCACGTGCACGAGAAGCCGCTTTCCATCGCGCTCCGTGAGATCAACGCCGGACTGCTGACCTCGGAGGCCGTGGAGGCTCCGCCGGTCGGCCAGTAGCCGGCAGCAGCACCTTCAGGCAGGGGCCCGGCAGCGTGGCTGCCGGGCCCCTGGTGTGTCATAAGGGCAGCAGGCCCAGGATCCCGGACGCACATGGGGAGTATCGAGTGACGCAGCAGCGCAACGAGCCGGAAGCGGCGGGCACGGAGTCCGCACGGCCCCGGGTGGTCCTCGGGATCGGCGGCGGCATCGCCGCGTACAAGGCGTGCGAGCTGGCGCGGCGGCTGACCGAGAGCGGCCATGCGGTACGCGCGGTCCCCACCGACTCGGCGTTGCACTTCGTCGGCGCGGCCACCTGGTCCGCGCTGACCGGGCAGCCGGCCACGACCCAGGTGTGGGACTCCGTCCACGAGGTGCCGCACGTACGCATCGGCCAGCACGCCGACCTGGTGGTCGTCGCACCGGCCACCGCCGACCTGCTCGCCAAGGCCGCGCACGGGATCGCCGACGACCTGCTCACCAACACGCTGCTCACCGCACGATGTCCCCTCGTCTTCGCCCCCGCGATGCACACGGAGATGTGGGAGCACCCCGCCACCCAGGAGAACGTCGCCACCCTGCGCCGCCGCGGCGCCCTCGTCATCGAACCCGCCGTCGGCCGGCTGACCGGCAAGGACACCGGCAAAGGACGGCTGCCCGACCCGGACGCTGTCTTCGACGTCTGCCGCCGGGTGCTCGCCCGGGGTGCGGCAGGCGCCGCTCCCGACCTCGTCGGCCGGCACGTCGTGATCAGCGCGGGCGGCACCCGTGAGCCCCTCGACCCGGTCCGCTTCCTCGGCAACCGCTCCAGCGGCAAACAGGGCTACGCGCTCGCCCGCACCGCCGCCGCCCGTGGTGCGCGGGTGACGCTCGTCTCCGCCAACAGCGCCCTCCCCGACCCTGCGGGAGTGGACCTGGTCCGGGTCGGCAGCGCCATGGAGCTGCGGGAGGCCGTCACCAAGGCGGCGACCGACGCGGACGCCGTGGTGATGGCCGCCGCCGTGGCCGACTTCCGCCCGGCGGTCTACGCCACCGGGAAGATCAAGAAGAGGAAGGGCCAGGAGCCGGAGCCGCTGGCGCTGGTGCGCAACCCCGACATCCTCGCCGGCCTCTCCGCCGACCGGCCCCGGCCCGGCCAGATCGTCGTCGGCTTCGCCGCCGAGACCGACGACGTCCTCGGCCACGGGCGCGCCAAGCTCGCCGCCAAGGGCTGCGACCTGCTCGTCGTCAACGAGGTGGGGGAGAGCAAGACCTTCGGTTCGGAGGAGAACGAAGCCGTCGTCCTGGGCGCAGACGGGAGCGAGACCCCGGTGCCCTACGGGCCGAAGACAGCCCTCGCCGAGACGCTGTGGGACCTGATCTCCCGGCGCTGGGGCGGGGAGGACGCGTGACGGCTTGCGCCAGGGCCGGCGACGGCTGCGGAATCGGGGATTCCGGCCGCAGGGCCGCCGCCTCGACGCCATGGACCGAGTGGGCCGGAAGTAGTCGGACGGGGCCGAAAGGGCGCTCTTGACACGGCTCATGTGTGACCGACACTCCCTGATATATCGGTATGTAGCGCCGGCTTTCGCGGCCACCGCTGTTCGGATCGGGTCGGTCAGGGTCGTCTCGTAGTTCGAGAGTCCGTGATTGGATACCGGCGGAGATGGATAAACTGGCCGCGGACCGTGCTTGGGCGCAGCCCCCGACCGGTCCGCCCTATGTTCAGCCAGCAGCCGCTGCAACCCCAGGGAGCGATGTGTCGCGCCGCTTGTTCACCTCGGAATCTGTGACCGAGGGTCACCCTGACAAGATCGCTGACCAGATCAGCGACACCATCCTCGACGCCCTCCTCAAGGAGGACCCGCACTCCCGGGTCGCCGTCGAGACGCTCATCACCACCGGCCTCGTCCACGTGGCCGGAGAGGTGACGACCAAGGCCTACGCGCCGATCTCGACGCTCGTGCGCAACAAGATCCTCGACATCGGCTACGACTCCTCCAAGAAGGGCTTCGACGGCGCCTCCTGCGGCGTCTCGGAATCGATCGGCGCCCAGTCGCCCGACATCGCCCAGGGCGTCGACAGCGCCTACGAGCGTCGTGTCGAGGGCGACGAGGACGAACTCGACGAGCAGGGCGCGGGCGACCAGGGCCTGATGTTCGGCTACGCCTGCGACGAGACCGCCGAGTACATGCCGCTGCCCGTCACCCTGGCGCACCGGCTCTCCGAGCGGCTGTCCGCCGTCCGGAAGAACGGGACGATCCCCTACCTGCGCCCCGACGGCAAGACGCAGGTCACCATCGAGTACAACGGCGACAAGGCCGTGCGCCTGGACACCGTCGTGGTCTCCTCCCAGCACGCCGCCGACATCGACCTGGACTCCCTGCTGGCACCCGACATCCGCGAGTTCGTCGTGGAGCCGGAGCTGAAGGCCCTGGTGGACGAGGGCATCAAGATCGACACGGAGGGTTACCGACTGCTGGTCAACCCGACCGGCCGCTTCGAGATCGGCGGCCCCATGGGCGACGCCGGCCTGACCGGCCGCAAGATCATCATCGACACCTACGGCGGCATGGCCCGCCACGGCGGCGGTGCCTTCTCCGGCAAGGACCCGTCCAAGGTCGACCGCTCCGCCGCGTACGCCATGCGCTGGGTCGCCAAGAACGTCGTGGCCGCAGGGCTCGCCTCCCGCTGCGAGGTGCAGGTCGCCTACGCCATCGGCAAGGCCGAGCCGGTCGGTCTCTTCGTGGAGACCTTCGGCACCGCCACGGTCGACGTGGAGAAGATCGAGCAGGCCATCTCGGAGGTCTTCGACCTCCGCCCGGCCGCGATCATCCGCGACCTCGACCTGCTGCGCCCCATCTACGCGCAGACGGCCGCCTACGGTCACTTCGGTCGCGCGCTGCCCGACTTCACCTGGGAGCGCACCGACCGCGTGGAAGCCCTGCGCAAGGCGGCCGGCCTGTAGGCGCGCCCCTGCCTCGACCGTCTCCGCACGTCGAGCTCACACCGAAGGCCCGGTACCCCACGCTGGCGGGGTGCCGGGCCTCCGGCGTGCGGGGCCGCGCCCGATGCGCGGCCAGGCTCCTGCGGCCCTTAGCCTTCGGGGACGTCAGGGCCGCCCTGGAACGTGCCAGGGGCAGCCTTCGAGGGCGTCAGGGGGGCGGCGGGCCGGTGCGGCAGGGAGAGGCCAAGGGCCCGGGTTCCGGCGGGCTCGTGCCTGTGCCCGCGCCGTCTCACCTGTCGGGTACGTCAGCTTCTGCCTCGCCGCCGTCTTCCGAAGGGCCGGCCTGGGCCGCCTCCCGAGCGGCCGGGTCGAAGCGGTCCCTGATGGATTCACTGCCACCCTCCCGCGCGACTGCGGTCGCCCCCTCGTGCAGAGCCCTGGCCAGGACGCCCGCATCCGGATGGTCGGCCGGGACCCCCATCGCGGCCAGCAACCGCTCGAAGGCGTTCACGGAGGTGGCCCCCGTGCCGTTCGCCGCATACGTATCGGCAAACGGACTCGCGAACGGATCTGCCGAGCAGTCCTCGGAGCGGCCGTCGGTGGAACCGTCGGCGGATGCGTACGGGAAGCTGTGCGCCTGCGCCTCGGCGTCCGGGTTCCTCGGCGGATGCGGCACCAGATGGGCATAGCGCTCCGGTACGTCCCGGTTGTTCGCCGCCGACGACAACTGGGCGAGCAGACCGAGGTCGTCGACGGTCTCACGGATCTGGTCGTCGTTCTTCGCCAGCCACCACACCACGGCGCTGCCGGTGTCCTGGAGCACGTCCTTGCCCAGGTACTCCCGCCGGTCCCGCTCGTACCGGCGTTCATGCGCCCACAACGTCTCGTCCTTGCGGACAGTGGAGAGCTTCCGCAGTCGCACGGCGTCCGCCTCGGCCAACGCCAAGGTCACGTTCTCCGCCATAGCCAGCACCCGGCCGCCCGGATCGGGGAGCATGACGGCCAGCTCGCCGCAGAGCCGATGCCGGGCCAGCGACCCACGGTGCGGCTCCCACTTCTCGGTGACTGCGCGGGCACGCTCGAGCACAGCGCTGACTGCCACTCCCGCAGGGCTGAACGGAGTGGTGTTCCTGGGCAGCTCCTCGGGCCACCAGCGGATCGTGGCAGAGAAGCGGAAATCGTAGTCCTCCGCGGCGGAGGGGAGTATCACGTCCGTGACGGTCTCCTCGCGTCGTTCGGGAGGGTCGGTGGGTCGGTCGGGTTCGGCCGTGAACTCCTGGGAAAGTGGGTCGACGGTCGGAGTGGCCCAGCGTCGCAGAGCTGCCGCGACTGCCACGAAGAGCATCGCCGCAGCGGTCCACACCCAGGTGGACCAGTGCAGAGCGAGGCCAACGATGACCAGTACGAGGCCCAGGATGACGGTGCAGAAGCCGATCACCGTCTTGTGGCCAGAACTCATGGGGTCTCCTGACACGTCTCGGAGCGTCCGGTTGTCCGGGGGACGGCGCTCAGTGGAGGTCCGCAGTCGGACGGGGCGGGCGTGGATGTCCTGCGCAGGCCGTGGCCCGCCAGAGCACGTCCACGGTCGGCTTGCGTGCCGGATCGACGGCCGCCCAGGCGCAGGCAGCGGTGTAGACGGAGCCGAACGCCGCCCGCTGTCTGGCACATGCCGTTGCCAGGGTGCTGAGTACCGCCCTGCGGTGCTCGGGCCGCGCCTGGGCGTGAGCCAGCCAGGCGTGCGACAGCTCCCCCCAACGGTCGGGGCCGAGATGGGTGAGCGCGGCTGTCCAGTGGTCAGCCAGCAGGGCGCGAACCGTCTTGTCGTCCGGCATTCGGGACGGGTCGGCGAGGTCGAGGAAGACGGCGAGGTCGCGAAGGCCGGGGGTGTCCCCGCCGGGCCTGAGCCGACACAGCAGGCTGTGGTAAAGGCGGTCGTCGGAGTCCGTGATCCGCACCAGGGCTTCGCGCGCGGTCCCCCGGACAGCCGGATCCCGGTGCCTGCTCAGATGCCGCAGCCGGATCATCGCCTGGTCCGGGAAGCGCCTGGAGAGGACTTCGGAGCAGACACCGATCAGGACGTGGGCACGCGCGGACGGCAGCGCGGCGTCCTGCGCCCACCGGTAGAGATGTCGTCGGAAGTGGCTGCCGTACCCGGCGTGCACCACTCCCTCTCCCAACGCGCGAGCTGCCATCGCGAGTTCCGCCTGCGTGGCGGATGTACGCGACCAGCGCTCCGTCAGCTCCAGCAGTGTGCGCGGTGGCCCGGTGCGCAGACACTCCTGTGTGAAGCGGGTGACCAGGTCCAGTTGGTCGCGCGGGCGCAGGGTGGGGAAGCGGGGTGACTGGCTGAGCCAGTCGGCCAGCGGGCCGCGCACCTGCGGGTAGTTGTCCCAGAAGTAGTGACGCACACCGGCGTCGTATCCCGCCATGTCGAAGCGGACGAGACCGTCGCGGGCGGTGGCCTTGATGCCGGCGAGCCGGTCGGTCAGCGTGCGGTGGTGGAGCAGTGGTGTGGCCACCTCGGGGTGCTCCAGCGTCCGGGCGAGAAGGGCAGCGGCCTCGTGGACCGTGTCGGTGCGCGCCCCGTGCAGCATGGCCGCCGTCAGCAGCAGAGCGCGCTGTGCGCCTCCCTCCAGCTCGGACAGGTGCCGCGCGACGTCTTGGGCGCCCGGCGCGCGTGCGGCCAGGGCGGAGGCCAGCCAGCTGGCGAAACCGGACTCCGGCGGGGCGCTCTCCTGTGCGTTCCTGATGTCCTCGGCCAGGTCCGCCGTCTCGGTCATCGTGGCGGTCGCCAGGACCTGCCGGAGCTCTTGCCCGGTCAGCTCTTCGAGCGAGACGCGGATGCCGTAGCCCCGCAGGTGCCTTTGCAGCACGGCGGCCGGGTCCGGCCGCCCCAGGGGCACAACAAGTTGCTGGAGCACGCGGTCGAATCCCGCGCGCCGTTCCTGCGGCAGGACGACCGCGAGCCACGCCCGTCGTTCGCGGACGACCTTGAGCAGCCCGGGTAGCTCCGCCATACAGGCCCCGTACCGGCCGGAGGGGATCGAGGAGAGGTCGAGCAGCAGCGCGGCCCCTTCCTCGACGTGCGCCTCGTCCAGCGCGCGTCCGGTCCAACCCTCTTCCTCCGCCTGGTCGACGAGTTCGCGGAACCGGCGGTATCCCTCCGGGAGCTCGCACAAGAACACCGTCGCGGCCGTCGGGGCTCCGTTCCCGCGGTCGGCGGTGAGCATGACGGCGCGCTTGTCCGCCAACAGCATCCGGGCCAGCTCGCTGCCCGCGGGAGCGACGAAACGCTGGCAGAGTCCGCGGAGTTCCTCGCGTGCCACCTGCCGGGGGTCGCGGCCGCCGCTGTCAGGAGCGGCGGAGACTCCAAGATGCCCGTAGTAGTTCGACACATGGAGCGCACCTGAGCCGGAGTGGACCGGCCCCTGCGCGCTGCCCACATGGGTGGTGGCGGTCACCGTTGCTCTCCGAACCGGTTCTTCCCAATGCCTCCCTTGTTGCTTCCGTTCACGTAGGTGGCCCCGTCGCCTTCCAGATGCGGCTGGTGCACGTGCTGCGGCCCCGTACCGGTGTTGAGCGGACCGTATGCGTCACGGATCACCGTGGAGCTGGCACCTCCGGTCGTGACGCCTCCGGTGATGTCGCGGGCTTGGAGATGGCCGTCCCCGTCACCGGTGACGGTGTTGGTGGTTCCACCGTCGCCGCCCGGGTCTCCGGGGGGTTGTGGAGTCGCGTCTCCCTCCAGGCCGGGCACCAGGTCGGTGAGAATCGTGGCGAGGCGGTCGAGGTCGGAGGATGCCTGCTGATGGTCGAAGCGAACGGACTGTACGTAGGCGAGCCGGGCCAGCGGCTGGGGCAGCGCCGCGGCCTTGAGACGTTCCGTGCGGCGGCCGAGCAGCACGGGCAGCACCAGCACCCCGCCGGAGATCGCTTCCAGCAGCTCCTTGCGTACCCAGTCGTCCGTATTGTCGAGTGCCCTGCGCTCGGGATCGGCGGGGTCCGCGGCGTCGAGCCACTGCGGCCCTATGAGGGCGAGCAGAGCGTCGCTGCGGCGTACTCCGGAGAGCAGCTCCGTCGGGTAGACCCGGCCTGGCCGGATGGACTCGCTTGCCCTGAACACCACTTCGTTGCCGAACCGGTGCGAGAGGTCGCGTGCGATGGTGGTGGCGGCCTGCTCACCGTCACCTGTGCGGTAGTTGACGAAGATATGCGGCATGGCGGCTCCTCGGTGCTGGCGGTTCGCGGCCGGGGGACGGTCGATTCCGGGTGGGTACGGCCGTGCGCTCGGCGGGTTGGTCGCCCGTCGTCGGAAGGGCGGTGCGTCGACTGGGGTGCGGCTCGGTGCCGGAGGGCGGTTCCCTGCCCGGGTGATGATGTGGGGTCGGTCAGATATGAGTGGCCAGCCAGGGTGCGAGCTCGCGAGTGGCCGGGCCGGGGTGGCGCCGTAGCACGTGGGCGAGGCGCCGCAGGTCGGTGGTGATCGTGGCCGAGGCGACGGCGTCGGTGGCGGCAGCCAGTGCCTCGGCAAGTGCGCAGGCACGGTCGATCTCACCCGCCGCTGCATACGCGAGCGCCTGCCGGATGCCGTATCGTGCCCGGGACCTGAGCGCGTGCGGTGGTAGGGCGGCCATCTGGCGGTCCAGCACCTGTGCGGCTTCTGCCGGTCGGCCCAGGTCGTACAGGCACCAGCCGGTGATCATGGAAACCGGGTCGGCCAGAGTACTGGTGCCGATGACGGGGGAGGTGTCCGACCGCGTGTCGGGGTCGGCCTGTTCGACGGCTTTCGTGAGCAGGTCCCGCGCGATGTCGAGCCCGCGCATGCAGGAGTGGTGATCACCTGCGAGAGCGTGGCCCTGTGCCTCCCGCTGAGCGGCCAGGCCACGTACCCGGTCGCTGTCGGCGAGTTGCTGTGCCCGTCGAGCCAGCTCGACCGTCCGGTCGGCGTCGCCCCGGTAGAGGGTGACCAGGGCGTGCCGCACCAGTGCGTACGCGGCCAGCTCGCGTTCGCCGGCCTCCTCCGCGAACTCCACGGCGCGGTCGGTCCACCACAGGGCTCCGCGCTCGTCGCCGGTCTCCTGTACGAGCCAGCCGATGTACTCGGCGTACCGGGACGCCAATGACAGCAGCCCTTCGCGGAACCGGTGGTCCGCCTGCTGCGCCAGTGAGCGGAGAGTGTGGGTCTGGGCGATGAGCGGTGGAAGCACCCAATGCGGTTCAGCGCTCTGCCCGAGAACACGGTAGTGGTCGAACAGGGAGCGAGCCGTACGCAGCACGAGTCCGCTGTCCGCGTGCGGCGTCGCGCGGCCCAGAGGGAAGACTGAGGCCGCGCCCGCTGCCACCACGGTCCTGCGGGGTACGAGCTCGAAACGGTTGCTGCCTGCGGGGTCCAGATGCATCAGCCAGGTCTCGTCTTCTTCGGAGGTGGTTTCGGGTGTGGAGCTCGACGGGGCGGCGGTGGGGACCAGCTCCGTCAGACCTCCGTCGGCTTTCAGAACGGTGTCGCAGAGGCGGGCCAGTTCGGGGGTGGCGGACTTGAGGCCCCGTTCGACTTTGCTCAGTTGGCTCTTGCTGTAGTGGATGAGGACGCTGAGGTGGCCGAGCGTCAGTCCTCTGGCCAGGCGCCGCCGACGCAGTTCAGGACCGAACGCGAGCGGGCGCTGGGGCTGCTGGAGCACTGCTGACCTCCTGTTTCTAGCTCCGGGCAAGCGCCCCTCGCCCAACTCAGCTTGGGCCGCACGCACCCGGACCAACAAGGCATCGGGGGCGTTTCCCGTTTCCCCCGCTCAGCAGGCAACCGCAATCGGGCCGATGCGTCGAGACCGCATCCCGGGTGGAGTGAGTACTTACTCCTTGACGGAGTGAGTGGTCACTCCGTAGGCTGGGCCGCATGAACGAGACGCAGGCGAGGCGCAGGGCGCCCGCGATGGACCCGGATCAGCGGCGCGCGATGATCGTGACGGCGGCGCTGCCGCTCGTCGTCGAGTACGGGCCCCTGGTGACGACGGCGAAGATCGCACGCGCCGCCGGTATCGGTGAGGGCACGATCTTCCGTGTCTTCACCGACAAGGAAGCGCTGCTGGCCGCCTGCATGGAGGAGGCACTGCGCCCTGACGACACCGTTGCGCACCTGGAGGGCATCTCCCTCGATCAACCGCTGGCCGACAGGCTCACGGAGGCGGCCGAGGTCATGAGGGGCTACATGAACCGGATAGGGGATGTCGCGGGGGCACTTGTCTCCGTCGGCAGAGCGGCACGGCCCCCCGCCGCCGATGACGAGGACATGGCTGAGAGGAACCGTCGACGCGAAGCCGGGCTCACCGCGCCCCGCACCGCGCTGACCGCGCTGTTCGAGCCCGAGCGTGACGACCTGCGCCTAGCCCCGGAACGACTGGCCGACACCTTCCAGTTGATGCTCATGGGCGCCGGGCGCCCCGGAGCGCCTCAGCCCCTGGACGACAGGGAACTCGTCGGTCTCTTCCTCAATGGTGCGCTGGTGGCCGGTACCCGGGGGCAAGCTGCGGGAGAGGAGGGCGGATAGTGCGGGCGCACACAAGGGGCGGTGGCGACCGTCGTCCGCAGGGTGGCGCGAGGGACACGGCCACCGTCCCGCCCTGGTGCGGCCACACCCAGCCGCGCCTCGGCCGCACGTCTGTCGGCCAGGCTCGGGCGAACCAGCAGCGACCGCAGCCTGTCACCCCTGTCTGCGACACTGAGCCCGTGAGCAGGGACGACGGAGGAGCGGAGGAGCACAGGAGCGCGCCGCAAGCGTGGCCCGCACCGACATGGCAGTTGCGCCATGGAAGCCCCTCACGCCCGCCCCGGCCCGTCAGGCCGAACAGACTGGACGCGCCGAAAAGCCCGGATGGACCCAATCGCCCGAGCGTCCCGAACGAGCTGGACGGACCGGGTGCCTCGAAAGCGCTCGACGGGCCGGGTGGGCTGAACGGCCCGGACAACCGGGAGACGTCAGGCGGGGCGCAGGCCGACCCGCCGCCGAAGCCGGATGGCTCACAAGCTCCGGACGGGCCACAAGGGCCGCACGGGCCGCAAGAAGCGTCTCCGCCCGAACAGCTCGCGCTCATCCGGGAGACGGTCCGCGAGCGCAAGGAGCGCCCGCCCAGGGCGAAACCCCGCACCTGGCGGGGGGCAGAGCTCGCCGCGCGGCTGCCGGTCGCGCGGGTGCTCGTGGACAAGGGGCTGGTGCACCTCGACCGCTTCTTCGACTACGCGGTGCCGGCGGCGATGGACGACGAGGCGCAACCCGGCGTCCGCGTCCGGGTACGGTTCGGCGCGGGAGAGCGGGAAGGGCGCCGGGAGGGCGGCGGGCTCGTCAACGGCTTCATCGTGGAACGCCGCGTCGACTCCGATTTCACCGGGCGGCTCGCCCCCCTCGCCCAGGTTCTCTCGCCGGAGCCGGTGCTCAGCCCCGAGCTGCTGCGGCTGTGCCGCTCGGTCGCCGACCGCTACGCGGGATCGCTCGCCGACGTGGTGCAGCTGGCGGTCCCGCCGCGGCGTGCCAAACCGGAGAAGCAGCCCGCCCCGCGCCGCCCGCCGAGACCCGAGGCGCCCGACCCCGGGGGCTGGTCGCGCTATCCGGAAGGCCCCGCCTTCCTCCAGGCACTCGCGGACAAGGCCGCACCCCGAGCGGTGTGGACCGCGCTGCCCGGCCCGCACAGCTGGGCCGACGAACTGGCACGTGCGATGGCCACCACCCTTGCGACGGGCCGGGGCGCGCTCGCCGTCCTGCCGGACGGGAAGTCGGCAGCGCGGGTGGACGCCGCGCTCACCGCTCTCGTCGGCGAGGGGCAGCACGTGCTGCTGACCGCGGACGCCGGTCCCGAGCCGCGGTACCGCCGCTGGTTGGCGGTCAGCCGTGGCGCGGTGCGCGCCGTCGTCGGCACCAGAGCGGCGATGTTCGCGCCCGTCCGCCGCCTCGGTCTCGCCGCAGTCTGGGAGGACGGCGACTCCGGCCACAGCGAGGAGCGGGCCCCTCAGCCGCACGCCCGTGAGGTGCTGTTGCAACGCGCGGTCACCGAGCAGGCGGCGTTTCTCCTCGGCGCCCACGGCTGCACCGTGGAAGCAGCACAGCTCGTGGAGTCCGGCTTCGCCCGCCCGCTGGCAGCGCACCGGGACACCGTGCGGGCCGTCATGCCGCGTGTGCGTACGGCGGCCGAGGGGGACGAGGGGCGCGACCCGGCGGCGCGCAGCGCCCGGCTGCCCACCCTTGCCTGGCGCACGGCGCGGGACGCGCTGGCGGACGGCCCGGTGCTGGTGCAGGTGCCGCGCCGCGGCTACGTGCCCCGACTGGTGTGCGAGCGGTGCCGCGAGCCGGCGCGGTGTGCGCACTGTGCGGGGCCGTTGCAGGCAGCAGGGGAGGGCACGGCGCTGCGCTGCGGCTGGTGTGCTCGGGAAACGCCGCAGTGGCGCTGTCCGATGTGCGCGGGAACCCGGCTGCGCGGCAGCGTCATCGGAGCACGCCGCACCGCGGAGGAGCTGGGCCGGGCCTTCCCCTCGGTGCCGGTACGGACGTCCGGTGGGGACCACGTGCTGGAGTCGGTGCCCGCGCGTCCCGCCCTGGTGGTCTCGACCCCGGGAGCCGAGCCGGTACCGGAGGGGGAAGCGGGGTACGCGGCCGCACTGCTGCTGGACGGCTGGGCGCTGCTGGGACGTCCTGACCTGCGGGCGGGTGAAGAGGCCTTGCGGCGCTGGCTGGGGGCCGCGGCGTTGGTGCGGCCGCAGGGCGAGGGTGGCAGTGTGGTGGTGGTCGCGGAGGAGAGCATGCGTCCGGTGCAGGCCCTCGTGCGCTGGGACCCGGTCGGGCACGCCCTGCGGGAGCTTGCCGACCGGGCGGAGCTCGGCTTTCCGCCCGTCTCCCGGATGGCCGCGGTCACCGGCACCCCGGAGGCCGTGGCTGCTCTGCTGCACGCCGCGGAGGATGCCGGACTGCCCGAGGGCGCACAGGTTTTGGGGCCGGTTCCGCTGCCGGTGCCGCCCCCGGGACGACCCCGCCGTCCCGGGGACCCGCCACCGGGCGAGCAGTGGGAGCGGGCCCTGGTGCGCGTCCCCCGCGGCAGCGGCGCCGCGTTGGCCGCAGTGTTGAAGACGGCCTTGGCCGGGCGACTCGCTCGCAGGGAGGGAGCGGTGCCGCATGTGCGCATCGATCCGCTGGACATCGGCTGAAGCAAGCTCGTTGATGGCTTGGTCGCAGGCGTGATGGAGGGAACGCGTCGCGGAGGCGGAGGAGCATATTGCGCAGTCGGCGCACGGGTCGAGCATGGCGAAAGGCACGCGGGGCGCAGTGTTGCGGAGGAGTGCGGTGCGAGTGCCGTGGCGCAGGCACGGGAAGCGGGGAATCCCAACTGCCCCAAGCTGCCCGACTCGGGGGGCGAGTCACAGGCCGTCATACCGGAATGGGACATGCCGCTGCCCGATACCGGGGCGGGTACCGGGCGCCGGCGTCGGGCAGAAACAGGGGAGGAAGCTGCGGGAAGCAGTGCGGGTCGCGGGGCTGGTGGCCGGGCGACGGAGTGCGACAAACCGCGGAGAGGGTTCAGCCGTTGCGGGGGGAGGGGAGAGAGCCCGCACGCGGATCGCGGGGGTCGTACGGCTCGTGGCGCTCGTACCGTTCGTACCGCTCGTGGCGCGGGTCACGGCGGGCCTCGGAACGAGGGTCACGACGCGGCTCGGGGGGCGGCACCGGCGCGGGGGAGGACGAGGGCGACGGCTGTGCCGGGATCGACCGCGCGACCGGTACGGCGGGTCGCGGCCCGGCGACCGCCCCGGGAGCGGCGGACAGCGGGCGGGGGCCGGTGGATACGGCCTCGGGCTGCCTGGCGGCGGTCGCCTCCGCGCTGTCCGGGACAGCGCGCGGCCCGCGCCGCGAAGAACCGTACCTTCGGTGCACGGCTTGCTTGGTGACCCCCAGGGCCGATCCCACGGCGTCCCAGGAGAAGCCCAAAGAACGGTCGAAGTCCACGGCCGCGGTCACCAGTGTCTCGACGCTGTCGCGTAGTTCCTGGGCGAGTCGGACGGTCGGCGCGGGTGCGCGACCGTAGACGACGAAGCCTGTGGAGGGGCCGGTGCGTCGCGGGCGGTAGACGTTGCCGAGCTGCGCCGTGAGGGTGCGCAGCGCGTCCACCTGCCGGCGGACCCGCTCGATGTCCCGCACCAGGAGATGCAGGCTGGCCCGCGCCTGGGCGTCGTGGGTTGCGTGGTCGGCCATGAAGAAGCCTCTCGGACCGGCTGAAAGGGGGCTGTTCAGCTCTTGTGCTCGATGGGGTGATTGACGTGGTGCAAAGGCTGGGGGGAAGGGGTAAGGACGAGATCGCGGCGCCTTCGAGAGGCGGCACTCGATCCGGTCAATCTGACTTGACCAACGCGGCGACGGGCCGTCGGGTCACGGTGCGGGGGCGTGGGCGGAGCGTCGACACGGCGCGCGGAAGCCCGTACGCCCCCTTCGTCACCAGTGCTCGGCCGACTGCCGAGCGGGGTCGGTCATTCCTGGTGTGCGGGGGGCTCGGGTCCCTGTTGAGCAGGGTGGGGTGCTGTGATTGGCTCTTCGGCCCAGGTGCCGGGGTCGGCCTTGAGGTCCGGACACTGGCGTCTGGTGGCGCAAGCCTCTGCCACGGGGCGATCCCTTCCACCTGAGCACCGGGGTCCCGTGGGGCGGGCCTGCCCTCCCTCGGCGTTACGGGGCTTGGGTGTCGGCGGCGTGCGGACGGTGGCGCACCAGAGGCGGACCCGCCCTTCCTGGTTGTGCAGGCCCCGGGGGTCGGCGGCGCGAAGGACGGTGGCTCTTGGCGCGAGGCCCACCTCCCCCTGCGGTGCAGGTCCCCCGGGAATCGGCGGTGCAAAAGGCGGTGGCTCTCCTCGGTGCGGGGCCTCCCTCGTGTCCTTTTGCAGAGCGGGCCCCGGCATCAGCGGCGTGAGGGTCGGTGGCCTGGCTCCGGCGTGGGCCGGGCGGTTCCGGGGTCTGCCCCGAGGGAGCCGGATGCGACGCTCGCGGCCCCCTCCCGTGCGGGGGCGGTGTGGACCGTAAACTGGGCGGTCTTTCCGCGTGTGAGAGGTAGTTCGCCACCGATGAGGCTCGTTTTCGCAGGCACCCCCGAGGTTGCCGTCCCCGCGCTCGACGCCCTGATCACTTCGGAACGGCACGAGGTCGTCGCCGTGGTCACCCGGCCCGACGCGCGAGCGGGACGGGGAAGGCGCCTGGTGCCCAGCCCGGTGGCGCAGCGGGCGCAGGACGAGGGCGTCGAGGTGCTCAAGCCTCAACGCCCACGGGATGCGGACTTCCTGGCCCGGCTGCGGGAGATCGGGCCCGACTGCTGCCCTGTCGTCGCCTACGGTGCCCTGCTGCCGCGCGTGGCGCTGGACGTGCCTGCGAAGGGCTGGGTGAACCTGCACTTCTCCCTGCTGCCGGCCTGGCGCGGCGCTGCACCCGTGCAGCATGCGCTGCTCGCGGGGGACGAGGTGAGTGGAGCGTCCACGTTCCTCATCGAGGAGGGGCTGGACTCCGGGCCGGTCTACGGGGTGGTCACCGAGGAGGTGCGCCCCCGGGACACCAGCGGAGACCTGCTGACCCGGCTCGCGTTCGCCGGTGCCGGTCTGCTCGCGGCCACCATGGACGGTATCGAGGACGGCAGTCTGCAGGCGGTGCCGCAGCCGGAGGAGGGCATCTCCCTCGCCCCCAAGATCAGTGTCGAGGATGCGCGCATCGACTGGAGCGCGCCGGCGCTGCGGGTCGACCGCGTGGTGCGGGCCTGCTCGCCGGCGCCCGGAGCGTGGACCGTCTTCCGGGGCGAGCGGTTGAAGGTCCGCTCCCTGGCACCGCTGTCGGCCGGAACGCAGGTGGGCGGTGACGGTGCCGCGCCGGCGCCCGGTGAGCTGCGGGTCGGCAAGAACGCCGTGCACGTGGGGACCGGCTCGCACCCGGTGGAGCTCGAGTGGGTGCAGCCGCAGGGCAAGA
Source organism: Streptomyces sp. CNT360 (assembly GCF_000424785.1). Classification (NCBI taxonomy): domain Bacteria; kingdom Bacillati; phylum Actinomycetota; class Actinomycetes; order Kitasatosporales; family Streptomycetaceae; genus Streptomyces; species Streptomyces sp. CNT360. The sequence continues at coordinate 168,907 of NZ_AUKO01000004.1, read as the reverse complement.
AGCCGATGCGGGCTGCCGACTGGGCACGCGGCACCCGCATCGAACCGGGTGCCGTGTTCGAGTCGGCCGCCTGAACTCGCCACCCGGCTGACACCCACCGCGGCGCCCTCCGAGGACGATGTCGTCAGCGCGCAGGGCCCTTCCTCTCCTGACGCGCCCTGCCCCGTCTGGCCTCACCTCGTCTGGCCTCGACATCCTGCCCCACTTTCCGGGGCGCGCCGCCCAGACCTTCCTACGCTCCTCGGGGCACCCTTGCCCGGGCCTTCCCCCTCTCCTCGGGGCACTTCTGCCCGGGCCTTCCCCCTCTCCTCGGGGTGGTTCTGCCGGGGCCTGCGCCCTCTTCTCCGGAGGGGGCGGGATCTTCGCCCTCTCCCGGACGCGATCCTGCGGGGATCTTCGCCCTGTGCTGAGCGCGATCCTGCTGAGTCCTTCCCCCTCCTCGGAGTGACGCGGCCAGGGCCTCCGCCCTCCCTCCGGGGCGACCCGCGGGGCCTTCGACCTCCCTCCGGAGCGACCCCGCCGGGTCTTCGCCCTCCCTTCCGGGGCGACCCGCCGGGCCTTCTTCCCCCTCCTTCGGAGCGACCCCGCCGGGTCTTCGCCGCCTCCCTCATGGCGCGCCGCTCGCCCTCTCCCGAGGCGCCTTCGTCAGGTGGCCCTCTCGTCGGGACGGCCGTCCCGGCGGGAGCCTCGTGGGCGGGGCGCCTCCCGGCCGGTGGGGGCGTCGAAGGGTCGTAGGGTGGAGGTCTTGATCCCCCACCTGCGGAGCACCTTCACCAGTGAGCACCTCACCCCGCCGCGGTACCAGATCGGGTAAGCCGGGCAATCCGGGCAAGCCGTACCGGCGTCCGCGCAAGGACCCGGTCCGCATCCTCGCTTTCGAGGCGTTGCGCGCCGTCGACGAGCGGGACGCCTACGCGAACCTGGTGCTGCCGCCGCTGCTGCGGAAGGCCCGCGAGAAGGACCCGGAGCAGGGCGGTATCGACGCCCGGGACGCGGCGTTGGCCACCGAGCTCGTCTACGGCACCTTGCGCCGGCAGGGCACCTACGACGCGATCATCTCCGAGTGCGTCGACCGGCCGCTGCGGGAAGTGGACCCGCCCGTGCTGGACGTGCTCTCCCTGGGCGCTCACCAGTTGCTCGGTACGCGCATTCCGCAGCACGCGGCGGTCAGCGCCACGGTGGAGCTGGCCCGCGTGGTGCTGGGTGACGGGCGTGCGAAGTTCGTCAACGCGGTGCTGCGGCGCCTCACGGCGGACGACCTGGAGGGGTGGCTGGAGCGGATCGCGCCGCCCTACGACGAGGATCCGGAGGAACACCTGGCGCTGCGCCACGCCCACCCCCGGTGGGTGGTCTCGGCACTGTGGGACGCGCTGGGGGCACGCTCGGCGGGGGCTCAGGGAAGCGGCCGTGAGGGCATCACCGCGTTGCTGGAGGCCGACAACGAGCGGCCGGAGGTCACGCTGGCCGCGCGACCCGGCCGGGCCACCACCGAGGAGCTGAGCGGCGGGGACACCGTGCCGGGCCGCTGGTCGCCGTACGCCGTCCGCATGGCCGAGGGCGGGGAGCCGGGCGCGCTCGAGGCCGTGCGCGAGGGCAGGGCGGGGGTGCAGGACGAGGGCAGTCAGCTCGTGGCGCTGGCCCTCGCCGACGCACCTCTCGCGAGCGGGGAGGACGCCCGTTGGCTGGATGCCTGCGCGGGGCCGGGCGGCAAGGCGGCGCTGCTCGGGGCGCTCGCCGCCCAGCGGGGGGCCGCGCTGCTGGCTGCCGAGAAGCAGCCGCACCGTGCGCGCCTGGTGGCCCGGGCGCTGGCGGGCAGTCCGGGGCCGTGGGCGGTGATCGGCGCGGACGGTACGCGCCCTCCGTGGCGGCCCGGCAGCTTCGACCGGGTGCTGGTGGATGTGCCGTGCTCCGGGCTGGGGGCGTTGCGGCGCCGGCCCGAGGCGCGCTGGCGACGCCGGCCCGAGGACCTGGCAGGGTTCGCGCCGCTGCAACGGGGGCTGTTGCGGCAGGCGGTGGCCGCGACCCGGGTGGGCGGGGTCGCGGCCTACGTGACGTGTTCGCCGCATCTGGCCGAGACCCGGGCGGTGGTCGACGACGTGCTGCACGGGCTGGCGAAGGACCCACAGGGCCCCGCTGTCGAACTGGTGGACGCCCGCCCGCTGTTGCCCGGCGTGCCGGACCTGGGCGAGGGCCCGGACGTCCAGTTGTGGCCGCACCTGCACGGTACGGACGCGATGTACCTGGCGCTGCTGCGGCGTACCGCCTGACCGCCGCATGTCGTCGGCCCGCCCGCATGTCCCGCACGCACCGCGCAGCCCGCGTGCACCGCATGCGCCGGGTACACCTCGTACGCCACCCGCCCCGGGGCAGCTTGTACGGCCCCGCACGCCGGGCACGACCCGGGCGGCATGGGCGGCGTGCCGGTCCCCGTGCAGCGAGGGCCGCACGGCGAGCGCCGCACCGCATGACCCCCGCCTGCCCCACCACGTGATCACGTCGAACGCCCACACGGAATACTGGTAACCATGGCTCAGATCAACCCCAGCATCCTGTCCGCGGACTTCGCACGCCTCGCCGAGGAGGCGCAGGCGGTCTCCGGCACCGGCGGCGCCGACTGGCTGCACGTCGATGTCATGGACAACCACTTCGTGCCCAACCTGACCCTGGGCACACCCGTCGTCGAGTCGCTGCACAAGGCCACGGACACCCCGCTGGACTGCCACCTGATGATCGAGGAGCCGGACCGCTGGGCGCCGGCCTACGTGGAGGCGGGCGCCGGCTCGGTCACCTTCCACGCGGAGGCGGCCGCGGCGCCCGTGCGGCTGGCCCGCGAGATCCGGGCCAAGGGGGCCCGCGCCTCGATGGCGCTCAAGCCGGCCACCCCGATCGAGCCGTACGAGGACCTGCTGCCCGAGCTGGACATGCTGCTGGTCATGACGGTGGAGCCGGGTTTCGGCGGGCAGGCGTTCCTGGACATCATGCTGCCGAAGATCCGCCGCACCCGGCAGCTGATCGACAAACACGGTCTCCAGATGTGGCTCCAGGTCGACGGCGGGGTCTCGGCCTCCACCATCGAGCGGTGCGCCGAGGCGGGCGCCGACGTGTTCGTGGCGGGCTCCGCCGTCTACGGTGCCCAGGACCCGGCGGCGGCCGTAGGGGCGCTGCGGCAGCAGGCGGAGCAGGCGGCCCGTGCGGGAGGCGAGAGTGCCCGCTCCGAGCGGGAGAGCTGAGGTGAACGCTGGGTGACCAGGGTCACGTTTGTCAGGGGATCTGCAAGGATGAACGCGCGGCGCGTCAGCGCCGGTAGCGCGGACACGGCAAGACAGTGAGGTGAGAGCGGTGTCGTCGGGGCGAGCCACGCGAATGGGACCCGCCGAGCTCATGCAGGCGGCGGCGATGGCCCGCCGCTTCTATCTGGAGAGCAAATCGAAGATCCAGATTGCGGACGAGTTCGGGGTGAGCCGCTTCAAGGTGGCCCGGGTCCTGGAGACGGCGCTCGAACGTGATCTGGTGCGGATCGAGATCCGGGTGCCGGCGGAGCTGGACGCGGAGCGCTCCGACGCGCTGCGGGCCCGCTTCGGGCTGCGCCACGCGGTCGTCGTCGAGTCGCCGACCGAGGCCGCGGACGACGCGGCCGACCCGGAGAACCTGGGCGAGGTCGCCGCTGATCTGCTCGGCGAGCTGGTCACCGACGGTGACGTGCTGGGGCTGGCCTGGGGGCGCTCGACCATCCACATGGCGACGGCCCTGCGCCAGTTGCCGCCGTGCACCGTCGTGCAGCTCACCGGCGTGTACGACGCGGGTACGGCCGACCGCGGCTCGGTGGAGGCGGTGCGGCGGGCCGCCGAGGTCGCCGGCGGCGAGGCGCACCCGATCTACGCGCCGATGCTGCTGCCCGACAGCGCCACCGCCGCCGCGCTGCGCAGCCAGACCGGCATCGCCCGTGCCTTCGAGTACTTCGACAAGGTCACCGTGGCCGCCGTCTCCATCGGTTCCTGGGAGCCGGGGATCTCCACGGTGCACGACATGCTCAGCTCCCAGGAGCGCGACCACTACTCCTCGCTCGGTGTCGCCGCCGAGATGTCGGCGCACCTGTTCGACGCGCGCGGCCGGCGCATCGGCCGGGACCTGGGGGAGCGCTGCATCACGGTGGAGGCCGAGCGGCTGCGCCGTGTGCCGGAGGTCGTGGCCATCGCCGGGGGCCACCGCAAGGCGGCTGCCATCGGGGCCGTCCTCCGCTCCGGGCTGGTCACCAGCCTGGTCACCGACACCGCGGCAGCAGACTGGCTGCTGACCGAGGAACAACCGGGGCCCCGTCCGGCGTTGGAGAGGACGGATCCGGACAGCACCGCCGCCTCATAGGCTACGTAGCAGCGCGCACAGGCAGCCCGCCTGCCCGTGCGCAGACCTCGTGGAAGGTTGAGAAGGGCAGCACGCCATGACGACCAAGAGCACCAAGCTGCCGGGGTTGGGCAAGCAGTACGACATCACGACCCGCGCCGGCCGCCACATCTCGGTGGTGGCCCATCAGGACGGGCGCCGGTTCCTCGGGTTCTACGAGGAGGACGACCCGGACGCCTGTCAGGGCACGGTGCAGCTCGACCAGGAGGAGGCCGTCTCCCTCGCGGAGATCCTCGCCCCTGGTGAGAGCCCGCGGCTGGGGACGTGCGAGATGGAGATCGACCTGGTCACCGTCCGCATCCCGATGTCGGGCCAGTCGCCCTACAGCGGGGAGCCGCTGGGGGCGACGCAGGCGCGCAGCCGCACGGGCGCCTCCATCGTGGCCGTGCTGCGCCGTACCGGTCCCGTCCCCTCACCGACACCGGACTTCCGCCTGGAGGCGGGAGACACCCTCGTCGCGGTCGGCACCCGGGAAGGGGTGGACGAGCTGACCCGCATCATCGCCGGCACCTGAGCGGCCGGGACAAGCCGCTGGACAACTGAAAGGCCCTCCGTGCACGACACCACCGTCCTGCTGATCGAACTCGGCGCCGTCATCCTGGGGCTGGGCCTGGTCGGCCGCTTCGCCGGCCGCATCGGGCTCTCCCCGATCCCGCTCTACCTGCTGGGCGGCCTCGCCTTCGGCCAGGGCGGCCTCTTCCCGCTGACGGCCAGCGAGGGGTTCATCGAGGTCGGCGCGGAGATCGGGGTGATCCTGCTCCTGCTGCTGCTGGGGCTGGAGTACAGCGCCTCGGAGCTGGTCACCAGCTTGAAGACGCAGTATCCGTCCGGCCTCGTGGACTTCGCGTTGAACGCGGTGCCCGGGGCGGTGGCCGCACTGCTGCTGGGCTGGGGCCCGGTGGCGGCCGTGGCGTTGGCGGGCGTCACCTGGATCTCGTCGTCCGGGGTGATCGCCAAGGTGCTGACGGACCTGGGCCGGCTCGGCAACAGGGAGACGCCTGTCATCCTCGGGGTGCTGGTCATCGAGGACCTGTCGATGGCCCTCTATCTGCCGCTGCTCACGGCGCTGGTGGCCGGGCTGGGGCTGGGGGGCACCAGCGTGGCCATGCTCGTGGCGGTGGGGACCGTCGGGATCGTGCTGCTGGTGGCGCTGCGGTTCGGCCGCCACATAAGCCGGGCCGTCAGTTCCCACACCCCCGAGATGCTGCTGCTCGTCGTCCTCGGGCTCACCCTGCTGATCGCGGGTATCGCCGCCAAGCTGCAGGTCTCGGCCGCCGTCGGTGCCTTCCTGGTGGGTATCGCGCTCTCCGGGGAGACGGCGGAGAACGCACGGAGCCTCCTCACCCCGCTGCGCGATCTGTTCGCCGCCGTCTTCTTCGTCTTCTTCGGGCTGAACACCGACCCCTCGCAGATCCCGCCGGTGCTGTTGCCCGCCCTGATCCTGGCGGGGGTCACCGCGGTGACCAAGGTGCTCACCGGGTGGTACGCGGCGGGGCGGGCCGGCGTGGGCAGCAAGGGCCGGTTGCGAGCCGGTGGCGCGCTGGTGGCCCGGGGCGAGTTCTCCATCGTGATAGCCGGCCTCGCCGCCGGGGTGGACGAGCGGATCACGCCGCTGGCCACCGCGTACGTGATGATCCTGGTGATCTTCGGGCCGCTGACCGCCCGCTGGACCGAACCGGTGGTGCGCCGGCTCAAGGGGGTCGTGGACAGCCGGCGAGCGGCCCGGGGCGGCGACGAGGCGGCCCGGCCGGGGGAGCCGGAGCCGGCGTCGCAGCCCGAGGCCCTGCCGGACCCGGTCAGCGGTGGCAGCCACGGTGCATAGTCGGCCGATCGCGGTGCGCATCGACGGGTCGGCCGTCTTGTGCGATCCCATGAGCGGGGCGCGTTCACTCCGGTGGATCATCCGTTCTCGCATGGATGTGCGGACATGGGAGGATGAAGTACGTGCGTTTTCTCAATGACCAGCGGCCCCCGTACGACCTCACGTACGACGACGTCTTCATGGTGCCGAACCGCTCCGCGGTCGGTTCCCGGCAAGGCGTGGACCTCTCCTCGCCCGACGGCACGGGCACCACCATCCCGCTCGTGGTCGCCAACATGACCGCCATCGCCGGACGCCGCATGGCCGAGACCGTGGCCCGGCGCGGCGGGCTCGTGGTGATCCCGCAGGACATCCCGATCGACGTCGTCACCGAAGTCATCGGCTGGGTCAAACGGCGGCACCACGTCCTCGACACCCCCATCACCCTGGCGCCCACGCAGACCGTCGCCGACGCGCTCTCGCTGCTGCCCAAGCGGGCACACGGCGCCGGCGTCGTGGTACGGGACGGGCGCCCCGTCGGTGTCGTCACCGAGTCCGACCTGACCGGCGTCGACCGCTTCACCCAGCTCTCCGAGGTCATGTCCAGCGAACTGCTCGTGCTCGACGCGGACATCGACCCCCGCGAGGCCTTCAACCGGCTGGACGCGGCCCACCGCAAGTTCGCGCCCGCCGTCGACGCGGACGGCAGGCTCGTCGGCATCCTCACCCGCAAGGGCGCCCTGCGGGCCACCCTCTACACCCCCGCCGTCGATGCCGAGGGGAGGCTGCGCATCGCCGCGGCCGTCGGCATCAACGGTGACGTCGCCGCTCGCGCCAAGGCGCTGCTGGACGCGGGTGTCGACACCCTCGTCGTGGATACCGCCCACGGCCACCAGGAGCGCATGTTCGAGGCTCTGAAGGCGGTACGGTCCCTCGACCCGGCCGTCCCGGTCGTGGCCGGCAACGTCGTGGCTGCCGAGGGCGTACGCGACCTGATCGAGGCCGGTGCCGACATCGTCAAGGTCGGTGTCGGACCGGGCGCCATGTGCACCACCCGCATGATGACCGGGGTGGGCCGCCCCCAGTTCTCCGCCGTTCTCGAATGTGCCGCCGAGGCACGCAAGTACGGCAAGCACGTGTGGGCCGACGGCGGGGTGCGGCACCCCCGCGACGTCGCCATGGCGCTCGCGGCCGGGGCCTCCAACGTGATGATCGGCTCCTGGTTCGCCGGCACCTACGAGTCGCCCGGTGACCTGCAGCAGTCCGCCGAGGGGAAGCTGTACAAGGAGTCCTTCGGCATGGCCTCCGCCCGCGCGGTGCGCAACCGCACCTGGGAGGAGTCCGCCTACGACCGGGCGCGCAAGGGCCTGTTCGAGGAGGGCATCTCCACTTCCCGGATGTTCCTGGACCCGGCCCGCCCCGGCGTCGAAGACCTGGTCGACTCGATCGTCGCGGGCATCCGCTCCTCGTGCACCTACGCGGGCGCGGGCACCCTGGAGGAGTTCACCGACAAGGCGATCGTCGGGGTGCAGAGCGCCGCGGGTTACGCGGAGGGCAAGCCGCTGCACGCGAGTTGGTGAACCCGTCTCCGGTGTTCCTGATCGGTGCCGTACCCCGCGACGGGGTGCGGCACCGGTGCGTCGCGGCCCTTCCGCGGGCTTCCCGCGCGTGATCGAATCGCGTCATGGGTACCTACACGCGCCATGCGAACGTCGGTACGGGGCCGGGTGAGATCACCCCGGACGGCTGTGCCGTCGAGGTCTACGCCCGGTTGCCGGAGATGGGCGAGACCGCCGTGATCGCCTCGGCCGTCCCCGAGCCCCGCGGGCTGACGCTGCTCGAACTCGGGGCGGGTGCCGGGCGGATGACACGTCCGCTGGTCCGGCGCGGCTTCCGGGTCACGGCCGTCGACGAGTCGCCGGGCATGCTCGACCTGGTCGAGGACGCCCGGACCGTCCGCTCCGCCATCGAGGACCTCGATCTGGGCGAGCGCTTCGACGTCGTCACGCTGACCTCCTTCCTGGTCAACAGCGCCGACGAGGACCAGCGCACGGCACTGCTGGCGGCCTGCGCGCGGCATGTCGCCGACGGCGGCTGCGTCGTGATCCAGCGTCAGCACGACCGCCGCCACGAGGAGGTGCGTCCCGGGCACGGCTGGCAGGGCGGAGGGCTGACCGTCACCACGACCGGGATCGAACCCGTCGAGGGCCAGGAAGGTGTCGTCCGCTCCCGTGTCGAGTACGCCTTCGAGGGGCGGACGTGGGTGCAGGAATACTACTCGCGGCTGCTGACCGAGCCGGTCTTCGCCGAGGTACTCGCCGCCGCCGGGCTCCGAGTCGACCGCTGGCTGACAGACCGGCACGACTGGGTGCGGGCCGTCCCCGCGCGCGGCTGACCTCGCGCACCCGCCTCCAGCTCCTCACCCGGCTCGCCCGCCGTCCCGGCCCCGTGCTTGCCAGCCCGCCGCCACCCCCAGCTCCGTACGCAGCGTGCGGGTCACCGCCGCCGCCACCCGGGCGTGCCCGGCATCGTCGGGGTGCACCCCGTCCACCAGGTGCTCCGGCCCGACCAGCCCGGCACCCGGCAGCAAAGCGAGCCGGTCGTCCCCGGCTGTTCTCCGTGCCCGGACGGCCTCCTCCATCGCGGTGCGGAGGCCGGCCAGCGTGGCGCCGAGCGCGTTCGGTGTCCCCTCCGCCTCCGGGCGCACCAGCGGCGAGACGACCAGCAACGGCGTACGGGGATGACCGGCGCGCACCAGGTGCAGGAACGCGGTCACCGTCTCGGCCATCAGCCCCGTCGAACAGGGCACGCCCGTCCAGCAGTTGCAGCCGAACGCCAGCGTCACCACCGAGCCGGCCAGGGACGCCACCTGCCGGGCACTGGTCGGCTCACCGTGTGCCGACCCGGTGTAGCCCAGGTTGACGGTGTCCAGGCCCAGCGCGCGCCCGGCGACCGCGGGCCAGCCCAGGGAGGGAGTCGTCGCCGACCAGCCCTCCGTGATCGAGTCGCCGTACACCAGCCAGCGGGGCTGCTGCGGCGCGGGCCGGGCACCTCGCACCGCCAGCAGCACGGGCGCGTAGCCCTCCGGCGGGTACAGCACTCCGGGGCCGCCGGGCCAGTCGAGGCGCAGCACCCGCTCGCCCTCGCGGGGAGTCTCCGGGACGAGGGCGATCCGCTCCTCGCCGCGCAGCGCCTCCCAGTGGCGGCAGCCCTCGCGCAGGGCGTCCACCGTGCCCAGGGCGCCGGCCCGGTAGCGCACCTCGAACGGGCCTTCGGCCTCGAATTCCAGCCGCACGCCGACCGGCATCTGTGCCCGCGCCCAGGTCTCCACCGGCAGTTTTGCCCCCTCCGCCGGGTCCGCACGGACGCACCGGTCGCCGTCCCACCAGCTCACGCCGCGGACGAACGGCCGGGCCTCACGCCAGGCGCCTGTCGCGTGGCCCGCCGCCTCGCCGCCCGCGTCACCCATCCGTCACCCGTCCTTCCTGCCGCGTGAGGGGCACGTGCCCTGGCGTGCCGGTCCGCGAAATGGGCCGTGTTCTACTGGCGCCGTGCCACAGAACGATCTCGACACCCTCGACGAACGCATCGTCCACGCCCTCGCCGAGGACGCCCGTCGCACGTACGCCGACATCGGGGCGGAGGTCGGCCTGTCGGCGCCCGCCGTGAAGCGGCGCGTGGACCGGCTGCGGGAACGCGGAGCGATCATGGGGTTCACCGTACGGGTCGACCCGGCCGCGCTGGGATGGGAGACCGAGGGGTTCATCGAGATGTACTGCCGCTCCCGCACCTCGCCGGACGACATCCACCGGGCCCTCGCCCACTACCCGGAGGTGGCGTCGGCCTCCACGGTGACCGGGGACGCCGACGCGCTCGTCCAGGTGTTCGCCGCCGACATGCGGCACTTCGAGACGGTGCTGGAGCGCATCGCGGGGGAACCGTTCGTCGACCGTACCAAGTCGGTGCTGGTCCTCTCGCCGCTGCTGCGCCGGTACAACGCCGGACCGCCCCTGTGACGCAACAGGGAGACCGCGTGCAACAGATCGACGGCAACCGGCCGATCGGCGCAACAGAGCCAGGGCCGGTCCGCAAGAGCGGCTGCTTGTGAGCCCATGAGGGGGCCCGTAGCGTCGATGACGTGCGTATCGCCCTCCACCAGACCCGGGCCGCCGGCCTGGACTCCCTCGAAGGCGCGGCCCGCGAAGCCGCCGCGGCAGGGGCCCGTCTCCTCCTCACCCCGGAGCTCTCCCTCACCGGCTACGCTCTCGCGGATCCGGCCGAGGCCGCGGAGCCGGCGGGCGGTGCCGCCGCGCATGCCGTCTCCCGTATCGCCCGGCGGCACGCGGTGGCCGTCGTCTACGGCTACCCCGAGCGCGGCACCGACGGCGCCGTCCACAACTCCGTGCACCTCGTCGGCCCGGACGGTTCCTCGCTCGCGCACTACCGCAAGACGCACCTGTACGGCCCGTACGAGGCCACGCACTACACGCCGGGAACGCGGCTGGTCGTCCAGGCCGAACTGGCCGGCCTGCGGCTCGGACTGCTCGTCTGCTACGACGTCGAGTTCCCCGAGGCCGTGCGGGCGCACGCCCTCGCCGGTACGGACCTGCTGCTGGTGCCGACCGCGCTGATGCGGCCGTACGAGACCGTGGCCACCACGCTGGTGGCCGCCCGCGCCGTCGAGAGTCAGCTCTACGTCGCCTACGCCAACCGCGTCGGCCGCGAGGGGGAGTTCGACTTCGCGGGGCTCAGCGCCCTGGCCGCACCCGACGGCACGGTGCCGGCCCGCGCCGACGGCAGCTCTCCCTCGCTGCTGACCGCCGACGTCGACCCCGGGTTGCTCGCCGCGTCCCGCGCACGCAACCCGTACCTGGCCGACCGCCGGCCCGAGCTGTACCCGGCCTGAGCCCGGCTCTTCCCTCACCGTCGTACTCCAGGAGCACCGCAGCATGACGTCCACCGTGCCCACGGCCGCCCACGAGAACCCCGCCGGTGCCGCCCCCGGACAGGGGGAGCAGCAGCGCCCGCCGCAGGAGACGCGACCGCTGACGATGTTCGGCCCCGACTTCCCCTTCGCCTACGACGACTACCTCGCCCACCCGGCAGGTCTGGGCGCGGTGCCCGCCACCGAGCACGGCACCGAGGTCGCCGTCATCGGTGGCGGCCTGTCGGGGCTGGTGGCGGCCTATGAGCTGATGAAGATGGGCCTCAAGCCGGTCGTCCACGAGGCCGACCAGCTCGGCGGGCGGCTGCGCACCGCCACCTTCGAGGGCGGCGATCCGTCGCTGAACGCCGAGATGGGTGCCATGCGCTTCCCGCCGTCCTCGACGGCGCTCCAGCACTACATCGGCCTGACCGGCCTGGAGACCGAGCCGTTCCCCAACCCGCTGGCCCCCGACACCCCTTCCACCGTCGTGGACCTCAAGGGCGAGTCGCACTACGCCCGCACCCTGGAGGACCTGCCGCCCGTCTACCACCAGGTGATGGACGCGTGGAACGCCTGCCTGGAGGAGGGCGCCGACTTCGCCGCCATGCAGCGGGCGATACGCGAGCGGGACGTGCCCCGCATCCGCGAGATCTGGTCCGGCCTGGTGGAGAAGCTGGACAACCAGACCTTCTACGGCTACCTGTGCGACTCCCCGGCCTTCTCCTCCTTCCGGCACCGGGAGATCTTCGGCCAGGTCGGCTTCGGCACCGGCGGCTGGGACACCGACTTCCCCAACTCGATCCTGGAGATCCTCCGCGTCGTCTACACCGGCGCCGACGACGACCACCGCGGCATCGTCGGCGGCTGCCAGCAGCTGCCGCTGCGCCTGTGGGAGCGCACCCCGGAAAAGCTCGTCCACTGGCCGCACGGCACCAGCCTGGCCACGCTGCACCCGGACGGCAACCCGCGCCCAGCGGTCACCCGGCTGCACCGCACGGCGGGCAACCGCGTCACCGTCACCGACGCCGGCGGCGACATCCGCACCTACCGGGCGGCCGTCTTCACCGCCCAGTCCTGGATGCTGCTCAGCCGCATCGACTGCGACGACGAGCTGCTGCCCATCGACCACTGGACGGCCGTGGAGCGCACCCACTACATGGAGTCCTCCAAGCTGTTCGTGCCCGTCGACCGGCCGTTCTGGCGCGACCAGGACCCCCGCACCGGCCGCGACACCATGAGCATGACCCTCACCGACCGGATGACCCGCGGCACCTACCTGCTGGACAACGGCCCCGACCGGCCCGCGGTCATCTGCCTCTCCTACACCTGGTGCGACGACAGTCTCAAGTGGCTGCCGCTGGACGCGGGCGAGCGGATGGAGGTGATGCTCAAGTCGCTCGGCGAGATCTATCCCGGCGTGGACATCCGCAAGCACATCACCGGCAACCCGCTCACCGTCTCCTGGGAGGACGAGCCCTGGTTCCTCGGCGCGTTCAAGGCCAACCTGCCGGGCCACTACCGGTACCAGCGGCGGCTGTTCACCCACTTCGTGCAGGACCGGCTGCCCGCCGACCGGCGAGGTCTCTTCCTCGCCGGGGACGACATCTCCTGGACGGCGGGCTGGGCCGAGGGCGCCGTACAGACCGCGCTCAACGCGGTGTGGGGCGTCATGCACCACCTCGGCGGGTCCTGCGACGCCGCCAACCCGGGGCCGGGTGACGTGTTCGACGAGATCGAGCCGGTGTCGCTGCCGGAGGACTGAGCCGCAGCACGGAGCCGCAGCACCGAGCCGGGGCACTCGGTCAGGGGCCGACGGAGGGGCGCTACACGCCTGCCTCCGTCGCCGCCTCGCGCAGCTCGCGCGCGGATTCGATCAGCTCCTTCGCGTCGCGGCAGCCCAGTTGGTTGTCCAGCAGAACCTCGTCCGCGCCCGCCCGTGCCGCTCCGGCCAGGTCCTCCACGATCTGCTCGACGGTGCCCTGGTACGGGTCGCGCCGCCCCTCGACCGGACGGTCGGTGACGCGGACGGACGCCCGCACGGTGGTGGAGATCTCGGCCGGGTCCCGGCCCGCCTCCCGGGCCAGCTCGGCGATGCGGGCCCGGGTCTCGGCCACCTGCTCGTTGCTGATGAACGACGGCAGCCACCCGTCGGCCCGCCGCACCAGCCGCCGTAGCGCCCGGTCGTTGCCGGCCGCCAGCAGCACCGGGATGCGGGCCGCCGGCTTGGGACCGACGGCCGACGGCGTGAAGCGGGTGCGCTCGCCCTCGTACGCGACCGGGTCGGGGTCCCACACCGTGGCGCACACGTCCAGCAGTTCGTCCAGCGCTGCGCCGCGCGTGGCGTAATCCACTCCGGCGGCCGCGTACTCGTCGCGGGACCAGCCCGTGCCCAGCCCCGCGACGACCCGGCCGCCGCTGGCCGCGTCCAGCGACCCCAGTGCACGCGCCAGCAGGAACGGCGAGCGCAGCGGCCCGACCAGCACGGCCGAGCCGAGCCGCACCCGCTCGGTCACGGCGGCGGCCAGCGACAGGGTGACCAGCGGGTCGGCGACCGACCTGAAGTACTCCGACCACTTCAGCCCCGGAACCAGGTACATGTCGTCCACGGGCTGCTCGGGCCGCATGATCCGTTCCAGCACCCAGACGCTGTCGTACCCCAGCTCCTCCGCCGCGCGCGCCACCCCCGTCACATCCGTGGCCAGGTCGTACGTGCCCGTCTGCGGCAGCCCCAGTCCCAGTCGCAGTGCCATCTCGCCCTCCCGTCGCCCTGTTCACCCGTCACCGCGCCCGGCTGCCACGTGTCGCGGTCCACCGGGCCCCACCTGCCTACGCGATCGGATACCGGTTCGGCAACGGTGCGTGCCTGCCTGACCGGGCGCCGGTACGGTGCCCACCTGGCCGCTCAGTGCCACAGCGGCGTCAGCAGACAGCGGCCCGTCATGCCGACCGTCGTATCCAGTCCCTCGGCCATCTCCTCCAGCAACTCGCCGAAGGACCGCAGCCCCCACAGCGCCCGGAACGCCGCCCACGCCGCGCAGCGCGCCCGCTCCAGGCTCCAGCTCCCGATCAGATGGGTCAGCGGGTCGGCCACGTCCAGCAGGTCCGGGCCCGGCATCAACTCCTCGCGGATGTGCTCCTCCAGCCCGGTCAGCAGCTCCCCGATCCGCTCGAAGTCCACCTCCAGCGTCTCCGGCCGCGCCCCCAGCGCCCGGCAGGTGTCCAGCAGGGCGAGCGGCAGGTCGTGGCAGATGTGGGCGTTGACGCCCGCCAGCGCGAACTGCAGTGGATGGATGGAGGGATGGCGCCGCAGCCGGAAGAGCGGACGCCAGCAGGAGGGCGGTCGCGCTCCGGCCTCCTCGGCGTCCACCGCATCCAGGTAGCGCTGCGCGAAGCGGGCTCCCAACTCGCGGGTCGCCGCCCGGTCCGCGAAGCGTCCGGCGACCAGTTGCCGCACCAGCTCCTCGGTGACCGACAGATAGACCCGGTTGAAGACGGCCACCCCGTCCTCGCGCGGCAGCGCCGCACCGATCTCCCGCATCCGAGCCGCCATCCCGGCGATGGGCGCCGACGGCGCGGACAACACCGCGCGCTGCGCGGGCATCTGGTCCGTAGAGGTCATGCCCGGCAGCGTGACAGCCGACCGGCCACCGGCGGGTCAGCCCGCACCGCACGGCCCCCGGACGGATGACGTGCGAACGCCCGCTTCCCCCGCGGACGACCGCGACGACCGGACGCGCACCGCGTTATCCGGATGCTGTGCACGTGCTGCGCGTGGTACTCCGACGGCCATGACGGACCCCACCGCAGCAGCGACCGCAGCCCCGAAGACCGCAGGCGATCTGCACACCGAGCGGCTGATACTGCATGCCATGACACCCCAGGAGGCCGAACGGATCGTTACCGGGAGGCCGTTGGACGGCGACGCGTGGGGCCCCGAATACCCGGACGCGATGGATGTCAAGGGCGCCACTAGCCTGTTGGAGGCCTGCGCCACCACGGGAGACCCGCGGCCCTTCGGCAACTACGAGATACGGCGCCGCTCGGACGGGCTCGCCGTCGGAGGCCTGGGCTTCAACCGGACGCCCGACGCGGACGGTACGGTCACTGTCGGCTACGCGCTCAATCCCTCGGCGCGGGGCAGGGGTTACGCCTCGGAGGCGCTGCGCGCACTGCTCGCCCTCGCCTGGTCCCTGGGCGTCACCCTGGTCGAGGGCGACGCCGACCTCGACAACGTCGCCTCGCAGCGGGTGATGCGGGCCGTGGGCATGCGCGAGGTGGGCGCGGACCACCGGGTGCGGTACTTCGAGGCGGCGGCGCCGGACGGAACGTCTCAGTCCTGCTCGTCGTAGCCGCTGGTGCCCTCGTCCAGCAGGGGCTGCTGCGTCTTCAGATGGGGCGGGGCCAGCGCCTTGAGGACGTGGTAGCCGACGAGGACCACGATCGTGCCCAGCGCGATGCCGCTCAGCTCGAAGGTGTCGGTGAACTTCAGCGAGACGCCACCGACCCCGATGATGATGCCCGCGGCGACCGGCACCAGGTTGAGCGGGTTGCGCATGTCCACGCCGTTGTTGATCCAGATCTGCGCGCCCAGCAGCCCGATCATGCCGTACAGGATGACGGTGATCCCGCCGAGCACCCCGCCGGGGACGGCCGCGACGACGGCGCCGAACTTCGGGCACAGCCCGAACAGCAGGGCGAAGCAGGCGGCCGCCCAGTACGCGGCCGTGGAGTAGACACGGGTGGCGGCCATGACGCCGATGTTCTCCGAGTACGTCGTGGTGGCCGGGCCGCCGAACGCGGTCGACACGACGCTGCCCACGCCGTCCGCGGAGATCGCGGTGCCGAGCTTGTCGTCGAGCGGGTCACCCGTCATCTCCCCTACGGCCTTCACGTGCCCCGCGTTCTCGGCCACCAGCGCGATCACCACCGGGAGCGCCACCAGCACCGCCGACCAGGAGAAGTCGGGCCCGTGCACCGACGGCAGCCCGAACCAGTCCGCCTTGCCCACCCCGGACAGGTCCAGCCGCCAGTGGTCCACCGTCTTGCCGCTCGCGTCCGGCGAGTGGATGCGGCCGAAGACCCGGTCGAAGCCCCACGAGAGGAGGTAGCCGACGACCAGCCCGGAGAAGATGGCGATCCGCGACCAGAACCCCCGCAGGCACACCACGCCCAGACCGGTCAGCAGCATCGTCAGCAGGGCCGTCCACTGGTCCTGCGGCCAGTACGTGGCGGCCGTGACGGGTGCCAGATTGAAGCCGATCAACATGACGACGGCGCCGGTCACCACGGGCGGCATCGCCGCGTGGATGATCCGGGCGCCGAACTTGTGCACCGCCAGCCCGACGAGGAACAGGGCGGCCCCGACCACCAGGATCGCGCCGGTCACCGTCGCGCTGCTGCCGCCCTGCCCGCGGATGACGGCGGCCACCCCGACGAAGGAGAGGCTGCATCCCAGGTAGCTGGGCACCCGGCCGCGGGTCGCCAGCAGGAAGAGCATCGTCGCGAACCCGGACATCATGATGGCCAGGTTCGGATCGAGCCCCATGAGTACCGGCGCCACGAAGCTGGCACCGAACATGGCCACCACGTGCTGGGCGCCCAGGCCCGCGGTGCGCGGCCAGGACAGCCGCTCGTCGGGCTTCACGACGGCACCGGGTGCGGGGACGCGCCCGTCCCCGTGCACCGTCCACCGCACGCCCAGCCCGCCCATGTTCACTCCCGCTCAGTGTGTGGCCGATTTTGATCGCCCCACATCCTAGTTCCGCCCGGACGGTGCGGGACCCGTGCGTCCTGTCAGCCCGTGCAGCCCCACGTTCTGCGACTCCCGGACGCCGTCGCCCCCTCGACGGAGGGAGCACCGGGCGTCAGGTGCGCAGGACGTGGGCGGCGGCCACCAGCCCCAGCAGCAGCACGGTGACCACCCCGAAGGAGACCGACAGCGTCGTCGTCTCGGCGATCCAGCCGACGATGGCGGGGGCACCCAGGCCCGAGGCGTAGGCCAGGGTGGCCACACCGGCGATGGCCTGGCCGGGGGCGGCGGCCCGGGTACGTCCTGCGGCGGCGAAACAGAGCGGGACGACGACCGCGATGCCGATGCCGATGAGGGCGAACCCCGCCACGGCGACCGGGGGCGTGCGGGCCACCACGACCAGCGTGGCGCCCAGCGCGGCGAGCACCCCGCCCGTCCGCACCGTCGCCACGGGTCCCAGCCGTCGCACCACCGCGTCCCCCGACAGCCGGGCGAGCGCCATCGTGCAGGCGAACGCCGTGTAGGCGGAGGCGGCAAGGCCCGGCTCGGCACCCGTCACATCGTCCAGGTAGATGCCGGACCAGTCCATCGAGGCACCTTCGGCGAAGACCGCGCAGAAGCCGAGCAGCCCGATCGCGAGCACCCCGCGCGAGGGCAGCGCGAACCGGGGTGGTGCCTCCGGCCCGTCCCCGGCCTCGGCGGCGCCCCGGGGGACGGGAGCCTGCGCGTTCCCCGGGGTCCACCGCGCGGCGGTGACCGCGACGACGGCCAACAGCGGGGCGGCCGTTCCCAGGTGGACACGCCCGTCCAGGCCCGCGTGCGCGGCCAGCACACCACCGGCGCCGCCGATCAGCGTGCCCACGCTCCACAGCCCGTGCAGCCCCGACATCACCGAGCGCCCGTACGCCTCCTCGACCCGCACCCCCTGGGCGTTCATGGCCACGTCCATGAGGCCCAGCCCGCATCCGTAGACGAACAGGGCCCCGCACAGCCAGCCCAGCGCGGGGGCCAGTGGCGGCAGCGCGAGGAAGGCGCAGCAGGCCAGTGACACGCAGGCGAGCGCCCGGCGCGGTCCGTAGCGGTGGGTGAGCCGCGCGGACAGCGGCATGGCGGCCGAGGCGCCGGCGGTCATGAACACCAGGGCGAGCCCCAGCCAGCCGGGGCTGAGCCCCAGGTGTTCCCGCAGCCAGGGGATGCGCGTGGCGAACGTGCCGCTGGCCATCCCGTGGACCGCGAAGACGACGGAGACCGCGGCCCGGGCCCGGCGTGTGTCGTGGACCGGGGCGCCCCGGTCCACGGGGGACGGTCTGTCGGCGGCGGGCACCGCGCCCCGCGCGGCTCCGCCCTGCGGCGCGTCAGGTGGCCCGGTGCCGACGGGGGCCGGCCGTTCGCCGGGCGTGCTGCCCCGGCCCGCCTCCGGTTCGTGTCCGCTCTCCTCCGCCCGCATGCCTGCTCCCTGCCGCTGCCGCTCCGCGCCGCACCTGCCGTGGCGCCGCGTCCGGTCCGCTCCGCGGTGATCGTGCCCATGCCGCGACGCTGTCGAACGCCTGCCCGGCCTGCGGAGACGGCTGCGCGCTGCTCGTCGCTGTGAGTCAGCACACAGGCTCCGGCCGCATGGCCCCCACCCCTGCGTGGCAGACTGGTGATGTCTCCCGGCCGACGGCCGGGGGAACGTACCAGTGACGTCAGCGCACTCCGGGGTCGGTGAAAGTCCGAACCGGCGGTTACAGTCCGCGACCCGGCCGCAGCCAGCGGTTGGTTGACCAGGTGAGATTCCTGGACCGACGGTGAAAGTCCGGATGGGAGGCAGTGCGCGGCGGGCCGAAACCGGTACGCCGTCCTCGTCGGGCGGGCCTCCGGGCAGCGGATTGCCGGAGCAGCCCCCTCCGTCCCGGCCGGTGACCCACCGGAAACGCGTCCGTCCTCGTCCTCGATCGAGGTCTCTCGACGAGCGAGCCCCGGAGTCCGTGCCCGAAGAGGCAGGAGGACCCGGTGGCCCCCCATCCGCAGGCCCCGTACGCGCCGCAGGCCGAGCGTGACGCGATGCGCCGCGCCATCGAACTGGCCGCGCGGGGACTCGGCTCCACCAGTCCCAACCCGCCCGTCGGCTGTGTCGTCCTCGACACGGCGGGCCGCACCGTGGGGGAGGGCTGGCACCAGCGCGCCGGCGGCCCGCACGCCGAGGTCCACGCCCTCGCCGAGGCGGGCGAGGACGCCCGCGGCGGCACCGCCGTGGTCACCCTCGAACCCTGCGACCACACCGGCCGCACCGGACCCTGTTCCCGCGCTCTCGTCGACGCCGGTGTCTCCCGCGTCGTCTACGCGGTCAGCGACCCCAGCCCCGGCGCCGCCGGCGGCGCCCGCACCCTCGCCGCGGCCGGCGTCGACGTCGAGGGCGGAGTGCTGGCCGACGAGGCCGCCGCGGGCAACGCCGCCTGGCTGACCTCCGTGCTGCGCGGACGCCCGCACGTGACCTGGAAGTACGCCGCCACGCTCGACGGGCGCACCGCTGCGGCCGACGGCTCCAGCCGCTGGATCACCTCCGCCGAGTCCCGCGCCGACGTGCACAGGATGCGGGCCGAGTCCGACGCCGTGCTCGTCGGTTCCGGCACCGCGCGCACCGACGATCCGCACCTGGCCGTGCGGGGCGTCCCCGGCGCAGTCCAGCCGCTGCGCGTGGTCGTGGACACCGAGGCCGCCGTCGTCCGCCCGGGCGCGCGGGTCCTGGACGCCGCGGCACCCACCCTCGTCGCCGTCGCGCGGGACGCGGATCCCGCCGCGCGCGCCGCCCTGGAGGCGGCGCTGCGTGCGGCCGCCGGCACCGCCGAACTGCTGGTGCTGCCCCGGGCCGCCGACGGCACCGCCGGGCTCGACCTGTCCGCACTGCTGGACGCCCTGGGGGAGCGCGATGTGTGCTCCGTGCTGCTGGAGGGCGGCGCCACCCTTGCCGGAGCCTTCGCCGCCGCCGGGCTGGTCGACCGCGTCGTCGGCTATCTGGCGCCCGTCCTGCTGGGAGCCGGCCCGCCCGCGCTGGGCGACGCCGGAATCAGCACCCTCGCTCAGGCGTTGCGACTCACCGTGAGCGACACCGTGCGGCTGGGCCCCGATCTGCGGATCACCGCTGTCGACGGCACGGCGACCGGTGCGCCCGCCGATGCGACGCAGGCGACCGGACCGACGCAGCCGACCGGTCCGCAGCACCCCGCCGAACCGAAGCCCCCGACCGAGCAGTCCGAACAGTCCGAGGAGTCCTGAGTGTTCACCGGAATCGTGGAAGAACGCGGCGAGGTCCTCGCCGTCGAGGACCTCGGCGCGGCGGCCCGGCTGCGGATCCGCGGACCGCGCGTCACCGCTGATGTGCGGCACGGCGACTCGATCGCTGTCAACGGCGTGTGCCTGACGGTCGTCGAGGCGGGCGACGGCGTCTTCACCGCCGACGTCATCGCCGAGACCCTGCACCGCTCCAGCCTCGGCGCGCTCGACGTGGGTTCCCCCGTCAACCTGGAGCGGCCCATGGTCCTGGGCGGGCGGCTCGACGGTCATCTCGTGCAGGGGCACGTCGACGGCACCGGCACCCTCACCGCCCGCCACGACGCGGACAGCGGCACCGACCTCACCGTCGCGCTCCCCGACGGGCTGGGCCGGTACCTGGTGGAGAAGGGCTCCATCACGGTGGACGGCATCAGCCTGACTGTCGTCGAGGCGGCCGACGACCACTTCACCGTCTCCCTCATCCCCACCACCCTCGCGCTGACCACGCTGGGCACCAAGCAGCCCGGCGACCCGGTCAACCTTGAGGTCGACGTGCTGGCCAAGTACGTGGAGCGGCTGCTGGGAGCCGCCCCGCAGGCCGCCGCCGGGGGGCAGCAGGGGCGAGGAGCCGGCCCGCAGCAGGAGGAGGCAGCCCGATGAACGTTCTGCAGTGGCTCAACAGCGAGGCGTTCACCGCCTTCGGCCAGCGGGTCATCTGGTCCGACATGCTGGGCAACACCATCGGGCTGACAGCCCTCGCCCTCGGCTGGCGGCGGTCCATCGCCACCTGGCCCGCGCAGTTCCTCTCCGGAGCGATCCTCGTCGGTGCCTTCGCCTACGCCCATCTGGCGGGCGGCGTCGGCAAGCAGTTGCTGGTGATCGTGGTGGCCCTGTGGGGCTGGTACCAGTGGCGGCGCGGCCACCAGCAGGCGCAGGACGGCTCCATCGCCGTGCGGTTCGCCACCCGGCGTGAGCGCGGGCTCCTCGCCCTGGGTACCGCGCTGGGCACGGTGGCTGTCGGCGCCCTCTTCAGCTTCGTCCCGGCCCTGTCGTGGAGCCCCTGGGCCGACGCCTACATCTTCGTCGGCACGCTGGCCGCGATGGTCGCCCAGGCGCGCGGCCTGGTGGAGTTCTGGTTCGCGTGGCTGCTGGTGGACGTGGTCGGTGTGCCGCTCGCCTTCAGCAGCGGGCTGGCCTTCTCCGGCCTCGTCTACGTCGTCTACCTCGGGCTGGTGCTGTGGGGCCTGCGCGCCTGGTGGCAGCGCTCCCGCCGCGACGCCCGCGCCAGGCCCGGCGCCCGCGCGGAGCCCGCGTTCAACGGTGCCGGAGCAGGGGCCGCGCTGTGACCGGGCCCGCACGCCACCACCGCGCACCGCAGACAAGGAGCCCGCGATGACCGCACCGCCGAACCGGTACGAGCCGCCCTCGGCCGGGCCCCCCGACGGACCCGAAGGCCCCGGGCGGGTACCGGCCGGATCCGGGGAGCCGTACGCCCTCGTGCTCGACCCCGTGGAGGAGGCGATCCGCGACATCGGCGAGGGCCGCCCCGTCGTGGTCGTCGACGACGAGAGCCGGGAGAACGAGGGCGACCTGGTGATGGCCGCCGAGCTGATCACCCCCGAGATCGTCGCCTTCATGATGAGCGAGTGCCGGGGCCTGATCTGCACCCCCATGGAGGCCGCCGACCTCGACCGGCTGGCGCTGCCGCAGATGGTCGGCCGGAACACCGAGTCGATGGGCACCGCCTTCACCGTCTCCGTCGACGCGGGCGCCGCACACGGCGTCACCACCGGCATCTCCGCCGCCGACCGGGCCGCCACCATCCGGCTGCTGGCCGCCGCCGAGGCCACCGCCGAGGACTTCGTCCGTCCCGGTCACGCCTTCCCGCTGCGGGCCAGGCCCGGCGGTGTGCTGGCGCGCGCCGGACACACCGAGGCGGGCGTCGACCTGGCACGGCTCGCGGGGCTGCGGCCCGCCGCCGCCATCGTCGAGATCGCCGGCGAGGACGGTGCCATGCTGCGGCTGCCGGAGCTGGTGCCCTTCGCGCGCAAGCACGGGCTGCGCATCATCTCCATCGAGGACCTGATCGCCTACCGCCGCTCCGCCGAACCCACCGTGCGCCGTGAGGCCGCCACCAGGCTGCCCACCCGGCACGGCGAGTTCCGCGCCTACGGCTACCGCTCCACCGTCGACGGGGTCGAGCACATCGCCCTGGTCACCGGCGACATCGCCGGCCCGGACGAGCCCCGGGGCGCCGTGGGCGGCGAGGACGTGCTGGTGCGGGTGCACTCCGAGTGCCTGACCGGCGACGTCTTCGGCTCCCAGCGCTGCGACTGCGGGCCCCAACTGGAGGCATCCCTCGAACGGGTGCAGCAGGAGGGCCGCGGCATCGTGCTGTACCTGCGCGGACACGAGGGGCGGGGTATCGGACTGCTGTCCAAGCTGCGCGCCTACGAGCTCCAGGAGCGCGGGCGCGACACCCTCGACGCCAACCTGGAACTGGGCCTGCCCGCGGACGCACGTGACTACGCCGCCGCCGCGCAGATCCTCACCGACCTGGGCGTGCGCTCCCTGCGGCTGATGACCAACAACCCCGACAAGACCGCCGCGCTGCTCCGGCACGGTGTGCGCGTCACCGGGCGCGAGCCCATGCCCGTACAGGCGGGCGAGCACAACCTGCACTACCTGCGCACCAAGCGCGACCGGATGGGGCACGACCTGCCCTGGCTGGACGCGGACCGCACCTCCCCGTGCGGCAGTCAGTGACCGCCCCGGCGGGCGACAGCACCGCGAAGAAGACCAGCACACCGCACAGAACCACCCGAGGAGCACCGTGAGCGGCAAGGGCGCACCCGAACTGACCGTCAAGAACTGCAAGGACCTGCGGGTGGCCGTGGTTGCCGCGCAGTGGCACCAGCAGGTCATGGACGGCCTCGTCGACGGTGCCCTGCGGGCGCTGCACGAACTGGGCATCGACGAGCCGACCCTGCTGCGCGTTCCCGGCAGTTTCGAGCTGCCCGTCGTCGCCAAGGTCCTCGCCGAGCGCGGTTACGACGCGATCGTCGCCCTCGGCGTCGTCATCCGGGGCGGCACCCCGCACTTCGACTACGTGTGCCAGGGCGTCACCCAGGGCCTCACCGACGTGGCCGTCAGCACCGGCGTCCCCCTCGGGTTCGGCGTGCTGACCTGCGACGACGAGGATCAGGCCCTCGCCCGTGCCGGGCTGCCCGGCTCCGCCGAGGACAAGGGCCACGAGGCGGTGACCGCGGCGGTGGCGACCGCGGCAACCCTCCGCACGGTGGCCGAACCCTGGCGCTGAGCCCTCGCCCGGACCGCGTAGGCTGGCAGGCACCATGGCGAACAAGACATTCGAGCAGCTCTTCGCCGAGCTGCAGCACAAGGCCGCCCACGGCGACCCCGCGACCTCCCGCACCGCCGAACTCGCGACCGCCGGCGTGCACGCCATCGGCAAGAAGATCGTGGAAGAGGCCGCCGAGGTCTGGATGGCCGCCGAGCACGAGGGCGACGAGCGGACCGCCGAGGAGATCTCGCAGCTCCTCTACCATCTCCAGGTGCTCATGGCCGCCAAGGGCATCGCCCTCGACGACGTATACGCTCACCTCTGAGCACGCACCGCACTCAGCACCCACCTCACCACTCAGCTACCGCACCACTCAGCGAAGGAAGCCCCCTCATGCTGCGCATCGCCGTCCCCAACAAGGGTTCTCTCTCCGGCCCTGCGGGGGAGATGCTCCATGAGGCCGGCTACCAGCAGCGCAAGGCCTCCAAAGAGCTGGTGCTGGTGGACCCGGAGAACGAGGTCGAGTTCTTCTACCTGCGCCCCCGCGACATCGCCATCTACGTCAGCTCGGGGCGGCTCGACATCGGCATCACCGGGCGCGACCTGCTGCTGGACTCCGGTGCGCGGGCCGAGGAGCTGCTGCCGCTGGGCTTCGCCCGCTCCACCTTCCGCTACGCCGCCAAGCCGGGCACCCTCACCTCGCTCGACGATCTGAACGGGCTGACGGTCGCCACCTCCTACGAGGGTCTGGTCGCCCAGCACTTGGCGGACAAGGGCATCGACGCCTCCGTCGTCCACCTCGACGGTGCCGTGGAGACCGCCGTCGAGCTCGGTGTCGCCCAGGTGATCGCGGACGTCGTCGAGACGGGCACCTCGCTGCGGAACGCGGGCCTGGAGATCTTCGGCGAGCCCATCCTGCAGTCGGAGGCTGTCGTCGTCCGCAGGTCGGGAGGCGAGGAGCAGACCCCCAAGGTGCAGCAGTTCCTGCGCCGCCTCCAGGGCGTCCTGGTGGCCCGCAGCTACGTGATGATGGACTACGACATCCGCGCCGAGCACTTGGAGGAGGCGGTCGCCCTCACGCCCGGTCTGGAGTCGCCGACCATCTCACCCCTGCACGACCAGGGCTGGGTCGCCGTCCGCTCGATGGTCCGCACCACGGAAGCCCAGCGGATCATGGACGACCTCTACGACCTCGGCGCGCGGGCGATCCTCACCACCGGCATCCACGCCTGCCGCCTGTGACCGCCCGCCGCCCCGCGACGATCCGCCCGGCACCGGAGCCGCAGCCATGACCGACAGCACCCCGCAGCCCACTCTTCCCGTCACGTTCCGGCCCACGCGCACCCGCGTGGTGCTGCTGTCGGCGGGTGCCGTGGTCTTCGTCGCCCTGACCGTGGTGGCGGCGCTCCTGCAGATGGGGGGCGGCGAGCGGGCCAGCTTCATCGTCACCGGTGTGCTGTTCTGGGCGGTACTGGTCCTGCTGAGCCGTCCACGGGTGACCGTCGAGAAGGACGGGGTGACCGTCGTCAACCTGACGACCAAGCGCCGCCTCGCCTGGGCGCAGATCATCGCCGTACGGCTGCGGCCCGGCGACCCCTGGGTCTCGCTCGACCTGTCCGACGGCACCAGCCTGCCCGCCATGGGCATCCAGCCTGGCATCGCCAAGCAGCAGGCACTCGGACACGCCCGTGCCCTGCGCGCCCTCGTCGACCAGGGCGGCCCGCGGGACGACGGCTCTCGCCAGGGCGTGACCGGCTCCGCCGACCGGTGAACCCCGGCACGGTGCCGTGCGTCTTCGCGGGGCGGGGCCCAGTGTTTACTCTGTTGCCCACCGGCTTGAGCCGGCCCGCGCTTCGGCGGGCACCTGCGACCCGAGGAGTGACCACCTCCCGCGATGGACGGATCGTCCTGTAGTACGTGCGCCGTGTCCCACGCTTCCGGGGGCGCGGCATGACCCTCCCGCTGCTCCTGCTCGGCGTGGCGTTCCTGCTCGTCCTGGCCAACGGCTTCTTCGTCGCTGCGGAGTTCGGCCTCGTCACCGTCGAGCGCCCCGACGCGGAGCGTGCCGCGGCGCAGGGGGACCGCAAGGCCCGCACCGTCGTCCGTGCCCTGCGCGAGCTCTCCTTCCACCTGTCCGGCACCCAGCTCGGCATCACCCTCACCTCCCTTGTCACCGGCATGCTCGCCGAACCGGCCCTCGCCGGGCTGCTGGACGGCCCGCTGAGCGCCCTGGGGCTGCCTGCCGGGGCGGTCGGCGGCGTGGCCGTCGTCCTGGGCATGCTCGTCGCCTCCGCCGTCCAGATGGTGGTGGGCGAACTCGTGCCCAAGAACTGGGCGGTCTCCCGGCCGCTGGCCGTCGCCCGGTTCGTGGCCGGGCCGCAGCGTCTCTTCTCCCGGCTCTTCCGGCCGGTGATCGCGCTGCTCAACGCCGCCGCCAACCGCATGGTGCGGCTCTTCGGCGTCCAGCCGGCCGAGGAACTGGCCTCGGCCCGCACGCCCGGCGAACTGGTCTCGCTGGCCCACCACTCGGCCCGGGCCGGCGCCCTGGAGCAGGACACCGCCGACCTGTTCGTGCGCACTCTCGCGCTGGGTGAGCTGACCGCGCAGCATGTGATGACGCCCCGCGTGCGGGTCAGTGCCCTCCAGGCCCTGGCCACCGCCGAGGACGTCCTCAACCTCACGCGCGCCACCGGGCTGTCCCGCTTCCCCGTCTACCAGGACACCCTCGACGAGGTGACCGGCATGGTCCACCTCAAGGACGCGCTGGCCGTACCCGGCCACCGCAGGCTGTACACCACCGCCGCCCGCATCGCGGTCCCCGCCCTGCAGGTGCCGCAGACCATGCCGGTGCGGCCGCTGCTGACGCGGCTGCGCAGCGAGCAGCCCATCGCCGTCGTCGTCGACGAGTACGGCGGCACCGCGGGCGTGGTCACGCTGGAGGACATCGTCGAGGAGATCGTGGGCGAGGTGCGGGACGAGCACGACGGGCAGCTCTACGACGAACTGCCCGAACTGGCCCCTGCCCCTCCCGAACCCGACGGCCGACCCGCCTGGGAGGCCGACGGCGGCTGCCGGGTGGGCGCGCTGCGCCGTATCGGCCTGGAGGTTCCCGAGGGCCCGTACGAGACCGTGGCGGGTCTCGTCGCCGACCTGCTGGGCCGCATCCCGGCACCCGGTGACACCGCTCTGCTGCGGGGCACCCCAGGCGGCACCGCGGACGGCCCCGGGCACCCGGGCGCCGCCGAAGCCGCCGCATGGGAGCTGCGGGTGCGGCATGTCGCCCACCACCGCGCCGAGCGGGTCCGCGTCACCGCCCCCGCCCCGGCGCGGGGAGCCGCCGCGCCCCGGGCACGCGTCAGGGAGGTGGCGGCGCGATGAGCTTCCTGCAACTGGTCTTCGCCGCGCTGCTCGTGCTCGCCAACGGCTTCTTCGTCGGCGCCGAGTTCGCCCTCGTCTCCGTACGCCGCAGCCAGATCGAACCCCTCGCCGCCGAGGGCTCCGCCCGGGCCCGCCGGGTGCTGCGGGGCCTGGAGTCGCTGCCGCGGATGATGGCCGCGGCGCAGTTCGGCATCACCGTCTGCTCGCTGACACTGGGGGCTGTGGCCGAACCGACCGTGGCCCACCTGTTGGAGCCCGTCTTCCACGCCGTACACCTGCCCGCACCGCTGATGCACCCCGCCGGGTACGTGCTCGCGCTGGCCCTGGTCGTCTTCTTCCACCTGGTGGTGGGCGAGATGGTGCCCAAGAACCTGGCCATGGCCGACCCCGGGCGCACCGCCCTGTGGATCGGCCCGCCCCTGGTCACCTTCGCCCAGCTCACCCGCCCTGTGACGGTCGCCCTCGGCAGCTGCGCCACCGTCGTGCTGCGGCTGTTCCGTGTCGAGCCCAAGGACGAGGTGGAGGCGGTCTTCACCAGCGAGCAGCTCAACCGGCTGGTGGCCGACTCCTGGCAGGCCGGACTGCTGGAGGCCGAGGAGCACGAACGGCTCGCCGACGCACTGGAGCTGGGCTCCCGGCCGCTGACCGATGTGCTGCTGGGCGGCACCGACCTGGTCACCGTCGGCACCGACGTCACCCCGCGCGAAGTGGAGGAGCTGACCGTGAGCACCGGCTACTCGCGCTTCCCCGTCCGCGCCGACGACGGCGGATTCCTCGGCTACCTGCACGTCAAGGACGTGCTGGACCTGGAGGAGAGCGACCGCCCGGTGCCGCGGCGGCTGTGGCGGCCGATGACCACACTGCGCGGGCAACTGCCCCTGGACGACGCCCTCACCGCCATGCGGGCCGGTGCCTCGCACCTGGCGGCCGTCGCCGACGGCACGGGCCGGGTGCTGGGCGTGGCGGCCCTGGAGGACGTCCTGGAGATGCTGGTCGGCGAGGTCCACGACCCCGCGCACACCGACCCCGCACCCACCGGGGGCGCCCCGAGCAGCGACGCAGGGGCCGACACGGTACGCACCGACACCGTGCGGACCGACGAGACCGTACGGACCGGCGAGGCGCAGGGCGACGGCGCGCGGACGACCGAGGGCGGGCTGTCCGTGGCCCGGTAGACGTTCCCGGGCCGGCGGGGGAGCGGACCGGCCGGAGCGCTCGCCGGTTTCCGGAGTGCTCAGCCCGGTGGCGGCGGCGGGCCAGGACGGGGTCCGTCCGGGCCCCGCCCCGACAGCACCTCCCCGTAGGCCTGCATGAGGTCGGGCAGCCGCAGCGTCGCCAGGTCGTCCCGCGTGGGGGTGCCCGCGTAACCGGACAGCCGCAGATCCCGGTAGGCGCAGCTCTTCTCATAGAGCGTGCGCAGGAACCGGCCGTTGCCCAACTCGTCGATCCAGCCCTGTCCGACGACGTGGCCGCTGATGCTGCGCAGCTCCTCCAGCGCCTCCTCGTCCCACACATCGCCGTTGTCGGCGGCCAGCACCTCGCCGATCGCCGTCAGTTCCAGTGGGCGGTAACTGGGGAAGTCCACCCGCGTCGTGAAGCGGGAGGAGAGGCCCGGATTGGCCGCCAGCAGCCGGTCCATGCCCTCGGGATAGCCCGCCAGGATGACCACCAACTGGTCGCGGTTGTCCTCGGCCCGCTTCAGCAGCACCTGGAGCGCCTCGTCGCCGTACGCGTCGCCCTTGCTGTAGCCGGAGTTGGAGAGGGCGTAGGCCTCGTCGACGAACAGCACGCCGCCCAGCGCGGAGTCGATCAGCTCGTTGGCCTTGACGGCGGTCTGCCCCAGGTACTCGCCGACCAGGTCGGCACGTTGGGCCTCCACCAGGTGATCGCCGCCCAGCAGGCCCAGCGCGTAGAAGGCGCGGCCCAGTATGCGGGCCACCGTGGTCTTGCCGGTGCCGGACGGGCCGGAGAAGACGAAGTGCCGCTTCGGCGGCTGCACGGGCAGCCCCTGTCCGGCGCGCAGCTTCGCCATGTGCAACTGCGCGGACAGCGCCCGCACCTGCCGCTTGACGGGCTCCAGGCCGACCATGCGCTCCAGCGCTTCGAGTGCCTGCGCGAGCAGCACCGGGTCCGAGGGGCCCGCCGGCAGCCTGCCGTCGTACGCCGCCACTGGTCCGCCGCGCTCCCGCAGCACGCTGGTGTCGACGCGGACCGGTTCGGCCGGGTCACCGGTGTCCTCCAGCCGCAGTTCGTCGGCCCGCGGGTCCACCACCGGGTCAGCGGACTCGGCCGCGTCCGGGCTGTCGGCGCCGTCGGAGCCGGTCCAACTCCCCGCGCCGCCCGACCCGTCGGGCCCGCCGTACCCTTCCGGCCCGCCGTATCCTGCCGGTCCTCCAGGCATGTCGGGGCTGCCGTAGCCGCCTGGGCTGTCGTACCCGTCGTACCCGGCGTACCCGTCGGGCACGGTTTCCGGGCCGGGGCCCTCCGTCCCGCCGGGCCCCGAGGTCTCGGCTCCGGGCGGCACGAAGCCCGCGGTGCCCGGCAGCGCTGCCCCCGGGACCGCGGGGCCCGGGGCTGCCGGGTCCGACCCCGCGATGTCCGGGGGGCCGCTGACGGAAGGGCCGCCCGCAGTGCCGCGCTGCCCCGGCATCCCGGCACCCGTGCTCTGACCTGAACCGGCACCACCCGGGCCGGGGCCACCGGTCGCGGCGCCGGCGGACGGGTCGGTGCCGTCGGTCGGGTCGGCGGGGTCCGCGGGCTGTGCGGGGTCGCTGGCGGCCTGCCGGCCGGGGTCGAGAAGGTCCTGGCCCGCGTCGCCCTCGCCGTCCATGGGCCCACCCGGCCCGAAGGCGCCCACCGGCCCCAGCGTCCCGCCCGACAGCACGACGGCGGCGAGGTCGTCTCCGCCGCCACCGGCTCCGTCGCTCTCGGCGATGGCCGTAAGCCGGGCCGCCGTGTCCATGAACGTGGGGTCGATGCGGTGCACGGCCCGGTACAGGGGAAGCGCGGCGGCACTGCGGCCGGTCCCCTCGCGGGCCCGCGCCAGCCAGTAGCGCAGTTCCTTGCGTTGCGGCTGTTCGCTGCGGCACCGCATCAGGGCGCCGGCCAGCAGCGGTTCGGCCTGCCCGTACATCTCCAGCCGGACCCGTGCCATCCCGGCGAACAGCCCGGCCTCGATGCCCAGCAGCGGATCCTCCACCAGGGGTTCGGTGTGGGCGACCAGGCCCTCCCAGTCCTTGGCCAGGTAGGCGCGGCAGGCGTGCAGGAAGCGCACCTGCGGGTCGGTGTCCACCGGCGGACAGTTCGCCAGGGCGCGGTCGAGGTCCGCCACGTGGCGCCCGTCCAGCCAGTGCGAGGCGTGGGCGAGCAGCAGATCACGCTCGTACTCCAGCACCGGCTGTACCCACCAGCCCAGCCAGTACCAGGAGTTGAGGGTGCGGCCGTGGCGGTGGCGCTGTTCGCCGAAGCGGTCCCGGTGGTGGTACATCCGCAGCAGGGCGGTGGCGGTGTCGGCGCGCAGGGCGTGCAGCCCGAGCCAGGCGTCGGCCATCCCCGGGTCGAGACGCACGGCGGTGCGGAACTCCTCCTCGGCCTGCGCGTACCCGCCGACGGTGTAGGCGTCCACCCCGCGAAGCCACGCGAGTTCGGCCGGAGCGTGCAGGCCTCGCGGGTCCTGCGTGCCGAAGTTCATCACGTCCCCCACGAAACGTCCCCCGTCATCTGCCGGTCATCACCCGGGGTTCCCGCGCTGCTCCGCATCGTACCCGCGCACCGGGCGCCGTCGAAGAGCGGAGCGGGGGCGGTCTGGCCCCGGCCGACGGAGGCCATACAAGCGTTCGGACGCGCTCGGCGGGCGCCTGTCCGGGAGGATGTTTCCGCAAGACCGCTACAAAGGGTGAGGGAAATGGAGCGTGCCGATTCCGTTTGGCCGGTCGGAAGCAGAACGAAGCCCCCGGTCACGGGGGAACAACCGGGGGCTTCGCGTCTGGAGACGGCCTGCGCAGGCCGTTGTTGGAAACGTAATCGGTCCGAGGCGCGCGGGTCAAGCCACTCGGTTGCACTCAGTGCCGCAGATCGCTGTCACCCGCCCCGTGCTGTACGGAGCGTCATATTCTCGGGAGAGGCTTGCGTCCCGGCGGGCCCCTCCCGCACCTCGTACCGGCCGTGGTGCTCGTCGGTCTCCCGTACCAGGAAGTCCGCGAACGGGCGGGACGGGTCGGCGGCGAAGTGTGCGCGCTCCGCGGGGATCCAGCGGGCCCAGAAGTCCCGCTGGGCGGCGCCGTCCCGGTGCCGGCCGCGCTGCCACGCCTTTGCGGCCGGCATGTCCATCCACAACAGGGCGGCCAGATACGGCCGCAGGGCCGCGCGCCCCGCACCCACCCCCTCGACGAGGACGACCGGAGCCGGCGCCAGCTCCGCCTGCGCGGTGTACGCACCTGCCACCCAGTCGTAGATGTCGTAGCGGGCCATGCGTCCTTGCTCCAGCGGGCGCAGCACCTGGGAGCTCAGCCGCGCCGTCCAGTCGAACAGGGCGTCGTGGGCAGCCACGTCGTCCAGGTGCAGCACCGGTACCGAGTTCTTGTCGGCGTTCTTGTCGGCCGACGAGTCCGCGAGCTGCCGCGCACAGGTCGTCTTGCCCGAGCCGGCGTGCCCGTCCACGCCCACCAGCCGTACGGGGCCGCAGGAGGCGGGCAGCGCGGGCAGCCGGCGGGCCAGCGCTTCGAGGGGCAGGAAACCGGGCATTCCTCCAGCGTACGTGGTGGATCACACGGATGTACGAAGCAGGGGCGGGCGTTGGCCGCACCGCCCCGGCCCCCGCCCTCTCGCCCGCTCCGGCCCCCCTGGACACCCACGCAATGGTCCGCGCCCGTGCCTGCCGCCACCGGCCGGGCCAATGGCGGCGGCGTGCCGGAACGCCCGAGCTCTGGCACGCGCCTGCCCGAGCCGTAATAGTGGCCTTCCGAGGCCCGGCCGCCCGGCAGTGGCACCGTCGCCTCGCCCCATCACCGACTGCCGACCGATCCGCTCACGGCGGCCCGCCCGCCGACCGACCGACCCACCGACTGGGGGCACCACGCATGACCAGCAGATCCGCCAACCGCCGCACCGTCCTGGCCGCCGCCGTCGCCGTGGCGGCTTCTGCTGCCACGGCACCCGCAGCCCTGGCAGGTGACAGCCGACCGGGCGGCACCACCGCGGCGCCCACCGGGCGGCACCACAGGCACCCAAAGCCCGGGAAGCCCGGGAAGGCGGACACCGTGGAGCTGCACGTCTGGGCCACGCGGCAGGACTGGGCCGGCGGGCAGGCCAAGGGCACCCGGGTGGGGCCGGGAAGCCGTCCCGGCATCGTCCTGGCGTCCCCCGCGGGCCGCACCGACTACACCGACCCGCACACCAAGAAGACCGCTACCTGGGAGTACGCCACCTGGACGTCGCCGCGTCACACCTGCGGGGTACCGGCCGGCGAACTGATCGCCTCCTGGAACGCCCACACCCCGAAGGGCACCTGGATCAGGACCGAACTGCAAGGCACGTACTCCGACGGCACGCGCACGCCCTGGTACACGCTGGGCGTCTGGACCTCGGGCGACGGCGACGACGTGCCGCGGCGCACCTCCGTCGACGACCAGAGCGACGGCAAGAGCACCGTCTACACCGACACCTTGTCCATCGACGACCTCGGCAGCGGCCTCCGTCTCGCCTCCTACCAGTTGCGGCTGACCCTCTACCGCACTCCGGGCCAGGAGGCCACCCCGACCGTGTGGCGGGCGGCTGCCATGTGCTCGGACGTGCCCGACCGCTTCGAGGTGCCCGCCTCCGAGCCGGGCCTGGACAAGGCCGTCGAACTGAAGGTCCCGCGCTACTCGCAGGAGATCCACAAGGGCCAGTACCCCGAGTACGACAACGGGGGAGAGGCCTGGTGCAGCCCCACGTCCTCGCAGATGATCATCGAGTACTGGGGGCGCGAGCCCACCGCCGACGACCTGGCCTGGGTCGATGCGGACTACGCCGACCCGCAGGTCTGCCACGCCGCCCGGAACACGTTCGACTACCAGTACGACGGCTGCGGCAACTGGCCCTTCAACAGCGCCTACGCCGCCACCTACCGCGACATGAACGCGGTCGTCACCCGCATGAACTCCCTGAACGACGCTGAGGAGTTCGTCGCCGCGGGACTGCCGCTGATCACGTCCCAGTCCTTCATCGAGTCCGAACTCGACGGCGCCGGATACGGTACGGCCGGCCACCTGATGACGGTCGTCGGCTTCACCGCGGACGGCGACGTCGTCGCCAACGACCCGGCCTCCCCCGACGACCCCGCGGTCCGCCACGTCTACAAGCGGCGGCAGTTCGAGAACATCTGGCTCCGTACCAAGCGCAAGGACGCCTCCGGCAAGGTGCTCAGCGGCTCCGGCGGCGTGTGCTACGTCTTCTTCCCGGTCGAGCTGACCGGTGCCCAGCAGCGTGTGCTGAGTAAGCACGGGCTGCGCTGACCCTGACGGTCCCGTGGTGGCCGCCCCGCACACGGCTGCCACCACGGGACCGACAGCGCTCGTGGCCGCCCGGCGTCAGGCGCCCGTGACAGCCGACCGTGACCGTGATCGAACGGTGCCCCAACCGGTGGGACACCTTGTGGACGGGGACCCCGCCCGTCAGGGGCACGGTGGCCCACCTGTGCCGCAGAGCGTGCGGCGCGTACGGGTGTAGGCCCAGCCGCGGGCCTCGACAGCAGGCGGTGGATCTGCTGTGGCACCTGGCCCGTGCCGATCCCGACAAGCGCCCCGAGGCGTCCGCCGACGGGGCCCCGGGCAACGAAACGTTTGCGTTTCGCTTGAGGGTGCCCTAACCTCTCCGAGGGGAACGGCCCCGTTTCGGTCCCCTTGTCGGACATCGCCGCACACAGCAAGAAAAGAAATGACCCTCCCCCTCTCCGCACCTCCGACTCCGTCTGCCGCGTCTCGCTCCGGCACGCGCCGCACCAGGCTCACACCCGAGCGGGAGAACGAGCTGTTCACCGCCGTCCTGGACCTGGTGAGGGATGTCGGCTACGAGACCATGACCATGGAGGCCGTGGCCCTCGCGTCACGGTGCAGCAAGGCCACCCTGTACCGGCAGTGGCGGGACAAGCCCTGCCTGGTGGCGGCTGCCCTGCGGCACATGCGCCCCTTCCGCCTCGACCATCTGGACACCGGCTCGCTGCGCGGCGACCTGTACGAACTCGCACGAAGAATGGGCGGAGCCACCAAGGACCTCGACCTGATGCGCGGCGTCGTCCTCGCCATCCGCAAGGACGCGGACCTCGCGGAGGCGGTGCACGCGGCGCTCGTCCAGCCGGAGATCGACGTGCTGGACGCGATCCTGGAACGCGCCGTCGCACGGGGGGAGACGGACCCCTCCAATCCCGCAGCCGCTTTCCTTTCGCACATGATCAGCGGAGCCGTCTTCTCCCGGCCGATGCTGGAACAACGTGAAGCAGACGCCACCTACCTGGTGCGCTATCTGGACGCCGTCATCCTCCCGGCACTGACGCGGACCCCCACCCCGTAAGGCCACACGGCAGCCCTCCGGCACGCAGCATCCCCGCGACGGGGCGGGGCGGTGCGCACGCTGCGGGACCGTACCGGCACAGCAGCGCACCGGCGCCGACCCCGATCCGACGCGGACCAACCGAACGCCTGGCCCAGCGGCCCGAGACGGCCGCCTGGACCGACCCGAGAACGAGCGGGACCACGCATGTCAACGACTTCCCTCGACACCCGCGCCGACGGCGCTCCACCGCACGAGCCGACACCCGCGACCCCGGCGGAGCCGGCCCCCCACCACGTGCCGAACCGCTGGTGGGTCCTGGTCGTGATCGGCCTGGCCCAGCTCATGGTGGTGCTCGACGCCACCATCGTGAACATCGCGCTGCCCTCGGCCCAGCAGGACCTGGGCTTCAGCAACGACGGCAGGCAGTGGGTCGTCACTGCGTACTCCCTGGCCTTCGGCAGCCTCCTGCTGCTCGGCGGGCGGCTGGCCGACCTGCTCGGGCGCAAGACCACCCTGCTCGTCGGTCTCGTCGGCTTCGCCGGCTCCTCGGCGCTGGCCGGGGCCGCCGGTGACTTCTCCGTGCTGGTCATCGGGCGGGCCCTGCAGGGTATCTTCGGCGCCGTGCTCGCGCCGTCCGCGCTCTCCCTGCTGACCACGACCTTCATCGACCCGAAGGAACGCGCAAAGGCCTTCGGCGTCTTCGGTGCCATCGCCGGCTCCGGCGGTGCGCTGGGGATGCTGCTGGGCGGCGTGCTCACCGAGCACCTGAACTGGCGCTGGACCCTGTACGTCAACCTTGTCATCGCCGCGATCGCCCTCGTCGGCACGCTGCTGTTCGTCCGCCGCCCCGCCGCCGCGCAGCGGCCCAGGCTGGACCTGCTGGGGACGCTGCTGATCTCCGCAGGGCTGTTCTGCGTCGTCTTCGGCTTCTCCAACGCCGAGACGCACTCGTGGGGCAACTGGATGTGCTGGGTCTTCCTCGCCGGCGGCGCCGTGGTGATCGTGCTGTTCGGCCTGTGGCAGACGCGCGCGAAGAACCCGCTGCTGCCGCTGCGGGTGTTCGCGGACCGGAACCGGAGCGCGTCCTTCGCCTCGGTGTTCATCTCCGGCGCCGGTATGTTCGGCGTCTTCCTCTTCCTCACCTACTACCTGCAGCAGATCCAGGGCTTCACGCCCGTCAAGACCGGCCTCTCCTTCCTGCCGATGATCGGTCTGCTGATGGTGGTGGCGCAGGTCTCCACGACCGTGCTCATCCCCAAGATCGGTCCCAAGCCGATAGTGCCGCTCGGCATGGCGCTCTCCGCCGGGGGTCTGGTCCTGCTCACGGAGCTGGACCTGGGCAGCTCCTACGCGCCGCACGTCCTGCCGTCCCTGCTGCTGCTCGGCGCGGGTTTGGGCCTGGTGATGCCGCCGGCGATGAGTCTCGCAACCCTCGGCGTCGCGCCCAACGACCAGGGCGTGGCCTCGGCGGCCATCAACACCATGCAGCAGGTGGGCGGTTCGATCGGTACCGCGCTGTTCAGCACCGCTGCCTCCAGCGCGGTCACCGACTACATGAAGGGCCGCGCGCCGACGAAGCTCAATGTGGCCAACGCGAGCCTGCACAGTTACGCCACGGCGTACTGGTGGGCGGCCGGGTTCTTCGCCGCGGGGCTCCTGGTCACGCTGTTCCTCTACCGGCGCGGCCGCCCGCACGCGGCCGCGCATGCCGCGCCGCGGGAACAGCCGGCGCAGGCAGCCGAGCCGGAAGACCGGACGGCCACGGTGGCCGCGCCGTCGTCCCCGGCTCCGGCGGCTCCGGCCGCGCCGGCTCCGGACGCCTCCGCCTCGGCGGTCCCGCCCGGGCCCGATCCGGCCGGGATGTCCGGGCCGGGGATCCGGGGCCGGGTGGTGGACGAGGCCGGCTCTCCCGTGCCCGGTGCCGCGGTCACCCTCATCGACCCGTCGGGCCGCCAGCTCGCCCTCGCCACCGCCGGGCACGACGGCCGGTACGGAGTGCAGGCGCCGGACGCCGGCAGCTACATCCTGGTCGGCTCCGCCACGGGCCGGCAGCCCCGGGTGATCACCCTCACCGTGCAGGGGGTGCCCCTCGACCACGACGTGGTGCTGGCCGGCGGCAGCGGCCTGACCGGTACGGTCCTCGCCGACGCCGAACCCGTCGCGGAAGCACTGGTGGTGGTCACCGACGCCTACGGAGAGGTCGCGCAGGCGGTCACGTCCGCCGGCGACGGCGCCTACCGGCTCACCGAACTGGCCCCGGGCAGCTACACGTTGACGGCCAGCGCGAC
The DNA here is from genome assembly GCF_000424785.1 of Streptomyces sp. CNT360. Taxonomy (NCBI): domain Bacteria; kingdom Bacillati; phylum Actinomycetota; class Actinomycetes; order Kitasatosporales; family Streptomycetaceae; genus Streptomyces; species Streptomyces sp. CNT360. The sequence continues at coordinate 132,280 of NZ_AUKO01000004.1, read as the reverse complement.
CGGCTTCCAGCCCTTCACCAGCGCCGTGGAGGTCGGCGCGGGCGCCCTCACCCGGCAGGACGCCCACCTGCGGTCGGCGGCGGTGTTGCGCGGCATCGTGCGCGGTCCGGACGGCGCCCCGCTGGCGGACGCCCGCGTCTCCCTGCTGGACGCGGCGGGCAACGCGATCGCACTCCGCACGACCGGCAGCGACGGCGCGTACGCCTTCACCGACCTGATGGAGGCGCAGTACACGTTGGTCGCCAGCGGCTACCCGCCGACCGTCACGCATCTGACGGTCACCGGCGGCGGCAGGGACGGCTTCGACCTGGAGCTGGAACACACCGACTGACGGCACGTCGCCCAACGACGACAGGGGGCGGACCCGCGCGCGGGCCCGCCCCCTGTCGTCGTTCCGCACCTCAGAAGCGAGGCGTGCGGCGCTCGCGGTGAGAGGAGAGGCCCTCGCGCCAGCTCACGGGCCACCTCCCGCGCTGTGGGCGGGAGTTCCTCGCCCTCCACGCACAGGGGAACCAGCCCGACCCGCTACTCCTCCGCCTCCTCGCCCATGACGGGCGGCATGTCAACAGGTGTTACTCGGCCTGCGCCATCTCGGAGAGCGGCGGACGGCACATCGCCGCATGATCCCCCGCGGCCACGCCGAGCCGCGTGTGTACCCGTCGGTGCTCTGGCCGCGCCGCACACGGCTGCCGCCACGGGAGCGACAGTGCTCGTGGCGGTCCGGCGCCAGGTGCCGGGCGTTCCCGGAGCTCCCCCGGGGGACGGAGCCGCTTGCTGATGCGTCGTGCGCGGGGCTGCCGGCGAGGACGTCAGGCGCCTGCGGAAGGGGGAGCGGGCCTGCGCAGCAGCCGTTGCCAGAACGTTCGCTGCCGGGACCGCACCACCACCTTGCCGTGGGTCTTCTGGCCGACCAGTTCGACCCGCAGCGTGGTCGGTGTCTCGGGTGGTGTCCGCTTGCGGTGGTCGCTGAGCTTGCAGTGGACCAGGGACAGGCCGTCGACATCGACCTCGATACCGGGCCTCGTGACCAGCGTCAGGGTTTTCCCCGTCATGGCCACGTCGATCCGCAGGGTGTTCTGCGTGACCACCGCCTCGGTGAGATCGAGTGTCACGTCGCACCAGGTCACCGCCAGCTCCAGCCGCCGCGGCAGTACCCAGCGGCCCGTCCGCCGGACTCCGCCGCTGAAGACCTGCTCGATCCGGACGACGTCCTTGGCCTCTGCGGTCTCCGGCGAGGTGCCGTCAGCGGTGGCCGAGTGGGCCGGCAGGTCGGTGGTGAGCACGGCCAGTTCGCGCAGAGTCCGGGCCGACAGGGCGGTCTCCAAGCGCTCGTCCAACTCCTCGGCGGTCAGCAGCCCGTCCCCCGCCGCGAGCCGCAGCACATCCACCACCCGGTCCCGGTCCGCATGAGAGGCGCGCAGCTCGGGCGATGCGCCCGGGCCGGAGTGCTTCCCGGTGGGTGAGATCTCTCCCGACATGCTTCCGCCCCGGTCCCGTCCCCGTCTCCACCCGACGCAGGCAACGGCGCCGGCGGCCTCAGCGGTCGCTTCGGCCTCGCTGGAGAACCTAGCGGTCACCGAACCGCGCTGACAACGCGCAGTCCTCGCCGAGACAGCACAGACCCCGGACACGCACGGGCGCTGGGACCGGGACGGCCCCTGCCAGCTGATCGTCCGGCGGAGCAAGGGCGGCCGCGGTCACGGCAGCCACTGGTCGGCAGCCGGCTGGTCGGTGGTCGGCTGTGGGGCGGGGGAGCCGGTGTCTTCGGCGGCGGTCCAGGAGGCGAGCAGCCGGAGCCCTTCTTCGGAGGGTGAGCCCGGCTCGGCGGTGTAGACGGTCAGGGTGAGGCCGGGTTCGGCGGCCATTTCCAGGCCCTCGAAGGCGAGGGTGAGGTCGCCGACGAGGGCGTGCCGGAAACGCTTGGTGCCGGTTCCGTGGTGGCGGACGTCGTGGGCGCCCCAGCGGGTGCGGAACTCCTCGCTGCGGGTGGACAGCTCGCCGACGAGGTCGTGCAGGTCCTTGTCGTACGGAGCCCGTCCCGCCTCGGTCCGCAGGATGGCCACCGCCATGTCGGCGAACAGATCCCAGTCGGGGTAGAAGCGCCGCGAGGCGGGGTCCAGGAACTGGAAACGGGCGAGGTTCTCCTGGTCACAGGGTGTGGCGTAGAGGTCGGAGTAGAAGGCGCGGGCCAGCGGGTTGGCCGCGAGGATGTCCATGCGGCCGTTGCGGACGAAGGCGGGCCCGGCGGTGACCGCGTCCAGGACCCATTGCAGGCTGCGGTGCGGTGTCCACTGCCGGCTCGTGGTGCGGCGCCGGGGGCGGGTGAGGGCGTCGGAGCCGTCGGCGGCCTGCGCCAGGTGGAGCAGATGGGCACGCTCGGCGTCGTCGAGCTGGAGGGCACGGGCCACCGCTTCCAGGACGGCGGGGGAGACGCCGGCGAGGTTGCCGCGCTCCAGCTTGGCGTAGTACTCGACGCTGACGTCGGCCAGCGTGGCGACCTCGCTCCTGCGCAGCCCCGGCACGCGCCGACGGCTGCCGGAGGGCAGCCCGGCCCGCTCCGGGGTGATCTTGGCTCGCCGCGAGGTCAGGAACTCGCGGACCTCTTCACGGTTGTCCACACCCTCGACGGTACGACTCGTTCGGGCAGTGAGGGATGCACTGCTGGTACACCTCTCATTGGTGACTCGCTACCCGCGCGATACGGCGTTTCCCTGGATGACACGGCGCTCGATCTCCGACCCGGAACCCCGGGAGGGCCGGGCGCCGGACCCGGGAGCCGGGCGGCAGCGTCGCCGCCCGTCCCGGGCGGGAACCGCATCCGGCGGCCACCGGTACGCCCCGTGTACCGGACGCCTCAGTACGTAAGGAAGTACCTTTCTCATGCGCGGAGCAGTGATCCACGCCCCCGGCGATGTGCGCTTCGAGACCGTTGACGACGCCAGGATCCTCAAGCCGACCGACGCGGTCATCCGCACCGCGGTGACCTGTGTGTGCGGTTCGGACCTGTGGCCCTACCGGGGTGCCGAGCCGACCGATGCGGCGCACCCGATGGGCCACGAGTACGTCGGCTTCGTGGAGGAGGTCGGGTCGGAGGTGACCTCGGTGCAGCCCGGGCAGTTCGTGGTCGGGTCGTTCGCGACCTCGGACAACACGTGCGCGAACTGCCTGGGCGGCTTCCAGTCGAGCTGCCTGGACGTCGAGTTCATGTCCACCTGCCAGGCCGAGTACGTGCGCATACCCAACGCCCAGGGCACCCTCGTCGCCACCGACGGGGTGCCGGGTGAGGAGTTGTGGCCGGGCCTGCTGGCCGTCTCCGACGTGATGGGCACCGGCTGGTGGGCCGCCGAGGCCGCCCAGGTGAAGCCCGGCTCCACCGCCGTGGTCGTCGGCGACGGCGCGGTCGGCCTGTGTGGCGTGATCGCCGCGAGAGAGTTCGGCGCGGAGCGGATCATCGCCATGTCGCGCCACGAGCCGCGCCAGCAGCTCGCGCGGGAGTTCGGCGCCACCCACATCGTCACCGAGCGTGGCGAGGAGGGCGCCGCCCGGATCAGGGAGCTGACCGGCGGGATCGGCGCGGACTCCGTTCTGGAGTGCGTGGGCACCGCCCAGGCCATGCAGCAGGCCCTGCACTCCACCCGCCCCGGCGGCAGCGTCGGCTTCGTCGGCGTCCCGCACGAGGTGGCCGTCGACGGACAGGAGCTGTTCTTCTCCCACGTCGGTCTGCGCGGCGGACCGGCGCCCGTACGCCGCTACCTCCCCGATCTGATCGACCGCGTCCTGACCGGCCGGATCGACCCGGGCAAGGTCTTCGACCTCACCCTCCCCTTGGAGCAGGTCGCCGAGGGGTACCGGGCCATGGACGAGCGCCGCGCCGTCAAGACCCTCCTCACGCCCTGACCGCCCAGCGGCGAAGGGGCCGGGCCTCCACACCCGGCCCCTCCCGCATCCCGTACCCGTCTCCCTGGCGAAGGGCCCCCTCCGCGACCACCGCCCTCCTCGCCGCGGCCCCGATGCGACACCGGCCCACCTGCTGTACACCCCACCCGGAGGACGAACATGAACCCCACCTACGACTTCACCGGCCAGGTCGCCCTCGTCACCGGTGCCGGGGCCGGCATGGGCCTGGCCACCGCCCGTGCCTACGCCCGGTCCGGTGCCGCCGTCGTCCTGGCCGACCTCGACGAGGAGAACCTGCGCAAGGCGGCCGACGAGCTGACCTCCGGCGGCCACCAGGTGCTTGCCGCCCTCTGCGACGTCTCCGACGAGGAGCAGGTCGCCGCCCTCGTGGAGCAGACGGTGACCACCTACGGGCGCCTGGACACGGCCTTCAACAACGCCGGCATCATGCTCCCGCCGGCCGACGCAGCCGACGAGGACGCCGGGGCCTTCGACCGGGTCAACGCCGTCAACCTGCGCGGCGTGTGGGCGTGCATGAAGCACGAGCTGCGCCAGATGCGCACGCAGGGCAGCGGCGCGATCGTCAACTGCTCCTCGCTCGGCGGCCTTGTCGGCAACCCCGGACGCGCCTCCTACCACGCCACCAAGCACGGCGTCATCGGCCTCACCCGCAGCGCGGCCATCGAATACGCCCCGCGCGGCGTCCGCATCAACGCCGTGTGTCCCGGCACGATGGAGACCCCGATGGTCGCCGACATGATCGACAAGGGGGAACTCGACCCCGAGGCCGCCGCAGCGGACGCCCCCATCGGCCGCCTGGGCACCGCCGAGGAGATCGCCGAAGCCGTGCTGTGGCTCAACAGCCCCGCCGCCGGCTACGTCGTCGGCGTCGCCCTCCCCGTCGACGGCGGCTACGTCGCCCGATGAGACCGCCGCACGGACGCCGCAGCGTCCGTCGCCCCGTCCACCGCAACCTCACCCCGCAGCACCGCCCCTCCCGACACCCGCCTCCAGGCAACCAGGAGAAGCACCATGGAGTTCGTCAAGCCCCAGCCCACCGGCAAGGGTCCCGAGGACCGGTTCGACGGAGACGTCTAATTCGACGTCGTCCACGCGGGCCAGGAGCCCTCCCGGATCCGCGCCAACATGGTGCGCTTCGCCCCCGGCGCCCGCACCGCCTGGCACCACCACGCCGTCGGCCAGACCCTCCACGTCATGGCCGGCGTCGCCCTGATCGGTACCCGCGACGGCACCGTCTACGAAGCCCGCCCCGGTGAGACGGTGACCTGCCCGCCCGGCGAGGAGCACTGGCACGGCGCCACCGAGGAGAACTTCATGCAGCACCTCGCCCTGTGGGACGGCACCGCCCCCGACGACGACCGGCCCGAGACGACCTGGCTGGAGCACGTCACCGACGAGCAGTACAACGCCGTGCGCACCCGCAGCCACTGAGCAGCGGGCGTCACCGCTGCCACGCGCTCCGCCCGCGAGACGGGACTGCCTCAGCGGGCCCGGCCGGACGTCGCGGCCGGACCGGAGCAGGGACGAAGACCGGCCACGACGGAGCTCCCGCACGTGGCGCCGGCGAGTCCTCCCCCGTGGGGAGCGACGTCAGACGGTGGGCAGCGGCTGCTGTCGGGGGATCCAGCGCTCCTTCGCGTAGGCCTGCTGCTCGTAGGCGAGCTGTCCCATGATGTAGGTCTCCTTTACGACCCGGTCGTCGGCCAAGGTCATCAGCGCGAAGAGCTTCTCGTGCCACTTGTCGAGCAGGCTCCGCTGGTTTCCCTTGACGTCCCTCGGCTCGACGTTTTCGAGGCGGCGCTTGATCACCGGGGTCGCGGCCAGGTCGAGCACCACGAAGTCCGCCTCGTTGCCGGGCCGGAACGAGCCGATACCGGGCCCGCCCAGGCCCTTGTTCTCCTCGTACGGCTTGTCGAGGTAGAGCGCCCGGGCTCCGCCGAGGGTCGCGAGATAGAAGGCCCTCCAGGCGGTCAGCTTCGGGTACGGGTTCACCCATCCCTCCGGCCGGGGCTCGGACACCGGCGGGTTGTACTTGTCAGGGACGTGGTTCAGCGCCTCCATCGCCTGCGCCTTGTAGGCCGCGCCGAGCGTGTGCAGGATCGAGTAGTTGGTGCCGCCGCCGCAGTCGGTGCCCATGCCGACCCGGACGCCCTTGTCGATCGCGTCCACCAGGTTGTGCACACCGCTGCCGAGGAAGAAGTTGGACGTCGGGCAGTGTGCGATCGTGGCACCGCCCTTGGCCAGCAGCTTCCGGTCGTCGCCGTCGATGGTGACGCAGTGTGCATACAGCGCCCGCTCGCGGAGCAGCCCGAACTTCTCGTACGCCTGGGTGTAGGTGCCCACGTCGAACTTGCGGCGGGCGATGGACTCTTCTTCCAGGTTCTCCGACAGGTGCGTTTGCAGCCACAACGGCTTGCCTTGCTGGTCGTACTCGTCCATCAGATCGGAGCACATCTGCAGCATGGAGTCGCTGCATGTCATGGCGAACCGCGGAGTGACCGCATAGAGAAGGCGGCCCTTCCCGTGCCATTTCTCGATCAGGTCGACGTTCTGCCGGCGGGCGTCCGCGATGCTCTTGTCGAACTGGTTCTCCGGAAGGAGCGCGTTCTTGGGCGGCTGGTCCTGGACCACCTTGCCGGTGAGCACGCGCATGTTGCGTTTGAGCGCCTCCTGGAAGAAGCCCTCGGCGGACTGCCAGGGTGTACTCGACAGCACAAGACCGGTTGTGGTGCCCGCACTGAGCAGCGTGTCGAGGAAGAAGCGGGCGATCTCCTTGGCGTGGTCCAGATCCTCGAACTTCGCCTCGGCGGGCCAGATGTACTTCTCCAGCCACTGCAGAACCTGGTCGCCGTATCCGCCGATCGCATCCATCTGGACGTAGTGGATGTGGGTGTCGATGAAGCCGGGCGTGATCAGACAGTTGTGGAATTCCCTGAGCTGACCGGAATCCCGCCAGTGCCCGTACTTGGACTCCGACCACGCATCGGTGAACTCCACTTTTCCCTCGGCGGAGATCACCAATAGGCCGTCAGGAAAGAATCGCATCGCGGCATCGGGGCCGTCCGTCTCCGGCTCGAGGGACTGGCCGGGGTCACCGGTGAAATCGAGGATCGCAGCTCGGTATGCCGTGCGCGTACGTGCGTCCGTGTCCTGCGGTGACTGTGCGGACTGGGCTTCTTTCGTCATACTCACTTCTGCTTCCGGCTAGTGACGGCAAGAGAGCCGCTCGCTGGCGTGGCAACCTTGCGGCCGAGCGACAGGGGCCGCGCCCGGCGGGGGAGTCCGCCGACCCCCGCGCGAGCGATCGGGGCGTGGATGCGCTGAACTGCAGGGACCGCGGCGGGACTTGATGAGCCGAGTTGTTTCGCAAGCTGCTTGTCGATTCACCTTATCCTCGCGGATGCGGCGATCAGTGGGCCTGGAATGGGGCGTCTCATGGGCGGTCTCCGCAATCGCCGGGGTGGCGGACTCAGCAGCACTGAGGAGTAGACAGGCAGACGTGGGGTGGGGGCACGGGACCGAAGACATGAAAATCTCCGCAGGTCAGGATCGGCTCTTCGTAGGCTCCTACAGGACCGTCCGACCACGCACCGTGACGACACGTCCGCCTTCAGTCGTAAGGGCCTCTCTCGCCCCTCCGCGCATGTCAGCGGACAGCAGGCCGAGGAGACGGGAGATGTGCAGGTCGCAGGCGTGCGGAACGGCACGGGAGCCCGAGGCGCCAGGCCTGCCGGACCGCTGATGCGCTGTGACGGCGACGTGGACGCCTGGGGGCGGCGGCCGACGTGTACAACCCGGCACCCCGTCCCCGATGCGAACGCCGAGCGAGGAACAGGACCGCGCGCCGCGGAGGTCCGGGCCGCAGAAGTTTGCCCGCCCGCCTCTCCGGGACGGGCGGCTTTCCGGCGTACGCGGCTTTCCGTGACGATTCCTGGAGGAGCACCAACGGGAATCCCGGCTCGGCGCGGATCTTCGTCGGTGGTCGCGGCGGCCCGTCGAGAGCAGTACGGGAACAAGGGTCGTCGAGGCGAGCACCCGTCCTGCGAGACCGGCTCTTCGGCGTGCGGCGGACTCGGAAAGCGGCAACAAAGCATGAGGAGCCGCGCCGCACAGCGCCCCGGGGCATCGCCCAACCAGCCGGCGCGCAGCCGCACGGTATTCGGTACGGGCGGTCCCGTGAAGTCACGAGGGCCTGAGAGCGCCGTGCGCTCGCACGGCGTGCCCTGCCACCGGGCGGGGCGCGGTGCCGTCCGCTACGGTCGGCGGGTGCGCCTTCTGCTCATGTCCGACACGCATCTGCCCAAGCGGGCCAGGCACCTGCCGGCGCAACTGCTGGCCGAGTTGCCGCGGGCCGACGTCGTCGTGCACGCGGGAGACTGGGTGGACGTCGCCACCCTGGACCTGCTGGCGTCGCGGGCGCGGCGGGTGATCGGTGTGTACGGCAACAACGACGGCCCCGAACTGCGGGCCCGGCTGCCGGAGGTGGCGTACGCGCGACTGGCGGGCCTGCGCTTCGGTGTCGTCCACGAGACGGGGGCGGCGCAGGGGCGGGAGCGCCGCTGCGCCGCCCGCTTTCCCGACCTGGACGTCCTGGTCTTCGGGCACAGCCACATCCCGTGGGACAGCACGACGGAGGACGGGCGGCTGCGGCTGCTGAATCCGGGTTCGCCGACGGACCGGCGGCGCCAGCCGCACTGCACGTACATGACCGCCGAGGCGACGGACGGGCGCCTTGCCGGAGTGGAGCTGCACCGGCTCCCGCTGCGCCGGTGAGCACGGCCCGCCACCGCTGGTGCCGCCCGGCGGAAGCAGCCGCGGATCTGCGTGTGCGCGCGTCGGTCACGCGGGGCCGGCGGTGTCCGGGAGCGGGGGAGTGCGGGTGACCACCTCGCCCCGCTCGACCAGCCGTTTGATGCCGTACGTGGCGACAGCGGCCACCGCCATGGCCGCGACCAGGAACCACAGCCCGGTGACGGCGGAACCCGTACGGTCGACGACGACGCCGATCCCCATGGGGCCGAAGCCGCCGCCCAGATTCCCCACCGCGTTGATCATCGCGATGCCGGAGGCCGCCTGCACCCCCGTCAGGAAGCGCGAGGGCAGTGACCACAGGACCGGCTGGCCGGCGTAGATGCCCACGGCCGCGAGGCTCATCAGCGCGATCTGCACCACGTGGTCGTCCACCAGCGCGGTGGCGGCCAGACCGAGTGCGCCGACAGCGGCGGTACCGGCGATCCAGGGGTAACGGGACCCGGTGCGGTCGGCGAGCTTCGGGATCACGTACAGACCGGCCGCGACGAACACGTACGGGACGGCGGTGACGAAGCCGGTGGCGGTCGAGGAGAGGCCGCCGAAGCTGTCGACGATGGTCGGCAGCCAGAAGCTCAACCCGTAGGCGCCCAGCGGGAAGCAGAGGTAGAACAGGGACATCAGCACCACCCGCCGGTCCCGCAGGGAGCGCAGGGCGCCCGCCTCCTTCGTCGTGTCGTCGCCGCCGAGGGCGTCGGCCTCGGCGGCGAGTTCACCGGCTATCCAGGCTTTCTGCGCGTCGTCCAGCCAGCGCACCGGGGCGGGTCCGTCGGGCAGGACGGCGAGCGTGACGAAGCCGAGCAGCACGGCCGGGACGCCCGTCGCGACGAAGATCCACTGCCAGCCGGCGAGGCCGAGGGTCCCGTCCAGGTCGTCCAGCGTGCCCAGGACCGGGTTGCCCAGCACGAAGGCGAGCGGCTGGGACATCATGAACCAGCCGGTCATGCGGGCCCGGTAGCGGTACGGGTACCACTTGGTGAGGAAGTACAGGACACCCGGGTAGAAGCCGGCCTCCGCGGCGCCGAGCAGGAAGCGGGCCGCGTAGAACTGCCAGTCGGTGGTGACCAGCGCGGTCAGCGCGGTGACCAGCCCCCACGTGATCATGATGCGGGTGAACCAGCGGCGTGCACCGTACCGCTCCAGGAAGAGGTTGCCGGGCACCTCGAAGACGGCGTAGGCGACGAAGAACGCCACTTGCCCGAGAGTGAAGGCGGCGCTGGAGAGCCCGAGTTCGTCCTGGAGGGTCAGTTTGGCGAAGCCGACGTTCGAGCGGTCGACGTAGGCGACCAGGTAGAGCAGCACGAGGAACGGCATCAGCCGCCAGGTCACCGCTCCCATCACCCTGCGTTCCATGGGCGTCCCTCCGGTGGAGTCGATCCTCTTCGATCAGTCCGCTGAACGGCCGCCGACGCTATCGTGCTTTGATAGCACCATTGAAGGCCGAGGCGGGGCACAGCTTGGTCACGGGGCGGGCCACGGCACCGCAGCCGCCTCGCCCGCTCCCCTCGCGACGACGCAGACAGGAAGGGCACCGCATGACAGCGCCGAACGACCAGCCCCCGGCAGCCCGGTCCGAGGCGCGCCCGCCGCTGCGCAGCCGGTCATGGTTCGGTGACGGCGGCAAGAACGGCTTCATCGCCCGCCACCACCTGCGGGCCATGGGCCGCGGCGGTCACAACTTCGACGGCCGGCCCGTCGTCGGCATCTGCAACACCTACTCCGAACTGACCCCGTGCAACGGCCATCTGAGGATCCTCGCGGGGGCCGTGCAGCGCGGGGTGTTGCAGGCGGGCGGCTTCCCGCTGGAGTTCCCCGCCATGTCGCTCGGCGAACCGTTCCTGCGGCCGACCTCGATGCTCTACCGCAACCTGGCGGCCATGGAGATCGAGGAGCAGATCCGGGCCAACCCGGTGGACGCCGTCGTGCTGCTCACCGGATGCGACAAGACTACTCCCGCCGCGCTGATGGGCGCCGCCAGCGCGGGCGTGCCCGCGCTCGTCCTCACGGGCGGGCCGATGCTCAACGGCCGCTTCCAGGGGCGGGACGTGGGTTCCGGCACCGACATCTGGCGGATGACGGAGGAACTGCGGGCCGGAACGGTCACGCAGGAGGAGTTCACCGAGTTCGAGTCGTCGCTCAACCGGTCCGCGGGCCACTGCATGACCATGGGCACCGCCTCCACGATGGCCTGTCTGACCGAGGCGCTCGGCATGATGCTGCCGGGCGGCTCCGGGCTGCCCGCCGTGGACGCCAGGCGGGGCACGCTCGCCGAGGAGTCCGGCGCCCGCGCGGTGGAACTCGCGGGCAGCGACCTCACCCCGCGGCGCATCATGACCCGCGAGGCGTTCGAGAACGCGATCCGCGTCAACGCGGCGATCGGCGGCTCCACCAACGCGGTCGTGCACCTGCTCGCCCTCGCCGGGCGGCTCGACGTGCCCCTCTCGCTGGACGACTTCGACCGGCTCGGTGCGCAACTGCCCCTGCTGGTCGACCTGATGCCCTCGGGGCGGTTCCTGATGGAGGAGTTCGCCTACGCGGGCGGGCTGCCGGCGCTCGTCAACGATCTGCGCGACCAGCTCCACGCGAACACCGTGACGGTCACCGGTCGCACCCTCCTCGACAACTGCGCGGGGGCCCGGGTGTACGACCGTGAGGTGATCCGCCCGCAGGAGCGGCCCGTCCAGCCCGCCGGGAGCGGTACGGCCGTCGTGCGGGGCAACCTCGCCCCGGACGGCGCGGTGATCAAACAGTCCGCCGCGGCCCCGCACCTTCTCGACCACACCGGACCGGCGCTGGTCTTCGACGCCCTCGACGACTACCTGGCGGTCATCGAGGACCCCGCTCTCGACGTGACCCCCGAGACGGTGCTGGTCGTACGGAACACCGGTCCGCGCGGCTACCCCGGCATGCCCGAGGTCGGCAACGTCGCGCTGCCGAAGAAACTGCTCGACGCCGGGGTGCGCGACATGGTGCGGATATCCGACGCCCGCATGTCCGGGACCGCCTTCGGCACCTGCGTCCTGCACGTGGCACCGGAGGCGGCCGTCGGGGGACCGCTGGCCCTCGTCCGCACCGGCGACCAGGTGCGCCTGGACGTCCGCGGGCGGCGGCTCGACGTGCTGGTCGGCGAGGCGGAGCTGCGGCGCCGCCGGTCGGAGTGGCAGCCACCGCCGCCGCCGGCGACGCGCGGCTGGACCTGGCTCCACATCCAGCACGTCACCCAGGCCGACACCGGCGCCGACCTCGACTTCCTGCGCGGCGCCACCGACCCGACACCGCCCCGCCAGGCCTTCTGAGGAGCCCGCCGTTGTCCGTACGTACCCGCGAGGACGCCGACGCGCTCGTGCGCGGGGTCGTGCCCGTACTCGAAGTGCCCTTCGACGAGGACGGAGCCCTCGATCTCCCCGGCTTCACCACCGTTGTGGACCGGGTGCTGGCGACGGGCGTGAGCGCGGTGATGTTTCCCGGTTTCGCGAGCGAGTTCCACAAGCTCGACGACGCCGAACGGCACCTGCTCACCGAACTGCTGCTGGAGCGCACCCGGAACCGTGCCGACGTGGCCGCGGTCGTCTCCGTGCCGGACCACGCCACCCGCCGCGCCGTCGCCGAGGCCCGGCGAGCCGCCGACCTGGGTGCCGACGCGCTCAACCTGCTGCCGCCGCACTTCCTGGGCCCGTCCCCGGAGGCCGTCCTCACCCACCTGCGTACCGTGCTGACGGCAGCCGATCCGCTCCCCGCCGTGCTGCAGTACGCCCCGGCGCAGACCGGGACGGCCCTGGACGCGCCGGCGCTCCAGCGGATGGCCGCCGCACACCCCAACCTGCGCTGGGTGAAGGTGGAGTCGGCGCCACCGGGCCGGCTCGTCGCCGCGCTGGCCGAGGGCGAGCGGCCCTTGCCCTCGCTCGTCGGGTACGCGGGGCTCCAGCTTCCCGACGCCCTGCGGCGCGGCGCGATCGGGGTGCAGCCGGGCTGCTCCTTCACCGAGCTGTACGTCGAGCTCTGTCGGCGCTGGCACCGTGGCGACGAGGCCGGGGCCGTCGCCCTGCACACCCGGATGCTGCCGTACCTGTCGTACTGGATGCAGCACGTCGAGCTCATCGTCGCCGCGGAGAAGGAGATCTCCGTGCGCCGCGGCTGGTTCGCCTCGGCCCACTGCCGCGCGCCGGGCCACCGGCTGGACGCGGAGGAACTGCGGATGGTCGACCGCTTCTGCACCGAGTTCGCAGACCTTCTGCCGGAGCCGGCCCGGTGAGCCCCGCGACAGCGGAGTGCGGCGTGAGCCGGAACCCCCGCACCGCCGACCGCATCCACCGCGGCGTGGGAGACTCGTCGCAGCGCACGCACAGAAGGAACTCGCACGCCATGTACCGATGGGACACCGTCCGGGCCGTCACCGCGCAGCGGGTCTTCGGCATCGTCCGCGCCCCGGGGCCGCAGGAGGCCGTCACGGCGGCCGAGGCAGTGCTGGACGCCGGACTGCACGCCGTCGAGGTCGCGCTGACCACCCACGGGGCCCTCGCCGCCGTGGCCCGGCTCACCGAGGCCCGCCCCACGGCGCTGGTCGGCGCGGGCTCCGTCCTCGACGGCTCGGCGGCACGGGCCGCGGTGGAGGCGGGGGCGCGCTTCCTGGTCTCGCCCAGCCTCCACCCCGAGGTGATCCGCTGCGGCCACCGCTACGGGGTACCGGTCTTCCCGGGGGTGGCCACGCCCACCGAGATGGTGCGGGCCCTGGAGGAGGGCGCGGACGCCCTGAAGCTCTTCCCCGCCTCGGCACTCGGGCCCTCCTGGCTGCGGGACGTGCGGGCCGCACTGCCCCAGGCACCCGTCGTACCGACCGGGGGTGTGACAATCGGCAACGCACCGGAATGGGTCGCTGCCGGTGCCGTGGCCTGCGGCATGGGTGCGGCACTGACATCCGGCGGCGCACAGGCGGCAGGCGAGCGGGTGGGCACGCTCCTGCACCGGCTCGCCGACGCCCGGTGAACGCCGCACCGAGCGGGCGGCCGGGAGAGGAACGACGGGATCGCGCGTGGAACTTCATGGCCTGCACGGTCAGGTGGTCGACCGGATCGGTGCGTCCCTCGCGGCGGACGAGATGCGCGCGGGCGAGGTCCTGCGCCTGGAGGACGTCCAGGAGCGCTACGGCGTCTCCCGCACCGTGGCGCGCGAGGCCGTCCGCGTGCTGGAGTCGAAGCGGGTGGTCACCAGCCGCCCCCGGGTCGGCATCACCGTCCGGCCGATGCCCGAGTGGAACCTGTACGACCCCCAGGTCATCCGCTGGCGGCTGAGCTCGCCCCGCCGCGAGGCGCAGTTGCGCGAGCTGGCGGAGCTGCGCGCGGCCGTCGAGCCCTCCGCGGCCGCACTCGCGGCGACGAGCGCGGACGCGCGGGCCCGGCAGACCCTCACGGCGCACGCCCGGACCATGGCCGACGTCGCACGTACGGGGGACATCCCGGGCTTCGTCGCCGCGGACCTGGCCTTCCACCGGGAGCTCCTTGCGGCCTCGGGCAACGGAATGTTCGCCCAGTTGTCCGAGGTGACCGAAGAACTGCTCGTCGCCCGCCGCGACCTGTCGCTGATGCCCGACGCGGTCGACCTCGCCGCCGTGCACCGACATGTGCGGGTGGCCGAGGCGGTGGCAGCCGGGCACGCCGAGGACGCGGCACGGTATGTCCGGACGATCGTCGACGCCGCGCGCCGCGAGGTCGAGAACCTCCTGGAAGGCGGGGCGCACTGCGCCCTGGGAGGCTGACGGGCCGTCCGGTCCCAGCCGGCAGCGAGCGGCGGGCAGGACCGGGACGAGGCCCGCGCCGGGTCCGAACCGTCAGCCGAGGCGGCGCATGCTGGAGCGGCGCACGGCCAACTCCGGTGTGAAGACCAGATGCTGCGGCTCGGACGCGCCCGTGTCCGGGGCCGCTTCGGCGATCAGCAGCTCCGCCGCGCGCCGGCCCATCGCCCGTGCGGGCTGGCGGACGGAGGTGAGCGGGACGGCGGCCGCCGCGGCGAACTCGATGTCGTCGTAGCCGACCAGGCTGATGTCCTCCGGCACCGAGAGGCCCGCGGCGAACAGGACCTGCAACAGGCCCAGTGCCAGCAGGTCGTTGGCGCAGAAGACGGCGGTGGGCAGCGGAGAGATGCCCAGCAGCCGGGACGCGGCGTCCCGCCCGGCGGCGACGTCGAGCCGGTCGGCCTCGATGTGGTGCAGGCAGTCCGTCCCCAGCCCGGCCCGGTGCAGCGCGGCGAGCACCCCGCTGTGCCGGTCCCGGCACTGGGCCAGCCGCATCGGGCCGCTCAGGTAGGCCAGCGAGCGGTGGCCGCCCTCGATCAGGTGGCGGGCGGCGAGTTCGCCGCCCGCGACGTCGTCCACCGCGACGGAGGAGGCGTCCAGGCCGGGCACCCGGCGCTCCAGGGAGACGAACGGAATGCCGTGCCGGGCGAACGCGGTGAGGGTCGCACCGTCCTGGTCCGCGGAGGAGACGAGGACGCCGTGCACCCGTTGCTCGGCGAACAGCGAGAGACAGGTGGCCTCCTCGGCGGGGCTCTGCGCACTGTTGCACAGCATCGCGCCGAGGCCCGCGCTGCGGGCGGCGGCCTCGGCACCGGCGGCGAGGTCGACGAAGAAGGGGTTGGCCATGTCGAGGACGAGTATCCCCATGATGCGGCTCCGCCCCGCGCGCAGCTGCCGGGCCGACTCGCTGCGCACATAGCCCAGGTCGCGGATCACCGCACGTACGCGCTCACGGGTGTGCACGGCGACCGTGTCGGGACGGTTGAGCACGTTGGAGACGGTCCCCGTGGACACCCCCGCCTCGCGGGCGATGTCCTTGATGCCGACCATGTGCGCCGCTGTCCCTTCCCCGCTCGTGCCGGGGCTCGATGATACGCGGCAGCTGCGCGGAGCCCCGCGCCGGCGGCCGGTGTCCCGCCGTTGTGGACCGGTCCGCTGCGACATGGGTGAAAGGTTTCAATCTCTCGACCTGCATTCCTGTGAAAGTTTCCGGGCCGCCTATTGACGCGGCTGGTTGCCTGCCTCCATGTTTTTACACGTTTCATTCGCCAGCGGCGCCGACGACTCCGGTGGGCCGCTCACCCCGGGACGAGGGAGTCCACATGACATCCACGGAACCCCGAGAGAGACCGCCTGCCGACGACGAGAGCCGGGTGACCAGGCAGCAGTGGAAGTGGACCGCGCTGGCCGGGATGGCCTCCTACCTGGACGCGGGCTCCATCGTCGCCCTCGGCTCGGGACTCTCCCTCTTCAAGGAGGAGATGGGGCTCTCCGGCGGGGCGGTCGGTGTCCTGGCGGCCATCGGACCCAACGCCATCGGCGCCGCGCTGGGTGCCTTCGTCGGCGGCCGGCTCGGCGACAAGCTCGGCCGCAAGCGGATATACCAGTACGACCTCCTGGTCTACGCGGCCGCGATCCTGCTGATCGCCTTCGCGCTCGACCCGCTCATGCTCTTCGCGGGCACCTTCGTCGTCGGCGTCGCGGTCGGCGCCGATGTGCCCACCTCGCTGGCGCTGGTGGGAGAACTCTCCCCGGCGCGGGCACGGGGGAAGCTGATGGGGCTGACGCAGGTGACCTGGAACCTGGGCCCGGTCGTCGTACTGCTTCTGGCCTTCGCCCTGTCGCCGCTGGGCCTGCTGGGCATCCGGATCGTCTTCCTGCACCTGTTCGTGGTCGCGCTCGTCACCTACGCGCTGCGGCGCGGGATGCGCGAGTCGGTGGCCTGGCAGGCGGCGGCAGCGAAGGCGAAGCAGACCCGGGTCCGGGCGCGTGACCTGCTCACCGGCCGCCACCTCAAGGCGCTGATGTGGACCGGTGGCATCTACCTCACCTGGAACCTGATGGCGGGCACCAACGGCATCTTCACGCCGTACATGGTCAAGTCCCTCGGCGCCGGAAGCCAGGCGACCAGCGTGGCCCTCCAGTGCGCCGGCTTCCTGCTGGCCTGCGTCGGCACCGTCACTCTCTACATGCGGTTCGCCGACCGCGGCCACCGGCACCGCAAGGTGATGTGGGTGACCGGCGCGCTCATGCAGATCGTCGCCTGGGGCGCCTTCGTCGTGCTGCCGTTCACCGTGCCGGTCATCCTCCTCAACGTCCTGCTGTTCGGCATCGGCCAGACCATGGCGGGCGAAGGCTTCTACAAGACCGTCAGCCAGGAGCTGTTCCCCACCATGCTGCGGGGCACGGCCCAGGGCATCACCTTCGGAGTGGCCCGCGTCGTCCTCGGCATCTGGTCCTTCTTCGTCCCCGTGCTCGCCGAGACCGGCATCGGCACGGTGGCCGGGTTCCTCACCGGCTGCCTCGTCGTCTGCGGAGTCCTCGGCTTCTTCATGCCCAACACGACAGGGCGGACACTCGAAGAGATCGAGACCGGGCGGGCCACCGTGCGTGCCTAGGCCCTCTCGTCCGGACCCTGCCGGTGCCCGCACCCGACCCGTCACAACCCTACGGAGACACACCATGTCCGGCTCCGCCCTCGCGGCCGTCCAGGAGGCCTTCGACTCCCTGGTGATCGAGACCCCTTCGTGGGGATACGGCAACTCCGGCACCCGCTTCAAGGTGTTCACCCGACCCGGTGTCCCACGCGACCCGTACGAGAAGCTGGACGACGCGGCGCAGGTCCACCGGTACACCGGCGCCGCCCCCGTCGTCTCGCTGCACATCCCCTGGGACCGCGTACCGGACTACGGGCGGCTCGCCGCCCACGCCCGGGAGCGGGGCCTGCGCATCGGCATGATCAACGCGAACGTCTTCCAGGACGACGACTTCAAGCTCGGCTCGGTGACCCACCCCGACTCCGGGGTGCGCCGCAAGGCCGTCGACCACCTGCTGGAGTGCGTCGACGTCATGGACGCCACCGGCTCCGACGCGCTGAAGCTGTGGTTCGCCGACGGCACCAACTACCCCGGCCAGGACGACCTGACGGCCCGCCAGGACCGGCTCGCCGAGGCGCTGGAGCAGGTGTACGCGCGGCTGGGCGACCACCAGCGCATGGTCCTGGAGTACAAGCTGTTCGAGCCAGCCTTCTACGCCACCGACGTCCCCGACTGGGGCACCTCCTACGCCCACTGCCTCAAGCTGGGCGCCAAGGCCACGGTCTGCGTGGACACCGGGCACCACGCGCCGGGCACCAACATCGAGTTCATCGTGGCCTTCCTGCTGCGCGAACGGAAGCTGGGCGCCTTCGACTTCAACTCCCGCTTCTACGCCGACGACGACCTGATGGCCGGCGCCGCCGACCCGTTCCAGCTGTTCCGGATCCTGTACGAGGTCACCAGGAACGGCGGCCTCGACCCCGCCCGCGACGTGCGGTTCATGCTCGACCAGTGCCACAACATCGAGGCCAAGATCCCGGCGGTGATCCGCTCGGTGACGAACGTCCAGGAGGCCACCGCAAAGGCGCTGCTGGTCGACCACGAGGCGCTGCGCACCGCCCAGCGCGAAGGCGACGTGCTGGAGGCCAACGCCGTGCTGATGGACGCCTACCACACCGATGTGCGGCCGCTGCTCGCCGAGGTGCGCCGGAGCAAGGGACTGGCCGCCGATCCGTTCCGCGCCTACCTGGAATCGGGTCACCACGAGCGCATCGCCGCCGACCGCGTCGGGGGGCAGCAGGCGGGCTGGGGAGCCTGACCCGCCCACCTCGATGCAGACCGTGGCCGCCCCGGCCCCTCCACCACAAGCCCCGAAGGAACCGCGATGCCCGCCGCACACCCCGCAGTCGACGCCCTGCTCACGCGAGCCCGTACGCTCGGCTCGGACCCCCGCAACACCAACTACGCCGGGGGAAACGCCTCCGCCAAGGGCACGGCGACCGACCCGGTCACCGGCCGCGACACCGAGCTGATGTGGGTCAAGGGCTCGGGGGGCGACCTCGGCACCCTCACCGAGGACGGCCTTGCCGTGCTGCGCCTGGACCGGCTGCGGGCCCTGACCGGGGTGTACCGAGGCGCCGCGTACGAGGACGAGATGGTCGCCGCCTTCGACCACTGCCTGCACGGCAAGGGCGGCGCCGCCCCCTCCATCGACACCGCCATGCACGGCCTGGTCGACGCCGCCCACGTGGACCACCTGCACCCGGACTCCGGCATCGCGCTGGCGTGCGCGGCCGACGGCGAGCAGCTCACCGCCGACTGCTTCGGCGACAAGGTGGTGTGGGTGCCCTGGCGCCGCCCGGGCTTCCAGCTCGGCCTGGACATCGCCGCCGTCAAGCAGGCCCACCCGCAGGCGGTCGGTGTGATCCTGGGCGGGCACGGCATCACCGCCTGGGGCGAGACGTCCGCGGAGTGCGAGGCCAACTCGCTGTGGATGATCCGTACCGCGGAACGGTTCCTCGCCGACAACGGCCGCACCGACCCGTTCGGACCGGCCCTGGACGGGTACGGTCCGCTGCCCGAGCCGGAACGCCGCGCCAAGGCCGCCGCGCTGGCCCCGGTCATCCGCGGTCTCGTCTCCACCGACGCGCCGCAGGTCGGCCACTTCGACGACTCCGCGCCCCTGCTGGAGTTCCTCTCGCACGCCGCGCACCCGCGGCTGGCGGCCCTGGGCACCTCCTGCCCCGACCACTTCCTGCGCACCAAGGTCCGCCCGCTCGTCGTCGATCTGCCCGCCGACGCGCCCGTCGAGCAGGTGGCGGCCCGCCTCGCCGAGTTGCACACCGCCTACCGCGAGGAGTACGCGGCGTACTACCGGCGGCACGCGGACTCCGACTCGCCCGCGATGCGCGGGGCCGACCCGGCGATCGTGCTGGTGCCCGGTGTCGGCATGTTCTCCTACGGCAGGGACAAGCAGACCGCCCGCGTCGCCGGGGAGTTCTACCGCAATGCGGTCGACGTGATGCGCGGTGCCGAGGCCGTCTCCTCCTACGCGCCCATCGAGGAGGCGGAGAAGTTCCGTATCGAGTACTGGGCGCTGGAGGAGGCCAAGCTCCGGCGGATGCCGCAACCCCAGCCGTTGGCCACCCGCATCGCCCTGGTCACCGGCGCCGGCTCCGGCATCGGCCGGGCCACGGCACAACGGCTCGCAGCCGAGGGGGCCTGTGTCGTGGTGGCCGACATCGACGGCCGGGCCGCCGACACGGTGGCTGCGGAACTGGGCGGCCCGGACCACGCGGTGGCCGTCACGGTCGACGTGACCGACGAGGAGCAGATCGCCGCCGCCTTCGCCGAGGCAGCCCTGGCCTTCGGCGGCGTCGACCTGGTCGTCAACAACGCGGGCATCTCGCTGTCCAAGCCGCTGCTGGAGACCACCGCCCGCGACTGGGACCTCCAGCACGCCGTCATGGCCCGCGGCTCCTTCCTCGTCTCCCGCGAGGCGGCCCGCACCATGAGAGTGCAGGGCATGGGTGGCGATCTGGTCTACATCGTCTCCAAGAACGGCGTCTTCGCCGGCCCGAACAACATCGCCTACTCCGCCACCAAGGCCGACCAGGCTCACCAGGTGCGGCTGCTGGCCGCCGAACTCGGCGGGGACGGCATCCGGGTCAACGGCGTCAACCCCGACGGGGTCGTCCGCGGCTCCGGCATCTTCGCCGGTGGCTGGGGCGCCCAGCGGGCCAAGGTGTACGGCGTCGCGGAGGAGGAGCTCGGCGAGTTCTACGCCCGGCGCACCCTCCTCAAGCGCGAGGTGCTGCCCGAACACGTGGCCAACGCGGTCTTCGCACTCACCGGGGGCGACCTCACCCACACGACCGGGCTGCACGTGCCGGTCGACGCGGGTGTCGCAGCTGCCTTCCTGCGCTGACCACCGGCACTGACCGGCACTGACCGGCACCGACCAGCGCTGCTGAGACACCGTCACGCCTCCACCGCCTGCGCCGGTGCCCCGCGGCAGCGGGGCACCGGCCCGTTCCCGAAGGCCCTCTCATGACCGCCAGCTTCGCCGCAGTGGACCTGGGTGCCACCAGCGGCCGTATCATCGTGGGCACTGTCGGCACCGCCGGGCCCGGCACCCTCGACCTCACCGAGGTCCACCGCTTCCCGCACGCCCCGGTCCGTCTGCCCGACGGCCTGCACTGGGACCTGACGGGCCTCTACGGCAACGTCCTCGCCGGGCTGCGCGCGGCAGGCCCCGGCATCACCTCGCTCGGCATCGACAGTTGGGCGGTCGACTACGGGCTCCTCGACGCCGACGGTGCGCTGCTCGGACTGCCCTACAGCTACCGCGACCCCCGTAGCGGCCCGGCCGTCGCGCGGGTGCACCGGCTCGTCCCCCCGGCCGAGCTGTACGCCCGCACCGGGCTCCAGCACCTGCCCTTCAACACCGTCTTCCAACTCGCCGCCGACCACGGCACACCGCGGCTCGCCTCGGCCCGGACGCTGCTCCTCCTCCCGGACCTGCTGACGTACTGGCTGACCGGGACCGTGGGCGCCGAGGAGACCAACGCGTCCACCACCGGGCTCCTCGACGCCGTCACGGGCACCTGGTCGGACACGCTCATCTCCCGCCTGGGGCTGCGGCGTTCGCTCTTCCCCAAGCTGCGCCGACCCGGCGAGCGGGCCGGGACACTGCTGCCGCACGTGGCGGCCGGAACTGGACTGCCGCCGACCGTTCCCGTGGTGACCGTCGCCTCGCACGACACCGCGTCCGCCGTGGCGGCAGTGCCCTTCGAGGAGGAGGGGGCGGCATTCATCTCCTGCGGCACCTGGTCACTGGCCGGACTCGAACTCGACGCGCCCGTACTCACCGAGGCCTCCCGTGCGGCCGACTTCACCAACGAGCGGGGCGTCGACGGGACCACGCGCTACCTGCGCAACATCATGGGTATGTGGCTGCTGGAGGAGTGCCGCCGCACCTGGGACGACACCGACCTGGCCGCACTGCTCGACGCGGCCGCCGCAGCCGCTCCGTTCGCCGCCCTCATCGACCCGGACGACCCCGCATTCCTCGCCCCCGGCGACATGCCCGCGCGGATCGCCGCCGTGCTGGAACGCACGGGCCAACCGGTGCCCGGCACCCGCGGCGGGCTGGTGCGCTGCATCCTGGAGAGCCTCGCCCTCGCCCACCGCCGCACCCTGGCACAGGCTGCCGAACTGGCCGGGCGCACGCTGAGCCGCATCCACCTGGTCGGCGGCGCTTCACGCAACGCGCTGCTGTGCCAGTGGACCGCCGACGCCACCGGGCTGCCGGTCACCGCGGGGCCGGCCGAGGCCACCGCGCTGGGCAACCTCCTGCTCCAGGCCCGGGTGCACGGCCTCGTCGACAGCCTTCCCGGGATGCGCGCCCTGGTCGCTGAACGGCTCCCCCTCGTCCGGTACGAGCCGCGGCACACCGCCGCCTGGGACCGGGCCGCCGAACGGCTCGCCGGCGCCCTGCGCACATGAGTCTGCTGGGCTCGCGGTCGTCAGGCCGGGGCCGACGACTCCCGGCAGGGTCCCGGTGGTGTGCCGGGTGACTCGTACGGTCGGGAGCCGCCCCACGGTGCCGGGGGCCGTGCGTCAGGGCTTGCGCGCGACCCCGCCCCAGCCGGCCCGGTCGGTGGCTGTCCCGGTGGTCGCCTCCGGCTTCCAGCGCGGCCAGGAGGTGTAGCCGGGGTCGACCAGCTCAAGACCCGCGAAGAGCTCGACCGTCTGGGAGGGTTCACGGAAGATGTACGGGATGGCACCCGAGCGGTTGTACTCCTCCTGCACCCGCCGGTGCTTCTCATCTGCTGCGGTCGAGTGGCTCAAGGCCAGCCAGCTGCCCGACGGCAGCGCTTCCATCACCCGGTGCACGAGCCCGAGTGCCTCGTCCCAGTCCACGATGTGCCCCAGCACGTCACTGATCACCACGGCGACGGGCGCGGACAGGTCCAGCGTGTCACCGGCCCCGCGCAGCACGAGGTCCGTGTCCTCCATGTCCGCTTCGACGTAGGAGCTGGCGCCCTCCGGGGTGCTGGTGAGGAGCGCGTCGACGTGCGTGATCACGAGGGGGTCGTGGTCGACGTAGACCACCCGGCACTCCGGTGCGATGCGCTGGGCGATCTGGTGCGTGTTGTTGCTCGTGGGCAGGCCGGCGCCGAGGTCGAGGAACTGCCTGGCCCCCTCTTCCTGCGCCAGGAAGGTCACCGCACGGCGCAGCCAGTCGCGGCTCTCCGGAGGAAAGCGGCGCATGGGTGGATAGGTGTCGAGGTAGCGGTCCCCTGCGATGCGGTCGACCTCGTAATAGTCCTTCCCTCCCGTCCAGTAGTTCCAGATACGGGCCGAGTGCGGGACCGTGGTGTCTATCCTGCGGCGCGGCCGTGGTCCGTCGATCATGCGCGGTCTCTCTCAGTCGGTGGCTCTCGTCCGGTGGCTGCTCCGTCACGGAGCCCGAGGAACAACTGCTGGCTGAGGGAGGCCTGTTGGCCCCGCCGTCAGCCCCCACCCTAATCCTTGCGGGTGCTCGGTCACGCACCGCGCCGCGGCGGTCGTTCCGCAGCATCGCCGGGGGCGGGGGCGCCCTCCGGTGCCTGCACGAGGCGTTCACCGCCTGGCGCGGCCTCGCGGCGAGGGAGCAGCGGCACGGTACCGAGGAGGAGGACACCGGCGAGCGCGATCGCGGTACGGACGCCGGTGGCGGCGGCCAGCAGGCCCCAGGCCGCGGTCATTGCCGCGATGGCGAGGCTGCTGCTGACCGCCCACGCGGACAGGGTGCGGGCGACCCGGTCGGGTGCGGTGTGGTCCAGGCGGTAGGTGGCCAGCACCGGGTTGAAGACCGCGCAGCTCGTCACCAGTCCGAGCTGGACGACGATGACGAGCGCCACCCCCGGGACTCCGGGGCCGACGAACACCATGCCGAGCAGCCAGCATGCCCGAAGCGCCCCGGACCCCACCAGCACCCTGTGCTGCCCGCACCGCGCCACGAGCCGGTGGGCCATACGCGAGCCGATGAGCCCACCGGCACACGGGAGGGCGAAGACCAGGCCGTACTGCCAGGGCGCGAGGCCGAGATGCTCCAGCAGGAGCACGGCGAGCAGCGGCTCGGTCGCCATGATCAGCCCGTTGACCAGGACGGCGTTGCAAAGGAGCGGCCGCAGCGCCGGGTGGGTCAGGATGTGGCGCCAGCCCGCCAGGAGGTCGGCCCCGCGCAGCCGGTGCCCCCGGGTGCGGACGGGGCGGGGTTCGCTGCCGCCGACGGCGCGGAGGCCCAGGGCCGAGAGCAGGTAGCTGACCGCGTCGGCCAGCACGCCGGCCACCGGACCGAACAGCGCGATCGCGGCCCCGCCGAGCGGCGGCCCGACGACGGTCGAGGTCCATGTCGTCGACTCGAACCGGCCGTTGGCCACCAGCAGGTCCTCCGGGGGGACGAGCGCCTTGAGATACGCGCCGCTCGCCGCCCTGAAGACGATGTCGGCCGCCGCGGCGACGACGGAGACGAGGAGGAGCTGGGCGAAGCTGAGCAGGCCGAGCGCGAACGCCGCGGGGACGCTCCCCATCGCCGTGAACCGGACCAGGTCCATCGCCACCATGACCGGCCGCTTGCGGCGGAACTCCACCCACGGGCCGAGCGGCACCGCGACCACGGCCCCCACCACCCGCCCCACGGCGGCCAGGGCCGCCACCTGTGTCGGCCCGCAGTGCAGCACCAGGATCGCCAGCAGGGGGAACGCCCCGAACCCGAGCCCCGTGCCGTACGCGCTGACCGCGTACGCAGCCCACAGCCACCCGAAGCGCCGCCCCAGCGCCCGCCTGCCCGTCGTTCCCACCGCGCCCTCGTCCCGCCCTGGCCACCACCTGCTGACCGCCGGTATCCAAGCGGGGCGCGGCGGCCGGGATCAAACAACCGAGCGGCCCGCGGACACAACCAACGGGTGTGCGGATACGGTGGCCGGTGTGGATCTCGCAGCCGTGCGCACCTTCGTGGCCGCCGTGGACACGGGGCGGTTCCAGGACGCGGCCGTGGCCGCGTCGATCAGCCAGCAGGCGGTCTCCAAGCGCATCGCCACGCTGGAGAAGGCCCTGGGCGTGCGGTTGTTCGCGCGTACCGCGCGCGGAGCGACGCTCACCGTCGACGGGCATGCGTTCCTGCCCCACGCCCGGGACCTCCTCCGGGCCGAGGAGCGTGCGGTCGCCTCCGTGCGCCCCGGCAGCCGCCCGCTGCGCGTCGACGTGATCGGGCGGCGCCTCGGCCCGGCCGCCCTGGTCCGCGACTTCCATCGGGCACACCCCGACGCACGGCTCGATGTCGTGACCCTTTTCGACGCCGATGCGGCCGTCGACGCCCTGCGGTCCGGCACCGTCGACGCGTCCTTCCGCGCCGTCACCATGCCGGGCCGGCAGCTCCCCGACGAGATCGGCGCCGTAAGGGTGTACGACGAGCCCGTGCAGCTTGTGACCGGGCAGTCCCACGAGCTCGCCGCCGCCACCACGGTCACGCCCGCCGACCTGGCCGGGCACCGGATCTGGATGCCGGGCCTCGTCCCCGGGACCGAGTGGGCCGCCTACTACGACGCCCTCGCCGCCGCGTTCGGACTCACCGTCGAGGTGGCCGGACCCGACTTCGGTACCGCACCCCTGCTGGAGACCATCGCCGCCTCCCGTTCACTGGCGACCCTCGTCGGCGAGCACACCCACCTCCGGCTGCCGCGGGGAGGTGCCTTCGACGCCGGTCATGGCAGCCACGGGCTGCGGCGCATCGCCCTCCGGGGCCCCCAACCGGTCTACCCGCACTCGCTGATCCGGCACCGCGCCAACCCGCACCCGCTGCTGGCCGCCCTCCACGCCCACCTGTCCACCGGCCGCTTCCAGCACTCCGCCGACGCCACCTGGAGTCCGACGTGGGCCTAACACTCTGAGCCGACACGGCACCCACCACCGGGCCGTGCCACCATGCCGGTCCCGGTGCTCCCGTCGTGCCGCCCCGCGTGCGGGTACGCGTGCACCGGCGGCAGCCCGGGCAGCACGCCGGGCCACACCGCCTCCAGCGCCTGTGCGCTGGGCGCGAAAACAGCATCCAGGTTCGCCACGGCGTGCGGATCGTGCCACTCCCACCGAAGGAAGCGGTGCGGCTCGGGCAGCCCGAGCGTGCCCGTCCAGGAGGCGACGCGGACCACCGCCGAGATCCGGCACACGCCGTCGCGGTCGTCGTGCAGAAACGTCAGCAGGCGCGCCCCGCCCGGCGCCGCTGTCAGGCCGGTCTCCTCCGCCAGCTCCCGTACTGCCGCGGCCGTGACGGCCTCGCCCTCCTCCACCCGGCCGCCAGGAAGCTCCCACATGCCGTGCCGGGAACGTCCCAGCAGCACGCGCCCGCAGGCGTCGGTGACGACGGCGCACGCACCGAGGGCAGCATGCGGCTCGGGCCGGCCCTTCTCGGCCGCCGTCCAGGTGTCCACCGGTCCACGCAGTACGAGAACGGCCAGACCTTCCACGTCGAAGCGCTCAGCCTCTTGCCAGCCCCGCACCAGCAGGCCGATCTCCTCCTCGTCCAGGGCGATACGCCGTCGCTCCCGCGGCGTGTGCGCCGCCACCGGGGTGACCACCACCAGGGCACCACCCGGCCGCAACCGGGCCCCCAGGTCCCGCACCACGCGGGTGCGGTCGTGCAGGAACGCGTACACCAGCCGCAGGGTGATCAGGTCGTATCCTTCGGCGTTCAGCCCGGCCGGGGGACCGTGCTCGATGTCGGCCTCGTACCACCGCACCGCCTCGGCTCCCGCCCGCTCCGTGCGGGCCCGGGCCAGCGCGCCCCGGGCGAAGTCGACCGCGTCGACGGTGTAACCGAGACGGGTGAGGAAGACCGCGAGTTCGCCGGTGCCGCACCCCACGTCGAGTGCCTGTCCGCCGTCGGGGGCGGGTACGTGCCGTGTGAGCAGCTCGCCTTCCTCGGGACCCAGAGGGCGGAAGCCGTGTCCGGCGGCGTAGTGCTGGGACCAGTCGGCTCGGTCGTGTGCCACAGGCGGTCTCCTTCTCGGCGGTCGGGTGGGCCTGACGCGTCCTCAGCGGTGGTCGGTGGTCTCCTCACGCAGGTGGTCGGTGTGGCGGGTGAGGGCGTCGAGCCGGGCGGCGAGCTCGGGGTGGCCGGTGGCCAGATGGGGGCGCACTCCGGCCAGCGGGTCGACGAGGGCGGCGGCGTCGTGCCGTCCCAGGGCCTGCAGGAGCGGGGTGCGGGCCTCCTCCGGAAGGTCGGCGAGGGCGGTGATCTGCCCGGCCAACTGACGCAGGCCGGCGGCGTTGCCGCGGGCCCAGGCGGTGACGGTGCGGTCTGCGGCGCGGCGGTCGCGGGTGGCCTGGACGCGCTGCTCACCGGTGGTGCCCGGGGCGCCGGGGCGCAGCCGCAGGTAGCGGCGCTCGGCGGCCTGTCGGCTCGCGACCCCGAGGGGATGCGCCAGATCGGCCCAACTGGCCCCTGCCGCGCGGGCGGTCTCGATCAGCCCGGTCTCCCAGTTGGCGAGCCGGTCGCGTACCTCGCGGAGGACGAGCAGCGCGGCCAACGCCTGCTCGGAGCTGGTCGGGGCCCCGGTCCGTGGTCCGGGCCGAGCGGTCTGTGCGGTACGGAGGGCCTCCTCGATCGCGCGGAGTGCCGCTTCCGCCGCGGGGAAGGACGGGGGAGAGGGGAGGGTCTCCGACTCTTCCGCAGGCATGTGTCACCACCTGCTCCTGTCATCTCGCCGATGACGGACGAGGTTGTCATCTTTCTGACGACATGCTACAAGAGAAGACAGAAGAAGACAGGTGCAGGCATGAGGCGGAAAGCGGTCTGAACTCAAGCGGAGGTGTCCCACATGCTCAGGTGCACCGGTCCCTGCTGTGCGTCGGCCCCGGCGCACGCACCCGTGGCCCGGCTGGCAGACGTGTGGCGTCCGGGCGAGCGGCACCCGCTGACCCCCGGCTGAGCACCGCGGGCGGCGCCACCACACCGGCGTGCTGACGCCGCCCCCTCGTTCGGCGAACGGGCCGAGCCTTGCGAACACGCAGCCCACCGCGCGGCACGCAGGCACGGTCACGGCTGAGTGGGAGAGGGCACCGCGCTTCCCGGAGCGCGGTCGGCCGAGGACGACGGAAGCACCCTTCTCGATGCCCGCCCGCTGTCCGCGCATTCCCCGCGCGGCCTTGCACGCACACCGGCCACCGTCGTCCGGGCACCGCCGAGCCCCCCGTCCCGCCGGCCGCCGGGCCGGAGAAACCGCACCGCGAAAAATCCATACGGCGAAAGGCTTCACCCACCGATGCAGCCCATGACGTTCCCGCTGATGCTCGAACGGATCCGTTACAACGGCGCCTATCCCACCCGTGAGCGGGCGGAGGAGGTCGCAGCCACCGTTCTGGCCGCGCTCGGCCGCAGACTCAACGGTGAGGAACGCGTCGAACTCGCCGCCCGCCTCCCGCGCGAGGCCGCCGAGATCCTCACCGCTCAGATCCCCGAGCCCGAGCCCCTGACCGGCTGGGCCTTCGTGAAGGAACTGGCCACCCGCACCGGCGGCACCCACGCCACCACGCGCTGGGACGTCGGTTCGGTCCTCGGTGTCGTCGCGGAGCTGGCCGGCTCGGAGATCCTCGACCGCGTCCTGGCCCGGTTGCCCTCCGGATACGCCCTGCTCTTCGGCCGCGTCGAACTGACCCCGGCCGCCTGAACGTTCCCCGTGCGGGAGTCGAGGCGCGGCGCTGGAGGACCCGGCGGGAGCGCGGGCGCGGACCCCGCGCCTGCCGGGCTGGGGCGGTGACGGTCCCCGGGCGCCGACGGGACGTCCGGGGACCGCGGTCAGGCGGCTTCCGCCTCGGTGCGGAACTCCAGGTGACCGTCCGCGACCTCCACCAGCAGCCGGGTGTGCGGCTGCAGTTCGCCGCCCAGCAGCATGCGCGAGAGCCGGTTGTCGACCTCCCGCTGGATGGTGCGCCGCAGGGGCCGGGCCCCGTACTCGGGCTGATAGCCCTCGTGGGCCAGCCAGTCGACGGCCTCGGGGGAGAAGTCGATCGACAGGTCCTGGGCGTGCACCCGTCGCCTGGTCTCCTCCAGCAGCATGTCGGTGATCTGCCGCAACTGCGTGTCGTCGAGACGGCGGAAGATGACGATCTCGTCGATGCGGTTGAGGAACTCGGGCCGGAACTGCTCTCGCAGCGGCCGCAGGATCCGTTCGCGCCGGCCCTCCTCGTCGGCGTCCTCACCGGCACCGAAGCCGAGCACCGCGCCGCGTCCGGTGATGGCCTCGGACCCGAGGTTGCTCGTCATCACGATGACGGTGTTGCTGAAGTCCACCGTGCGGCCCTGCGAGTCGGTCAGCCGTCCGTCGTCCAGTACCTGGAGCAGCATGTTGAAGACGTCCGGGTGCGCCTTCTCGATCTCGTCCAGCAGGAGCAGCGAGTAGGGGTTGCGCCGCACCGTCTCGGTGAGCTGCCCGGCCTCCTCGTGACCCACGTAGCCGGGCGGGGCGCCGACGAGCCGGCTGACGGTGTGGCGCTCCTGGTACTCGCTCATGTCCAGCCGCACCATCTTGTCGTCGCTGCCGAACAGGCTCTCGGCGAGCGCCCGGGCCAGCTCCGTCTTTCCGACACCGGTGGGGCCGAGGAAGAGGAAGCTGCCGATGGGACGGTCGGGGTCGGAGAGGCCCGCGCGGGAGCGCAGCACGGCGTCGGAGACGGCGGCGACGGCCTCGTCCTGGCCGATGACCCGCCGGCGCAGGTGCTCCTCCAGGCCCAGCAGGCGGTCCTTCTCGTCCTGGGTGAGGTTGCTGATCGGGATGCCGGTCTGCCGGGAGATGATGTCGGCGATGTCCTCGACCGTGACCTCGGCGATCCGGTGGCCGTTGCGGCTCTCCTGCCTGTCCTCGTCCCGGCCGATGGAGGACTCCAGCTCGCTGAGCCGGTCGCGCAGCTCCTTGGCCTTCTCGTAGTCCTCGGCGGCCACCGCCTGGTCCTTGTCCCGGCGCACCTGTTCGGCCTCGCGCTCCAGGGCCCGTACGTCGGTGCCGCGGGTGGCCGTGCGCAGCCGTACCCGGGCCCCGGCCTGGTCGAGCAGGTCGATGGCCTTGTCCGGGAGGAAACGCCCGGTCAAGTACCGGTCGGACAGCTCCACCGCCGCGACCAGCGCCTCGTCGGTGTACCGCACCTGGTGGTGCGCCTCGTAGCGGTCGCGCAGTCCGCGCAGGATCTCCACGGCGTCCGCGACGGTCGGCTCGGGCACCAGGACGGGCTGGAAGCGGCGGGCCAGCGCGGCGTCCTTCTCGATGTGACGACGGTGCTCCTCCAGCGTGGTGGCACCGATGACGTGCAACTCGCCGCGCGAGAGCGGCGGCTTGAGCATGTTGCCGGCGTCCATCGAGCCGCCCTCGGCGCCGCCGCCGCCCGCGCCGACGACGGTGTGCAGCTCGTCGATGAAGAGGATCAGGTCGTCGGTGTGGGCGCGGACCTCGTCGATGATGCCGGTCAGCCGCTCCTCGAAGTCGCCGCGGTAGCGGGTGCCGGCCACGAGGCTGCCGAAGTCGAGCTGGACGACGCGGCGGCCCAGCAGGTTGTCCGGCACGTCGCCCTCGGTGATGCGCTGGGCCAGCCCCTCGACGACGGCGGTCTTGCCCACGCCGGCCTCACCGATCAGCACGGGGTTGTTCTTGCCCCGGCGGGCGAGGATCTCGATGGTCTGCTCGATCTGCTCGTCGCGGCCGATGACGGGGTCGATCCGGCCCTCACGGGCCAGCTCGGTCAGGTCCCGGCCGTACTTGTCGAGGTTGGGTGTGTTGCTGCCCTCCCGCGTCCCCGGGCCGTGTGCCGCGGCCTCCGCGCCACCCTGACCCGCGGCCTGGCCACCGCTGCCGGGGGCGGCGAAGCGCGGGTCGAACCGGGCGGCGTTGAGGATCCTGCCCGCCGCGGAGTCCCGGTTGGCGGCGAGTGCGACGAGCACGTGCTCGGCACCGATGTAGGAGGCGCCGCGTGCGCGGGCGATCTCGTGCGCGTCCAGCAGCGCGCGCTTCACGGCGGGGCTCACCGAGATGGAGCTGCGCGGCGGGCCCTCGTCGGCCTCCCGGTCGATCTCCGCCGCCAGTGCGTCCGGGTCGGCGCCCGCCCGCTCGACCATGGTGTGGGTCGGCTCCGCGGTGAGTGCAGCACGGAGCAGGTGCTCGGTGTCCAGGTCGCTGCTGCCGTGCTGGGCCGCGTACGAGGCGGCGTCGGAGACGAGCTGCCGGGCCGGCTCGCTCATCAGCCGGAAGAAGTCGAGGGAGCGCGGATCGCTGCCGCGCCGCCCGTCGCCCCCGGACGGGTTGCCGCCCCCCAGGAAGCGCGCGACGAACTCTTCGAACGGGTCCCGACCGAAGCCTCCGGGACCCATGTACCCGCTGGTCATGGAGTATCC
The DNA here is from genome assembly GCF_000424785.1 of Streptomyces sp. CNT360. NCBI lineage: Bacteria > Bacillati > Actinomycetota > Actinomycetes > Kitasatosporales > Streptomycetaceae > Streptomyces > Streptomyces sp. CNT360. Next base: position 101,304 of record NZ_AUKO01000004.1, on the reverse strand, counting down.
GTCCCGCTGACCCGACCGAGCCGGGCCACGCTGTGTCGACTGCAAGTGGCTACCGACCGGGGTTCCCGGGAACGCCCGTACGACACTCCCGCGGCCCCGGCGACCGGGCGCACACGGACTGCTCACACTCGGACACCCGGCGGTCCGCCGTCAGCGTTCCAGCAGGGTGCCCAGCGGGCCCAGGTCCAGGTTGAGCTCGTCCCGGGTCAGCCCGTGCTGTTCGCACAGCTCGTCCATCCGTTCGTCCAGCAGCATCAGCGTCGTACCGATCCGTTCGATCTGCTCGTCGGAGACGTCGTCCTGGTCGCAGCGGTGCAGCGCCTGGCGCTCCATGAGCTGGCGCAGCAGCTCCACCACGGTCAGGACGAGGCAGACCAGGTCCCGTCCCACCCGGTCGGGGTCCAGCTCCAGCCGCCCGGTCGACCCCCGTGCGTCCCGCTGCCCGGCCGCGGGCCCGGGCGCGGGCGAAGGCGCGTCCGCGGCCGGAAGCGCGTCATCCGGTGTGGGCCCGGGTACGGAGGCGCGGGGGACGGTCACAGCGGTCCTCCGTCGCCCCAGGGGGCCGCGACCCGCTCGTTGACGGAGGACAGCAGGGCGTTCAGCGACAGCCGCACCAGCGGCACCTCCGCGATCGCCAGCACCAGATCGCCGCTCACCACCACGCCGGTGTTGAGCACCCGGTCCAGCAGGTCCACCAGAGGCACCCCGAGCGGCGCCCCGCTGTCGGGGCCTTCCCAGGGCACGGCCTCGCCCACCTGGCTACCCACGGGCATCAAGCTCACCTCCGTCCACGAACGAGTACGGCACCCACGGGCCGGTCAGCTCCACCTCGACGGCCCGGCACTGCGGGCTCTCCCGCAGCCGGCGGACCGCCTCGGCGACCTCCGCCTGCCGCCCCTCCGCCACCAGGTACGCGGCGTTGAGCAGCTGCGCCCCGCGGTCGCCGCCTTCCGTCTCGTGCGAGCGGAGCCGCCGCGAGGCCACGGCCAGCCCGCCCAGCGCGCGGTCCACCGCCTCGGCGGCGCCCAGACCGGCCTCCTGGCGCCGCTCGCGCTCCCGACGGGCACCCCGCACGCGCTCCAGGTAGGCGTGCGGCCGGACGCGATGAGGCGGCCGGACGCTCCGAGGCGTCGGGAGCCGCAGCAACCGGCCCCTGCCCCGCCCCCCGCGGCGGCTCGGACCCGGCCCTCGGCCCTGGCCCCGGTACGGGCCGAGCCGCGGAGGAGAGGCGCTCCTCCCGCCGTGCGAAGACCTTCACGCCCCATTCGACCCGGCCGGTGATGCGGCGGAGCGCCGAGCGGAAGCGGTCCGCGTCGGCGCTCAGCGCGGCCACCGCCCGCTGGTCGCCCAGGTAGAGGGTGGCCAGCGGCAGGGGGAGCGTCGGCGCGGAGGTGGCAGCGGTGGCGACGACCGCATGGTGGGCGCGGGCGCACCGTTCCAGTTCCGCGCGGTCGGCGAGTCGTTCCCGCAGCGCCTCCTCGCCGAACGCCTCCGCGGGTACGTCCTGCACCACCGCCTCCAGCTCGCCGAACGGCAGCAGCCGCACCGGTGCGCCCGGGGCGTGACCCGGCAGGTCCGCGAGCACCCGCGGGTCGCAGCCCGTGCAGACGGCGAAGACGTAGCTGGCGGTGGCGGTGGCAGGGGTGGGAGGCTGCGGCAGGTCGGCCGCCGCCGGGTGGGCGTCCGCCTGCGGCGCGGGTCCGCGTACCGTCCGCGTCATCTGTGAGGCCCTTCCTTCACGTGGCTCCAACTGCGGCTCCGGCCCTCGTCCCAGTTGGTCTCCCGGCGCGGGGCGTGCCGCTCCCGGCCGTCCTCTTCGGGGGCCTCCAGCTCCGCGATCCGCTCCCGCAGCCGCCGGTTCTCGTCCTCGACCGCGTCCCGGTGTGCGCGGGTGGAGAGCGCGGGGTCGGTCTCCCACCAGTTGATGCCCGCCTTCTTCGCCGTCTCGACGGAGGAGACGAACAGCCGCAGCCGGATGGTCAGCAGCTCGATGTCCAGAAGGTCGATCTTGATGTCGCCCGCGATCACGATGCCCTTGTCGAGGACGCGTTCGAGGATGTCGGCGAGGTTGGCGGGCCCGGAGGGGGTGGAGGGCGCGTGGGAGAGGGGACGCTCCGGGGTGCGCTCCACGGTGCGTTCCGTCACGGCCGACCTCCCTCCTTACCGCCGGTCATCGTCGTCGTCCTCCTCGTCGTCCTCTTCCTCCCCGTCCTCCCCGTCCTCGTCGTCCTCGTCCTCGCCCTCGCCCTCGCCCTCGTCCTCGTCCTCGTCCTCGTCGGGCCCGCGGTCCTCGTCCTCGTCGCCGTCCTCGCCCTCCTGCTGCTTGCGCTCCTCTTCCTCCTGCTGGACCACCTCGTCGTGGCTGCGGGAGACCTCGCCGTCGCGGATCTCGCCGCGCCAGCCGTCCACCTCCTCCGACTGGAGGGTGACGTAGCGCTGGAAGTGCTTGAGGTCGAGACGGAGCCGCCGGCCCTGGGCCCGCCAGATGTTGCCGGTCTTCTCGAAGAAGCCGGAGGGGTAGTACTCGACGACGACCGTGACGCGGGTCAGGTTCTCGTCGAGGCGGTGGAAGCTGACCGCGCCGTTCGTGGTGCCCTTCGAGCCCTCGGACGACCACACGATGCGCTCGTCGGGGATCTGCTCGGAGACGGTGGCCTCATAGCTGCGGGTCGACGGCCAGACGCGGACCTTCCAGGTCGTCTTCGTCTCGTCCTGCTCGTCCCGCGAGACGCTGCTGACGCCGTTCATGAAGCTGCCGAAGTCCTCGAACTGCGTGAAGTGGTCGTAGACCACGCGCAGCGGCCGCCCGATGTCGACGTGCTCGATGATGTTGATGGCCTTGAGGTCGCCGGCCTTGCTGCCGCCCCCGCCCATGCCGACCGCCTCCTTGGCCTTGTCGGCCACCTTGTCCTTGGCGCCCTTGGCCTTCTCGGAGACCAGAGCCTTGACCGGGTTCTCGCCCTTCATGGCGCGGGCGGCCGTACCGGCCAGATCGCCACCGCCCGCTTCCTTGAGCTTGCTCGGGTCGGCCAGGTCCGTGAGCTTGTCGGTGACCTTCCCGACGACCTGCTTGCCGGCCGCGCCCAGGTACTCCATGAGCTCGTTGCGGAGAGCCTCCAGGGGAGACCCGCCGTCGCCGCCCGTCGCTTTGTCCTGCTCAGCCATGGCGCTCACCTCCTGCGGCCGGGGCGGTCGGCGGACTTCTTGGCCGCACTGCCGGAGGACCGGCGCACCGACCCGCCCGAGGACCTGTCCGCCGACGAGTTCGCGGACCTCCCGGCGGACCTGCCCGCCGACCTCCCGGCGGACCTGCCCGGCGGCCTGCCGGCGGACCTGTCCGGCGACTTCCCGGAGGACGGGCCGGGGCGCGCCTTCTTCCGCGGCTGTTCGCGCGGCTGCTCGTCCTCACCCCCGTCGTCGCCCTCGCCCGCTCCCGCGTCGCCCTCCGGCCCGTTCCCGGACTCCTCGGGCTCGTCGTCCTCGTCCTGCGGACCGCCCTGGCCTCCGAGCCGTTCCGTGCGGGACCTGAGCGAGTCGGTGAGGCTCTCGATTCTGCGGTTGGCGACCGAGCCGGCCGCCGTCCGCGCCGCTTCCATCATCTGGTCCTTGACCTGGTCGGCCAGCTCCGCGAACTGGGGTGTCTCGGAGATCTTCCGGACGCCCTTGCTGATCAGTTCCTGCGGGTCGAGGCCGAGGCGGCGTCCGGCCAGCAACGACCCGAGGGCCAGCGCCAGCTTCGCCTTCTTGGTACGGCCGAGGAAGTAGCCGCCCGCGACACCCGCGAGAACGGCCGTTTTGCAACTGTCGGTCATGACTGGTTCCTTGCGCTCGATGGCGTCCCGGTCTCGTCGGGCGGTGCGGGGTGGGAGGTGTCGGTACGGGCGCGGGCCACGGCGCTCGACGTGCCCTGTTCCAGCAGGTCGAGCAGGCGTTCCTCCTCGCGCTCGAACTCCTCCTCGGTGAGCTCTCCTTCCTCGTACGCCCGGTTGAGCTCACCGAGCTGGGCCCGGACCGTCGCCGGGTCGCACAGCTCCTGCTCCGCGACGTCGAGCAGCCGGCCGGCCACCCACTCGACGCCCCGTACCGGCGCCAGCGGCAGCAGCAGTACCCCGCTGAAGAGCCCCACCGTCAGCTCCCCGCGATGAGGTGCTGGGCGGGGGCGGCGTCGGAGGTGCCCGGTTCCCGGCCCTCCCGGGGCACGAAGCTGTAGCAGGGCAGCGGCCCGGTCAGCCGCAGTTCGACCTGCTCCCGGTGGGCGGCGGCGAAGCGCTCCGCGTGCCGGCGGAACCGATCGCCGCGGGTCTGCGGTACGAGGAAGGAGGCGTTCAGCACACATCCGGGGACATCGGGCCCGCGTACCACCTCGTCGGCGAGGGCGCCCAGTTCCCGCAGAACTCTGTCCGCGGCCTCCGCAGCCCGGCGGGACAGCCCCTCGGCGACGGCCTGACCGAGCCGCACGTTGCCCTCGTAGGAGGGCCTGCTGCGCACGTCCGCCGCGAGTCGCCGCACGGCCGCGTCGTCGCGTACGAGGGCCTCGACAGCGGACTGGACCGGCATCGCCTTGAGGTTCATCTCGGTGCGGCGGTCCAGCCGCCGCAGCGCCGCGAGGTGAGTGGCGGACGCGGCGGCGACGGCCCGCTCCACCTCGTCCGCGTCCTCGGCGATCATCCCGAAGCGCATCGGCAGCACGGGGCCCTCGTTGCCGACGGCGGTCAGCAGGTCCTGATGAGCCATCAGGTCCCGGCGCCGCGCCCGCAGGTCGGGCGGCGTCTCGCTGACGAGCGCCGCCAGCGTCCCCACCGGCAGCAGCCGCACGCGGGCCGGCGGTCTGCCCACCCCGCCGGCGTCGGCCGGGAGTGTGCGGCCGGCGTGCACGATGCCGTACACGTAGAGGCGGGACGGGGGAGAGGGAGGGGACGTGCTCATGGCTCAGGCCTCCTGGGTGCGTCGGCTCGTGCGGGAGCCGCTCCGGGAACCGGCGGAGGCCCGGGAGCGGGTGGAGGCCCGGGTGCCGGAGCCCGTGGTGCGGTGTTTGCGGGGGGCCTCCTCGGGCTCCTCGTCGTACGCGTCGAACGAAGTGTCAGCAGCGTCGGCGGCCTCGTCCTCGTCGCCCATCCCGATGGCGTCCTTGACCTTGCCGCCCACCGACTTCGCGGCCTTCTTCGCACCGCCCCTGGCCGCGCCGCCGGCCATACCGGCGAACAGGTCGGGCACCGTCCTGCTGGACGCGTCCTGGTTGAGGTCGAGCCGGTTGCACACTTCGGCGAAGCGCAGATAGGTGTCGACACTGGCGACCACGATCCGGGCGTCGATCTTGAGGATCTCGATGCCGACGAGCGAGACCCGCACGAAGATGTCGATCACCATGCCGCGGTCGAGGATCAGCTCCAGGACGTCGTAGAGCGTCCCGGCGCGCGGAACGCAGACCGCGGCTTCGTTGTAGGTGGTGGTCGTCATGGCTGGCTCTTCCTCTCGGACGGTGCGGCGCCGTCAGTCGTCGCTCGCGCCTCGCCGGTAGCGCCTGATCCGCCGGTACTGGACGAGCTGCCCGTGGCTGTCGAGCTCCACCTCGTAGGTGGCCAGCAGGCTGGTGGTGTCCGGGATGCGCGGCACCTCCAGCACGTCGACGTGGACCCGCCAGCCGTGCTCGGCCTTGCGGACGGCGGAGACGCCCTCGGCCCGGTGACCGATCAGTCGGCCGAGGCTCCGGGCCGCGCGCCGCGCCGCGCCCTCCGGCCCTCCGGAATCGGTGGCGGAAGCCGACGTGTCGCCGCCCTTGGAGGACGACTTCGACGACGGTTTCGAGGTTTTCGCGGCGGTGCGGGTCCCTCGTTCACGTTGCTCCGGCATGACCACAGTCTGTGCAGGGCGAGTCGCTGTCGGCACGCGGAGCTGATCCATCCGGGTCCGCCCCGGGGGGCCGGAGCCGGCTCCGTGTCACCTGGCGCTGCCGCGCTGTCCCTGAAACCGGTGTGTCTTGCGGGACTGGTGGTCCAAACGGCTTCGGCCGGCGACTGGATGCTCCTGGGGACCGGGCCCGGGCCGCCGGTGCGAGCCGTGGGGCCGCCTCGACCGAGCCCGTCGAGGTGGACGTCACCGCCTTCCACCGGCGCCGGCAGTTCACCCACCCGGCCCCGCGGCGGCAGCAGGGACAGCGGGCGCCGCCACCCTGGTTGTGCCAGCCAGTCTCCTCGTGGCTGCGGGGGAAGCGGCCCTTGAGCCGGAGCCCCGTCGCGCGGTGGCAGTCGCAGCAAGACTCGTCGCAGCGGACGATCCACCGGCCCTCCTCGTCCGGACGGTCCGCCTGGTGGGGACGACGAGGGAGGGCAGGTGGCCGTCACAGCAGTCGTCCGCAGCGGCGGATGACCCCGGCGCCCGGCCGCGTCCGGGACCGCGCACCCTGCCGGGCTGCGTGTCCCAGGGCGCACAGACGGCGGAGGACTCCCGGTCGGTGCGTCCTCGCCGCCGACTGGCTGGTGTCGCTCACCGTCGGCCGCGTCGACCCCACCGTCTTCGACTCCGATGCGTGGAACATCGGCTACCACCACCCGTTCTGGTTCTACGGCCAGCCGGTGGTCTACCTGAGGTCCTGCCCCTGCTCGCGGGCTTCGGCGAGGTGTGGGCCGTCCTCGCCGACGCCGGTTCTGCTGTTGCAAGGGCACCGTCGTCTCCCTGCCGGCCTTCGCCCCCGCCTGTCGAAAAGCGTGCGGCGTGACCGCGTGTTCGCTACCGGCCAGGTGACCGATGCCTACTGCTCGCTGACCCCCATCGCGCTGCCGACCACGGTGCGCTGGTCCGGGCCGCCGGGTCGCTCGCCCTGCCGCTGTCCGTCGTGCTGCCCGCACCCGTTCCCGGCCTCGCGCGGCCGGGAACGGGTGCGGGCCCGGGTGAGAGATGCCTGTGTCGGCGGCCACAGGCCCCCGCGCGAGGCCGTCGTGGACGGATGAGCAGACCTTCCCGCAGGGGAGGCCTGGTCATCGGCGGCGTTGCTCCTACGTGAGGTCGATGACGGCGCGGTAGCGGGCGTGGCCGCCGCGGACGTGGTCGACGGCGTGGTCGATCCGGTCGTGGGGGAACACCTCGGCCTGGGCGTGGATGCCGTGCCGCGCGGCGAAGTCGAGGAGTTGCCGGGTGACGGCGGGCGGGCCGACCACGGCCGAGACGAGGGACTTCTCCTCCGGCAGAATGCTGAGTTGGCTGATTGTGAACGGGTTGGTGGGAACGCCGACGACGCACAGCTTGCCGCGGGGGCGCAGGGCGGTGAAGTAGTCGTCCCAGGGCAGGTCGGCTCCGACAGTGTCGAGGATGAAGTCGAACTGCCCTGCCGCCTGGGGAACTTCGTCGGAGGACATGAAGATGTGGGCCCCGAAGTGTCGAGCGTCCTCGGCCTTGTCGGTGCTGGTGGAGATGGCCGTTACGTGACAGCCCCATGCGGCCAGGATCTGCAGAGCGATGTGTCCCAGGCCGCCGACGCCCACCACTGCGACGCGGTCGGTGGGCCGCACGCCGTGGCCTACGACGGCGTTGAAGACGGTGGTGCCCGCGCACAGGAGTGGGGCCGCCTCCTCGGAGGCCAGCGCAGGCGGGATCGGTGGGACATGGCGCCAGTCGCCGGCCCGTACGTGGCTGGCGAAGGTGCCGCCTCGGTCGCGGAAGATCACGTCGTCCCTCGCCGCGCACAGGTGCTGTCGGCCGGTCAGGCACCATTCGCAGTGGAAGCAGGATCCGGCGACGGCGCCCACTCCCACACGTTGGCCGACCTGGAGCTGTGTGCGGTCGACGGCGGCCCCGATCGCCGCGACGACGCCGATGCCTTCGTGACCGGGCACCAGGGGGAAGCGGGCCTGCCCGTAGTGGTCGTCGATCATGCCCAGGTCGGTCTGGCAGATGCCGCTGTGGGTGAGCGCCACGTCAACTTCCAGTGGGCCAGGTGGAGTCGGTTCGTACTCCCTGGCTCGGACGGGTCCTCCGGCCCGGTCGACGGTGTAGGCGAGGACAGTCATGCCGTGGCTCCCCTGGGGTGGTGGCGGCGCAGAGTGGAGCTGAGGATGCGGTCGAGCGCGCGGTCGGGCAGGAACCGGGTCAAACGTGTGATCAGGGCGGCATCCCGGCCGGCGGTGTAGCGGGTGCGCGGTCTGCGGGCGGTCACGGCCTTCGCGATGACCCGGGCGGCGGCGTCGGCGGTCAGGCCCGACGCAGTGCCCGAATCCATCAGCTTGTTGTTCGCCTGGACCAGGTCGCCGTAGCGCGCGTGCTGCTCCGGTGTCATACGGGCAGCCAGCTCGTTCGCCGTCGCGGTCCCGCGGGCGGCGATCCTCGTGCGGACGCCGCCGGGCTCCACCACGACCACCTGTACGCCCAGCGGCTCGACCTCCCGGCGCAGCGCGTCACTGACTGCCTCCAGCGCGAACTTCGCGCCGGCATACGCGCCGTACGTGGCCATGGCGACCTTGCCACCGACCGAGCTGATGTTGACCACACGCCCCTTGCTGCCCAGCAGCGCAGGCAGGAGTGCCTGGAAAACGGCGATGTGACCGAACAGATTCACCTCGAAAACGCGCCGCCACTCCGGCATCGGCAGGGATTCGACCGGGGCGTTCACCTGGATACCGGCGTTGTTGACGAGCGCGTGCAGCGGGCGTGGGTCGTCGGCGACCCGCACGGCAAGTGCCTCCACGTGCTCGGGTTTCGTGATGTCGAGGAGGACCGGCTCGATGCCGGCCGACCGGGTGGCGTCGGCGTCCCGGTCGTGCCGCACACCGGCCAGGACGTGAAAACCCTGGCGGGTCAGTTCGCGAGCCGCCGACGCGCCCATGCCCGTGGAGGCTCCGGTGACAACGACCAGCTTCTGGGCTTCGGGTGATGTCATGGCATGTCCAACCGTGGGGGGGTTATGCGGGTGAGCCGAGGACGAGGGTGAGCGCGAGGTCGAAGTGCCGGGCGCGGTCCTCGGGCGGGAGAGTGAGGTGCTTGATGCCGGTCGAGACGGCAAGCAATTGCCAGGCGAGATCCTCGGCGGAAGTCCCTGGCGTGCGTTCCGGTGCCCCCTCGGCACGGAGGACGGCGGCCACCGCGTCGATGACGAAGCGTTCCAAGTCGTGCACGAGCGAGTCGCCCACCGTGTGTGCTGCGACGAGGAGTTCACTCAGCTCCTCGCTGGTCGTGGTGGCGGCGGGCCCGTGCAGGGCAGTGAGGGCGCCCAGCAGTCGCTCGCGCGTCGAGACGTCCGCTCTGGCCAGTTCCTGGGCGACGGTGGCCTGGGTCCGGGCCACCACCCGCTGGAGGCTGGCCTGGAAGAGCTGTTGCTTGTTCTTGAAGTGCAGGTACAGCCCTTGACGCGAAAGCCCGGCCGCTGCGGCGAGATCGTCCATCGAGGTCTTCCGCAGCCCGTACCGCAGGAAGACCGGCACCGCCGCGTCCGCGATCTCCTCACCGCGTGACCGGCCCTGTTCGTCCTCGCCCGCCATGCCGGCACCTGCCCTGGTCACTTGCGTGTCGTCCAACTCTTCTTTCAAGCTTTACAGAGTGAGACCAATCTGTCCAGTTCGGCAAGTTGAGTGGGCAGGCGAACCCGCCGGGCGCCAGGCACTTCCCGTCACCTCGCCGCTGCGACCGCGCCTTCGAAGCGGGAGCAACGACTTCTCGACCTGCTACAGCCCGTCAGGAACTGGCCGACTCGCGCCCCGCAGACGGACCGACGCCTGCTTCACCACAGAGAACACGGTCTCGGTGACCTGACGGGGCATGCCCCTTTCCCGTGAGCGATCCGCGCGGGCCCGCCGAAGGGCCTCAGCGGCTGGGCGGCGCCGGTTCCGTCCCTGGCGGTGTGGTGCCTGCGACGGGCAGTGAGGTGGCGGGCTCGGGCAGGGCGCGGGCCAGCAGCCACGCCAGTGCCGGCATGGCGATGAGGGGTGCCAGCGCGGTCCGCAGCGACGTGGCGTCGGCGAGCGTGCCGATGAGGGGTCCGGCCAGTCCGCCGATGCTGACCGTCAGCCCGAGGGTGACGCCGCTGGCGGTTCCCACACGGCTGGGCAGATAGTCCTGGCCGAGGGTGATCTGGAGGGAGAAGGGGAGGTACAGCCCCGCGGAGGTCAGCGCGACGCACACGTAGAACCCGGGGCCCGGCACGAGGACGGTACCGGCGACGGCCACCACGGCCACCAGGTAGGCGCGCCGCACCACGGCCACCCGGCCCCACCTGTCGGCCAGGTTGCCGCCGAGCACGGTGCCCACCGCGCCGCCCAGGTAGAGGACGCACAGCGCGGCCGTACCCGCCGCCGTGCCGCCCCCGGTGCGCTGCTGGGCGTAGAGCGAGAGGAAGGTGCTCAGCCCGACGAAGGCGACGGACCGGCAGACGACGGCCAGCGACAGCTTGACGAAGGCGCGCGTGTCGTCGCCGCCGGCCCGTGAAGGACCGCCGGCCCCGCGGCGGGCGGACCCCGACAACGCCCGCAGAACCGGCAGACACAGCACGCTGCCGGCCAGGGCCGGCAGCACGAACAGCGGGGTGAGCCGAAGCCCGCCCGTCGCGACGACGGCGGCCACCATCAGGGGTGCGGCCGCGAATCCCAGGTTGCCGCCGAGCGAGAACCAGCTCATCGCCGAGTGCCGCGCCCCGCCGGCGATCCGGGCCACGCGGGCCGACTCGGGGTGGTAGGCCGCGATGCCGATCCCGGAGACCGCCACGAACACCAGCGTCAGCGCGTACGACCCGCTCAGCCCGCTCAGCGCGATGCCCACCCCGCCCACCAGGGTGCTCACCGGCAGCAGCCAGGGCATCGCCCACCGGTCGGTGAGCGCCCCGAACAGCGGTTGGGCGACCGAGGAGAGCAGGGAGGCGGCCAGAACGAGGCCGGAGGCGGCGGCGTAGGTGTAGGAACGCTCCGCGACGAAGAAGGGCACGAGAGCGGCCACGGCGCCCTGGTAGACGTCCACGCAGCCGTGCCCGACGGACAGCATGAGCAGGGAGGCCCGTCCGGCTCCCCGCGCGCCACCCGCCGACGTGTCGTTCGCCGACGTATCGCTCGGCGACGTATCGCTCGGTGATGTGGTGCTCGGTGGTGCGGCGCTCGGCGGCATGTCGCTGCTCGGCGGGGTGTCGCTGGGCGGTGTGTTTCTCGGCACGGCACCAACCATGGGCGCCCGGACGCCTGTCCCGCTTCCGATAAACTGCCAACCACTGATGGAAAACCGCCAGGCGCACCCCACCGACCCGACAGGCCCCCTCCGTCGGCCGGGCCGCGTCCGCCACGAGACGAGCGCCCCGACCCGTTCCCGATGGCTGTCGCCCGGCGAGGTCATCGACCCGCACCGCCACGACGAGCACCAGATCGTCTACGCCGCCCGCGGCGTGGTGGTCATCACGACCGACGCCGGTTCCTGGGTCGCCCCGGCCAACCGCGCCCTGTGGGTCCCGGCCGGCACCGTGCACGCCCACCAGGCACGCGGGGACCTGGAACTGCACCTGGTGGGGGTGTCCGCTGCCGTCAACCCGCTCGGGCCGGCGGAGCCGACGGCGCTGAGTGTCGGCCCCCTGCTGCGTGAACTGCTCCTCGCCCTCACCCGCGCACCCGTGGACGACAGCCCCGAGCGGCGCCGGCTGCGCGCGGTCCTGCTGGACCAGTTGCGGGCCTCGCCGCAGCAGCCGCTGTACCTGCCCGAGCCCACCGCCGCGCGGCTCAAGGCCGTGTGCGACCTCCTGCACGCCGACCCCGCGGACAACCGCACCCTGGCGCAACTGGGCAGGCAGGTCGGCGCGAGCGACCGCACCCTCTCCCGGCTGTTCAAGGCGGACCTGGGCATGACCTTCCCGCAGTGGCGCGCGCAACTGAGGCTGCATCACGCGCTGTTGCTGCTGGCCGAGCACACCCCGGTGACGACGGTGGCTCACCGGTGCGGGTGGTCGTCCGCGAGCGCGTTCATCGACGTCTTCCGCCGCACCTTCGGCCACACGCCCGGAACGCACCAGCTCTGACCGTCCCGGGCACCGGGGCCGCAATACGGATGCGGCCCGGCACCCGCTGTCCTACGCTGGGAGTGCAGCCCGGGTGCGCTGGCCGTGGTTACTTCCTTCAAGAGGACGATGTTGAGGGTTCAAGCCCCGTCATTCACCCTCTACTTGGAGTCCCGTGACCTGCGGAAGAGCAGGTCACGGGACTCTTGTGCGTCGGCCGAACGCGGGCAAAACGCGGCCGGACCTTTCGGGCTAGCTTGCCCCCATGGCTGCGATCAGGAAGCGAGTCCGTCAGGACGGAACAGAGTTCTTCCAGGTCCGCTGGGTCGAGGGTGGCCGGAGGGGATCTTGGCAGAACGAGAAGTTCGCCGATCTGACGAGCGCGGAGACCTTCAAGAAGCTCGTCGACGCACACGGGCAGTGCTGGACCTACGGCTGGGTGCCTGGCGAAGGCTTTGTTGAGCCCGAACAGGACTCCGACGAGACTCCGTTGCTCGACTGGGCTCGAAGGTATGTGCATCGCCCCACCGGCATCGATGAGAGGACGCGCTCGGACTACCTCCGCGAAGTCGAACGCCATCTGTCTCTGATCGTGCACACCCCACACGCCGGCCAGGCAGTAACCGCTCGGGGGAGGAGAGCTGAGGCGCACGGCGCCGTTGCTGTCGCTCTTGCCGTCGCGGTTGCCGTTTTCTGCTGTTACGACGTGGCTCCCGCTACGAGGCGGCTCCCGCTGGAGCCCGGGCCTTCGGTGGAGCCGCGGCGCTCTTCTTGGCGCCGGGCACCACCACATCCCGCATGACCAACAGCGCCGCGAAGGCGAGCAGTCCGCCGGCGCCGCCCGTCCAGGCGACGGTGGTACCGATGGTGCCGCCGACTCCGGTGGCGAGGTGCTGGCTCATCAGGGTCTGGGCGAGCGCCAGCCCGAAGGCGCCGCCGATCTGCTTCATCAGCGCCGCACCGGCGGTCGCGGTGCCCATGTCGCTGTGTGGGGCGGAGCTTTGGGTGGCGATGGCAAGCCCGCCCATCGCCGGCCCGGTGCCCAGCCCGACCAGCAGCAGCCATACCGCGGTCAGCGGCAGCGAGGTCGAGGTGCCGAGGAAGAAGAACGGCATCGCCCCCGCGGTCATCAGCACCGCACCGCCCAGCAGCACCGGTTTCGTCCTGCCCCACGTCATGACGGCGGCGGCGGTGAGCCGGTTACTGACACCCATACCGACCATCATGGGCAGCAGCAGCAGTCCGGAGACCGTCGCTGAATTGCCCCGCGCATGCTGGAAGTAGAGCGGCAGCAGAATGCTCACCGGCATGGACGCGGCCTGGAAGAAGAAACCGGCGCTCAACAAGCAGAAGTAGCTGCGGCGTTGGAACAGATGTAGCGGCAACACGGGCACCTCGGCCCGCCGTTCGACCGCGACCAGCAGAATCAGCAGCACGATTCCGCCCAGCCCGCAGCCCAGCACCGCCGGGTCCGTCCAGTCCACGCTCCCCGCCGCGTTGCCCTTGAGGCTGAGCGCGACGAGGACGAGCGACAGCCCGGCGGACAGCAGCACGATGCCGCCGAGGTCGAGCCGCCCGGAAGGCACCGATTCGGGGCGCCGTTCGGGAAGGACCAGCGTCAGGATCAGCCCGGCGGCGAGACCGATGGGCAGGTTGATCCAGAACGCCCAGCGCCAGCCCGCGTGGTCGGTGAGCAGTCCGCCGATCAGCGGGCCGCCGACCAGCCCGGCGATCATCATGGCCGCCATGACCGTCTGCATCCGGATCATGCCGTGGGAGCGCCCCGGCGGATACAGATCGCGGATCAGCGCCATGCCGAGGGTGAGCAACGAGCCCGCACCGAGGCCCTGCACGCTGCGCGCCACGATCAGAAACGGCATGGAACCGGCCAACCCACAGGCCAGCGAACCGATCAGAAAGGTGGTCAATCCGGTCAGCAACAGCTTGCGCCGCCCGTAGAGATCGGAGAAGCGGCCGTAGACCGGCACGCTCACCGACGAGGTGAGCAGATAGGCGGTCACCATCCAGACATACCAGGTGCCGGAGCCGCCGATCTGCTCGACGATACGGGGCAGCGCCGTGCCGACCACCGTGCCGTCGAGCATCGCCAGAAAGGCGGCGCCCAGCACGGCGGCGGCGATCAGACTGCGCCGCCGGCCGGTCAGCGCGTCGTACACATCCGTCGTCACTCAGCCTCCTCGGTGAGCGCACCGTGCAGCAGGACCTCTACCAGTTCCGCGGGAGTCATGGGCTCGGTGGAGCGGTGCCGCGCCTGGGACAGCAGCATCAACTGGGAGTGCTCGGCAAGCTGTTCGGGCGGCAGGCGCAGCGACGCACGCTCCGGTTCGAACAGTGCGGCCAGCGCCCGGCGCGGTCCGGCCAGGCCGGCTTCACGGTCGGGGCGCTCGCCGTCCGGCCCGTTCTCCTCCGGCCTCCTGTCCTCCGGGGAGGGGCGCTCCGGCCGGCCGCGGGCGCTGGCCATGGCGCCGGCGACGGCGCCCATGTGCTCGAGGTAGCTGCTCATGGTCTCGGCTGCTTCGGTGAGCCGGTCGCCGAGCGGCTGCTCGAGGGAGATCGCTTCGAGGTGGGCGACGGTGTCCTCGGAGCGCAGGGCCTCTGCCGTGCAGGCGGCCAACAGCGCGTTCGTGTTGGGGAATACGCGGAATACCGTGCCTTCGCCGATGCCGGCGGCGCGGGCGACCTGGGCGGTGGTGACGGACGAGCCGTATTCGACGACCAGGGGCAGGGCAGCCGCGACGATCGCGCTGCGGCGCCCTTCGGGGCTGACGGGTGCGGCGCGACGGCGCTTCGGTGTCTCGGACATGCCGCCAGAGTACGGAGTGAGTGCTCACTCCGTCAAGAAAACGGCTGTTCTTTTTCACCGCGCACTGCCCGACCACACACCTATTGCGCGGCCCGTTGGGCTTGTGCCGCCGCCGTACCGCCCGTCTGTCAGCGCCACGCCCCCTTCAGCAAGGGTCGATGACGGTTCGAGGGCTCGCCGCGATCCTTTGCGGGCATCCGACGGAGGGGAACATGCCGACTCGGACGAACAACGACATCCTCAGCAAAAAGCGGCTGTTGGAGATGATGACGGCGTTCAAGACGACGTATCTGCTCCGCGCCGCGATCAAGCTGCGGGTCTTCGACTGCCTGGCCGCGGGACCGGCCGACCCGGACGACGTGGCGGCGATGCTGAAGACCGACCCGCGGGGGACGCGCATACTGCTGCGGGCACTTGCCGCCGCCGGACTGCTGGAGGCGGACGGCGAACGCTTCGGCCTCCCCGAGGGGACGGCAGACCTGCTGGTGACCACGAGCCCCGACTACTGCGGCGGCATCGTGCACGTCGCCGCCGGAGACAGCGAGTGGGACGCCATGCGGGATCTGGCGGACACCGTCCGGCACGGCGGCACCCTGCTCGACACCGACGCCGAGTCCCCCGACTTCTCGTACTGGGTGGACTTCGCCACCCATCTCACCTTCGCCACCGAGCCGGGCGCCGACCTCGTCGCCGAGACGGTACTGCCGTGGGCGGCGGACCGGGAGGCGCTGGACGTACTCGATGTCGGCTGCGGGCACGGCCTGTTCGGGCTGACGCTCGCCGCCCGCGATTCCCGCGCCACCGTCACCTGCCTCGACTGGAGCGACGTACTCGACGTCGCCGCGACGCACGCGAAGCGCCTCGAGGTGCAGGACCGTACGCACTACCTCCCGGGCGACGCCTTCGAGGTGGACCCGGGCGGTCCCTACGACGTCATCGTGCTCGGCAACTTCCTGTTCCAGTTCTCGTTCCGAAGCGGCATCGAACTACTGCGGCGGCTCGGCAGCGCGCTCAAGCCGGGGGGCGGCATGGTGATCGTCGGCTTCACCACCGGCGACCGCAGCCCGGCCGAGGAGTACCACGCGCACATGCTCAACCTGCTGATGCTGTCCTGGACCAGCCAGGGCGAACTGCACTCCTCCGCGATGTACCGGAAGATGCTGGCCTCCGCCGGACTGGCTCGCACGGAAGAGCATGAGCGGCCCGGGCTGCCGCTGCCAGCGTGGCGATCAGGCTCTCCGGCGGTGCGGTGCCGGTGTGGTCAGCGCCAGTCTGGGAAGAGCCGGTCTGGGACAGCGGGGCGGTGGTCATCGGGCTTCTCCTTGAGGGGCCGTGGCCGTGACCGGGTCCGGGGTACGCAGCCGTGCGGGGTCGAACAGCTCGATGGGGTGCGCGGTGCTGCCGTCGAGCGCGAGATCGGCGGCGGGCCGGAAGCTCCATCACAGGACAGGGCTCATGGGAACGGCGAAGCTGCGCGCCCGCTCAGCTCCCTGCGCCCGCTGCCTCACCCGATCAGGCACCGCAAGCAGCCGCCGTCCAGGGCTTCGGAAGATGCGTTTTCGAGGCCGTCCGTGTGCCGAGCCGCTGCCCGACAGATACGTGACTCAGAGCTCACCCGTCGTCGGACGTGAGACGTTTGGCCGTGGCCAAACCGGGCGTCATACGGCGCTGCGGAGCAACATCCTCCGACACCCTCATGCACATATTTGTCCAGGTTCTCGATTGCATCGCAGGTCACGATCAGAGCACAAAAATGGTTCGAGTCCCGTCACCGGCTCTCCGGCCGGTGTAGCTCAGCCGGCAGAGCGCGTTGTGTCACCGCTGCCGACATGGATCACAGGGCTGTCTGCCGTCCCCCGCCCGGGGCGCGGGTCAGTCGCGGAACGAGCCGTCCGCGCGCCGGGCGTGGTGGGACAGCAGGTGCCCGCACTGGGGGCAGTGACGTCGCAGCCCCCGCTTGAGGACGTACCCGATGCCCACCGTGCACAGGTACATCAAGCCGACCGCGCTCGCCTGCACGAGCTTTCCCAGCCCTGATTTCGTGCACGTCCCGCAGTCGCGGCAACCGGAAGCCATGGCATTTCCCCTCGTGTTCTGTCCTGCTGATGTCGCTGACCAGTAGGACGCGCGCGGCGAGAGGCAGGAGGGCCCCGGGAACCGGGTGGGGACAGGACGGCAACCGGACGGGGACCGGGCCGTGACGCAGGCCCGGGCGCGGGGAGCAGCCCTCAGTCGGCGGGCGTCTCCGTGCGGTCCCCGCCCCACCGGGTGTGGAACACGCCCTCGCGGTCGGTGCGCCGGTAGGTGTGGGCGCCGAAGTAGTCGCGCTGGGCCTGGGTGAGCGCTGCGGGGAGCCGGTCGGCGCGCAGCCCGTCGTAGTAGGCCAGCGCCCCCGAGATGCCCGGGGTGGGCACCCCGTGTCGGGCCGCCGTGGCGACGGTCTCCCGCCAGTCGTCCTGCGCGGCACCGAGTTCCCCGGCGAACTGCGGGTCGGCCAGCAGCGTCGGCAGACCGGGCCGCTCGGTGAAGGCGCCACGGATCCGGTCGAGGAACGCGGCCCGGATGATGCAGCCCGCCCGCCAGATCGCGGCGACGGAGGCCGGATCGATGTCCCAGCCGTACTCCTCGCTGCCCGCCCGGATCATGTCCCAGCCCTGCGCGTACGAGATGACCTTCGCCGCGTACAGGGACTGTTCGAGCCGGGCGGCGAAGCGTGCCGCCTCGTCGTCCGCCATGCGCGCCGGCTCCCCGCCGACGGACTCGCCGCCCGGCCCCGGCAGGGAGGCTGCCGCCTCACGCAGCTCCTGGTGGCCCGACTGCGAGCGGGCGAAGACCGCCTGGGCGATGCCCGGCACCGGCACGCCAAGATCGAGCGCGGTCTGCACCGTCCAGCGGCCGGTGCCCTTCTGCTCGGCACGGTCCGCGACGACGTCCACGAAGGGGCGGCCGGTGTCGGCGTCCGCGTGGGTGAGCACTTCGGCGGTGATCTCGATGAGGTACGAGTCGAGCCTGCCCTCGTTCCACTGCCGGAAGATGCGGGCGATCTCGGCGGGGGAGCGTCCCGCGACCTTCCGCAGCAGGTCGTAGGCCTCGGCGATCAACTGCATGTCGGCGTACTCGATGCCGTTGTGCACCATCTTCACGAAGTGCCCGGCCCCGTCGGGTCCGACGTGCGTGGTGCACGCCGACCCGTCCGGCGCGCGGGCCGCGATCCGCTCCAGCAGCGGGCCCAGCGACGCGTACGACTCCGCCGAGCCGCCCGGCATGAGGCTCGGCCCCCGCAGGGCTCCCTCCTCGCCGCCGGAGATCCCGGTGCCGACGAAGTGGATGCCGCGCTCGCGCAGCGCCGCCTCACGTCGACGGGTGTCCTCGAAGTGTGCGTTGCCGCCGTCGACGATGACGTCCCCGGGCTCGACCAGCTCCGCGAACTGCTCGATCACCGCATCCGTGGGGCGGCCCGCTTTGACCATCACCACCAGGCAGCGCGGCGGCTCCAGCGCCGCGACGAACTCCTCCGGCGAGCTCGTGGCCACGAAGTCGCCCTCGTCCCCGTACTGCTCCACCAGCTCCCGCGTGCGGGCCTCCGTACGGTTGTGCAGCGCCACCGTGGAACCGTTGCGGGCGAGGTTTCGCGCGAGATTGCGCCCCATCACGGCCAACCCGGTGACACCGATCTGCGCCGAAGCTGTCATCTGCGGAGTCCTTCCGGAGTGCGTCGTTCCCTTCGGGTACCTGCGCCCCTTCGCGGCCCGAGCCCGTCAGGGCCGGTGGCGTCCAAGGGCGTGCGGCACGACTGCCCTTTCGATCGTCCCCCGACACGCCCGTGTCCGCCTGTCCGCGCGTCCGCCCGCCTCCCTCGCTGCGCCGCGGGCCTCACTTCGCGTCGGCGTAGCACTTCACGACGGCGCTGGTGAAGGCGAACCGGACGGGAGTCGGACCGAAAGCGGCCTCGGCGGCCTGCTGCCCGGCCTCGTCGACGGCCGCGCGCACCTGCTCGGCCTCCTCGGCCGGGCAGTGCACGATGACCTCGTCATGCTGGAAGAACACCAGCTCGGCGGCCAGCTCCGCGAGTCGCTGCCGCAGCCCCGCCAGCATCAGGACCGCCCAGTCGGCGGCGCTGCCCTGCACCACGAAGTTCCGCGTGAAGCGCCCCCGCGCCCGCGCCGCCGAACCGGCCCGTCCGGGTCCCTCCTCCGTCGCCGCGAGGCCCTCACCCGCCTCCGGGCCCGTGCCGGGGGCCTCGTCCTCCGGCCCCGCACCGCCCCCGCTTCCCACGGGTGGGCAGGTGCGGCCCAGATGCGTACGCACGAGGCGGCCCTCCTCACCGGCCCGGGCCGCCTCGTCCACGTAGGCGACGGCAGCGGGGAAGCGTCTGCGCAGCGCCGCCAGGTTCTTCAGGCCGTCACCGCTGGTCTGGCCGTACACGGCGCCGAGCAGGGCCAGCTTGGCGCGGGCGCGGTCGCCGGAGAACGCCCGCTCCGACAGCGACGTGTACAGGTCGCGTTCGGTGCTCGCCACCGCCATCAGGCCCGCGTCGCGCGAGACGGCCGCCAGGACGCGCGGCTCCATCTGGGAGGCGTCGGCGACCACCAGGCGCCAGCCCGGGTCGGCCACCACGGCGCGGCGCACCACCTTGGGGATCTGCAGCGCGCCGCCCCCGTTGGTCGTCCACCGGCCGGAGGCCGCGCCCGAGGGAACGTACTCCGGACGGAAGCGCCCGTCCCGCACCCACGAGCGCAGCCAGCTCCAGCCGTGCGCGGTGTAGAGGCGGTAGAGCTTCTTGTACCGCAGCAGGGGCTCGACCGCAGGATGGTCCACCTTGCGCAGCTCCCACGCACGCGTCGAGCCGAGCCGGACGCCGGCCCGCGCGAAGGCCTGGAGCACCTCGGCCGCCAGGTCGGGCCGCACCCTCACCTCCGGACCGAACGCCTCGGAGACCTCCTCCTCCAGCTCCACCAGCCTGCGCGGCAGGCCACCGCCCGCGTACCGCTCGCCCAGCAGCTCGGTGAGCAGGGCGCGGTGGATCTCCGCACTCCACGGCACCCCGGCGTGGCTCATCTCCCCGGCGACGAGGGTGCCCGCCGACTCGCCGGCCAGCAGCAGCCGCATGCGTGCGGGGGACTGTGTGCGCGCCGTACGGGCGAGCTGCGCCGCGTACACCTCCAGCAGCGCCTCCAAGGGGTCGACGCCCTCGGGAAGCGGCACCGGGCCCGTCTCGAACAGGGACGGCTGCGGGTCCGTCTCGCGGTGCGCGGGCTGCCGGTCCGGCGGTACGGGCTGCCCGTGCAGGCGTGCCCACGCCGCGGGCAGCGACCGAGGGTCCCCGGCCCGGCCCTCGTGTCCGAGCAGCAGTGCCTCGGCCGCCTCCACGTCGTAGCAGCGCTCCACCCGCACGCGGGCCGCCAGCAGCCCGGCCTGCACCTGCGGCGTCGCCCGCCACACCCAGCGGGCCACCCGGGGCCGGGCGCTCACCGCGGCCTCGGCCGACTCCTCCGTCCGTACGGGCCCCGCGGGGCGTCCGCGGACGTCCACGGGGCAGATCCGCACCCGGCCACCGCCCACCGTGGCCAGCGCCCACCTCCCGGTGGCGGCCTCCCGGCCTGCCGCGCCGCGCGTCCCCGACTCCTCCGTCATGTCGTGAGTGTCCCAACCGCCTGTGACATTCCGCGGCCGTGAGAGCGCGCGCCCCCGGTCGGGCCGCCGTCGCCCGGCCGGGCCCGCTCAGGCCGACATTCCCTCCGGCTTCGGAGACACTCGGTGCCGGAGGAGTCTTCTTCCGGCCGAGAGGGAAGCCATGGACATCTCAGGGATCATCAGCGCGCTCGTCGTCGGCATCGTCATCGGCGCGCTCGGACGGCTGGTGCTTCCGGGCAAGCAGCGGATCGGGTTCCTGTGGACGGTCCTCGTCGGCATCGTCGCCGCGTTCGTCGGTACCGCGATCGCCGGTGCCGTGGGCGTCGCCGACACCCGCGGGTTCGACTGGATCGAGCTGATCATCCAGATCGCCCTCGCCGCGCTGGGAGTCACCCTGCTGGAACGCATCCGCGCGGGGCGCGGAGTGCGCCGCTAGGCGAGCCGGTCGCCGGCAGCCGACGCGGGCATCCCATGAGCCCACGCTGCGGGGGTGTCGAACGAGGAAGCGGTAACTCCGCACGCTTCACAGTGCGTTGAGGGCGACGCCTCGGCGGCGGGCCGTCGGCGGTTCACCGTCTACGCCCTCCTGGCGCCGCTCGCGCTGATGCTGGCCGCGGTGAACCTGCGGCCGTTCGTCGCCAGCCTTGGGCCGGTACTCGAAGAGGCCCGGGCCCAAGACTGGGGGTGAGCGCCACCACCGCCGGGCTGCTGACGTCGATGCCCGCGCTCTGCTTCGCCCTTGTGGGGTACGCGGCTCCGCGGCAGTTACCTGCTGTCGATCCCCGGGCCCGTACTGGTCGGGGCGCTCTACGACCACACGGCCGGATGGCGGGCGCCGTTGGCCTTGATGGCGCTGCTCATGGTGTGCCGGACCGTGGCGGGTTCCTGGCGGGGCGCGACCGGCAGATCGGCTGAGCCTCCGGCACCGCGCGCCTGCACACGCAACGGGTGGCGGGCCGCCGGCCCACCACCCGCGCGCAGGAGGCGCCAGGCCCCCTCCGTCGTCGGACGGCCGTTACTTGACGGCCTTGATCAGCTCCCCGTCCGCCGTGTCGCCGCTCAGCTCCCAGAAGAACGTCCCGGCCAGGCCCTGTTGCGCGGCCCAGTCGCCCTTGGCGGCGATCGTCTCGGGGGTGTCGTAGCTCCACCACTGGTCGCCGCAGTGGGCGTAGGCGGTGCCGGCGACCTTGCCGGTGGCCGGGCAGCGGGTCTTGAGGTCCTTGTAGTCCTCGATGCCCTGCTCGTACGTGCCCGGTGCTGGACCTGTGGCCGTGCCGCCCGGTTCGGACTGCGTCACCCCGGACCAGCCGCGGCCGTAGAAGCCGAGCCCGTACAGCAGTTTGCTGCCCGGCACGCCGAGCCCCTTGAGCTTGGCGACGGTTGCCTCGGTGTCGAAACCCTCCTTCGGGATGCCCTCGTACGAGGTCAGCGGGGAGTGCGGGGCGGTGGGGCCCTGCGCGTCCCAGGCGCCGAAGTAGTCGTAGGTCATCGGCAGGTACCAGTCGACGTACTGTGCCGCGGTCTTGTAGTCGGTGGCCTCCAGCTTGCCTCCGGGGGAGGCGTCGGCGGTGATGGCGGCGGTGACGAGCTGGTCGCCGAACTTCCCCCGCAGCGCCTTGAGTACGTTGCCGAACGCGTCCCGGCCGCTGGTGTCGCAGGACAGGCCGCAGGCGTTCGGGTACTCCCAGTCGATGTCGATGCCGTCGAAGAGACCCTTCCAGCGCGAGTCGTTGACCAGGTTGTAGCAGGACTCGGCGAACGCCGCGGGGTCCTGGGCCGCCTGGCCGAAGCCGCCCGACCAGGTCCAGCCCCCGAAGGACCACAGCACCTTCAGGTCCGGGTGCTCCTTCTTGAGCTTGATGAGCTGGTTGAAGTTGCCGCGCAGCGGCTGGTCCCAGGTGTCGGCCGTCCCGTCGACGCTCTGGTCGGCGGTGTAGGCCTTCTCGTAGTCGGCGTAGCTGTCGCCCACCGTGCACTTGCCGCCCTGGACGTTGCCGAAGGCGTAGTTGATGTGGGTGAGCCGGTCCGCCGAGCCCGAGGTCTCGATGTTCTTGACGTGGTAGTTGCGCTGGTAGACGCCCCAGTTGGTGAAGTAGCCCACCGTTCTGCCCGCTGCCGCCTGCTGCTGCGCGGCGGCGGAGTGGGGTGTCGCCGCCTGCCCCTGGCGGGTGCCGGCCGATGCCGTGGCCGACAGCAGAGTCGTCGCCAGCAGGGCCGCGCAGACCGCGCCGAGGAGGGCGAGGAGTCCCCGGCGGCGGGGGAGCGGAGAGGGCACGCGTGGGGTGCCGGGGGCGCGTGGGGAGGGGGGTCTGTCCGGTCCGAGCATGTGTCACCTCGCGTGTGGGATGCGGGGGTGTGAGTCGTGCTGCGGCCGTGCGTGTGTCGTACGTTCCGGGAATGTAGAAGGACTAGACCAGTGAGTCAATGGTTCGGACCAATCCTCGTCGTTCCGCCCTCGGCCCCGCTCACACCTCCCCGCGCCGCACGGCTCCCGCCCTGACGCCGGTGACGGCGGGCCCGCGATCGGGCATACTCCAACTCGCCGCAGCCGCTGATCAGCCACCGTCGCGATCCGACGGTGCACCATCACGGCTGAGGCAGCGGCACTCCCGGCCCCGCGCGGCCGGTGCCCCCTCGGCGACCCGCCACACCCCGGCGCGCTCGTCGTACTTCCCGAACCGAAGGAGAGCGCGCACCATGCCCCAGGACGGCCCCCAGCCGGTGGAACGTGAACTGCCCACGGACGAGGCGCGTGATCTGCTGGGCCTCGTACGCGAGTTGGTGCAACGCGAGATCAGGCCCGTGGCGGCCGAGGAGGAGGCCGTCGGCACATTTCCGCGCGCGACCTTCCGGCTGCTGTCGAGCTCCGGGCTCCTCGGGCTCCCCTACCCGGAGGAGCACGGCGGCGGGGAGCAGCCCTACCAGGTCTACCTCCAGGTGCTGGAGGAGCTGGCGGCCGCCCGCCTCACCGTCGGGCTCGGCACCAGCGTGCACTCGCTGGCCTGCCACGGGCTCGCCCGCTTCGGCAGCAAGGAGCAGCGCACCACATGGCTGCCCGACATGCTGGGCGGTGGCCTGCTCGGCGCCTACTGCCTCTCCGAGCCCGCCTCCGGCTCCGACGCCGCCTCGCTGCGCACCCGCGCCGTGCGCGACGGCGACGACTGGGTGCTGACCGGGACCAAGGCCTGGATCACGCACGGCGGCGTGGCCGACTTCTACACCGTTCTGGCCCGCACCGGCGAGGACGGCCCCCGCGGCATCACCGCCTTCCTCGTCCCCGGTGACGCCGAGGGGCTGAGCGCCGCACCGCCCGAGCGCAAGATGGGGCTGACCGGCTCGCCCACCGCGCAGGTGCACTTCGACGGGGTGCGGGTGCCCGACTCGCGCAGGCTGGGCGACGAGGGCCAGGGCTTCACCGTCGCCCTCTCCTCGCTGGACGCCGGCCGTCTGGGCATCGCCGCCTGCGCCATCGGGGTCGCCCAGGCCGCGCTGGACGAGGCGCTGACCTGGACGGTGCAGCGCCGGCAGTTCGGGCAACCTCTCGCGGACTTCCAGGGTGTGCGGTTCACGCTTGCCGACATGGGCACCCAGATCGAGGCCGGCCGCGCCCTCTACCTGGCTGCTGCCCGACAACACGACGCGGGCGAGCCGTTCTCCCGGCAGGCCGCCATGGCCAAGCTCTTCTGCACGGACGCCGCCATGCGCGTCACCACCGACGCCGTGCAACTGCTGGGCGGGTACGGCTACACGGTCGACTTCCCCGTCGAGCGGTATCTGCGCGAGGCCAAGGTCCTCCAGATCGTGGAGGGCACCAACCAGATCCAGCGCATGGTGATCGCCCGCCATCTGGCGGGCCCGGAGAGCAGGAGCTGAATCCGCGCGGTGCGGCCCGGGGCCGCACCGCGCGGCCCCCGCCTGCACACGAGCGCGCAAGAGCACCGCCCCGATCCGTGCCAGGAACCAGGGAGGACTCACATGACGTCGGTCGGATCGCGCTTCACCCGCCGCGGCGGCATCCGTACGGCAGCCGCGGCAGCCCTCGCCCTTCCCCTCGCGGCGGGCGGCGCCACCGCGCACGCCGCAGCCGCGCGCACCACCGCCCCGCGTGGCCTCCCCGCCCCGGCGCCACGGTCTGCGGAGGGCGGGGGCGGCGGCTCGCGGGCGCTCCGCCTCATGACGTTCAACCTCCGCTACGCGGCCGAGGAGCCGCCCGACAGCTGGCCCGAGCGGCGCCCGGTCACCCGGGCGCTCCTGCGGCGCGAGCGCCCGCACCTGCTGGGTACGCAGGAGGGGCTCTACCCGCAGCTCAAGGACATCGCGGGCGACCTGGGCGGCTCCGGCTACGACTGGATCGGCACCGGCCGCGAGGGCGGCAGCCGGGGCGAGTTCATGGCCGTCTTCTACGACGTCCGCCGACTGCTCCCGCTCGCCTACGACCACTTCTGGCTCTCCGGCCAGCCCGCGCTGATCGGCTCGGCCACCTGGGGCAACACCGTCGTCCGGATGGTCACCTGGGTGCACTTCCGCGACCTGGCGACCGGCCGGGAGCTCTACCACCTCAATACCCACCTGGACCATCTGAGCCAGTACTCGCGTGAGCGCTCCGCCGCCCTGGTCACCGAGCGGCTGGGCGGGCTCGACCCGGCACTGCCGCAGGTGGTCACCGGCGACTTCAACGTCCCGGCCCACGGCAACACCGTCTACGACATGCTGCTGGCCGACGGGAAGCTGACCGACACCTGGGAGGTCGCGAAGCGCCGCAGCAAGCTCTACGGCACCTTCCACGGCTACGAGCCGCTGGTGCCCGACGGCGACCGCATCGACTGGATCCTCGCCACTCCCGGTGTCCGCGTCCGGCGTGCGGAGATCAACACCTTCTCCCTCAACGGGCAGTACCCGAGCGACCATCTGCCGGTGCAGGCCCTCGTGGAGCTGTAGGCCACGGGCGGGGCAGCCGCCCGCTGGGGCGCGGGAGAGCGGCGAGGGCGGGCCCTCAGGTGCGGGCCGCCGCCCGGACCTCGTCGACCACCTTGGAGCTGAGCGCCGCCCGCACCAGTCCGGCCGCCAGCGGTGCCAGCTCGTCCTTCTTCACCAGGCCGGCCAGCTTCTCGGCCGACGTGGGCAGCCCCAGCTTCTCCGCACCCTGGAGCGCTTTGCCGTCCAGGTAGGGCTGGTACTCGGGCCAGACCGTCTGCGCCTCGCGCAGGAAGATCGAGACGCCCGTGGGCCCGATGCCCGGCACCTCGCGGAGGGCGGCCTGCGGGTCGTCGCTCCGACGCAGCCTGCGCAGATCGCCGCCCCACTTGTCGAGCACGAGCTCGGCCCCCTGCCCGAGCATGGTGGCCGTGCGCTCGTCGTAGCGCCGGTAGCCGCCCTCGCCCAGCGCGTCCACCCGCTGCTGCCAGGTGGCCTCCGCCATCCGCTTCGGGTCCTTCATGCCCGCCTTCGTGAAGGCACGGGCGCTGGCGACCGCGATGTCCGCGCGGATCCGGGCGGACAGCAGCATGGAGAGCACCAGCAACTGGTACAGCGGCATCGGGGTGTCGCGCAGGGTGATGCCCGCCTCGTGGGCGTACGTCTCGCCGTGCTGCTTCAGCAGTTCCCTGACCACCGCCTGCTGCCGCTCGGGGCCACCGCCGCGGCCGCCGTCGGCGCCGGACTGTTTTCCGGTGTTTCTGCTCCTGGTACCGCCCGCCTTGCCTGCGGTGTCGCTGGACCTGCTCCTGGTGCTCGTGCCGGCCATGTCCGTACCTCCTCGGCGCCCGGGTCCCCCGTCGTACGGGGCTCACGCAGGCTCCGTACACGGCTACCCGGTCAGCTCTTCCTCACGGAGACCCGCGCGAAAACGCCGGGTCTCCCGGATGTCCGGCCGGGGCCCGTGCGCTCTGGCCGCCGCCCGCCCGGGCCGGCTTCCGGCGCGGACCCGGCGCGGGCACCGCGCTCCGCCGCCACGTCGAGGAGCAGCGCGCCTGCTGCCAGTGGGTCGTCGCCCACCGGCCCCGCTCACCCGTCATCGAGCGTGCCTTCGCCTGGCTGGAGGCCAACTGGTCCGACGAGGAGGGTGAGCCGGTGGTGTGCTGGGGCGACGCCTGGAGCGGCAACATCGTCTTCGACGGGTTCCGCCCGGTCGCCGTCCTGGACGGGGAGATGGCCGCGCCCGGCCCCCGCGAACTCGACCTGGCCTGGATGGTGTACCTGCACCGCATCTTCCAGAACCTGACCGAATCCGGCGGACAGACCGGCCTGCCCGGGCTGCTGCGCCGCCGGGTGGTGGAGCGGCGCTACGCGGAACCGACCGGCCACCGGCCCCGTGCCATGGATTTCCACACCCTCTACGCGGCGCTACGGCACGCCGTCGTGATGCTCCGTAGCGCCTACCGGCGCGTCCACTTCGGCGAGTGCGCGCCGCCCCACGACCCGGACGACCTGATCATGCACCGCGCCGCGTTGGAGGCGATGCTGGAGGACCGGTACTGGACCGCGGAGCGGGCAGGCGGCGAAGAAGGGTGACCTCGATGCGGCTGAGAGGCCGGTGACCCGTGGCCCCGGTGACCTCACGTCACCTGATGACCGGTACTGGTGTGCCGCCCGTCACCTCACCGCAGCGGGGACGCGTCCCGCCGGGCGGGAGCCGGGAAGCATGACGTGGGAGAACGGCTGGGTGCGCCAGTCCAGCCCCTCGGGCAGTGTCAACAGCTCGCTGACCGTCCGCTCGGTGGGCTCCCTGTCCCACGGTGCGGCCTCCGCCACCGGGCGACCGGACCCCTGGCACACCGTCAGGCCGAACGGGTTCCACGGCGAGGCGCACAGCCCGTGCCGGGGCAGTTGCTCCTCCTGGGAGAAGACCGCGATGGCCTGGGCGCAGTCGGGACACTTGACGCGGAGAGCTTCGTACATCTCTTCCTCGAAGACGGATCCGGGCGGCTCGTCGGAGCCGTCCAGGGCGTCGGAGTCGTCGAAGACAGCGACCGCCTCGCCCGGCTGAGCGTCGCTCTGGTGAGCGGACTCCTGGCGGGCGGAGCGGGATTTCGTCGTGCGCATCTGATCCCCCTTGATGGAACGGCCGGGCTCATGGCTCCGGCCACAGCAAGCACTTCCCGTCGTGCCGCACCCATAATCGCCCAGCACCGCAGGACGCCGATGCATAAGTGTGGCCTTCATCACATACCTCATGGTGCCCTGTGCCACTCCCGCGCGCCGCACGCCACGGCGCGCCGCTTCCGTGCGCCGGAGCACACGCGCTGCACCGGGGGCGCGAGGGCAGTACGGTGATCCGCTGTGGAGGAACTCGACCGTCAGATCGTGGAACTGCTCGTCAAGGACGGGCGGATGAGCTACACCGACCTGGGCAAGGCCACCGGCCTGTCCACCTCGGCCGTGCACCAGCGCGTGCGCCGCCTCGAACAGCGCGGCGTCATCCGCGGCTACGCCGCGCTCGTGGAACCCGAGGCGGTCGGGCTGTCCATGACGGCGTTCATCTCCGTCAAACCCTTCGACCCCAGCGCCCCGGACGACATCGCCGACCGGCTCGCCGAGGTGCCCGAGATCGAGGCGTGCCACAGCGTCGCGGGGGACGAGAACTACATCCTCAAGGTGCGCGTCGCCACCCCCATCGAACTGGAGCACCTGCTCGCCCGGATCCGCACCCTGGCCGGCGTCTCCACCCGCACCACCGTGGTCCTCTCCACCCCGTACGAGGCCCGGCCGCCCCGCCTCTGACACCGGCGACCCCGCGCGGCGGCGGGGCGTCAGGAAGCGGGAGACTGTCCCCATGAGCGACAGCGCAACCCCTTCCAGGCCCCGCACCCTGCTGCTGCGCGGCGGCGAGGTCCACAGCCCCGCAGATCCGTTCGCGACCGCGATGGTGGTGGAGGGCGACAGCATCGCCTGGATCGGCTCCGAAGGCGCTGCCGACTCCTTCGAGGAGAACGTCGACGAGGTCGTCCACCTCGACGGCGCCCTCGTCACCCCCGCCTTCACCGACGCCCACGTCCATACCACGGCGACCGGGCTCGCGCTGACCGGCCTCGACCTGTCCGGGGCCGCCACGCTCACCGAAGCGCTGGCCCGGATCCGCGCCCACGCCGAGGCCCGGCCCGACGACCGGGTGCTGCTGGGCACCGGCTGGGATGCGAGCGCCTGGCCGGAGCAGCGCCCTCCCGGCCGCGCCGAGCTCGACGAGGCGACCGGCGGCAGGCCCCTCTACCTGACCCGGATCGACGTGCACTCGGCGCTCGCCACCACCGCCATGCTCGACATGGTTCCGCAACTCGCCTCCCGTGCGGGGTACCGGCCCGACGCGCCGCTCACCGGCGAGGCCCACCACGCCGTCCGCGAGGCCGCCCACGCCACCCTCACCCACCGGCAGCGCGCCGAGGCCCAGCGCGCCGCCCGGGACCACGCCGCCTCGCTCGGCATCGGCGCCCTCCACGAGTGCGCGGGCCCCGACATCTCCGGTGCGGACGACCTGACCGCCCTGCTCGCGCTGGCCGCCGAGGAGCCGGGCCCCCGGGTGTACGGCTACTGGGCCCAACTCGTCACGACTGCAAAGGAGGCGGAGCAGGTCAGGGAACTCGGGGCGCGCGGCGCGGCCGGTGACCTGTTCGCCGACGGGTCCCTCGGCTCCCACACCGCGCACCTGTGCGCCCCCTACGCGGACGCGCCGCACACCGCAGGCAGCGGCCAACTCGACGTCGACGCGATCGCCGCCCACGTCGCCACCTGTACCGAAGCCGGGCTCCAGGCCGGCTTCCACGCCATCGGGGACGCCGCGGTCCAGGCCGTCACCGACGGCGTCCGGCGCGCCGCGCGCACCGTCGGCCTCGCCCGCGTCCGTGCGGCCCGGCACCGTGTCGAGCACGCCGAGATGCTGACCGCGCACACCGTCTCCGAGTTCGCCGACCTCGCCCTCACCGCCTCCGTGCAGCCCGGTTTCGACGCGGCCTGGGGCGGCACGGACGGCATGTACGCGCGTCGCCTCGGTGCCGAACGTGCCGCCACCCTCAACCCGTACGCGGCACTGCTCCACGCCGGGGTGCCCCTTGCTCTCGGCTCCGACAGCCCCGTCACTCCGCTCGGCCCCTGGGAGGCCGTGCGGGCCGCGGCCTTCCACCGCACGCACGAGCACCGGATCTCCGTCCGCGGTGCCTTCACCGCACACACCCGGGGCGGCTGGCGGGCCCTCGGCCGCGACGACGCGGGCGTCCTCGCCCCCGGCGCCCCCGCCGACTACGCCGTGTGGCGCACCGGGCCGCTCGTGGTCCAGACGCCCGACACCCGCGTCGCCAACTGGTCCACCGACCCGCGCTCCGGCACCCCCGGGCTGCCGGACCTGACTCCGGGCACCCCGGCGCCGGTCTGCCTGCGCACGGTGGTCGCCGGACGGACGGTCCACGCACGGCCGTACGAGTGATGCGCAGGGGGCCGATAGGGCCGATCGGGACCCCCTGTGCGCCCCGCCCCGCGCGCTGTTCTCGCTACTGACCTGCTGATTTGGCGAAACACCCCAGGTCGCTGGGCTGTTGACAATCCTCGCCCGGAGCCCGGTAGGTTCGGCCGAGTCCACCACAGGACGTCCGACCGGGGAGCTTCCGCGCTGTCGTCGAATCCCGCTGGGCCAGGGGTGGTGTACCGCACCGGCGCACCACCGCTGCGAGCCAGGTCCAGCGCCCGCGACAACGAGGACAGGTACTGATCCGCCGGTCGGCGGGTGTGACCCGGGACGGGGCCCGGACGCTCAGTAGACAACGGCTTTCGGTCGATCCGCAGCCAGCGGGTCCCAGGTCGGCCCGAAGGGCGCCGGGCCCCGATCCGTAGACACCGCGCGCGTACTGCGCGTGCGGCTACGGAGCGTCGCCCGGCCTTCTTCCTGTGCCTTCCCCGGCTTTGCGGTCCCGGCCCCCCCTCGTGGCCCCGGCGCGTTGTACGGTCACCTCACCACCGAACGACCTGCGAGGAAGGCCGCGACCTTGGCATCGGGCCCCGACACCACCCCCGCCTCCGCCCCGGACGGCTCCCGGGAGCACGAGGCGGCTCCCGCAGCGCCCCGCAGCGCCCCCGACAGCGCGGAGTGCGCCGACGGAGTGGGCACGCCCGTACGCAGGGCCGAGGCCGCCGACCGCAGTGATGTTCCCTCGGCCCCTTCCGCGTCGGCGCACGCTTCCGAGCAGAGCAGCACCGGCGCGACGAGCGGAGACCCCGGGGACACCGCCGACTCCGGGGACGGTTCTGGTGTCCGCCGCGGGCGGTGGCGACGGCTCGGGGCGCTGGCACGGCGCGAGTGGCGCCGTTCGGCACTGGCAGCCCTGGCAGGAGTGGCGCTCGCCTTCGCGTTCCCGCCCTACGGACTGTGGCCGCTCTCGCTGGTGGCCGTCGCCGCGCTGAGCCTGCTCACCCGGGGCAGGACGGGCCGCCAGGGCGCCTGGCTCGGGCTCGCGTTCGGCTGGCCCTTCTTCGTCGTCCTGCTGAAGTGGCTGCACGTCGTCGGCTGGGACGCGGTGATCGGACTCGCCTTCCTGCAGGGCCTCTTCGTCCTCGCGCTCGGCGCGGGGCTCTCCGTCACCTCACGGCTGCCCGGCTGGCCGCTGTGGGGGGCCTGCCTGTGGGTGACCGAGGAGTTCCTGCGGGACCGCCTCCCCTTCGGCGGCTTCCCGTGGGGCCGGCTGGCCTTCGCCAACACCGGTTCGCCCTTCGTCCGGCTGGCCGCACTGGGCGGCGCTCCGCTGACCGGCTTCGCGGTCGCGCTGGCCGGCACGCTGTTGGCGGCCACGGCCCTGACGGTCTGGCGGCTCCGCTCGGCACCTGCCCGGACGGCCCGCTCCTGCGCCACCGGGCTCGGCGCCCTCGCACTGGCCGCCCTCGTCACCGTCGCGGGCTTCGCGGTGCCCGTCCCCACGAAGGCGGCCGACACGGTCCGGATCGCCGTCGTGCAGGGGAACGTCGAGCAGCCCGGGATGCACTTCCTGGGCCGTCCCATGCAGATCCTCAACAACCACGTCGAGGCCACCCTCGATCTCGCCAAGCGGATCAAGAAGGGCAAGGAGCCCCGGCCCGACCTGGTGCTCTGGCCGGAGAACTCCTCCGACCTCGACCCCTACAAGTACCCGGAGGCGGGCGCCCGCATCGACGAGGCGGTCAAGGCCGTGGGGGTTCCCGTCCTCGTCGGTGCCCTCGTCGACCACCCCACCAGGCAGGGGTACGTCGAGAACCAGGGCATCGTGTGGGACCCGAAGAAGGGGCCCGGCGCCTCCTACACCAAGCAGCACCCGGTGCCGTTCGGCGAGTACGTGCCCTTCCGCGACCAGCTCAGCAAGGTCATCACCCGCCTCCAGCAGATCCCGCGGGACTTCTACCCGGGCGACCACACCGGGGTGCTCCGTACCGGGCCCGCCACGCTGGGGGACGTGATCTGCTTCGAGGTCGCCTACGACGAGATCCCCCGCGACACCGTCCGGGACGGGGCCCGCGCCCTCGTCGTGCAGACCAACAACGCCACCTACGGCAACACCGGCCAGCCCGAGCAGCAGCTCGTGATGTCGAAGCTGCGGGCGATCGAGCACGGCCGGGCCGTGGTGACGGCGGCGACCAGCGGCATCAGCGCCGTCGTCGCCCCGGACGGGACCGTCGAGAAGCGCACCGACGAGTTCACCCGGGACGTGCTCACCCAAAACCTGCCGCTGCGGGACGAGCTGACCGTCGCCGACCGCGTCGGCGCCGCCCCGGAGTGGGGGATCGCTATCGTGGGCGTGCTCGCCTGCGCCGGTGCCTGGGTGCTGGGCCGCAGGTCGCGCGGTGCGCGTGAACCGGTCACCGCGTCGGCGCCGTATACCGCGCAGACCGCGGAATCCGCACCGGAGGCCACCGGCCAGGGGGACGGCCGGGAGGGCACCGACCGGGGCCCGGAGGACGCCGGGCGCGAGAGGGCCACCGGCCATGACCGAAGCGGCGGCCACGACCAGCAGGACCGACCAGCTCAAACGGAGGGGCAGCACCAGTGACGGACGGCGGACAGCGGAGGTACGGCCCCCTCGGCACGGCCCTGGTCATCATCCCGACGTACAACGAGGCCGACAACCTGGGGCCCGTCGTCACCCGGGTGCGCAAGGCCGTGCCCGAGGCGCACATCCTCGTCGCCGACGACAACAGCCCCGACGGCACCGGCAAGCTCGCGGACGAGATCGCCGCCGAGGACGACCAGGTGCACGTGCTGCACCGCAAGGGCAAGGAAGGGCTGGGCGCCGCCTACCTGGCGGGCTTCCGGTGGGGCATCGACAACGGCTACGGGGTGCTGGTCGAGATGGACGCGGACGGCTCCCACCCGCCCGAGGAGCTGCCCCGGCTGCTGACCGCCCTGGGCGGCGCCGACCTGGTCATCGGATCCCGCTGGGTACCCGGCGGCCGGATCGTCAACTGGCCCAGGTCCCGTGAGCTCCTCTCCCGGGGCGCCAGCACCTACTCGCGGCTGCTCCTGGACGTCGGCGTACGCGATGTGACGGCGGGCTTCCGGGCCTTCCGCAAGGAGACGCTGGAGGGCATCGGGCTGGACTCGATCGCCTCCCAGGGGTACTGCTTCCAGGTGGATCTCACCCGCCGCACCGTGCACGGGGGGTACCACGTCGTGGAGGTCCCGATCACCTTCGTCGAGCGGGAGCGCGGCGACTCCAAGATGAGCCGGGACATCATGGCCGAGGCCCTGTGGCGGATCGCGGCCTGGGGCGTCGAGGGGCGGGTCAGGAAGGTCATCGGCCGCAAGGAGCGCTGATTCCGCTCCTACGTGGCGCCAGGCACACTGGAGGAATGACCTCGCGCGCACCTTTTCCGTACGAGCCCCACGGCCAGGACCCGGGCGACGGCCCGGGCCGGGGCGGCGACGGCGGCCCCGACGGGACGCCCTCGCCCCGGCCGCCGCGCCGGCGGGGCCGGACGCTGGCACCGCTGGCCGTCGCCGCGTGGATCGTTCTGGAGATCTGGCTGCTGATCCTGCTCGGCGACGCGGCCGGCGGCTTCACCGTCTTCCTGGTGCTGGTCGCGGGCCTCGTGGCCGGCACCGCCGTGATCAAGCGGGCGGGGCGCCGCGCCTGGCGGAACCTGACCGAGGCGGTGCAGAGCGCCCAGGAGCAGGCCAGGGGCGGTGGCGCGGCCACCGGGGAACCGGAGGGCGCAGGGCGGCACGGCAACGGCACGGCCATGCTGGGCGGGCTGCTGCTGATGATCCCGGGGCTGCTCACGGACGTCGTCGGGCTGCTGTGTCTCTTCCCGCCGACCGCCAGGCTGCTGCGCGGCTCCACCCAGCGCTTCCTGGACCGCCGCAGCGGGTTCGCCCCCGGCAGCCTCGGCGACACCTACCAGCAGGCGCGTACGGCCGAGCAGCAGGTCCGCATGCACCGCCCGGACGGCAAGGTCGTCCAGGGCGAGGTCGTCCACGACGACGACCAGCGGGAGGGCTGACAGCCGACCGCCGCCAGGGCGCCCCGGGCCCGGGGCGCCCGCGGACGCACGAGAGGGCCCGGTCCACACGAACGTGTGAACCGGGCCCTCTCGCTGTGTTGCCGCCGTGACCGAGGAGGTCAGGCGGACTTGCGCTTGTTGCCGCCGCTGTCGTCACGAGGGTGCACCGCAAGGTTCATGGTGCCCGAACGCAGCACGGCGAGCCGCTCGGCGAGGACCTCCTCCAGCTCCTCACGGGTACGGCGTTCCATGAGCATGTCCCAGTGCGTACGCGCGGGCTTGCCCTTCTTCTCCTCCGGACCCTCGCCGTCGACCAGGAGGGCTGGTGCACCGCACACCTTGCACTCCCACTCGGACGGAATCTCGGCTTCTACCGAGAACGGCATCTCGAAACGATGTCCGTTCTGGCATGCGTACTCCACGGCCTGGCGCGGGGCCAGGTCGATACCGCGGTCGGTCTCGTAGCTGGTCACCACGAGTCGCGTGCCGCGAAGAGCTCGCTCACTCATGAATTCGTGCCTCCCGGGCTGGTCGCCCACAGGACAGGTGTCGCTGTCGTCGTCATCCGGTCAACGTCCGGCCGCCGGTGAAGATTCCCGTACGGGGAGATCACCCACCGTCGCGCACTCCACCCGTGACGGAGGGCCTACGCGCCGCTGCTCTTCGTGCTGCCGCTTCGTTGATCTGCGGTACCCCCCGGTGACCGGTTTGTCACAACTGACAGGAGATGTCACCCACTGTTCGCATCTCTTCGGCGTGCAGTAACGGTCCATCCGGTGGGCCAAAGGCGTACAGTACCGGCCCGGCACCCGTAGGTCTAAATCCTACCGGGTGCGACGTTGCCCACCGCCGCCGTCGCACGCCGCACGGGTACCCGCAGCAGCAGGGCGAAACCGAGCGCGAAGAAGACCACCAGCGACAGGATGGCGATCCGGTAGTCGCCCGTCATCTGGTACGCCAGCCCGAACACCAGCGGCCCCAGCCAGCTCGTGCCGCGGTCGCTGATCTCGTACAGCGCGAAGTACTCCGCCTCCTTCCCCGCGGGCACCAGATGCGAGAAGAGCGAGCGGGACAGCGCCTGGCTGCCGCCCAGCACCAGACCGATACCGACCGCCAGGACGTAGAACCACACCGGGTCCTCGCGCGGCAGGAAGTAGCCCGCGCCCACGGTGGCCGTCCACGCCACCAGAGAGCCCAGGATCGCGCGTTTGGCGCCGTACCGGGCGGCAAGCCGGCCCAGCAGCAGGGCACCGGCCACCGCCAGCACCTGCACCAGCAGAATGGCCCCGATCAGCGTCGTCTGACCCAGCCCGAGCCCCTCCGAGCCGTAGACCGAGGCCTGGGTGATCACCGTCTGGATGCCGTCGTTGTAGAGCAGGTACGCCAGCAGGAACAGCAAGGTCAGCGGGTAGCGGCGGATCTCGCGCAGCGTCGTGGCGAGCTGCCGGAAGCCCTGCCCCCATCCGACGCGCCCGCCACCGTGCGCCGCGGGGGACGGCCGCTCGCGGAGCCGCAGCAGGGGGACGACGGTGAAGACGGCCCACCACAGGCCCGCGGAGGACAGGCAGATCCGCACGGCCGTGGATTCCGCCACGCCCAGCGCGTCGTGTCCCAGGAACAGCCCCAGGTTCGCCACCAGCACCAGCGCGCCCGAGCCGTACCCGAACGCCCAGCCGCGCGAGGAGACGGCGTCGCGTTCCTCGGGCGGGGCGATCTGCGGCAGGAAGGCGTGGTAGAGCACCACCGACGTGGCGAAGCTGACGTTGGCGATCACCAGCAGCACACCGCCGAGCAGATAGCGCTCCCCGTCCAGGAAGAACATGCCCGTGGTCGCCCCGGCACCCAGGTAGGCCGCGGCGCCCAGCAGCGGCTTCTTGCGCCCCGTGCGGTCCGCGAACGCGGCGGCCAGCGGCATCACCAGAACCGACAGCAGCACGGAGGCCGAGACGGCGTACGGGAAGAACGAGCCGGCACGTACCGGGATGCCCAACGGGTGCACATAGCCGTCCGCGTCCGCCGCCGTCTTCGTGACCTCCGTCAGGTACGGGCCGAGGAAGACGGTCAGGACGCTGGTGGAGAAGACGGAGTTCGCCCAGTCGTAGAAGTACCAGCCGCGCTGCTCGCGCCGCCGCTCCCGTATCCCGTCCGACTCGTCCACAACCGTGCCGTCCTGCGGTGTGCCGCTGGTACCCGTGCCCATCCGCGATCCTCCCCGTCGAACGCTTCCCCCGGCTTCGAACGATCTTCGAAACCGGTGCGGGGAGACTACAGTTCCCCTTCCGCGGCACGGACAGCCGGAGCGTTCACCCCTCGAAGGGAAGGACGCCGGGCGCGGATCCGGCCCCGACGACAAGGAGACCGTGCACCATGTCCGCTTCCCAGGACCCGCAGGGTGAGGACGAAGTCGTCCGGCACCACCGGGTCGCGCACGTCGCCGGACGGCGGGTGGCCTACCTCGACTCGCCAAGCAGCGGACCCGTACTGCTCGCCCTGCACGGGCACTTCGGGAGCGGCCGTATCTTCGATCCGCTCGCCGGGGCACTGCGGGGCCGCGCTCGCGTCATCGCGCCCGACCAGCGCGGCCACGGGCTCTCGCCGAGCGCCGAGGACTTCTCGCCGGAGGCCTACGCCGACGAGGCCGCCGGACTGCTGGACGTGCTCGGCGTGCGGAGCGCGGCCGTCCTGGGGCACTCCATGGGCGGGGCCGTCGCCTTCGTGATGGCAGCCCGCGCACCGGAGCGGGTGAGTGCCCTGCTGGTGGCCGACATGACCGTGCTCAACCAGGAGCCGGAGGCGCACCCGGTGCTCGACTGTTCGGCCTGGCCCCGTCGCGCACCGAGCCGGGAGGCACTGGGCGCCGCGATCGAGGCGGCCGGCGTTCCGGACGCGGGCTACTTCCTCGACAGCGCGGTGCAGTACCGGGACGGTTGGGGACTGCGGTTCGAGGCCGCCGACATGATGGCCTCCCAGCGCGCCTTCGCGGGGGACCTGGGTGCGCACTGGCGGGCGTCGGCGCAGCCGGCGCTGCTGCTGCGCGCGGAACACAGCTTCATGCTGTCCGAGCAGGTGGCGCACCGCATGGTCGAGGAGCGGCCCGGCACCCGCCTGGTCACCTTCCCCGGCTGCGGGCACTGGCTCCACGAGGACGCCCCGGACCGCTTCGCGCGGGAGGTCGGCGGTTTCCTCGACGAGGTGTTCGGCCAGGGGCCGACGGGACCGGGCCTCACTCCTGGGGCCACGCGCCCCGCTCGGTGAACACGTCGCGGAGCATCTCCAGATGGTCGGTCATGATCCCGTCCACGCCCATGTCGAGGAGCGCCTCGGCCCGCGCGCGGTCGTTCACCGTCCACACGTGCACCTGGAGGCCGCGCGCGTGTGCGGCCCGCACGAAGGCCGGGTCCACCACCCGTATCCGGCCGTGCCGTTCGGGCACCTGAGCGCAGCCGGCCCCCGCCGGGAGCCGCCACGGCAGGCGGTAGGCGCGCATCCGCAACGCCAGTACGCCGCTGGTGCCGAGGGAGGTCAGCAGCTTCGGTCCGGCCAGCGTCCGTGCCCTGGCGACCCGGGCCTCCTCGAAGGACCCGACGCACACCCGCCCCCAGGCGTTCTCCCGCTCCAGCAGATCCAGCAACGGGACCAGTGCGGCCTCGGCCTTCACATCGATGTTCCAGCGTACGTGGGGGAACGCCCGTAGCAGGTCGGCGAAGAGCGGTACCGGCTCGCGGCCGGCGACGCGGGCCCGGCTCACCTCCTCCCAGCTCAACTCCGCGAGGGCGCCGCTTCGGTCGGTGGTCCTCTCCAGCGTCGCGTCGTGGAAGGCGACCAGCGCGCCGTCCGCCGTGGCGTGGACATCGGTCTCCATGCAGCGGTAGCCGAGCTCGGCGGCCCGCGCGAAGGCCGCCCGGGTGTTCTCCAGTCCGGAGGCCGCGCCGCCGCGGTGCGCGAAGGCCAGTGGCACCGGATGGTCGAGGAAGGGATGAGCGGGCTGCCCGGCAGAGCGCCGCCGGGTCGGTCGTACGTTCGTCACCGGCGCAGTATCGCGCGCCGCCGCCGGCTGCCGAAGGCCGCGCGCGGGTGTTCCGGACCCGTGCTGCATCTCGGGCTCATGGGGGCCGGCTGCGTGGTGCCGCTCGCCCCGTTGTCCGGCTCCGCCTGCGGTTCAGTCGGCCTCGCGGGCCCGCGCGTCCTCCGCGGCACCGCTTGCCGCGGCGGCGCCCTTGCAGCCTGCTGCGGGAACCGGTTCCGTGCGCTCGGCGGGGGAGTCGTCCGCGTGTGCGGCTACCTCGGCGGTGTGCGCCGCGGGGGAGATGTCGGAGATATCCATATGTGCGGTGTCCGAAGCGGTCGTGGGGGAGGCGCCCGAGCCGGCCGCGGGGGTGGTCCCGGGGTGGGCGGGGAGGGCGAACACGCGGAGGGAGAACTGGGCCAACGGCCCGATCGCGAGCGCGTACAGGACGGTGCCGACACCGGCCGAGCCGCCCAGCAGGATGCCGCTCACCAGCACCGCCACCTCGATCCCCGTCCGCACCAGGCGGATCGAGCGACCGGTGACCCGGTGCAGCCCGGTCATCAGGCCGTCCCGGGGACCGGGGCCGAAGCGGGCCGCGATGTACAGGCCGGTCGCGGCGCCGTTCAGCACCACGCCCGCGACCAGCAGCGGGATCCGGTAGCCGAGCCCTTCCGCGGAGGGCAGCAGCCACAGGGTGGCGTCCATGGAGAGCCCGACCAGGAACACGTTGGAGACCGTTCCCAGGCCGGGGCGCTCCCGCATCGGCCACCACAGCAGCAGCACCAGTGCCCCGACGAGGATCGAGACCGTGCCGATCGAGAGGCCGGTGTGCTCGGCGACGCCCTGGTGGAACACGTCCCAGGGGTCCAGTCCCAGCCCGGCGCGGACCATCAGCGCCGCGCTCGCTCCGTACAGCACCAGCCCCACGTACAACTGCACGACCCTGCGGACCAGGTGCCGGCGGGGCACCCCGGCACCGCCGGTGCTGTCGCCGACCCCGGTGGCGCCGGTACCGCCGGTGCTGCCGGGTCTGTCGGGACTGTCGGAGACGCCGGAACCCCTCGATATGGACAAAGACCTGCCCCTTCCCGTGCCGGTTGGACTGTCTCATGGCACTCTGTGGCATGGAAGCAGGCCACATCCATGGCCAATCTCGGAGAGGTGGACCGGAAAAGATGGCGCACTGGAACTCCGCCGTCGGTGCTGCGCAGTTGGCGCGGCTCCTGGGATCGCAGCACTCCGTGCGGCAGGAGGGGGCCGGAACGGCGACTGGTCTGCCGTCTGCGGACAGGAACGGCTCCGGCGGCCCCCGGAAGGCGCCCGCCTACCGTGCGCTGGCCGACGGCCTGCGGCTGCTCGTGCTGGAGGGGCGCATCCCCGTCGCGACGCGGCTGCCCGCCGAGCGGGAACTGGCGGGGGCGCTGTCGGTGAGCCGGACGACCGTCGCGGCGGCCTTCGAGGCCCTGCGTGCCGACGGGTTCCTCGCATCGCGCCGGGGGTCGGGGAGCTGGACGACCGTACCGGCCGGGAAGCCGCTGCCCACCCGCGGTCTCGATCCGCTTCCCCCGGAGAACGAGGGCACCGTCATCGACCTCGGCTGTGCCGCGCTGCCGGCGCCGGAGCCGTACATGAGCGAGGCCTTCCAGTGCGCGCTGCCCGCGCTGGCACCGTACGCGCACACCCACGGCGACTATCCGGCGGGCCTTCCGGTGCTGCGCGAGGCCGTCGCCGAGCGCTACACCGCGAAGGGGGTGCCGACGATGCCGCAGCAGATCATGATCACCACCGGCGCCCTGGGCGGCGTGGGCGCGCTGGCGCGGCTGCTGGTGCCCAGGGGTGAGCGCATCGCCGTCGAACATCCGTCGTACGCCAACGTATTGCAGCTGCTGCGCGAGACCGGTGGCCGCCTCGTGCCCGTCCCCATGGCCGACCGTCTGGCCGGCTGGGACCTGCCGGCCTGGCACCGTACGCTGCGTGAGGCCGCGCCGCGGCTGGCCTACGTCGTCGCGGACTACCACAACCCGACCGGCGCCCTGGCCGACGCCGAGCAGCGGCGGGAACTGGTCGCCGCGGCCCGGGGTTCGGGGACGGTGCTCATCGCCGACGAGACCATGGCCGAGCTGCCGCTGGGTGCGCCCGCCGGTGTGGGCACCGCGTCGCCGGAGCGGGAGGTGACCGGCCCGGACATGCCGCCGCCGATGGCCGCCTACGATCCGGGCGGCTCCACGGTCGTCACCGTCGGCTCGGTCAGCAAGTCCGTCTGGGCAGGACTGCGCATCGGCTGGATCAGGGCCGCTCCCGAGGTGATCCGCAGCCTCACCGCGGCGCGCGCCTACGTCGACCTGGGCAGCCCGGTGCTGGAACAGCTCGCGGTGACCGAACTGCTGTCCGGGGACGGCTGGGAGCAGGCCGTCACGCTGCGCCGCGACAAGGCCCGCGAGAACCGCGCGGCCCTCATCGCCGCTCTCCGCGACCACCTGCCCGACTGGGAGTTCACCGTCCCGCACGGCGGGCTCACCCTCTGGGTGCGCACCGGCGGGCTGTCCGGCTCCCGCATCGCGGAAGCGGGCGAGCGGCTGGGCGTGCGGGTCCCGTCGGGCCCGCGGTTCGGTGTGGACGGCGCGTTCGAGGGGTACGTCCGGTTGCCGTTCACCCTCGACGAGCCGCTCGCCCGGGAGGCCGCGAGCCGCCTGGCGGCCGCCGCCGACCTCGTACGCTCCGGTGCGGCCATCCCGTCCGACCTGCCGCGCTCCTACGTGGCCTGACCCGGCCCTGCGGAGCGGCGCTCGGGCACCGCGCCGCCGGATCGCTGCGCCGTCGCGTCGGGCCCGGTGCTACGGGGTCCGGCCCTCCTCGGCCGCTTCCCGGTGTGCGGCGGCGCGGCACACTCCGTCCGCGGCGCCCGACGGGGTCCGAGGGCGGGGATCCGTCCCGGGCCAGGTGCAGGAGGCGGAGGGTGTCCCGGCCGCGGGGTCCGAGCGCGGCCCGGCGGGGGCATGGGGGAGCACCTCGGTGGGGGGCGCGGACGGAGCGGGGGCGTGCACCGATACGG
The DNA here is from genome assembly GCF_000424785.1 of Streptomyces sp. CNT360. NCBI lineage: Bacteria > Bacillati > Actinomycetota > Actinomycetes > Kitasatosporales > Streptomycetaceae > Streptomyces > Streptomyces sp. CNT360. The sequence goes on along the minus strand of NZ_AUKO01000004.1, from coordinate 60,386 downwards.
GCAGCAGCGCCTGGACGGCCAGCCGTTCGGGCTCGCCCGCGGTCTCGTCCAGCGGATCCGGGGTGGTGGGCACCTGGAGCCGCAGCACCGGCCCCTGCCCCAGCCTGGCGAAGCCCCGGCCCGGTGGTACGGGGGCGCCGGGCCCGGTCTGCGGAGCCGTCCCGAGCACGGTGCCCGCCTCCTCGGGCGAGACGGCACCCAGCACGACCCTGGCCCGCGTGCGGGTGAAGAGCTCCTCCGCCAAGTCCGCCAAAGCCTCGAACTGTTCGGCCACCACCACGGTCACTCCGGCGGCGCGGCCGTGCCGGAGCGGGACCCGCAGCAGCTCCTGCGGGTCGGTACGGTCCTCGGCCCGCGCCAGATGGCTCAGCGCGGCAGGCCGGTCCAGCAGCACCCACAGCGGCCGCAGCACGTCTGCCGGGACGCCCTCACCACGCTGCCGGGCCCGGCTGGTGGCCAGCAGCCGCCGTTCCGTCTCGCGGACCACCCACTCCAGCGCGGACAGCGCGCCCGGCAGTGTGGACTCCACCCCCAGCACCCCGTGCCGCGCCGCGAAGCACGCGAACTCGCCGCCTCCGTCGCCGTCCACGAACAGCACCTCGCCCCGCCCGAGCGCCTGCAGAGCAAGCGACCGCAACAGCGAACTGGTGCCGGCGCCGGCGGTCCCGACGGCCAGCAGGTGCTGCTCCGTCGAGCGGGGGCCGGTACGCCACATCACGGGTGGCACGTCCAGCGGTGCGGCGGCGCCGAGGAAGTGGACCGGGACGGTACGGCCGACCTCGTACCCGTCGGTGAAACCGAGCACCGTCTCGCCGGGTGCCGCGACGAACGGCTGCGCCGCGATGCCGGTGGGCAGCGGTTCGAGGGCCGTCATCTCCAGCCGGTTGCCCTCCTGGTCCCAGCAGAAGCGGTACTCGCGCTCCCGGCCGGTCTTGGCCGCCAGCACCCGCTCGACGCGGAGCCGTTCGGCCGGTTCTCCGTCGAGGAAGGCCGCCGGGTAGCACAGCAGCAGGGCGCTGATCCTGCCGTCGCGGAACGCGTACTCCTCGAACGCGCGCTCCCACACGCCGTCAGGGGAGTACAGCGGGTCGGGGCGCGGGTCGCCGACCGGCGTGAAGTAGGGCACCAGCGCCTCGTACAGCGCCTGGAGGCGTGCCCGTTGCGCACCGGTCGGGCCCGCGCCCCGGCTCCCGGTGGGCTCCGCGGGGTCCGCCGGGTCCGCGCGGCCGTACCACCCGGCGGCGGCCAGCAGCCCGAGGGCCGCCGCCGGGGGACCGTAGGGCAGCACCCAGACCAGGACGCCGCACGCGACGACGACGAACAGTGCGGGGCCGCGCCGCTCACCGGGCGTACGGTCCCACCAGGCACGCCCCCGTGCCGCCAGGCGGCGCGCCCCGCGGCCGAGCACGAGCAGGGGGTGCAGTACGTCGAGCACCCCTTCGGCGCCCGCCCGTGCCGCGTCCCGGGTGGTGCCGCGCGCCCGCCACCGTGGCCGCCCCCACCGCATCGCCCACCGGCCCACCGGCAACTCCTCCCGGCCCGTGTCCGCCGACCCGTCCGCGCGCGCGGCCGGTCAGAACTTCAGGCCGCCGAGCAGGCCGGCCAGGCTCTCGCCGCCCGCCTTGATGCTGGGGGCCATCGCTGTGCCGGCGAGATAGAAACCGAAGAGAGCACACACCAGCGCGTGGGAGACCTTGAGGTTGTCCTTGCGGAAGAACAGGAAAACGATCAGGCCCAGCAGCACGACGCCCGAGATCGAGAGAATCACCAGTACTCCTGATGTAGGGGACGGTCACCATGAGTTTCACCAGCTTCACAGATCGTGTAAATAGTAGGAAACGGGCAATCAGGTGATTTGTCCGCCAAGGACCCTGAACGGGTCGTGTCGCTGCCACTCCCGGGGTGGAAGTCCCACCGTGTGGCACACCGCGCGCACCCCACCGACACCCAGCCCGCGAGCGGCCCCGGCGACCGGCTGTCGCACCGTCAGATCCTGGAGGTGCTCTCCGGGCTGCTGCTGGGCATGTTCGTGGCGATCCTCTCCTCGACGGTCGTCTCCAACGCCCTGCCCACCATCCTGGCCGACCTGCACGGAGGAGAGTCCTCCTACACCTGGATGGTCACCGCACAGCTCGTCGCCATGGCCGCCTCCACCCCGCTGTGGGGCAAGCTCTCCGACCTGTTCAGCAAGAAGCTGCTGGTCCAACTCGCGCTGATCGTCTTCGTCCTCGCCTCCTCCGCAGCCGGGGCGGCGGACAGCACCCGATGGCTGATCGGCTGCCGCGTCTTCCAGGGGATCGGCGCCGGCGGGCTCACCGCACTCGCCCAGGTCGTCCTGGCGGCGATCATCGCGCCCCGGGAACGCGGCCGCTACAACGGCTACCTCGGGGCGACCTTCGCCCTCGCCACCATCGCGGGACCCCTGGTCGGGGGCGTCATCGTCGACACCTCCTGGCTGGGCTGGCGCTGGTGCTTCTACGTGGGGGTGCCCTTCGCGATCGCCGCGCTCGTCGTCCTCCAGCTCACCCTGCGGCTGCCCCAACTGGAGCACGGCAAGCGCCGACCGCACATCGACTGGGCCGGCGCCGCGCTGATCACCGGGGCGGTGTGCCTGCTGCTCATCTGGGTGTCGCTGGCCGGCAAGAACTGGCCGTGGATGTCCTGGCAGACGGCCGTGATGGTGCCCGGTGCCGTCCTGCTGGGAGTGCTCGCGCTGCTGGTGGAGCGGGCCTCGCGGGAGCCGGTGATCCCCCTGGACCTCTTCCGCTTCCGTACGGTCACCCTGTGCACGCTCGCCAGCCTGCTGGTCGGAATCGGCATGTTCGGCGCCACCGTGTTCCTCAGCCAGTACTTCCAGCTCGCACACGGCAAGTCGCCCACCATGTCCGGCGTGCTGACGATCCCGATGATCGCCGGACTCTTCCTCGCCTCCACCGTCATCGGCCGCGTCATCTCCCGCACGGGCCGTTGGAAGCGCTGGCTGGTGCTGGGCAGCGCCCTGCTGACGGCCGGTCTCGCCCTGATGGGAACGGCACGCGCCGACACTCCGTACTGGCACCTGGCGGTCTTCATGTATCTGCTCGGCACGGGCGTCGGCATGACGATGCAGAACCTGGTCCTGGCCGTGCAGAACACCATCCCGCCCAAGGATCTGGGGTCCGGCAGTTCGGTGGTGGCCTTCTTCCGCACGTTCGGCGGCGCCATCGGCGTCTCGGCGTTGGGCGCGCTGCTCAGCCACCGGGTCGCCGACTACACCCGGCGCAACTTCGAGGCCGCTCATCTGCCGCCCCGGCACGCCTCGCCCAGTTCCGGCATCCCCGACCTGTCGGCACTTCCGCCCCGCATCAGGCCGCTGATCTCGGACGCGTACGGGCACGGCATCGGTGACGCCTTCCTCACCGCTTCCGTGGCGGGGTTCCTCGCCTTCGTCGCGGTCGTCTGCATCCGCGAGACCGAGCTGCGGACACGGAACATGACCCAGCGCGCCGCAGAGGAGGCCGACGAGACGGCGGAGGGCCGGGGCGGGCCCGCGGACGGCGGCAGGGAGCCGTGAGGGAGTGGACAGGCGGCCCGTACCGCGTGCGCTCAGGTGTACGGGGCGGGTGCGCTGCCGGGTGTGCCGGTCCGCTGCAGGGCCAGGGCCGCCAGCAGCAGGGCGGCCGGGACGGCGAACGCCGCGGGCGCCGCGCTCGTGCGCAGCCAGGCAGCGGCCGCCGCGCCCGCGACGACGGCCACGAGGCGGACGGCCGCCCATGTGCTGGGCGGCGGCCCGCCCGCGGGCAACCGGGCGAACAGGGCGGTCAGCGTCCCGGTGAAGTAGGTGCTCGGCGCCGCTGTCGAGCCGCCCGCCAGCATGGCCGAGGACTGCACGCCCATCGCCACCGCCGCGCACGTCAGCAGCGCGGACCGCAGTACGCCGCCCGGCTCACCGTCCAGCACACCGGCCACAGCGGCGAGGGCCGCCAACAGTCCCGCCTCCAGCCACAGGCACCCCACGACGCGCGACGGCCACCGGGAGCCCGGCGGCGCGTCGCCGGCGTTCCGGCACAGCCGGGCGGCCAGTACCGCTCCCGCCGCGTAGCCGGCCAGGGCCAGCGCGCCGGGCACCCCCTCTGCACCTCCGCTGCCCGCCGCGACGCCCACCAGGACGAGGTTGCCGGTCATCACCCCGGCGAACACGTGGCCGAGCGCGGTCAGTGCCAGCGCGTCGACGGATCCGGACGCCGCCGCCAGGAGCACCAGGGAGCACTGCGCGCGGACGTTCGTGTCCTGAGCCATCCCGTCAACGTAAGCCGCGGCTCCACCGCCGCACGCCACCGAACCGCGCCCTTCGCAGCTCTCCCGGCCTCGCAGCGGCCCGCCCAGCCCGACAGCCCGCACAGCGGGACGCCCCGTGCCCTCGTACAGAAAGGCTCTCCGACATGAGCGACCGCTCCTTCGACGCGCCCCACGGCTCCCCGGACACCGACGAGCTCGCCGCCGGCGCCGCCGATGCCGTCCTGTCGGGCCTCGAAGACATCCGCGACAGGCTGGAGGAGCTCTACAAGGATCTGCACCGGAACCCGGAACTCGGCTTCCAGGAGCACCGTACGGCGGGTCATGTCGCGCAGGCGTTGCACGAGCGGGACTACGAAGTCACCGAGGAGGTCGGCGGCACGGGGGTGCTCGGGGTGCTGCACAACGGCGAGGGACCGACCGTGCTGCTGCGGGCGGACATGGACGCGCTGCCCGTCCGCGAACAGACCGGCCTGGACTACGCGTCGGCCGCGACAGGGACCGACCAGGACGGGGTGGAACACCCGGTGATGCACGCGTGCGGTCACGACGTGCACGTCACGTGCCTGCTGGGAGCGGCACGCCTGATGGCGGACCGTACGGAGGTGTGGCAGGGCACTCTCGTGGTCCTCTTCCAGCCGAACGAGGAGGGCGGTTCGGGAGCCCGCGCCATGGTCGAGGACGGGCTCGCCCAGCGGGTCCCCCGCCCGGACGTGGCGCTGGGCCAGCATGTGCTCCCTGCCCCCGCGGGGTGCGTGCTCACCCGGCCCGGCGTCATGATGGCCGCCTCCGACAGCCTCCGGATCACGCTCCACGGGCGCGGCGCGCACGGGTCCATGCCGGAGCGGGCGATCGACCCGGTGCTGCTGGCCGCCATGGTCGTCGTCCGGCTCCAGACCGTCGTGGCCCGTGAAACCGCCGCCACGACGCCCGCGGTGGTCACCGTCGGCTCGCTCCAGGCGGGCAGTGGGCCCAACATCATTCCCGACAGCGCGCGGCTGGAGCTCAACATCCGCTCCTTCGACGAGGAGACCCGCTCCCGTGTCCTGGCCGCGGTCCGCAGGATCGTCACCAGCGAGTGCGCCGCCTCCGGCGCCGAACGGGAACCGGAGTTCGAGACCCTCAGCGAGTTCTCCGTCACCGAGAACGACGAGGAGGCCACCGACCGGGTCGCCGCCGCGTTCCGGGCCGCGTTCGGTGCCGGCCGGGCGCTGGAGGTCGGCCCCGTCCCGGCCAGCGAGGACTTCGGCGAGATCCCCGCAGGCCTGGGCTGTCCCTCGACGTACTGGGGCCTGGGCGGCACCGACCCGGACACCTACCGCAAGGCAGAGAGGGCCGGGACCGTCCACCGGGACGTCCCCAGCAACCACAGCCCGCGCTTCGCGCCCGCCGTCCAGCCCACTCTCGACACCGGTGTCCGCGCCCTGGTCACCGCCTCCCTCGCCTGGCTGGCCCCCCGGCCGAGGGGTACGCACGAGAAGTAGGCACCAGCAGGAGGCCGGGGCACGGCCGTGTGGCTCGGAGGCATGTCCCGTACAGGTGCCGCGTCCTGGTCCGGTGCCGCGACGGTGTTCAGGCCATTCCCTTGTGGTGAAACACGTTCTAATCTGTGCAGCTGCCACCGGGGACCCGTCGTGGAGCGGAGGGGCCGTGTACCTCGACTACACCACCGAACAGCTGGAACTGCGCGATCAGTTGCGCGAGTACTTCGCGCGCCTCGTACCCGACGGCGCGCAGCAGCGCTACGCGGAACCTGCCGAGCAGAAGCGGTTCTACCGGCGGACCATACGGCAGTTGGGCCGGGACGGCTGGCTCGGTGTGGGGTGGCCGCGCGAGTACGGCGGCCGGGGAATGAGCGCCGTGGAGCAGTTCGTCTTCTTCGACGAGGCCGCACAGGCGAACGTCCCGCTGCCGCTGATGGCGCTCAACACGGTGGGGCCGACCCTCATGCGCTACGGCACCGACGAACAGAAGAACTACTTCCTGCCCCGGATCCTGGCCGGCGAGCTGGACTTCGCCATCGGCTACAGCGAACCCGGGGCCGGCACCGACCTCGCCTCGTTGACCACCCGTGCCGTGCGCGAGGGCGACACCGACACGGGTACCTACGTCGTCAACGGCCAGAAGATCTGGACCACGAACGGGGACACCGCCGACTGGGTGTGGCTCGCCGTGCGCACCGACCCCGGCGTCAAGCCGCACAAGGGCATCACCCTGCTGCTCGTGCCGACCGCAGACCCCGGCTACTCGTGCACCCTCATCACCACACTCGCCTCGCACGACACCACGGCCAGCTTCTACGAGGACGTGCGGGTGCCGGCCAGCCGCCGTGTCGGCGAGGAGAACGCCGGCTGGAAACTGATCACCAATCAGCTCAACCACGAACGCGTCACCCTCGCCGCGCACGGCACCATGGCGATCCGGGCGCTGGCCGACACCCGGCGGTGGGCCCGCCGCACCGAGCTCTCCGACGGCCGTCGCGTCCTCGACCTGAACTGGGTCCGCACCCGGCTGGCCCGCGCGCACGCCCGGCTGGAGGCCATGAAGCTGCTCAACTGGCAGATGGTGGACGCCCTCGACAAGGGGACGCTGACCCCGCACGACGCCTCCGCGGTCAAGGTCTACGGCAGCGAGGCGCGCCGCGACGTCTACGCCTGGCTGATGGAGGTCGTCGCCGCGGCCGGCCCGCTCAAGGAGGGGTCGGCGGGCGCCGCACTGGGCGGTGAGCTGGAGCGCGGCTACCGCAGCGCCGTCATCTTCACCTTCGGCGGCGGCAACAACGAGATCCAGCGCGAGATCATCTCCTGGATCGGCCTGGGCATGCCGCGGGTGCGCCGCTGAACATCCCCGGGGGACCGTACGGCCGCCCGCCGCGTCCGCCGCGCCGCGGTCCGCCCGGATCACGTACGCGCCACTACCGTGCTGAACCGGTCAAAGGCGTACACCCCGCCACCGGTTGGCATACACATGCAGGAACGAGGCCGCCATACTGGGCAGACAGGGGAGGGACGAGGACAGGACGCGACGACGGGGGCGAGACGGGGATGGTTCAGAGCACCCTGATCCATGACCGTTACCGGCTGCTCGAACTCATCGGGCGGGGCGGTATGGGGGAAGTGTGGCGGGCGCAGGACGAGTCGCTGGGCAGACGGGTCGCCGTCAAGTGCCTCAAGCCGTTGGCGCAGCGGGGGGACGCGGCGTTCCTGCGCGTGGTGCGGGAACGCTTCCGGCGCGAGGCACGCGTCGCCGCGGCGCTCCAGCATCCGGGCGTCACCGTGGTGCACGACTTCGGTGACGACGAGGGCCTGCTCTACCTGGTAATGGAACTGCTGGAGGGGCGCAACCTCAGCCAGTTGCTGGAGGAGGGCAAACGGCAGCCGCTGCCGGTGGCCGAGGTGCTGGACGTCGCCGAGCAGGTCTCGGCGGCCTTGGCCTACACCCACGAGCAGGGGGTCGTGCACCGTGACCTGAAACCGGCCAACGTCATGCGCACCACCGACGGAGCCGTCAAGATCTGCGACTTCGGTATCGCACGGCTGGCCCACGACATCGGCTTCACCGCGAAGTTGACCGGCACAGGTATCGCCATGGGCACCCCGCACTACATGTCGCCCGAACAGATCGCCGGCACCGTGGTGGACCACCGCAGCGACCTGTACTCGTTCGGGTGTGTGCTGTACGAACTGGCAACCGGCGGGCCCCCGTTCCGGGGCGGCGACGCCTGGTCCGTCCTCGTCGGCCACCGTGACGCCGCGCCGGAGCCGCCGCGCGCCCACCGCCCCGAACTGCCCCCGCCGCTGGAGGAGGCCATCCTGCGGCTGCTGGCCAAGGCGCCGGACGGGCGCCCGGACGGTGCCGCCGAGCTGTCCGCCCGGCTCGCGGCGGCCCGCGCCTGCCTGCCCGGCTGGTCCGCCGGGGACGCGGCACGGGACGGCGCCGCCACCCGGGGGAGCATGACGGGGGCGGTGCCCGGAACCTCAGCAGGCGCAGGCGCAGGCGCAGGCGCAGACGGGGACGCAGACGGGGACGCGGGTGCGGGCGCCGAGCCGGGCCCGGGTGGTGCGGTGGTGCTGGACGGGCGGGCGTGGCCGGAGAGCGGCGCGGTGCCGGAGCGCAGCGTGGCGGCGCAGAGCGCTGAGGCGGTACCGGATCTGGCGCTCTCGCAGGGCGCGGTGGCGTCGGAGAGTTTGGCGCCACCGGACGGCGCAGCGGGGGCGCGCGACGACGCGGCCGAGCGGCAGGGAGACGGCGCCGCGGTCGCGTGGCAGGGCGGCGGCGTACCGGTGCGGGAGGAGCGTGGGCAACTCCCGGTGGCCGCCGTCGCGGACGGGGGCCTGGCCGGGCACAGGGACGCCGCACCGTTGTGGATGCCCCGGTGGACGCGGGGCATGGGCGGCGGGCTGCCGGCGGGCGGCCCCGTGGTGCGGCGTACGCCCCCGTGGGGGTGGGTGGGGCTGAGCGGGCTCACCGGGCGGTGGACCCACGGGGCGCGGACATCCGGTTCCGCCCGTCCGGGCGTCGCGGCGGTGGGTGCGGGGGGACCTCGCGCGCTCTCGGCGACGCACCGCCCGCCCGGTGCGTACGGTGACGTACCCACGGGGGACGGCCCCTGGGCGCCGTACTCCACCCCTCGCCCGGCGCCGGGACCCGTCGCGGCGCACCGGCCCGCCACTCCCTGGCCGGCCGGGGACCGTTCCGGAGGGCTGCCCTCCGATGACCGCCGCCCCACCCCCTCGCCCGCCCTGTCGGCTGTGCTGGCCAGCAGGCACAAGGCCGGCGAGAGCCTGGGGCGCCTGGGGTGCTGGGTGGAGGCGTACGAGGCGCATGTGGCGGTCGCCGCCGAACGGGGCGAGCTGCTGGGGCCCTGCCACCCCGACACGCTGGACAGCCGCCTGGCGGCCGGGCACGCGCTGGGCCGGCTGCACCGCTGGGACGAGGCGTTGGCGGCGTGCCGGAGCGTGGCCCAGGACCGGGCCCGCGTACTGGGTGACGACCACCCCCGCACGCTTGCGGCCCGGGACGAATGGGGGCTGTGCCTGGACCGGTCGGGACGCGTGGCCGAAGCCGAGGAGCTCTACCGCGAGCTCGCCGCGGCCCGGAGCCGGGTGCACGGTGCCGCCGCCCCGGAGACGCTGCGGTCCCTGCACGGACTGGCGACGAGCCTCGGCGGTCTCGGCCGCTGGGAGGAGGCGCTGGAGGTGCACCGGCACGTGGCGTCCGTGCGCCACCGTGTCCTGGGACCCGGCGACCCCGGCACCCTGGCCAGCAGGGGCGAGGAGGCGCACTGCCTGGAGCGCCTGGGGCGCGGGGACGAGGCTGCCGACGTCTACCGGGCACTCGCACTGCGCTGCTGACACCCGTCCGGCCACGGTCCCGCCCCCGGTGCTGAGGACAGGAAGAGTGAACTGACGGCTCGTCAGAAAAAGTCTTCCCTCCGCAAGGCGGCTGCGGCATCCTGCGCCCATGCAGACGGAGCTGAGCAGCCAACTGGGAGCAGAGCACGCGATCTTCGGCTTCACGCCCTTCCCCGCCGTGGCCGCCGCGCTCACCCGCGCGGGCGGCTTCGGGGTGCTCGGCGCCGTGCGGTACGGCGCCGCCGAGGAGCTGAGACGCGACCTCGACTGGATGGAGGCGCACACCGACGGGCGGCCCTACGGGCTGGACGTGGTGATGCCGGCCCAGAAGGTCGAAGGGGTCACCGAGGACGACGTCGAGGCCATGATCCCGGCCGAGCACCGTGCCTACGTCCAGGACGTGCTCGCGCGCCACGGCGTCCCCGCGCTGCCCGAGGGCGAGCACGGCGGCTGGCGCATCACCGGCTGGATGGAGGAGGTTGCCCGCAGCCAGCTCGACGTCGCCTTCGACTATCCCGTGAAACTGCTGGCCAACGCGCTCGGTTCGCCACCCCGCGACGTGATCGACCGGGCTCACCGGCACGGCGTCCCCGTCGCGGCCCTCGCCGGCAGCCCGCGCCACGCGGAGCGGCACAAGGACGCGGGCATCGACATCGTCGTCGCCCAGGGGTACGAGGCCGGCGGCCACACCGGGGAGATCGCCACCATGGTGCTCACGCCCGAGGTCGTCCGCGCCGTCGATCCGCTCCCCGTGCTGGCCGCGGGCGGCATCGGGAGCGGCGAACAGCTCGCCGCCGCCCTCGCGCTGGGGGCGCAGGGGGCCTGGCTGGGCTCCGTATGGCTGACCACGACCGAGGCGGACCTGGGCTCCCGCGCCCTGACCCGCAAGCTGCTGGCGGCCGGGGCGGGGGACACGGTGCGCTCCCGCGCGCTCACGGGGAAGCCCGCGCGGCAGTTGCGCACCGCGTGGACGGACGCCTGGGAACCCGGCGAGGGGCCGGGACCGCTGCCCATGCCCCTGCAGGGCCTGCTGGTGGCCGAGGCGAACTCGCGCATCCAGCGGTACGAGGTGGAGCCGCTGCTGGGCACGCCTGTGGGCCAGATCGTCGGCTCCATGAACAGCGAACGCTCCGTACAGGCTGTCGTCGACGATCTCACCCGCGGCTTCGACCGTGCCCTCGCGAGGCTGAACGCCGCCGCCGGCACCGCCTGACAGCCCGCCCCGGTCCGCGGGGCCGGGCCTACCGCGTACCACCCGAGAGGAGAGCCGGCGTGGAAGCACCCAACGGTTTCTGGGCGCAGGCCCAGCGGGACCCCGCCGTGACAGCCCTGGTCGCTCCGGACGGCGAGGAGTGGTCGGCCGGGCGCCTGCACGCGGAGTGCAACAGGATCACGCACGGGCTGCGGGCGGCGGGGCTGCGCCAGGGCGACGCGTTCGCCACGGTGGTCCCGAACGGGCCGGAGTTCCTCGCGGCCTACCTGGCCGCCACCCAGTCGGGCTTCTACATGGTCCCGGTCAACCACCACCTGGTGGGTCCGGAGGTCGCCTGGATCCTGGCCGACTCGGGAGCCAAGGCGCTGCTGGCGCACACCCGGTTCGCGGACACGGCGGTCCCCGCGGCCGACGAGGCGCGGCTCCCGGCCGGGCAGCGCTACGCGGTGGGCGGCGACATCGAGGGATTCCGCCCCTACGCCGAACTCGTGCGCGACCGCTCGGAGGAGCCGCCGGACGACCGCACCAGCGGCTGGGTCATGAACTACACGTCCGGTACCACGGGCCGACCGCGGGGAATCCGCCGGCCGCTGTCGGGCAAACGGCCGGAGGAGACGTATCTCGGCGGTTTTCTCGGCATCTTCGGCATCCGGCCGTTCGACGACAACGTGCACCTCGTCTGCTCGCCGCTGTACCACACGGCGGTCCTCCAGTTCGCCGGCGCCGCACTGCACATCGGCCACCGGCTGGTGCTGATGGACAAGTGGGAGCCGGAGGAGATGCTGCGGCTCGTCGAGCGGTACCGCTGCACCCACACGCACATGGTGCCCACCCAGTTCCACCGGCTGCTGGCCCTCCCGGCCGCGGCCCGCGCGGCGTACGACGTCTCCTCGATGCGGCACGCCGTCCACGGCGCCGCGCCCTGCCCCGAGCACGTCAAGCGAGCGATGATCGACTGGTGGGGGAGCTGTGTGGAGGAGTACTACGCGGCGAGCGAGGGCGGCGGCGCGTTCGCCACGGCCGCGGACTGGCTGAAGAAGCCCGGCACCGTGGGCAAGGCGTGGCCGATCAGCGAGCTGGCCGTCTTCGACGACGACGGCAACCGGCTCGGCCCCGGTGAGCTGGGCACCGTCTACATGAAGATGACCACCGGCGGGTTCGCGTACCACAAGGACGAGGCCAAGACCCGTAAGAACCGGATCGGGGACTTCTTCACGGTCGGCGACCTGGGATACCTGGACGAGGACGGCTACCTCTTCCTCCGGGACCGCAAGATCGACATGATCATCTCGGGCGGGGTCAACATCTACCCGGCCGAGATCGAGGCCGCGCTGCTGACCCACCCCGCCGTCGCGGACGCCGCCGCCTTCGGCATCCCGCACGACGACTGGGGCGAACAGGTGAAGGCGGTCGTGGAGCCGGCCGCCGGGTACGAGCCGGGGCCCCGGCTCGCCGAGGAGATCCTGGCCCACTGCGCGGACCGCCTCGCGGGCTACAAGCGCCCCAGGACGGTGGACTTCGTCGCCGAGCTGCCCCGCGACCCCAACGGCAAGCTCTACAAGCGCCGGCTGCGCGCGCCGTACTGGCCGGAGCAAGACGGCCGCGGGGCCGCCACCGGATGACCCGAACGATGCGCAAGAGAGACCTCGTGGTCACTTCTCCACCGCTGCCTGTCGCGGCCATGATGATCACGCGCGGTCGCGGGCCATCCGCCCGCGGCGGCGCCGTCACATCCACCCACGGCAGGAAGAGGACCCATGGCCGGGCTCTGGAGCGGGGAAGGCGTACTGCGCCGCAAACCCATCGAGCACATCGAGGAATCGGAGGGAGGTTCCGGGCAGCAGCTCACCCGCACGCTGGGCCTGCGCCATCTGACGGCGATCGGCGTCGGCGGCATCATCGGAGCCGGCGTCTTCAGCCTCGCGGGCACCGTCGCCAACGGCAAGGCCGGCCCCGCCGTGCTCATCTCGTTCCTCATCGCCGGGCTCGCCAGCGCCTGCGCGGCCCTGTCCTACGCGGAGTTCGCGGGACTCATCCCGAAGGCGGGCTCCGCCTACACCTACGGCTACGCCGTGCTGGGCGAGATCGGTGGCTGGTTCATCGGCTGGGACCTGCTGCTGGAGTACACCGCCATCGTCTCGGTGGTCGCGATCGGTATCTCCGGCTACTTCTCGTTCCTGCTGAACGAGATGGGGGCCTCGCTGCCCGCCTGGATGCTGGGCGCCCCCGGCACCGGCGACGGCCACCGGGTGGACCTGTTCGCCGCGCTGCTGTGCCTGCTGATCGCGTTCGCACTGACCCGCGGCATCAAGAACGCGGCGCGGTTCGAACTGATCGTCGTCGTGCTGAAGGTCGCCGTGGTGCTGCTGGTCATCGTCGTCGGCGTCTTCCACATCAAGAGCGGCAACTACAAGCCGTTCTTCCCCTTCGGCCTCTCCGGCGCGTTCACCGGTGCCGCCACGGTCTTCTTCGCCGTGTTCGGGTACGACGCCATGTCGACGGCGGCCGAGGAGTCGCAGGACGCCCAGAAGCACATGCCCAAGGCGATCATCTACTCGCTGGTGATCTCCATGGTGCTGTACGTGGCCGTCTGCCTGGTGCTGACGGGCATGCAGAACTACAAGGACATCGACCCCGACAGCGGCTTCTCCACGGCCTTCAAGTCCGTGGGCCTCGGCGGTGTCGCCGACATCATCGCCGTCGGCGCCATCATCGGCATCCTCACCGTGATGTTCACCTTCATGCTAGGGGTCACGCGGGTGTGGTTCTCCATGAGCCGCGACGGACTGCTGCCCAAGTGGTTCGCCAAGACCGACCCGGTGCGGCACGTGCCGACCCGCGTGACCTGGATCGCGGGCGTCGCCTCCGCCGTGATCGCCGGCCTGCTGCCGATCGAGGAGGCGGCGGAGATGACGAACATCGGCATCCTGCTGGCCTTCGTCGTGGTGTGTGCCGCCGTGATCGTCCTGCGCTACCGGCAGCCCGAGCTGCCGCGCAAGTTCAAGGTCCCCGGCATGCCTGTCGTCCCGGCGCTCGGCATCGTCTTCTCCATCTGGCTGACCACCTACCTGGCCTGGCAGACCTGGCTGCGCTTCGGCGTGTGGTTCGTGATCGGCCTCGTCGTCTACTTCGGCTACTCCTACCGCCGCTCGGCACTGGCGCGGCGGCCCGCCGACACCGACCACGCCTCCTTCGGGAAGAAGGACGACTAGCGGGGTACGGTCCCCCGTATGAGCGAAAACGGAACGCAGACGGTACGCACGGACGGGGTCCGCCTCGCCTACCGCGCCTGGGGTGCCCAGGAGGGCGTCCCCGTCGTCCTGCTCCACTGCCTCGGGGAGGACGGCGAGGACTGGCGCGGCCCCCTCATCTCGGGGCTGGCGGGCGAGCACCCCGTCTACGCGCTCGACCTGCGCGGCCACGGGGAGAGCGACTGGCCCGGGTCCTACGCACTGGCCGACTTCGTGGCCGATCTGCGCGGGTTCCTGGACGCGCTCGGTATCGAACGCGCCATCCTCGTCGGGCACTCGTTCGGCTCCGTGGTCGCCTACCTGTTCGCCCAGGAGCACCCCAAGCGGGTGGACCGGCTCGTCCTGGAGGAGACCGGCGCGATGCGGCCGCTCGACCCGCCGCGCGAGCTGCCCGAAGCGCCGCCGGGTACACCGCTGTTCGACTGGGAGGCCGTCATCCAGTGGACGCGGCAGCGCAACGAGCCGGACCCCGCCTGGTGGGAGCGGCTGACCGCGATCACCGCGCCCACCCTGCTGGTGGGCGGCGGTGACCGCTCCCCTCTTCCGCAGGAGGACCTGCACACGATGGCCGAGCGCATCCCCGACGCCCGTGTCCTGACCGTCGAGGACGCCGGTCACCTCGTCCACGAGGCCCGCCCCATGGAGTTCACCCGGGCGGTGCTGGACTTCCTGACGGAGAGCTGACCGCAGCGCGGAGGTGACCGCGACGGCGAGCTGCGGCGCCTCCGTGCCCGTCCCTCTTCTCCCCTTGCCTTCCCCCGGCCGCGCGCCTCAGCCCGTCGGCAGCTCCCACGGCGTGGGCCAGTGGCGGGGTCGCAGCAGTGCCTCCGTACCGCCGTCCACGCACAGGACGGTGCCCACGCAGAAGGACGCGGCGGGGGAGAGGAGGAAGCGGACCGCGGCGGTGATCTCGGCGGGACTGCCGGGCCTGCCGAGGGGCACGGGGTAGGCGGCCAGGCCCTCGGCGGTCAGCGGGTCGGCCCGGCCGGCCGCCGTCATCGGAGTGTCGACGAGGCCGGGCGCCACCGCGTTGAGCCGGATGCCGGAGCCGGCCCATCGGGCGGTGCCGGCGTGTTCGCGTGTGTACCAGGCGAGCGCGGCCTTGGTGGCCGGATAGGCGGCGACGCCGCCGTGGCGGTCGGCGAGGGCGCGGGCCTCCTCCTCGTCCCCGGACAGGCATGCCTCGGCGAGTGCGGTCGGCCAGCCCGGCTGGCAGGCAGCGGAGTTGGACGAGGCCAGTACCGCCGCCGGGCCGTCGCAGGAGCGGGCCAGCAAAGGGTGCAGCCCTTCCAGCAGGCGTACGGCGCCGAAGTAGTTGACCGAGGCCAGCAGCGCACCGGCGCGTCCGGTCGCCGCGGCCAGCCCCGCGAAGGGCACGAACCCGTCGAGTGCGCCGTCCGCGAGCAGATCCCCGATCTGTCCCAGGGCGGATCGGCGGCCCTCCGCGGTCCCGAGGTCGGCGACGATCTCGGCCCCGGCCAGGTCGACGCCGACGACCCGGTGGCCCTCTTCACCGAGCGCGGTGGCGAGCGCGGCGCCCATGCCGGAGGCGGCACCGGTGATGACATAGGTGGACACGGCAACAGCCTTCCCGGGTCGGGCGACGGGGCCGGCCGGCACCCGCCTGTGCGGGAGGCGGCCGACATGCACGCGTGGCACTGTAGGCGCCCGGAGCACACGTCCTCACCAGAATTCCGCCTGCCGGGATGCGGCCCGCCGCGCCTTCGGCTGCCAGGTCCGGTCACCTCGGCAGGGGCCCGGCCCCGTGGGCGGGCCTTCGGCTTCTCACGCTTCGGTGACGGCCTCCTGGGCCTTCTGGCGCGCCCACCGGTAGTCGGCCTTGCCGCTGGGGGAGCGCTGGATGCGCTCGGCGAGGACGACCGTGCGCGGCACCTTGTACCCGGCCAGCCGGCCGCGTGCGTGCGTGCGCACCTCGTCCCCGGACAGCGGCCCGGCACCCGGGCGCAACTGCACCACCGCCGCGACGCGCGAGCCCCACTTCGCGTCCGGGACGCCCGTGACGAGCGCGTCGTAGATGTCCGGGTGGGCCTTGAGCGCTTCTTCGACCTCTTCGGGGAACACCTTCTCCCCGCCGGTGTTGATGCACTGCGACCCGCGCCCCAGGACCGTCACGACCCCCTCGTCGTCGACGGTCGCCAGGTCGCCCAGCAGCACCCAACGGGCGCCGCCCGCCTGGAAGAAGGTCTCGGCGCTCTTGGCGGGGTCGTTGTAGTAGCCGAGCGGGACGTGACCGCGCAGCGCGATGCGGCCGACCTCACCGGGCGGCACCGGCTCGTGGGTGGCCGGGTCCACCACGGCCGTCCCGTCGTTGACGGTGATCCGGAAACCTTTGCCGGGCCCTGAGTCGGGCGTGGCCGTGCCGTTGAAACCCGACTCCGAGGAACCGAAGTTGTTGATGAGCAGGGCGTGCGGCACCAGCGCGGCGAACTGGTCCCGGACCGTCTGCGAGAGGATCGCCCCCGAGCTGGAGACCGCCAGCAGGGACGTGCAGTCGGTGCCGCGCAGCGGTCCGGCCAGCGCGTCCACCAGGGGCCGCAGCATGGCGTCGCCCACCAGGGAGATCGCGGTGACCCTCTCGCGCGCGACCGTACGCAGGACCTCCTCGGGGACGAACTTGCGGTGCAGCACCACCTTCTGCCCGTAGTCGAGCCCGATGAAGAGGGTGAACGTGGAGGTGCCGTGCATCAGCGGGGGAGTGGGGAAGAAGACGAGGCCCTCGCCGCCTGCCGCCGCCCGCTCGGCCAGCTCCTGCGGCCGGGAGACGGGGTCGCCGGTCGGCGCGCCGCCCCCCAGTCCGGAGAAGAACAGATCCTCGGCCCGCCACATCACGCCCTTGGGCATACCGGTGGTGCCGCCGGTGTAGATGAGGAACAGGTCGTCGGGTGAGCGCGGAGGGAAGTCCCGGTCGGGGGAACCGGCCGCCTGTGCCTGGTCGAACGGTACCGGGTCCGGGACAGGACGCCCGGCGTCCTGTGGTGCGGTACCTGCCTGCACGAGGTGGCGCAGCGTCGGGGCGTTCCGCAGGGCGCCGGCCACCCGCGCGGTGAACTCGCCGTCGAAGACGAGTGCGCTCAGGTCGGCGTCCCGGTAGAGGTAGGCCAACTCGTCCTCGACGTAGCGGTAGTTGACGTTCACGGGTACGGCGCGGATCTTCAGGCAGGCCAGCAGCGTCTGCACGTACTCGACCCCGTTGTACAGATGCAGCCCCACGTGGTCTCCGGGGGCGACACCGCTGTCCGCGAGATGGTGCGCGAGCCGATTGGCGGCCCGGTCGAGTTCGGCGTACGTCAGTCTGCGCTCCGCGCCGGTGCCGGGGTGGTCGAGATGGACCAGCGCCTCGCGCTGCGGAACGGCATCGACGATCGACTCGAACAGGTCGGCAAGGTTGTACTCCACGGCGCGCTCCTCCATACCCGGACAGGTCCCGGTGCTCCTGCGGCGTGCGTGTGTGTCCCCCGCGCGTGTCGTCCGGCGCTCATCAGAGCACCGGGGCGCGAAGACGGGAAGAGGCCCCGCACAAGAAATATGACGACCTGTCAGAAACCTCTTGAAGTCCCCGTCGCGCTCCTGCAACCTGTTCCAGGTCCGCGCACACCCGCTGTCGCGCCCGCCGCCGACGCGCGCACCGGTGCCGCGCAACGCCCGCTGTCGCGCACACCTGCGTTCGGCCCTCTAGACGGGAGGTACCGCGATGGGCGGCACCGAACATCTGACCGCGGAGCGGGTGGGAGCCACCCTGGTCCTCACCCTCGACCGCCCCGAAGCCAGGAACGCCCTCTCGCTCCCCATGCTCGTCGGCCTTTACGACAGCTGGCTGGAGGCCGACCGGGACGACTCCGTCCGCTCCGTCGTCCTCACCGGCGCCGGCGGCACCTTCTGCGCCGGGATGGATCTCAAGGCACTGGCCGGGGACGGCATGGCAGGTCAGGACGACCATCGCGCCCGGCTGCGCGAGGATCCCGACCTGCACTGGAAGGCCATGCTCCGGCACCACCGGCCGCGCAAACCCGTGATCGCCGCTGTCGAGGGGCACTGCGTCGCGGGCGGTACCGAGATACTCCAGGGCACGGACATCCGGGTGGCCGGGCACAGCGCGGTCTTCGGACTCTACGAGGTGCGCCGCGGGCTGTTCCCCATCGGCGGCTCCACCGTCCGCCTGCCCCGCCAGATCCCGCGTACCCACGCCCTGGAGATGCTGCTGTCAGGACGCTCCTACAGCGCCGCCGAGGCCGAGCACATCGGACTGATCGGCCGCGTCGTGCCCGACGGCACCGCACTGGACGCGGCCCTGGAGACGGCCGCACGCGTCAACGCCTGCGCCCCGCTGGCCGTCGAGGCCGTGAAGGCGTCCGTGTACGAGACGGCCGCGATGACGGAGGAGGAGGGGCTCGCCGACGAACTCCGGCGCGGCTGGCCGATCTTCGACACCGCCGACGCCAAGGAAGGGGCACGGGCCTTCGCGCAGAAGCGGGAGCCGCACTTCACACGGGAGTGACGGCACGACGGAAAGGACCCCTTGATGAACGACGTGCTCACCGCGCCCCTGGTCGTCGAGTTCCCCTTCACCCGCTCGCTCGGCCCCGTCCTCAGCGCCTTCCTCACCGGTCTGCGGGAACGCACCGTCCTCGGGGTCAGGGCGAGCGACGGCCGCGTCGTCGTACCGCCCACCGAGTACGACCCGGTCACCGCCGAGGAGGTCCGCGACCTGGTGGAGGTCGGCCGGACGGGCACCGTCACCACCTGGTGCTGGAACGAGACCCCGCGCCGCGGACAGCCGCTCCAACGCCCCTTCGCCTGGGTGCTGGTCCGCCTCGACGGAGCCGACACCGCCCTCCTGCACGCCCTCGACGCACCGGGCGGGCCCGACTCCGTGCACACCGGCATGCGCGTGCGGATCCGCTGGGCACAGGAGCGTGCCGGGGCCCTCACCGACATCGCCTGCTTCGAGCCCGGGAACGGCGACGGGCCGGCCGTCTCCGCCGCCCCACCGACGCCGCACACCCAGGCGTTCGCCGACCCGGTGACCGGCATCGTCGCCCCGGCCCGCCTCGACTACACCTACACCCCCGGCCGCGCCCAGACCCGCTTCCTCGACGCCCTCACACAGCACCGCACCGTCGGCGAACGCTGCCCGCGGTGCCGCAAGGTCTACGTCCCGCCGCGCGGCGCCTGCCCCACCTGCGGTGTGGCCACCGGGGAACAGGTGGAGGTCGGCCCGGCGGGGACGGTGACCACCTTCTGCGTCGTCAACATCAAAGCCAAGGGCCTCGACATCGAGGTGCCCTACGTCTACGGGCACATCGCCCTCGACGGCGCCGGACTCGCCCTGCACGGGCGCATCGCCGGCATCCCCTACGACCAGGTCCGCATGGGTCTGCGCGTCGAGCCGGTGTGGACAGGCAGCGGCCGCTACCCGGACCACTACCGGCCCACCGGCGAGCCCGACGCGGACTACGAGACGTACAAGGAGCTGCTGTGAACAGCGCCGAAGCCGGCCAGGTCGCCGTCGTCGCCTTCGCCCAGACCGACCATGTGCGGGCGATCGACGGGCAATCCGAGGTCGAGATGCTGCTGCCCGTACTGCGCGATGTGCTCGGCCGGACCGGACTGTCGGCCAAAGAGATCGACTTCACCTGCTCCGGCTCCTCCGACTACCTCGCGGGCCGCCCCTTCTCCTTCACCATGACCCTCGACGGCGTCGGCGCCTGGCCGCCCATCGCCGAGTCCCATGTCGAGACGGACGGTGCCTGGGCGCTGTACGAGGCGTGGGTGAAGCTCCTGACCGGCGAGGCGGAGACCGCCCTGGTGTACTCCTGGGGCAAGTCCTCGGCCGGTGACCTGCCCGAAGTCCTCACCCGCCAGCTCGACCCGTACTACCTCGCGCCGCTGTGGCCCGACTCCGTCTCGCTGGCGGCACTTCAGGCCCGGGCCCTGATCGACGCGGGCGCCACCGACGAACGTGAGCTGGCCTGCATCGCCGCCCGCAGCCGCCGGGCGGCCACCGGGAACCCGCACGCCCAGCTGAGCGGATCCGCCGACCCCGACACCCTGCTGGACGCCGGCTACCTCGCCCAGCCGCTGCGCCGACACGACGTGCCGCCCGTCACCGACGGCGCCGCCGCGGTGGTGCTCGCCGCCGGGGACACCGCGCGCCGGCTCAGCGCCCGCCCCGCCTGGATCCGCGGCATCGACCACCGCATCGAACCCCACGCCCTCGGCGTACGCGACCTCACCGACTCCCCCTCCACCCGACTGGCCGCCGAGCGCGCCGGACTGTTCGACCCCGGCGCCCCGCCACCGGACCTGGCCGAACTCCACGCGCCGTTCACCTCGCAGGAGGTCGTCCTGCGCGCGGCGCTGCGGCTCGGTGCGGACACCGTGGTCAACCCCTCCGGCGGGCCGTTGGCGGCCAACCCCGTGATGGCCGCCGGACTCGTGCGGATCGGTGAGGCCGCCGCCCGCCTCAGCCGCGGCGAGGCCCGCCGTGCCGTGGCGCACGCCACCTCGGGCCCCTGCCTCCAGCAGAACCTGGTGGCCGTTCTGGAAGCCGACACCGTGGCCGACGAAGAAGCCGGCGCCCCGCCCGAGGGAGGAGAACACACATGAGCAACTCCACGGTCGCCTCCGGCGAACTCGGCTCCGCCAGGAGAAGCGGAAAGGAACCCGTCGCCGTCGTCGGCGTCGGCCAGACCGCACACGTCTCGGCACGCCACGACGTCTCGCTCGCCGGGATGGTGCGCGAGGCTGCGCTGCGCGCACTCCAGGACGCGGAGGTGTCCTGGGCCGACATCGACGCCGTGGTGATCGGGAAGGCGCCAGACTTCTTCGAGGGCGTCATGATGCCGGAGCTCTACCTCGCCGACGCGCTCGGTGCCGTCGGCAAGCCCATGCTGCGGGTGCACACGGCCGGTTCGGTCGGCGGGAGCACCGCACTGGTCGCCGCCAACCTGGTCGCGGCCCGCGTCCACCGCACCGTGCTGACCCTCGCGTTCGAGAAGCAGTCCGAGTCGAACGCCATGTGGGGGCTCTCCCTGCCCGTACCGTTCCAGCAGCCCCTGCTGGCCGGGGCGGGCGGCTTCTTCGCCCCCCACGTACGCGCCTACATGCACCGCACCTCCGCGCCCGACCACATCGGCGCCCTGGTGGCCTACAAGGACCGCCGCAACGCCCTGAAGAACCCCTACGCGCACCTGCACGAGGAGGACCTCACCCTGGAGCAGGTCCGCTCCTCACCGATGCTGTGGGACCCGATCCGCTACTCGGAGACCTGCCCCTCCTCCGACGGGGCCTGCGCCATGGTGCTGACCGACCGCACCGGCGCGGCCCGCGCCCCGCGCCCGCCCGCCTGGATGCACGGCGGCGCCATGCGCAGCGAACCCACGCTGTTCGCCGGCAAGGACGCCGTTTCACCGCGTGCGGGCAGCGACTGCGCCGCCGACGTCTACCGGCAGGCGGGCATCACCGACCCGCGCCGGGAGATCGACGCCGTCGAGATGTACGTGCCCTTCTCCTGGTACGAGCCGATGTGGCTGGAGAACCTCGGATTCGCCAAGGAGGGGGAGGGCTGGACGCTGACCGAGTCGGGTGCGACCGCACTGGACGGCGACCTGCCCGTCAACCCCTCGGGCGGCGTGCTGTCCACCAACCCCATCGGCGCCTCGGGCATGCTCCGCTTCGCCGAGGCGGCGCTCCAGGTGCGCGGTCTGGCGGGGGAGCACCAGGTCGAGGGGGCGCGCAGGGCGCTCGGACATGCCTACGGGGGCGGCGCCCAGTTCTTCTCGATGTGGCTGGTGGCCGCCGATCCGCCCGCCTCCTGACACCGTTGCGGCACCCTGGGCCGTTCGCCGAAGGCCTGCCCCGCCGCCCCCGCCTGGCGTAGGGTCGGCGCATCGGCGGACGAGCGAGGACGGCGGGGACGGGATCGTGGCGCTGCTGGAGCGGGAGGCCGAACTCGCCGCCGTCGAGCGGGAGCTGGACCTTCTCCGCGCCGCCGCCACCGGTGCTCCGCACGCCGGGCGGGCCGGAGTGCTCGCCTTCACCGGGGCCGACGGTCTCGGCAAGACGGCAGTGCTGCGTGCCCTCGCGGCACGGGCCGCCGCCCGCGGCTGCACCGTGCTGTACGCCCGGGGTGCCGAGCAGGAACGACAGAGCGGATTCGGCACGCTCCGCGCCCTCCTGGCGCCGGTCCGCCCCCTCCTCGGGGAGCGCACCTTCCGCGCCGCACCGGGCCGCGTGCACCGGCTGGCCGCCCCCGCCGTGGGACTGGCCGCGCCCGCGTGCGCCGTCGGCCCGCCGCCGTACCGGGTGCGGAGGGCACTCGACCGGCTCGTCGCCCACCTCGCCACCCGCTCCGCCCCTCTGGTCGTCCTCGTCGACGACGCCCAGTGGGCCGACCCCGCCTCGCTGGCCTGGCTCACCGGCTTCCTTCCGCGCGTCGGTCCACTGCCCCTGCTGTGCGCGGTCGCCTACGATCCCGCGACGGCACGCCCCGACCTGGCCGGGCTGCGGGCCGTGACCGAGAGCGGGACCCGACGCCCGCACGCCCTCGACCCGTTGACCGCTGCCGGCGTGCGCGCACTGGTCCGGGACGCCTACGGGCTCCCCGGCGCGGGGAACGATCCCGGCGCAGTGGTCCCGTTCGCCGCGGAGTGCCACACCCTCACGTCCGGCAACCCGCTGGCTCTCACCCACCTGCTGGCCCGCGCGAGGGCAGCCGGCCTCGCACCGCGCCCCGAGGCCCTCGGCTCCCCGGCCTCCTTGGCCGAGCTCGCCCGGGCGGAAGGCGCCGGTTTCCTCGACCACCTGCAGAGCCTGGGCCCCGACCGGGTCCGGCTCTGCTGGGCCGTCGCCGTCCTCGGGTCCGCCGCGACCCTCCCGCTGGCCACCCGCGTCGCCGGGCTCGACGCCGCGACGGCACGCGAGGCCGCCGCCGCGTTGCGCCGCGCCCACGTGCTGGCCCCGCCACCGTGCGAGCCAGGTGCCGCCCTGCCGGACTCCGCTGCGGTACCCGGTGCCGCCGTGCGGGGCACCGCCAGGCGGGGTGGAACGTACGGGAACGCGCCGGGCAGGGACGAGCCGCACAAGGGGGAGACGCTGGCTTTCGCCCACTCCTCCTACGAGGGCGAGGTCTACCGTGCGATCCCCGCCGGCCTCCGCACCGCCCTGCACGGCCAGACGGCAGCCATGCTCACCCTGACCGGGGGCGACCAGGCGGCGGGCGCCCGGCATCTGCTGGAGGTCCACCCCGACGCGGACCCCGCGGTCGTCGCGGAGCTGCGCCGGGCGGCCCGCAGCCACGCCGGGGCCGGGGCACCCGAGGCGGCGTACCGGCTGCTGGGACGCGCGCTGGGCGAACCGCCCGCTCGCCGGGACCGGCCCGTCGTGCTGTACGAGCTGGCCTGGTCCGCCCTCCGCTCCGGAGCCCCCGTCGCCGCGGCCCACCATCTGCGTGCCGCGCTCGCGGAGCCCTCCTGCGGCGCCGGGCTGCGCGCACGGGCGACCCGCGTACTGGCCCTCGCGGAACGGCATGCACCCGCCCCGCACCGGGGGTCCGCCGCAGTCGTGCGGCGCCCTCGGCGCACCCCGCGGCAGCGGCCCGGCGGCGAGGTCGGGCAGGAACAGGGCGCGGCGGGAACGCGGTAGCGGCCACGTACTATTGCGGCATGTCGTTCCTCCGCCGCCGCAGTGCCTCCGTGCCCGCAGGGCCGGATTTCGATGTCCTGGCCATGGACCCCTCCGACTGGCCGGGGAATCTCGGTGCGGGCCTGCTGCCCGCGCCGGACGGCACCTGCCAGGGCGTGTTCCTCCGGTACGACCTGTTCGGCGGCCGCGGTCCGGCGATGATCATCGGCAACCTCCCGGAGGGCTCCCCGGCGCGTGAGGTCGAGGAGAGCGAGGTGCCCTTCGAGGTGGCCCAGCTCCTGTCCGCGCTGGAGAACGACGAGCAGGTCGAGGTCCTCGGCACGGAGGACGACCCGGTGATGCACGAGGACAACCTGCTCATCGTGCGCCGGATCAAGCTCTCCGAGGACCGCATCTCCTGTGTCCAGTTCGACCGCAGCGACGGCGTCCTGGTCACCATCGCGAGCTGGGACCGCCCCATCACCGGCGACCTGTACGCCCTCCTCAAGCCGCTGCCGGCCGAGCTGTTCCAGCAGTGACCGCCGCCCGGCGCCGGGTGCTTCGGCGGCGGCTGCCCGCGGGGCCGGCCGCACTCGTGTGCGCACCGCCCCCGCGAGCGGGAACCCGTATGGTGCCTCAGCGCACCACGCGTACGTCCTCCGCCTTGACGAACGCGACCCGGTGGCCGAGCTGGATCTGGTAGTACTTCTGCTTGCCCCGCACCACCTGGAACTTCTCCGCCTTCGGGTCGTACTCCACCGCGTACAGGTACGCGCCCTTCGTCTGCAGCCCGGCCACATAGCGCTGGCCCGCCGACACCTTGTAGGGCAGGGGGGAGAGCGCCTGGACAGGCACGCCCTTCGGGTACGCGTCCGCCTCCGGGTAGGCGCGGCCGTAGACGGGGATCTCGTCGAGCCCCGCGCGGGGCTCGACCAGCATGCCTCGCCCGGGAACGGCGTTGGGCCGCCCGTGCGGGTTGTGGAACCAGGCCTTGTGGCCGAGATACCAGATCGCAGTCCAGGCACCCTTCCGCTCCGCGACGGCGTACTGCTGACCCACCGTGGCGCGCGCCCCCACGTCGTTCACATCGTCCGTCGCAGGGGAGCCGTCGGGGCGTAGACCGACGTCGTTGACCAGCGGCGAGGAGGCGTCCGGCTGCTGGTGCAGCCGGACCGCCGAGGAGCCGTGCGGCTCACAGGGCTTGCCCGCGGACCTGCACCCGGTGAAGACCGGCTCGTTGCCGTCGTAGGAGGGACGGATCGTCACGATGTCCGACCTCGGCCCGGCCTTCGGCGTGAACGGCTTGCCCAGCAGCGCGAAGTAGTGCTCCCAGTCCCAGAACGGCCCCGGGTCGGTGTGCATGTCCTTGATGCCCGAGGTGGTGGTGGCGGGCACGTTGTCGTGCCCGAGCACGTGCTGCCGGTCCAGCGGGATGTCGTACTTCTGGGCCAGGTACTTCACCAGCCGCGCCGAGCTGCGGTACATCTCCTCCGTGAACCAGGCGTCCGGGTCGCTCAGGAAGCCCTCGTGCTCCACGCCGACCGAGGTGGAGTTGAAGTACCAGTTCCCCGCGTGCCAGGCGGCGTCCTTGTTGCGCACGTGCTGGGCGACGTGTCCGTCCGACGAGCGGAGCGTGTACTGCCACGACACGTACGTCGGGTCGGTCACCAGGCCCAGCGTCTTCTCGTACACCTCTTCGGTGTCGTGGACGACGATGTAGTCGATCTTCTGGGACTCCGGCCGCCGCGTCCGGTCGTGGTTGCCGTAGTCCTCCTCGCCCGAGCTGTCGGTGAACTTCTCGTACGGAGCCGGGTACCACTCGCAGTCGACGGTGCGAGGGCACTCGGCCGTGCCGCGCGCCCCCGACGACCGGTCGTCGGCGGGGGCCGGGGTGCGCAGCCGGGGCGCGGCGTCGAGTGCGACCGTCTCCCCGCTGTCGTTGGTACGCCGCTCGCCGCTGCGCAGCACGTCGAACACGTCGTCGGCGAACGCGGTGGCCTCCGGGCCGCCCGCGCCGCCACCGGGGAACGCCGCCACGGCCTCGTACCAGTCGGCCGGGTCGGCGCTCAGCGGGTGGCCGAGTCTGCGCTGCGCGTCGGCCAGCAGGGCGGCCCCGCCGCGCACGTTCGCCGCCGCCGAGGAGCGCAGCGCCTCGTGGGAGAGCCCCGTCAGCTCGGACGCCCGCACGAGCGTGCGCAACCGGGCGGGCAGCTTCCCTGGGGCCTTCCCCTCCGTTCCTGTGCCGCCCGCCTGCTGCTCGGGGGCCTCGGCCGCGCGTACCGGGCGCGCCGCGTCGCCCCGGGCGTCCTCGGCGTCCGCGCGGTTCCGCGGCTTGGAGGCAGCCAGCGCAGCGCGGGCATCCGTGAGGTGCATCGGGCCGTAACCGCCCGAGACGCTCGCGGCACCGTGGTGGGTGTCCCAGCGCGACTGCAGGTAGGAGACGCCGAGCAGCACGTTCTCGGGTACCTGATAGCGCTCGGCGGCGGCCGCGAACTGCCCGGTCAGGGAAGCGTCCGACGGCCCACCCGCGGTCGCCTGGGTGCCGGCCGTCAGCAGGGGGACGACGAGTGCGGCCGCCGCCACCGGGACGGCCGCCGTGCGGGCGGCGCGCCGCCCGCGCAAGGGTCTGCCGCCGCGTCTGCCGCCGGCCGAGGTGCTCTCGGAGTCACGGAAAGGTCGTGGCAATGCCGCCTCCTCGGGGTGTGCGCCCGGGGATCACGGGCGCGAGCAGTCCTCAGAGGTACCGACTGGCCGACGATCCGTCAATCATTCCGCGCACACCCGGGCGCCGCCCGTCACCCGGGAGGTGGGGTGCCGGAGGTCTGCACCGGTGGCACCCCACCTCCCGGGTGACACACCCGCGCCCCTGCGGGTGCCCTCCGCAGGGGCGCGGGCGCCAGGGGCCGCGGGGGCGGGGCGAGGGCCCGCCGGACGTCGCCGCTCAGCGGGTGCCGACAGCGGCCCGCACGGCACGCCGCGCCGTGGCGCAGTCCTCGTGCAGCCTGCGCAGCAGCAGCCGTTGTGCCTCCCCGGCCGGCATCACGCCCGCTCGGGCCGCTGCCGCCGCCTCCGCCGCACCCTGGGGTGAGGTGTCCCGCATGGTGCGCTGCACCGCCGTCTCGCAGGTACGGATCTCCCGGGTGAGAATCAGCATCAGATTCACCAGGAAGGCGTCGCGGGCGGCAGGCCCCGACTTCTGGGCGAGCTGGCTGATCTGACGGCGGGCCAGCGGCGCGTCACCCAGGACCGACCAGAGCGAGGCCAGGTCGTACCCCGGCAGGTACCAGCCCGCGTGCTCCCAGTCGACCAGCGCGGGGCCCGTCGGTCCCAGCATCACGTTCGTCAGCAGCGCGTCCCCGTGGCAGAACTGCCACGGCACGCTGCGCCGCCTGCCGCGCGGGCCGCCGGGCTGGACCAGGCCGTGCAGCAGCTTGTGCAGATCGCCCAGGTCGCGGTCGGTCAGCAGACCCCGCTCGTGGTACCGGTCCAGCTTGGCCGGGTAGTCGACCGGCCGCTCGAACAGGCCGCACGGCGGCTCCCACTGGTTGACCCGGTGGAAGGAGCCGAGCACCGCGCGCAGGTCCCCGGCGGGCGGCGCCTGGACCGGATGCCGCTGGGCCGCCGCGACCCTGCCCGGCACCCGTTCGATGACCAGCGTGCAGGTGTCCGGGTCGGCAGCGATCAGCCGGGGCGTACGGATCGGCGGACGGTGCCGTACGAAGGCGCGGTAGACCGCTATTTCGTGCTGGAAGCGTTCCACCCACGCGGAGGAGTGATCCACCAGGCACTTGGCGATCACAGTGGTCCGCCCCGCCGTGCCCGCCAGGAGCACGGACCGCCCGCGCTTGCGGAGCATCTGGGCGGGGGCGAAGTCCGGACAGATGCGATGGATCGAGGCGATGGCGCTGCGGAGCTGCGCGCCGTGCGGGCCGGACAAGTCCAGCCTCCCGCTGACGGGTCGAGACACAGAGGGGGTCGCGCGCCCGGGGCTCGCGTCGGGATGTGCGCCGGCGCGCGGGCCGGGCGGAGCCGGGGTGCGCGAGGGGTCGCGCGACGGCTCGGGAGCCAGCAGCGCCGCTCGCCTTCCGTAAGGCTGCGGCGGAGCCGCCCGGGGCCGGCGCTGCACGGACACGGGGGACGGTGCTGAAGACATGGGCGCGCGGAATCCCTTCGTGTGCCGACGGGTTGCCGCGCCCCCCGGCTGCCCGCCACGAACCTGTGCACCCTGGGGAATGCGGGCCGGACAGCGGGACCGGGGTGACGCGTTCCTACAGCACACCCCGCGGCGGGTGGCACACCATCTGGCGCACCCTGGCGAACCCTGGCGAATGCGCCCGGGGCCGCCGCATCAGGCCCTACGGAGGCTACTGTCAACTCAGCCGAGAACCTGGGGGCTTGACGTGACCAAGGGACCCAACCCGCGCCTCGCGGACCTCTTCGCCCTCGCCGGCTGGTCCAAGGGCGAGCTTGCCCGGCTGGTCAACCGGCAGGCGGCGGTCATGGGGTATCCGCAACTGGCGACCGACACCTCACGGGTGCGGCGTTGGATCGACACGGGGGAGACCCCGCGCGATCCGGTGCCCAAGGTGCTGGCGTCCCTGTTCACCGAGCGACTCGGCCGTGTCGTGACCACAGAGGACCTCGGGTTCAGCCGGCCGGGGCAGACGGCCCAGGGCGAACCCGCCGAAGGGTTGCCCCTGCCGTCCGGGCAGGTTGCCGCGGTCCTCACCGAATTCACGGGAATGGACCTCATGCTCAACCGACGCGGCTTGGTGGGTGCGGGCGCCGCGCTCGCCGCAGGATCGGCACTCAGCAGTGCCATGTACGACTGGCTCACCGCGGACCCGGCCGGGTCCGCGCACACCGCGGGCCCGGCCCATGCCGGACCCGCTGCCTACGGCCGCTACGAGGCGGCCCCCGTGGGCCTGCAGGAGATCGAGGCGCTGGAACGCTCCGTCGACGTGTTCCGCGCCTGGGACGCCGCCCGAGGCGGCGGGCTGCAGCGCAAGGCCGTGGTGGGCCAGCTCAACGAGGTGGGCGGCATGCTCGCCTACCACCACCCCGAGTCGCTGCAGCGACGGCTGTGGGGGGTCGCGGCCAACCTCGCCGTGCTGGCGGGGTGGATGTCGCACGACGTGGGGTTCGAACCCACGGCGCAGAAGTACTTCGTCATCGCCGCGCACGCCGCTCGGGAAGGCGGTGACCGCCCCCGCGCCGGGGAGGCCCTCTCCCGGGCCGCGCGCCAGATGGTGCACCTGGGCCGCCCCGAGGACGCCCTCGACCTGGTGCAGCTCGCCCAGTCCGGGTCCGGTGACGGGACGCTGCCCCGCACCCGCGCCATGTTCCACACCATCGAGGCCTGGGCGCAGGCCTCCATGGGGCAGGGCCAGGAGATGCGGCGCACCCTGGGCAGGGCCGAGGAGCTGTTCGTCTCGGACAACGGAGACGCGCCGCCGCCCGACTGGATGCAGATGTTCGACGAGGCGGACCTGCACGGCATGGAGGCGCTCGCCTTCCGTACCCTCGCCGATCACGAACCGGTGGCGGCCAAGGCGGCCGAGCACCACGCCCAACGGGCCCTCGCGCTGCGGGAGGGGGGGCGGCAGCGCTCCCAGATCTTCGACTACATCTCGCTCGCGTCCGCGTACTTCCTCTCCGACGATCCCGACCAGGCCGACCGCTACGCCCGCCTCGCCCTGCTGTCCGTCAACGAGAACTCCTCGCACCGCACGTGGGACCGGCTGCGGGAGATGTACCGCCTCACCGGGCAGTACGCCGGTCACGGCAAGGTCGACCAGCTCCGTGAGGAGCTGCGGGAGGCGCTGCCCCGGGCCCCCAAGCCGTCCCGCGACGGCAGCGGACTCAAGGACGCCGACGCGCTGAAACGTGCACACGGCGACGTCCGGGACATACCGGGGCGCCCGCGAGGCGGCCGGGGAGGGGGCGGCCCGGCTCCGTCGAAAGGTGTCAGGCCGGTGTGAGCGACGCACCGGTGTACACCGGTCGTGCCCGGCGCCCCGTGGCGCCGCCCGGAAAGGTGGCCGCCGAGGTGCCGGGCGCGTCGGGCATCCGCAACTGTGCGGTCACAGCGGCCGGCGCGGCGCCGTCGGCGAACAGCCTCACGACGCGACGGCAGCGTGACGGCGGCTTCACGGCGTGACGCGCGCGACGAGGACACAGGCGTCGTCCTCGCGGCTGAGGTCGTCGAACTCCTCGGCGACCAGGCGGACGCACTCCTGCGCCGAGGCGGCCCGCGACAACTGCGGTGCGAGAGCGGGCAGTCCGGTCGCGCCGGGGTGCGGCATACCGTCGTGGCGCGGTGCCCCCGGGCGGCCGCCCGCAGGGGTGAGGCCATCGGTGTGCAGCACCAACAGGTCGCCGGGTGCGAGGCGTTCGGTGCGCTGCTCGTAGACGGCTCCTGATGTGACGCCCAGCAGTACACCCTCCGGGCGGGCCGGCATCCGTGCGTGCCCGGCACGGACGAGCAGCGGGGGCGGGTGTCCCGCCTGCGCCCAGGTGAGGGTCCGGGTGCGGGGCTCGTAGCGGCAGCACAGGGCGCTGCCGAGCGACGGCTGGGAGGCGGTGTCGAGCAGCTTGTTGAGGTAGCCCATCAGGGCGCCCGGCTCGACGCCCGCGACGGCCAGGCCGCGTACGGCGCCCAGCAGCGTGGCGACACCCGAGGTGGCGGCCACTCCGTGGCCGGTCAGGTCACCGGTCGTCAACAGAGTGGATCCGTCGGGCAGTTCCAGCGCGTCGTACCAGTCACCCCCGATCAGCGCGCCGGTGGCGGAGGGCAGGTAGTGGGCGGCCAGGTCGAGCGCGCCGGTGACCCGTTCGTCACCGTGCGGGAAGCGCAGCGAGCCCCGCCACGGGGGGAGCACGGCGCGTTGCAGCTCGACGGCGAGCCGGCGCTCGGTCTGGGCGAGGTGCCGTTCGTGCTGGAACGTCTCCCGCGTCTCGCGTACCGCCCGCTCGCTGCGCCGCAGTTGGCTGACATCGCGGACCACCGCCCACATCGAGGCGGTTCCTCCGTCGTCGTCGAGCAGCGGTTCGCCGACCAGATGCACCGTGCGTACGGAACCGTCCGGGCGGACCAGCCGGAACTCGTGGTCGACCGCACGGCCGTCGACCAGGCAGTCGGTGAAGGCGGTGGCCAGGGCCGACTGGTCCTCCGGCACCACCCACGAGGGCAGCTCGTCCAGGGAGAGGGGGCCGTCCTGCGTGGTCCGGCCGAAGATCCGGTAGAGCTCCGGGGACCAGGAGACCTCGTCCGTCAGCAGGTTCCAGTCGGCGCTGCCGACCCGGCCGGCCAGCTCGGACGGGGCCTCCCCGCGGGGAGCGGGGCGTGCCCCGTAGGCGGCGCCGGGGTGGCCTTCCGCGGGGTGACCGGGGGTGGAAAGCGGTCCGGTGGGGGAGTCCGGCCCGGGATGCATGGGGGGCCGGGCGTCCGGCTGGAGCGGGGGGAGGTCGGCGGGTGCTCCGGCATGCGGGACGTGCGGCGGCAGGCCCTCGCGTAACTGGTCGAGCTGCCCGCCCAGGTCGTCGAGCTGGTGGACGGCGAGCTCGCACAGGGCGCGCTGCCACCGTGCGCGCAGGTCGCCCGCGGCGATCCCGGGCTCCGTAGCGGCCCCGTCGCTCCTGTTCTCTCCCGCTCCCCGTCGGACCGCGTCGAGACCGCCGCGCAGGGTGCGGGCCTGGCTGATCAGAGCGTCCAGTGTGCTGCGGTCCGGGGGCTCGGCGGTGGAATGGTCCGCATGCGGATGGAAGGACATGAGGCGCTCCGATACGGGGGAGAGACGATTACGACTGTGGCACAGCCGGCGACTGCCCGTAAGGGATTCGGCCACACTCGATCCGGTGGTGCTGTCGTCATATGTCACCGTTCGCCCGTGCCCTCGCGGGCGGGAGCGCCGCGCCCTCGTGGGGGCGGCGGAGCCGGTGCGCGGCCCCTTGACCTCGGGGCTCGGCGGAATGCTTACTTCCGGGTAGGCTCCGGCCGGGCCGGCGGCACCGCATCCCGGGTGAAACCCAGGAGTAGAACCGCTGTCACCGGCAAGAATGCCCGGCAACGGAAATCCCGTTGCCAGTCGAATACCCCGCACCGGATGCTGACTCTTATGTTCGTCGATTCCGTCGATTCAGACATAGCGCCCAGCGGTACGCTGCTCGGTCTCCTGCAGAGGGGCCGTGGCGACGGCACGCTGCATGCCCTGGCGGCGCCGCGCGCCGAAGCGCTCGGAGCGCTGCGGCACTGCGTGCTGCACGACCCCAGGCGTGACTGGCAGATCGAACACCGCTCCCTCTACTACGCGCGCCTGCACAGGGAGCTGGACGCCGGGCTCGACGACATCGCCGCGCACCTCTTCGACCCCGCCGACCACGAGTGCGCCCCGGAGGAGACCGAGGCCCGCACCGGACTCGCGCTCTCCGTGCTCGGCCACCTCGCCTCCTACGCGACGGCACAGGGCACCACCTGGCAGCAGAACGCTCCGCTGCGGCTGCTGCGCCGCTACGCCACCGCCGGCAGCAACTGGCAGTGGGCGCTGGACGAACTCGCCGTACGTGACGACGACGCCGGACTGCGCCCGCTCGGTCCGGCGGTGCTGGCCCGGTTCCCGCAGACCCCCGAGGGCGATGCGGAGCTGGCGGCCGCCGCGCGCGACGCCTTCGAGCCCCGCCCCTGGCGGCTGTGGGCCGAGGACCCCGCGCACCCCGAGCAGGCCGACCGGCTGCGGCGGGTGCGGGAGTGCCGCTCCTTCGACCGCTGGCAGCGCCAGTTGCGTACGGACGGCCCGCGGCCCGGCTGGAACGTGGCGGAGATCCTCGACTGGGCCCAGGACGGTTACGAACAGCACCCGCCCCAGCACCGTGAGGCCCCGGCGGCACGCTGCCTGTCCGCCGTCGCCGGACCGGACGACCGGCCGCTGCTCCTGCAGGCGGCCCGCGGCCCCCGCGAGGCAGCGCGCGCCGCCGCCCTGCGGCACCTGGCCGACCGCAACGATCCCGCCGTACTCGACCTCGTGGAGCAGGCCGCAGGAGAGCTCGACGAGGCACTGGCCCGCTCCGCGCTCTCCTCCTTCGCCCGCATGCGCTCTCTGGCCGCGCTCGAACGCGCCCGGAAGTGGGCAGCCGCTCCCGAGGGCTCGCTGCCCGACGGGCTCGCCGCCGTCGCCGCTGAGATGCTCGCCTGCCGGGGCGGCGCCCGGGATGCCGACGCCGTGCTGGCCGCCCTGCGCCGCACCATCCGCCTGGAGGGCCCCGACAGCGCCGCCCTGTGGCCGCTGGTGGACGGCGCCGGGCGGCTTTCCATCGCCTGCGCCGCGCCCGTGCTCCGGCACATCTACCGGGAGACCGCTTCCTCACAGCTGCGGGGGCGCACCGCCCGCTCCCTGGCCGCCACGGACCCCTCGTTCGCCGCGGGGTTCGCCATCGAGTGCCTGTGGGACTGCGAGGAGTCCACCCGCCAGGTCGCCGCGGAGTGCGCCGCCACGGGGGACGCCCGCGTGGTGGAGCGCCTGCGCAGGCTGGCCGCCGACCCGGCTGAGGAGGCGGACGTCCAGACCGCGGTCCGCGGCCGCCTCACCCCGCCCGCCTGACCGCCTGCCGGTGCGGCGACGCCCAGGGCTGCGACCTGTGGCGGGGAGGTGAACAGCCGGAACAGCACCTCGCGCAGGACATTGCGGAAGACGCCCGGGGGCACGGTCGGTCCCGCTTCTCGCCAGTCGTGTGGCGGGCGGAGTCAGTGCCCGATGATCCGGCTGCGCCGGACGTCCGTGACCCGCTCGGCGGTGCCGGTTCAGCCTGACAGTTCGCGGTCGCCGCGGAGTCCGCCAGCACTGCGGCAGGGCTCGGGCCCAGCCACGGCCCATCGGCGAGCACCGACCCCCGCATGCCCCGCCACGATGTGCCGTTCCGGCCTGTGGCGCACTACGGACGGCGTCCGCCTCCCCACGGCTCCTCGTGCGCGAGCGGCACCGCGGGAGGGCCCGTACGGATGGCCGCGGTGAGACGCGGCGTGCCGGCCGAACTGCGTGCGTCACCGCGGCTCGTCCTCCACGTCGTGCGCGACCTCGGCCGCTTCCACGAGCTCTGCCGGCCGGCAGCCAGGAGGTCTCGGGCACGCCGCGGGGCGGTGACGCGCCGCGCGCCGAACGGATGCTCGCCGGCCGCCTCGACGGCTCCCAGTGCCGCCTCGCCGAGTCGTCCGCCCGTCAGCTAGGCTGACCGGTCGGCTCGCGGCTCAGAAATCGTCCCGGACAGTGCCAAGCGTGCCGTTACGGTGCCGACCGTGCCGTTTCGGACGTTGTCAGTGCGACGGCTTAATGTGTCCGTCGTGACTGAGAGCGCCACCGAGACGAGCACCTCGTGGGGGACACGTGCATCCGCACCCTCCCCCGCGCCGGGCCCCGCGGCCGACGAGGGCCTGGCCCGCCGCCTGCGCGCGCTCGCCTGCACGGCGCCGCTGCACGACCTCGATGCCCGCAAGGCCAACCTCGCCGGGGAGTACAGCACCTACGCGATGGCCGAACTGGCGCTGGCGGCCATCGACCAGGTCACCCTCCAGATGGACTTCGACACCGGCGCCGACCACGAACAGATCGTCGCCAGACTCCTGCCCCGGGTCGCCGCCCAGGCCCCCTCCCGCCCGACGGCCGAGCACGAACGGGTGGCCCGCTGGGTCCTGGAGAACATGATCAATGTCGGCAGCGTCGACCGCGGCTTCCGCGCCGTCTACGGCACGTTCGACCCCGACGGCGTCTACGTACGGCGGGACTACGACTTCAAACTCGTCGAAGAGGTCCCGGGACCCGGCGGCAGCGTCTACCTGCGCACCACCGACGAGGCCGTCAACGTGCTGGTGGGCGCCCTCGACACCGACGTCACCAGCGCCCAGATCGCCGCCGAGGTCAAGCTGGAGGTCCTCATCAACCGCGGCCGGCTCGCCGACGCCCAACTCGCCGCCGAACAGGCCCGCTACCGCACCGTCCAGTACGCCGAGTCGCTGCGCCGCACCCTGGAGGCCACCCGCCGCGATGTCCGCGCCGTCGACTGGCTCAACGCCGTCCCCGACATGATCGCCGAAGCTCTCGACCACGTAGCCGACCGCTACCGCCACGAGAACGCCATCCTCACCAACATCCGCAAGGCCCGCGACGAGGCCGCCTCCGAACGCGGCCCCGACCACAAGCGCCGCGCGGCCGAACTGGTCGACATCGTCAAGGACTGCATCCGCCGCCACACCCAACTCCAGTCCCGGCTGCTGGAGGCGGGCCCGCTCTTCCGCGCCGAACAGGACCGCCAGGCCTTCGCGCCGCCCGCCGCCCGCGCCGGACTCGACCTGTACGGGCAGCTCCTCGACCCGCTGCTGCCGCTCCCCTTCGCACAGGCCCTCCGGGTGACCGACGCCTTCTTCGTCCGCGGGGCCGGGCTGCGCACGCCCGGTGCCGTACGCCTGGGCGACCTGACCGACATACTCCTCACCCCGCCCACCCCCCGCGAACACCTCGGCGCCGAGATGCCCGAACCCGACCTGGTGGCCACCCCGGACGACAGCCGGTTCAGCGAGGCGCAGATGGCCGCGGCGACCGAGCTGCTGGAGCTGCCGCCCGACGCACCCCGCCGGCTCTCGGGCCTGTTGGCGGAAGCCCGCCGCCAGGACCCGGAGCTGCCCTACCTCATCGCCCTGCTCGCCGTCCATGCCGCGGGCCCGCCCGTCGGTACCGCCTACCGGCAGGGCGAGCAGAAGCTGTTGTTCGCCGTCGACGACGGCACGGAACTCGACGACCCGGAGTTCGGCGGCGCCGACCTCATCGTGGGGACGGCGATGCTGGACGCCGCCGGCATGGCGGCGGACCGGACGGAGGCGGCATGACGAAGGACCTGAGCACCCATGAGTGACTTCCCCCCGGAACCCGAACCGCACACGGCGTCCGGCCACGGCGGCCCCGCGCCGCAGGTGACCCCTGCGGACGCCTCCGACGCGGCACGGCTCGTCTCCTTCGGCCTGCACCCGAAACTGCCTCCGGCCCGCGACGCGGACTACACCGAACTGCTGCGCCGCTACCGCGACGAACCCGCCTTCGCACGGCTGGCCGACGCCGTGGCGACGGGCCTCGGCCTCGTCGTCCTGGAGGTCTCCACCCGTGCGGGCATGGCCCTCGCCGCCGCCGAGGACTCCGTCTTCGCGGTCCGCATGGGGGACTACGCACGCCGGGCGGCAGCCGACTCGGCGGACCGCTTCCTGCACGGGCTCGCCCACCTGGCCTGCGCCGCCATGGCGTTCCCCCGCCCCGAGGACCTGGCCGACGAC
Organism: Streptomyces sp. CNT360; assembly: GCF_000424785.1. NCBI lineage: Bacteria > Bacillati > Actinomycetota > Actinomycetes > Kitasatosporales > Streptomycetaceae > Streptomyces > Streptomyces sp. CNT360. The sequence continues at coordinate 24,341 of NZ_AUKO01000004.1, read as the reverse complement.
GGCTACATCGGGCGGATCACCGTCAACGGGGTCGACTCGTTCGTCCGCCAGGCCTGCCGCAAGCTGGAGGAACGGGCCGAGGCCGAGGGCGAGAACACCGACCCCGCCACCGACGCGCCCGGCCTGGAGGCCGCCTGGCGGGTGTGGACGCGCCGCAGCGCCACCGGCGCCACCAAGGACGCACGCCGGCTCGCCGGTTCGACCACCGGCATCATCGCCAAGGCCGTCGGCTTCCTCGCCGACTCCGGATTCCTCCAGCGGACCGGGGACGACGCGGGCGGCACCTACCGCACCACCGCGCGCTACCAGCTCCAGGTCCGCGACATGGCCGGCAACGCGGCCATGGCCGAACTGCTGGAGCTCGGCGTCGTCCCCGTCTCCGACGGCACCGCCAGCCTGCTGCCACCGCGGGACGAGGACGGCCTGGACCTGGCGCCCGACGCCGGGCTCCCGTTCCACTCCTGACCGCCACCCTTCCGACGCCACACGAGAGCCCCGCCGCCATGTACGAGCTGTCCCGGATCCGCCTCTACTCCATCGGGCCCGCCGGTGCGCGTTACGCCGACACCGTGCTGGACCTGCGCGGAGTGGGGGAACCGGTGCCCAGCCCCGCCCCGGCGCAGGCGGACTTCTTCGAGGACGAGCCGCAGGGCCCGCCCCGCCGCCCCGCCCCCGCCGGGGTGCTCTTCCTGGAGAACGGCGGCGGCAAGTCCGTCCTGCTCAAACTGATCTTCTCCGTGATGCTGCCGGGGCACCGCAACACCCTGGGCGGTGCCAGCTCCGGCGTGCTGCGCAAGTTCCTGCTCGCCGACGACTGCGGGCACGTCGCACTGGAGTGGCAGCACACCCGCACCGGCGAGACCATCGTCGTCGGCAAGGCCAGCGAATGGCGCGGCCGGCAGGTCTCCGGCGACCCACGCAAGTTCGCCGAGGCGTGGTATTCGTTCCGGCCCGGCCCCGGCATGTCGCTGGACTCCCTCCCGGTCGCCGAGTCCGCCGCGCTGCGGCCGGCCGCCGAAGGTGCCTCCTGCGCGCGGGGCAGGCGGCGCACCATGAAGGGCTTCCGTGACGTCCTCACGGAGACCGGCAAGGCCTACCCCAACCTGGACGTGATCTGGGAAGAGGTGCACGAGCGCTGGAACGAGCACTTGACCACCCTCGGCCTCGACCCGGAACTCTTCCGCTATCAGCGCGAGATGAACGCCGACGAGGGCGAGGCGGCCGGACTCTTCGCCGTCAAGAACGACTCCGACTTCACCGACCTGCTGCTGCGCGCCGTCACCGACACCCGTGACACCGACGGCCTCGCCGACCTCGTGCACGGCTTCGCCCACAAGCTGGGACGCCGTGCCGAGCTGACGGCCGAGCGGGACTTCACCGCCGGATCCCTCGACCACCTGCACCGCATCACCGAGGCCGCCGAGGCGCGCGGCCGCGCGCGGGAGATCCACGCCGGTGCCGAACGCCGCACCCGGCTGCTCGCCCGCCGGCTGACGTCCCGCGGCACCCGGGAACGCGGCCGCGCCGCCGAGCTGGCCGAACAGCTCGGGCAGGCCCGGGAGTCCGTCGCGACGGCCGAGGAGGCCCGCTCCCGCGCCTCCCGCATCGCTGCGGAACTCGCCTACCGGCACGCCTCGCTGGCCCTGACGGCGGCGGAGAAGTCCGCGGCGGCGCAGAAGCGCGAGCTCGGCGAGGCCCGCACGCTGCACTCGGCATGGCAGGCGGCCGAGACGGTGCTGGCGCACCGTACCGCCGCCGACCGCTCCGCCCGGGTCGCGGCAGCCATCCGGGAGGCCGAGCGGGACGCGGCACCCGCGCTCGCCGCCCGCTCCCGGGCCGCGACCGCCCTGGTGCGGGCGCTCAACGGGGCCACCCAGGACAGCGAGCGCATCGCCGGCGAGGAGGAGGAGCGCTCCGCCTCCCTGCAGGCCGTGAGCGAACGCGCCCACCGGGAGGCCACCGAGGCCGCCACCGAGGCCCAGCGTGCCCGCAGCGAGACCGACCATCTGCGGCAGCGGCTCAGCGAGGTGGAGCAGGAGACGGCGCAGGCCGTGGAGGCGGGCTGGCTCGACGACGGCGACCCCGACGCCGACCCGGCGCGCGCCGCACTCGCCGCCGGTGACGCGGAGAAGAGCGCCGTCGCCGCCTTCGAGTCCGCCCGCGACGCGGCCGCCCGCAGCGCCGAGCGCGCCCGCGACCTGGCCGGCCGGCACGCGAGCGCCGAACTGGGCGCGGCCCGCGCCGTGGACGCCGCGGAGGCGGCCGAGGCCGTGTACGCGGCAGAACGCGCCACTGCCGAAACCCTGGGCGCCGAGGAGCGACTGGCCGAACTCCTCGGGCTGCCCGCCACCGGAGCGGCCGGTGCCGCCGCGGGCGCCCCGGGGGGTGCCGGGACGGCACACCGGTCGTCCCGCGCCACCGTTCCCAGCCAGCGCGACGCGGACAACTCCCCCGACGCGCTCGCCTCCGGGCAGGCCCCCGCGCCGGGGCACGGGCCCGGCAGCACCGGGCACCCGGATCCGGGCCGGACGGCCGGGCCCGGAGCAACCCCTGCCCCGCGCCACGGCGACGAGGACGGGCCGGCGGACGCCACGGCGGAAGGTGAGGGGGCCGCAGTGGGCGACCCCGCAGCGGACGATGCGGACTGCGCCGACGCGACCGGGCAGCGCACCGGCGCGTCGGACGTCGAGACCGGGAACCACGCCGGTGCGGACGGCGAGCACGGCCCGGGGGAGACAGCAGCGTCCGGCACATCCGCCGCGCCGGAGTCCCGGAGCGCCGACGTACCGGGGCCGGGCACACCTGGCACACCGGACCGCGGGGCGTCCGGCGCACCGTCCGGCCCACCCGGGGCGGAGTCTTCCGCGGAGCGGGAAGCCCCGTCCTCCGCGACGAACGGCGCACCGGCGGCCGAAGACTCCAGGGGGCTCAGCGGTGGCGGCTCTGTTCGGGAAGGGGAAGGCCCTGCATCGCCCCCTGCGGAGCCACCCGCTGCGCAGGGCCCGCTCAGCGCGGAGGAGGTGGACCGCAACGCCGAAGCCCTCCAGGAGTTGCTGGACGAGGGTGTGGCCCATGCCGAGCGGCAGCTTTTCGAGTTGCGGACGGCGGCGGCGGACGACGCGCGGATGCTCGGGGCGCTCGGTGACGGCGGACTGCTCCCGCCGGGCCCGGATGTGACGGCCACGGTCGAGTATCTGGGGGAGCACGGGGTCCCGGCGCTGCCCGGCTGGCGCTATCTGGCACAGGCCGTCGATCCCGCCGATCACGCGGCGGTGCTTGCCGCCCGTCCGGAGCTGGTCGACGGGGTCGTCATCACCGATCCCGACAGCCACGCGCGGGCCCGCGAGGTGCTGGCGAACGCCGCGCTGCTGCCGCGTTCGGCCGTCGCCGTCGGCACCTCGGCCGCGCTGCTGGCACCCGCGCCCGCGCCCGACAGCGGCGTGGAATCCGGCGTCTTCATGGTGCCGCCCAACCCGGCGATGCACGACGAGAGCGCCGCCGACGACGAGCGCCGCCTGCTGCGTGAGCGCGCTGTCGCGCGGGACGAGGAGATCCGCGCCATGGCGGCCCGGTTGTCCGCCGACCGCGCGCTGGCCGCCCGGCTCTCCTCCTGGCGCACCGGCTGCCCCGAGGGCCGCCTGGACGAGCTCGCCGAGGCCGCAGCCGAGGCTCGGCGGGCCGCGGAGGCGGCCGAACGCAGGCACCGTGAGGTGCGCGAGGCGCGGGAGGAGGCCGACGAGCAGGCGGCCGAGACCGCCCGGGTCCGCGACGGCCGCCAGGAGGCGGCCCAGCGGGCCCGCCGCAGCGCGGACGCGCTCGCGGGCCTGGCCTTCCGGCTGCGCGAGCGCACCACGTGGCAGACCCGGCTGCGGGAGCTGGCCGACGAGGCCGCCGCCGCCCAGGAGCGGGCCGAGCTCCGGATCGAGGAGGCGTACGCGGCCGACGAGGACCGGCGGACCGCTCAGCGTGCGGCCGACGACGCCCGCCGTACAGCCCGCGCCCTGCGTGCCGAGCGCGCCGAGATCGCGGGCGTCCCGGACGAGCCGGCCGCCCCCGATGCGGACAGCTCAGGGCAGGACGGACCACCGCAGGACAGCCCGGCGCAGGGCAGTTCGGCGGAGGGGAGTCGGCATGCGGAGCAGCAGCCCGGGGAGGAGTCCAGGCCGGCCTCGCTGCCCGACCTGCGCGAGGCCTACCGCTCGGCCTCCCAGCTCTACGAAAAGGTCGGAGTCGGTGCCGACCTGCGCGCCGAACAGGCCCGCGCCGAGGGCGACGAGTCCGCCGCCAAGGCGGCACTCGACCGGCTGACCAACAAGGTGCGCGCCCGCGCCGCCCAGCTCCTGGAGGGCCCGGACGGCGCAGACGGCCCCTCCCGCCAGGCGGCTGCCGCCCGTGCCGAGGCGCTCGTCCAACGGCTGGAGGCGCGCGGCTCCGACGTCAGCGAACAGCTCGGCAGGCTCCGCGGCGAGGCCGAGCGGCTCGCGCCCCCGGACGGGGAGGCCCACACGGAACTGCCCGCGGGGATGGTGCCCGGCGAGGCCGCCGAGGCGCAGGCGCTGCTGCGTACGGCCAACGCCGAGCTGGCCGCCCGCGGTGACGAGCTCGACGCCGCGCGTGCCGCCCACGCCTCGCTCCAGCGCGCCCACACGGCGGCCGAGGACGGGGCCGGCGGATTCGACGAGACCGCCACGACGCTCCGCGACCTGCTGCGCGACCCCGCGGCGTCCGCGCCCGGGTCCTCGGGCGGCGAGGAGGAGCCCGACGAGCCGTTCGCGGGCGACCTGGCCGAGGCCCGGGAGGCGGCGGCCGAGGCCCGCCGTTCCCTGCGCGGGTGCGCCGCCGACCTGAGCGCAGCCGAACAAGGCGTGCGGGAGGCGTGCGACGTGCTGGTCCGGCACGCCAACTCCAGCCGCTACGAGCAGGTCCGCACGCCGGCGCGACAGCAGGTGCGGGAGCTCCCCGCCTCGGCACTGCCCGACCACGCGGCCGCCTGGGCAGCGGCGTTCGCGCCCCGGCTGCGGGTGCTGACCGACGAGCTGGAGCAGTTGGAGCGCAACCGGGACAGCATCGTGGACCGGCTGCGCGGTCTGGTGGAGTCGTCACTGACGACGCTGCGCTCCGCACAGCGCCTCTCGCGGCTGCCCGAGGGGCTGGGGGAGTGGTCGGGCCAGGAGTTCCTCCGTATCCGGTTCGACGACCCCGACCAGGCCACTCTCACCGAGCGGTTGGGCGAGGTCATCGACGAGGCGACCCGCTCGGCCGTGCGCAAGAACTCCGACCTGCGGCGGGACGGCATGACGCTGTTGCTGCGCGGTGTCCATGCGGCGCTCCAGCCGCGCGGCGTCAGCGTGGAGATCCTCAAGCCGGACGCCGTGCTGCGTGCCGAGCGGGTGCCCGTCGGACAGATGGGGGACGTCTTCTCCGGCGGCCAACTGCTGACCGCGGCCATCGCCTTGTACTGCACGATGGCAGCCCTGCGCAGCAACGACCGGGGCCGCGACAAGCACCGGCACGCCGGCACCCTGTTCCTGGACAACCCCATCGGGCGGGCCAACGCCACCTACCTGCTGGAGCTGCAGCGGGCCGTCGCCGACGCGCTGGGCGTTCAGCTCCTCTACACCACCGGCCTCTTCGACACCACGGCGCTGGCGGAGTTCCCGCTGGTCATCCGGTTGCGCAACGATGCGGATCTGCGAGCCGGGCTCAAGTACATCAGCGTGGAGGAGCATCTGCGGCCCGGTCTGCCGCGGCCGGAGACCGAGGAGGGCGGGACCGTCGTGCACGGGGAGGTCACCGCGACACGGATGTACCGCCGCCCCGACCAGGAGCCGTCGGACGCGGAGGGCGAGCCGTCACGCGGGGCGCAGGAGGAGGCACCGGGCGGTGCACGCCCTGATGTTCCCGCTCCGCACCGTCCGCAGGGCGCGCCGGACGCGACACACTCCCCGCAGGCCTGACGTCGCGCCGTTCGGAATCCTGCCGCTCCCCTGCACCGTCGGTGCTCTCGCGGTGGCCCGCGCCGGGCGTGCCGGCGGGACGGCCGAAGGCCCCGGGACCGTCTGCCCCACCGGGCCGACCGGGGGGTTGCGAGCCGTGCGGCGCCTCCGGCTCGTCCCCGTCCGTGGCGGGGGACTTCTCCCGCCCCGGACGGCGGTGTGCCTCCGTCGCGCGGCGCCTGGCGGCGCTGCTCGGCTCCGAGACGACGCCGTGCCGCTGCACCCACACCTGCCGGGTGATCCACACGTCCAGCACCGCCCATGTCGCCAGGACGGTGCCGCCGATGGTCGCGAGCGCCATCGGGAACGCCAGCCACACGCCGGCCATCGAGCAGAAGAACGCGACCATGAGCAACACCAGCGTCACCGCGGCGACGACCACCGCGCGCACCGCGGCGGCTCGGACCGGATCCGCCAGGCGGGGCTTCGCATACATCCTGTTCACTCCCCCTTCACGACGCCATCGATCTTCGCACGGTTCGGCAAACGTGTCCTTAGCCACAAACGCAGAGCACGCGTCGGGGCATCGTCGGACAACTCAGGATGAGGCACCCGGGACAGGCTGTTTCAACGCCCGTACAGACCTACGAGTTGCCGTCGCCTCAGTAGTAAGCTCGCGCCGTTTGCTGTCGGTACACGCCCCGTGCGCTGGGGTGTACGTAGGGGAGGCCATGCGCTTTCGCGGGAAGTCCATCCGCCGGAAGATCGTGGTGCTGTTGCTGGTGCCGCTGGTGTCTCTGGTGTCCATCTGGGGCTTCGCGACGTACATCACCGCGGCGGAGGCCAACAGTCTGCTGCGGCTGGACGAGATCACCCGCAAGATCGGTGATCCCACCGAGGACACCGTGCAGGCCGTCCAGCGGGAACGGCGCCAGATCATGGTGCACATCGCCGACCCGCACAGCGGTGCCGACCTGAAAGCCCTGCACAGGGCGCAGGCGGTCACCGACGCGAAGGCCGCCGCGGTCCGCCGCAACGCCGCCGACAGCAGCCTCCGCTCCGACCTGGGCCCCGACTCGCGCGCCCGGCTCGGCGACTTCCTCGACGCCCTGGACGGCCTGGAGGAACTGCGTACCCGCGTCGAGAAGGACACCATCACGCGGGGTGGCGCCTTCCAGGCCTACAACGAACTCGTCGACCCCGCCTACGCGGTCATCAGCTCGCTGAGCGCGGTCGACGACGTCGACCTGGAGAAGCAGGGCCGCGCCCTGGTCTACGTCTCCCTCGCCCGCGAGTACCTCTCGCGCGAGGACGCCCTGATGGCCGCCGCCTACGCCGCCGGCGAGTTCACCCGGGGCGACCAGCGGGCCCTGTCGGACCGGGTCGCCGAGCGCAACATCACCTACCAGACCAACCTCCCCTCGCTGCCCGCCGCCGACCGGCAGTTGTACGAGAACTACTGGAACAGCGCCAACGGCCGCACCCTGCGCAGCAACGAGGACGCCGTCATCGCCGCCGGACCCAGCACCACCGTGGGACCGGTCGGAGAGGAGCGCTGGCGCCAGGGCGTCAGCACCGCGCTGGACGACCTCAAACAGATGGGCGTGGAGGCCCAGCACCGGTTCCAGGACCGGGTCGACCCGGTGGCCACGCGGGTGCTGGTACAGGCGGCCGCCGCCGGCGTGCTCGGCTTCCTCGCCGTGCTGGCCTCCCTCGTCATCTCCATCAGGGTGGGCCGCGGGCTCGTCCGGGACCTGGGTGCGCTGCGCAAGGAGGCCAACGAGGCGGCCGGCGTGCGACTTCCCAGCGTGATGCGCCGGCTGGCCGCGGGCGACCAGGTCGACGTGGAGACCGAGTCCCCCCGCCTCGACTACTCCGCCGACGAGACGGGCCAGGTCGGCCAGGCCCTCAACACCCTTCAGCGCGCTGCCGTGGAGGCCGCCGTCAAACAGGCCGACATGCGGCGCGGCGTCTCCGAGGTCTTCGTCAACCTCGCCCGGCGCAACCAGGTGCTGCTGCACCGTCAGCTCACCCTGCTGGACGCCATGGAGCGGCGCACCGAGGACGCCGACGAACTCGCGGACCTGTTCAAGCTGGACCACCTCACCACCCGCATGCGCCGCCACGCCGAGGGCCTGGTCATCCTCTCCGGCGCCGCACCCTCCCGGCAGTGGCGCAAACCGGTGCAGCTCATGGACGTGGTGCGGGCGGCCGTCGCCGAGGTGGAGGACTACGAGCGGATCGAGGTGCGCAGGCTGCCGCGGCTGGCCGTGGACGGCGGCGCGGTCGCCGACCTGACCCACCTGATCGCCGAACTGCTGGAGAACGCCACCGTCTTCTCCCCGCCGCACACCGCCGTGCAGGTGCTGGGGGAGCGGGTGGCCAACGGCTTCACCCTGGAGATCCACGACCGGGGCCTGGGCATGACCGCCGACGCGCTGCTCGACGCCAACCTGCGGCTCGCGGAGACGCCCGAGTTCGAGCTGTCCGACACCGACCGGCTCGGCCTCTTCGTCGTCTCGCGGCTGGCCCAGCGCCAGGGCGTCCGCGTCTCGTTGCAGCCCTCGCCCTACGGCGGCACCACCGCCGTCGTCCTCATCCCCGGTGCCGTCCTCACCGAGACATCCGGTCGAGACGACGAGCAGCCCCCGCCCCGCACCGCCATCGAGGCCGCCGGAACACCGGCCAGGCCTCTCGACGGGCCCGTCGAGCTGGAGGCCCCGATCGACGAGACACCCCCCACCCGTGAGAGCCGCACCCGGCCGTCACCGAGGCGCGAGCGCGGCACCGTCCCCGCCTCCTTCGCCCAGGCAGGGGAGCAGCACCAGCAGGCCGACGACGAGACCGCCTCCGCCTCGCGCGGCCGGACGCGGGCCGGAACCGGCGGCGGGGAAACCCAGGGCGAAGGCCCCGCACCGCTGCCGCGCCGGCGCCCCGGCACCCCGGTGCTGGTGGCCGACAACGGCCGCACCCTGGACCCGGACCGCGGCGGTGCGGAGACGGAGAGCGGTACGGCGGAACAGAGCCGAGGCGCGGCGGGGCAGGAACGCCGGCCGTCCGGGCCGGAGCCGTCCGCGGCCGAGCAGCCGCGTCAGCCGTCCGGGGACCACGCGGACGCGGGCGGCCCGGCGCCGCTGCCGCGCCGCAAGAAGCCCCGCACCGCCCCCGCAGCGGCCACGGAAGGTTCCGCGTCGGCACCCGACTCGCCCCGGACGCCCGGCCGAGCTGCCGGCACCGCGGACGGGGCCCGCGCCGGCCAGGAGACCCGTACCGGGCCCGGCCCGGCGGAGGTGTCCGGCAGCGCACCGGAGCAGCAGTCGTCGGGCGCCGCGGCGCAGCCCGGCGTGTCCGGGCAGGTCGGGGGCCTGCCGCGGCGGGTGCGGCAGGCGAGCCTCGCGCCGCAGCTCAAGACCGACAGCCCCACCGTCCACACGCGCATGCCCCAGGGCCGGGCGGGCACCCAGGATTCCAGCACGCCGGACGCCGCCGCACGCGACGCCGACGAAGTGCGCAGCAAGATGGCCTCCCTCCAGCGCGGCTGGGAACGCGGCAGACGCGAGAGCGAACCGCCGCACGAGACGGGGGAGTCAGCACCAGGAACGACACCGGGAGGGGACGGTCGATGACCGCACCGAACGCCGCTTCGCACGCTGCTGGAAGCGGGGAACTCAACTGGCTCCTCGACGAACTGGTCGAACGGGTCGGCAGCATCCGCATGGCGCTCGTGCTCTCCGGTGACGGCCTCGCCAGGGGCGCCTCCCAGGGCCTCACCAGGGAGGACAGCGAGCACCTGGCTGCCGTCGCGTCCGGGTTCCACAGCCTCGCCAAGGGCGTGGGCCGCCACTTCGAGGCCGGCGGCGTGCGGCAGACCGTGGTCGAACTGGAGGAGGCCTTCCTCTTCGTCACGGCCGCCGGGGACGGAAGCTGCCTGGCCGTCCTGGCCGACGCGGACTCCGACGTCGGCCAGGTCGCCTACGAGATGACCCTGCTGGTCAAGCGCGTCGGAGTCCACCTGGGCACCGCACCGCGCAGCGACTCCGCAGGCGGCGCCCGAGGTACCAACTGACGGCACGACGGGGGAGACGGGACGAGGGAATGAGGGGACGGGGCCGGCAATGACGGACCACTGGTTCGACGACGCGGCAGGACCCGTGGTGCGGCCGTACGCGATGACGAGGGGCCGCACCCGCAGCAGCGTCGACCCGGCGCAGCTCGACCTCATCGCCCTCGTCCTTGCCGACGGCCCCGACGGGGGCGCCCCGGGCGACGACCCGGACACCGCGCCGCCCACCGCGGACGAGCTCCAGACGGACCATTCGCTGGCGCCCGAGCATCTCGACATCGTCCTGCGCTGCCGCCGCTCCGCCCTGTCGGTGGCGGAACTGGCGGCCGAGACCGATCTGCCCGTCGGAGTCGTCCGCGTCCTGATCGGCGACCTGCTGGAAGCCGACCTGGTACGCGTCACCCGACCCGTCCCTCCGGCCGAACTGCCGGACGAGAGCATCCTCAGAGAGGTGATCAATGGTCTTCGGGCGCTCTAAGCGGGGCGGCAAGAGGGCCCCGGCCGAGCCGGTCACGCTCAAGATCCTGGTGGCCGGCGGCTTCGGGGTCGGCAAGACGACACTGGTGGGAGCGGTCAGCGAGATCAAGCCGCTCCGTACCGAGGAGACGCTGACCGAGGCCGGCCGCGGACTGGACGACCTCCAGGGGGTGGAGGCCAAGACCACGACGACCGTGGCCATGGACTTCGGCCGCATCACCATCCACGACGAGCTGGTGCTGTACCTGTTCGGCACCCCCGGCCAGGACCGTTTCTGGTTCCTGTGGGACGAGCTGGCCACCGGCGCGCTGGGTGCCGTGGTGCTCGCCGACACCCGGCGCCTGGAGGACAGCTTCGCGGCCATCGACTACTTCGAACGCCGCTCCATACCGTTCACCGTCGCCGTCAACTGCTTCGACGAGGCGGAGCGGTACCCGGCGGAGACCGTTCGCGAGGCCCTGGACCTGGACGGCACGGTGCCGGTGATGCTGTGCGACGCCCGGCAGCGGGACTCCGCACGCGACGTTCTGGTCTCGGTGGTGGAGCACGCCATGCACACGGCCGCCCAGCACGCCGCGCGCAGCCCGGCCGACGCCTGAGCGGCCGACGCGTTCCCGGCCCCCCTGGCCCTGGGCCCAGCCGTTGCGGGGCAGGAGGTTGTCGACAGGTCACGGACTTGGCGTGACCGCCCTCTCGGGTACGTGCTGACTTCCGCTCGACAACTGAATGTTCAGGACGCCATGGTGGTAGGTGGAGGCGTCTTCCGTGCTGACTGGTGATCAGTCCGTGCTTGTGCGCACGCGGCTGGCATCCCCGGTCATCTGTCTGGGAGGCTCCTTTGCCACGCATCCACCCGCGACCATCGCGGACCACCACCCCTCGTGCCGCTCTCCTGGTGGCTTTCGTCGCTTTGAGCACCGACATGCTCATCTACGGCATCGCAGTACCGGTCTTGCCGAAGTTCCCTGCCGTCGCGACCGGTGGCGACACCGCAACGGGCATTCTGTTCGCTGTCTACGCTGCGGCGCTGGTCGGCGTGACGCCTTTGGCGGGACGGTGGGTCGACCGTCGCGGACCACGAACCCCGTTGCTTGTCGGCATGATCGGATTGGCGACTGCCACAGTCGTCTTCGCACTTGTTGAACCGTTCCCCGCCCTGCTGTTCGCCCGTGCTGCCCAAGGCGCGGCAGCAGCGTGTTCGTGGGTGGCTGGGCTCGCCTTGGTCGCTGCGGTCACCCCTTTCCAGCAGCGAGCCCGCAATCTAGGTCTGGTGCTGTCGGCTGTCGGTATCGGTGTCCTCATCGGCCCCCCGCTCGGTGGCTGGCTGGCTGATCTCTTCGGACGTCACGTCCCCTTCCTGGTGGGGGCGGCGTTCGCAGTCCTCGACGGCTTGTTGCGCATCGCTCTCGTCGGCCCTGTCACCACGGCAGATGATGATCCTGGAACCATCAAGGGCGTCTGGCGCGTCCCCGGCGCGGCGAGCGTCTGCGCGGTGGTGGCGATCGGCGCCGGCCTGCTCGCCATCACCGAACCCGTGCTGCCCCGCCACCTTCACGATCTGGGCTACACCGCGACACAGGCAGGACTGGTCTACGGGTCAGCTGTCCTCGCCTCTGCGATGGTCACGCCGGTAGTCGGCTCTCTTACTCACCGACTGCCCACCGCGGCTCTCGTGGCCATCGGATCGAGTGTCGGTGCCGCAGGAATGGCCGGAGTCGGACTGGCGCACAGCCTCGTTGCCCTTACCGCAGCGATGGCGATGCTCGGTATCGGAGCCGGAGCGGTCCTGGGCGCGATTACTCCCGCCATGAGCACGCTCGGGTCGCAAGCCGGCCCGCCCGCTCTCGGTGCAGCCTTTGCACTGTTCAACCTCGCCTATGCCTGCGGGCTCCTTCTCGGCCCAGCACTCAGCGGCCCCTCCACCTCACTGGCCGGTTTCGGCCCAGCAACGGTTGGCTTGGCAGCGATATGCGCGCTGGCGGCCTTGGGTAGCTGCTGGCGCATGCGAAGCGCCTCAGCGCTGCATGGTGTTGGCGGCAAGGCAGAAGAATAAGCGCGTGCGGAGCAGTGCTCCGCTGTCCCCCAGAGGGCCGCCGCCGACTGCTCGGGCGCTGCCACCGTCGACCCATCAGCCATGTCGCACCAGCGAGCACGAGTGAGCAGTCGCGACCGCGGTCCGCAACATCCACTACGACCACCACCGCCCGCACGGTGGAGCTGGCGGACGCCCGCCAGCTCCACAGGTCCGGAACGCTGTCACCGACGTCCGGCCTGCACCTAGCCTTCGGCGGACTGTTCCCAGCCGAAGCTCCGCTCGACCGCCTTGTGCCAGTTCGCGTACTCCCTCTCCCGGTCCTCCTCGCTCATGGCGGGCGTCCACTCGGCGTCGCGGCGCCAGTGGGAGCGCAGCTCGTCCAGGTCGGACCAGACACCCGTGGCGAGCCCCGCGGCGTAGGCGGCGCCCAGGCAGGTGGTCTCCGCGATCACCGGGCGGATCACGGGCACGCCGAGCACGTCGGCCTGATGCTGCATCAGCAGGCTGTTGACCGTCATGCCGCCGTCCACCTTCAGCGAGGTGATCTCCACCCCGCTGTCCTGGTACATGGCGTCGACGACCTCGCGTGTCTGCCAGCTCGTCGCCTCCAGCACGGCCCGCGCCAGGTGCGCCTTGGTCACGTACCGGGTCAGTCCGGTCACCACGCCGCGCGCGTCCGAGCGCCAGTAGGGGGCGAACAGACCGGAGAAGGCGGGCACGATGTAGGCGCCGCCGTTGTCCGCCACGCTCGCGGCCAGCGGCTCGATGTCGGCCGCTTCGTCGATGATGCCGAGCTGGTCGCGGAACCACTGCACCAGGGCGCCGGTGATGGCGATGGAGCCCTCCAGGCAGTAGACGGGCGCCTCGCCGCCCAGTTGGTAGCCCATGGTCGTCAGCAGGCCGTTGCGGCTGTCCACGGGCCGGTTGCCGGTGTTGACCAGCAGGAAGGAGCCGGTGCCGTAGGTGTTCTTCGCCTCACCCACCCTGTAGCACGTCTGTCCGAACACCGCCGCCTGCTGGTCGCCGAGGGCCGAGGCCACCGGAACGCCCGCGAGCTGTCCCACCGCCGTGCCGTACACCTCCGAGGACGAGCGGATCTCGGGCAGTACGGCAGCCGGCACATTCATCGCGTCCAGCACCGACTGGTCCCACTCCAGCGTCCGCAGGTTCATCAGCATCGTGCGGGAGGCGTTGGTGACGTCCGTGACGTGCCGGCCCCCCTCGGTCCCGCCGGTCAGGTTCCAGATCAGCCACGAGTCGACGGTGCCGAACGCGATCTGTCCGGCCTCGGCGCGCTGCCGCAGCCCCGGCACGTTGTCCAGCAGCCAGGCCACCTTCGGGCCGGCGAAGTAGCTGGCCAGCGGCAGGCCCGTACGGTCACGGAACCGGTCCTGGCCCTCGTCGCCGCCCAGCTGCGCGCACAGTGCGGAGGTGCGGGTGTCCTGCCACACGATGGCGTGATGCACCGGCTCGCCCGTCGCCCGGTCCCACAGCACGGTCGTCTCACGCTGGTTGGTGATGCCGATGGCGCTCAACTGCTGAGCAGTCAGCCCCGCCCGCTCCAGCGCCCCGGCCACCACCGACCGGACCCGCGTCCAGAGCTCGGCGGCGTCGTGCTCCACCCAGCCGGGCCGGGGGAAGATCTGCCGGTGCTCCTGCTGGTCGACGGCGACGATCCCGCCCCGCTGGTCGAACACGATGCAGCGGCTGGAGGTGGTGCCCTGATCGATGGCTGCGACGTACTTGTCCGTCATGGTGACGACCCCTCGGTAGCGATCGGTGCGTTCGGACGTCGTGACCAGGATGCGGTCTGACCGGGCAGCACGCCGAAGCCCCGCCGGGCGCAGCGCCACGACCCCACCGATCGGCGGCCCGGCGTGCGACGTGATCGTTGCGACTGTCACGGGCACGTCACCAGATACTCACGCCCCCGTACGTCTCCCGGATCCCGCGAACCGGCCCCGGGGGGTGCACGTCCACACTCAACAAGGACGGTGGCACGGGACCGACGGGGGTGGTCCCGAGCCACCGTTCCGCATTTCCCGGTTCCCTGGTAGATCAGAGGAACATGAGACGCATCCGTACCGCACGCCACGTTCCCCTGCTGGCCGCCGCGGCCACACTCCTGACCGTCGCCGCCGTCCAGGCCCCTGCCGCCGCAGCCCCGGCCCCGGACCACCGACCGGGGCACGGCCCGGGCCACGGTCACGGCGGCGGACCGAAGGCACCCGAGGAGTTCGTCGCCCTCCACGACGTGGCGCCCACCATCCGCCAGGAGATCCGGTACCACACCCCGCACAACTTCGTCGGAGAGCCGATCGACGGCTACCGCGCACCCATGTGCATCGTCACCAAGGACACCGCCACCGCGCTCGCCAGGGCTCAGCGCTCCCTCCTGCGGCGGGGCTACACGCTCAAGGTCTACGACTGCTACCGCCCGCAGCGCGCCGTCGACCACTTCGTACGGTGGGCCAAGGATCTGGACGACCAGAAGATGAAGCCCGAGTTCTACCCCCGGGTGGAGAAGAACAAGCTGTTCGAGGACGGCTACATCGCCGAGAAGTCCGGGCACAGCCGCGGCAGCACCGTGGACCTCACCGTGGCGAAGCTGCCCGCGAAGCCCACCCGCCCCTACGTGCCGGGCGAGCCGTTGCACCCCTGTTTCGGCCCGAAGGACGAGCGGTTCCCGGACAACTCCGTCGACGCCGGCACCGGCTTCGACTGCTTCGACACCCTCGCCCACACCGACGACCCCCGCGTCACCGGCAAGCAGCGAGCCAACCGGCAGCTCCTCAAGACCACCCTGGAGCGGCAGGGCTTCACCAACCTGCCCGAGGAGTGGTGGCACTTCACCCACGAGCCGGAGACGTTCCCCGACACCTACTTCGACTTCCCCGTCGCCCGCGGTTCCCTGACTCGGCACCACTGAGTCCCCTGAGCCGCCGCACCGTCGCGGGCACCTTCCCGCCGGCTCCCGCTGCCCCGGGAAGGTGCCCGGAGCGCGCCGACGCTGCCGAACTCGGCCGGTTTCGTCGCGGACGACGCAGCACGCGGGTACGTTGAGGCGTCATCCGAACGAACAAGCGAGGCCCGAGCAGGGGAGCCGGCCATGACGGAGCGCTCACAGGAGCCCTCGACCCGCATCGACACGACCGTTCCGCACTCCGCGCGGATCTGGAACTACCTCCTCGGCGGCAAGGACCACTACGCCGTCGACCGGGCCGCCGGCGACAAGATCAGCGACATCTTCCCCGGCATGGTGGGCATCACCCGGCACTCCCGGGCGTTCACCGGACGCGTCGTCCGCCATCTCGCGGGCGAGGCCGGCATCCGGCAGTTCCTCGACATCGGCACCGGTCTGCCCACGGTCGACAACACGCACGAGATCGCCCAGCGGGTCGCCCCGGAGTGCCGCATCGTCTATGTCGACAACGACCCGCTCGTCCTCGCCCACGCCCAGGCCCTGCTCACCAGCACCCCGCAGGGCCGGACCAGCTACCTCCACGCCGACGTGCGCGACCCGGAAGAGATCCTGCGCGCCGCGTCGGCCACGCTCGACCTGGACCGGCCCGTCGGGCTGATGCTCATGGGCATCCTCGGCCTGGTCGACGACTACGACCGGGCGCGTGCGGTGGTCGCCGAACTCATGGCGGCGCTGGCACCCGGCAGCTACCTCGGTTTCAACGACGGCAGCAGCACCGACCCGGACTACGTCGAGGCCATCCGCCGCTTCAACACCGACAGCGGCGCCGTGCCCTACACCCCCCGCAGCCCGGAGGAGATGATGCGGTTCTTCGACGGGCTGGAGGTGCTGGAGCCCGGCCTCGTCTCCTGCCCCCACTGGCGCCCCGAGGCACTGCCGTTCGGCGAGCCGCCCAACGTCGCGGTCTGGGGCGGCGTCGGCCGGAAGGCGTGAGAGGGAGGGAATGGGACCCGCGGGGAAACACAGGGCCCTACCCCCGCGGCGCCGTACCGCCGGGCGGGGCCGCGCCCCAGGGCCGGCGCACCCGCACCCGGTACCCCGCCCCGCCGCCTCCCTCCCGTTCGACCGAGACGGTGCCGTCCCCGGCGGTCCGGACGGTGAACCGTTCGCCGTCCGGGCGCCCCCAGCCCTCGCCGGGATCGGGGATGTACAGGCCGCCGCCGGTGCGCCCGGGGGCGGGCGGCCACACCTCCAACTCCGTCTGCCCGCCCGGTCCCCGTACCGGGACGGCGCAACCGGCGCGGGCGAGCACCGGCACCCGCTCCAGCGGCGCCGCCAGCCGCACGGTCGCCGGACCGTCGTGGGGGCGGCCCGTGGCGGTGTCGTACCAGCGGCCCGCAGGCAGCCGCACCGTACGCGCCCGTACCCCCGGCTCCAGCACCGGCGCCACCAACAGCGCGTCCCCCAGCAGGAACGCGTCCTCGCAGTCCCGCAGCCGCCGGTCCCGCGGGTGCTGCCACCACAGCGGCCGCACGTACGGCGCGCCCGTACGGTGCGCGAGCTGAGCCAGCGTCACCAGGTACGGCACCAGCCGCTCACGCCCGGCCAGCACCGCCCGCACCTGCCCCAGCACCTCGACGCCGCACTCCCACGGGACGCCCGCGCTGCCGCCCTCCACCCGCGTGGCCGTGCTCCGCGTCCGGAACAACGGCAGATACGCACCCAGTTGGATCCCGCGCACATACAGCTCCGGGGAGAAGCGCGCCGGAGAAAAGCGCTCCCGCAAGCGCCCCGAGGGAGTTCGCACGAGGGCACCGCCCACGTCCGGGCCCGCGTACGGCACCCCGCACAGCCCCAGGCCCAGTACCAGCGACAGCGCCCCCCGCAGCCCCTCCCAGCCGGCTCCCTGGCCACCCGTCGCGGCACCGCCGTACCGCTGCATCCCTGCCCAGCCCGAACGGGAGACCAGGAACGGGCGCCGCGCGGGCCACACTTCCAGCAGCCCCGCACAACCGGCCCTGGCCATGGCGAGCGCGTAGACGTTGTGTGCCTCGCGGTGGTCACCGCCCCGCCCCTCCAGAGCATGCCGCGCCGAGCGGGGCAGCGTACGGTCTCCCACCGCGCACAGCGAGAGCGGCTCGTCCCTGGTGTGCCACACCCCGTCGAACCCCTGCTCCACCCGCTCCGCATACCGGGCGCCCCACCACTTGCGGACGCGCCGGTCGGTGAAGTCGGGGAAGGCCGCGTCGCCGGGCGGCCCGCCGCCCACCGTGGTACGGCCGACAGCCGTACGGCCCCCGGCCTCCCGGACGAACACGTCCGCGGCGCGCCCGCCCTCGAACACCCCCTCTCCCGGCTCCACCGGCACGGCGGGCGCCAGCGCCGCGACCAGCCGCACCCCGTCGCTCCCGGGCGCGCCGGCACGACGATGCAGCGCGCGGACGCGTCCCTCCGGCTCGTGGCTGCCCTCCAGATGAAGGGCGCTCAGCGGCAGCCCGTGCGCTTCGAAGGTCTCCGCGACCCGGTGCACGTGCTGTGCGTCGACGGGGCCGCCTCGCGCGTGCTGGTGGCCCAGCGCCCACCGCGGAGGCACAGCAGGCGCACCCGTCAGCGCGGCCCACCCGTGCAGCACCCGGGAGGGAGCACCGGCCAGGACCCAGTACCGCAGCGGCCCGCCCGCCATCCGCACCTCGCACCGCGCCGGACGGTCGTGCCCCGACCCGCGCCCTTCCGCCCCCTCCCGTATGTGCACCCAGCCGTCCCACGAGTTGTCGTGGAAGACGAGAAGCGTTCCCGCGTCCCCGACGCCGACCAGAACCGGCATGGTGACCGACAGCGGGTCCCGCCTGCGGCCCGCGGGATCGGGGGCGGTGTTCCACAACCGGAAGGCCCCCTGCCGAAGCCGCGGCCCCGCCACCCTGCCCCCCAGCCCGAAGAACCGGACGTCGGCCGGCAGCTCCGACCGTTGCAGCCACCGCGGACCGGCGAACGCCGCCTCCCCGCGCTCCCCACCGCCGTCCCCGCCCTCCGTCGGTGCCGCCGAGGTGATACCCACCCTGTCCGTGCCCGGCAGCGGCGACGCCGCCCACCAGCAGGGCGGGTGGTCACGGCGCAACAGCGCACCGCCCGGCGTCCGCACCTCCACGGCCCCCCGCCGGGAAACCGTCACCAGCATCCGCTCGGAGACCACCCGCCAGCCACCGCCCTTGTCCGCCTCCAACCGGGCCCGCTCGTCCGCCTGCGGACACACCCCGGACACCGCGTACGACGGCTCGGGCTCCGCGCCGTCCCAGCCGACGAACAGCGCACCCGTCACCGTCACCCGCACCCGCAGCACCGACCGCGCGAACCGCACCACCCCGCCCCCGGGATCCGGCTGCGCACCCACCGCCTCACCCGGTGTCCGCGCCCGCTCCCCGCGCTGCTGCGGCAACTCCGCCGCGTCGGCGCGCCGTCTCCGCCACGCCGCGCGCCACGCCCCCACCCCCTGGCCCGTACCGCCCACCGTCACCGACCGCACCAGGTCACGCGCGTCCATGCTGCTCAGCCTGCCATCGACGGCCGCCCCCGTCAGCGCCGTTCCCTGGCCGTTCACCCGCTGGTCACCATGGGTTCCGCACACCCCGTACGCGTGCGGTGTGTGATTCCCGCCCTGGCACAACGGATGATCACATGGCATCGTCCCGGCCGAAGGACGCGACGACGCGTACAGGACGTCAGGGAGCCCGGCATGACCGCAGCGCACAGCGACAGCAGTACCTCGCACCCCTCCGCGGAGGCGCTCTGGCGGCCCGACCCCGGCGGCTTCCCCACGGCACGCCTCACCCGCTTCCAGGACTGGGCGGCCCGCCACCACGGCGCACCGGCCCCCGACCCGGCCGATCCCGTCGCCTCGTACGCCGCCCTCCACCGCTGGTCCACCGCGCACCTGGCGACCTTCTGGGCCGCGTTCGCCGACTGGTCCGGCGTCCGCTTCACCACCCCGTACGAGACCGTGCTGGCCGACGCCACCATGCCCGGCGCCCGGTGGTTCCCCGGAGCCACCCTCAACTACGCCGAGCACGCGCTGCGCCCGGCCGACGACCCCGCCCGCGCCGACGAGCCCGCCCTGCTGCACGTCGACGAACGACAGGAACCCGCCGCCGTCAGCTGGCGGGAACTGCGCGACCAGGTCGCCTCCCTCGCCGGCGAACTGCGCCGGATCGGTGTCCGCCCCGGCGACCGCGTCAGCGGCTACCTCCCCAACGTCCCGCAGGCCGCCATCGCCTTCCTGGCCACCGCGGCCGTCGGCGGCGTGTGGACCTCCTGTGCCCCCGACTTCGGTGCCCGCAGCGTGCTCGACCGCTTCCAGCAGGTCGAACCCGTCGTCCTGTTCACCGTCGACGGCTACCGGTACGGGGGCAAGGAACACGACCGCAGCCGGACCGTCGCCGAGCTCCGCGCGGAGCTGCCCACCCTGCGCGCCGTCGTCCACGTCCCGCTGCTCGGCACCCCCGCGCCCGAGGGCGCCCTCGACTGGGCGGACCTGACCACCGGACGGACCGGCCCCGAGTACGAGCAGGTCCCCTTCGAGCACCCGCTGTGGGTCCTCTACTCCTCCGGCACCACCGGCCTGCCCAAGGCCATCGTCCAGTCCCAGGGCGGCATCCTGCTCGAACACCTCAAGCAGCTCACCCTGCACAACGACATGGGGCCGGGCGACCGCTTCTTCTGGTTCACCTCCACCGGCTGGATGATGTGGAACCTGCTGGTCTCCGGACTGCTGACCGGCGCCACCGTCGTCACCTACGACGGCAGCCCCGGCTACCCCGACACCGCCGCACAGTGGCGCGTGGTCGAACGCACCGGCACCACCGTCTACGGCACCTCGGCCGCCTATGTCATGGCCTGCCGCAAAGCCGACGTCCACCCCGGTCGCGACTTCGACCTCTCCCGCGTCAAGTGCGTGGCCACCACCGGCTCCCCGCTGCCGCCCGACGGCTTCCGCTGGATCCACGACGAGGTCTCGCCCGACATGTGGATCGCCTCCGTCAGCGGCGGCACCGACGTGTGCAGCTGCTTCGCCGGCGCCGCCCCCACCCTCCCCGTCTACACGGGGGAGCTCCAAGCACCCTCCCTCGCGGTGGACCTGGCGGCCTGGGACCCGCACGGCGAACCGCTCGTGGACGAGGTCGGCGAGCTCGTCGTCACCCAGCCGATGCCCTCGATGCCGGTCCGCTTCTGGAACGACCCCGACGGCTCCCGCTACCACGACAGCTACTTCGACATGTACCCCGGCGTCTGGCGCCACGGCGACTGGACCACCCTGACCAGCAGGAACACCGTCGTCATCCACGGCCGCTCCGACTCCACGCTCAACCGCCAGGGCGTGCGCATGGGATCCGCCGACATCTACGAAGCCGTCGAGCGCCTCCCCGAGATCCACGAGTCCCTCGTCATCGGCGTCGAACAGCCCGACGGCGGCTACTGGATGCCCCTCTTCGTCCACCTCGCCGAAGGCGCCGTCCTCGACGACGCGCTGCGCGACCGCGTCAAGCAGACCCTCCGGACGAACCTCTCGCCCCGCCACGTCCCCGACGAGATCATCGAGATCCCCGCCGTCCCCCACACCCTTACCGGCAAGCGCCTGGAGGTCCCCGTCAAGCGCCTCCTCCAGGGCACCGCCATGCAGAAGGCCGTCAACCCGGGCTCCGTCGACAATCCCGCGCTGCTGGACTTCTACACCAGCCTCGCCCACGAACGCGCCTGATCCGCCCGGCCCATCACCCTCACCCCGAACATGACGGAGGGCCGCCCCGCGCCCGGCGGGACGGCCCTCCGTCTCGTACTCCGGCCCGCGACCAGGCCGCGCGGACTCACTCCCCGGACAGCACCGCCTGCGCCGCTGCGCGCGCCTCCGGGCCGCTCTCCGCCGCCCGCGCCGCCGCTGCCGCCCGCTCGCACTGCGCCAGCGTGTGCTGAGCCAGCTGCGCACGGACGAACGGGATCGCGGAGGAGCCCATCGACAGGCTCGTCACCCCCAGCCCCGTCAGCACACAGGCCAGCAGCGGATCGGAGGCCGCCTCACCGCAGACGCCGCAGCTCTTGCCCTCCGCACCTGCCGCCTGGGCCGCGGCCGCCACCAGGTCCAGCAGCGCCGGCTGCCACGGGTCCTGCAACCGCGAGACGGCACCCACCTGACGGTCGGCGGCGAAGGTGTACTGCGCCAGGTCGTTGGTACCCAGCGACAGGAACTCCACCTCCTGCAACACCGAGCGGGCCCGCAACGCCGCCGAGGGGATCTCCACCATCGCCCCGAACTTCGCGCTCAGCCCCGCCGCACGGCACGCCTCGGCGAACGCCCGGGCATCCGCCCGGTCCGCCACCATCGGCGCCATGACCTCCAGGTAGACCGGCAGCCCCTCGGCAGCCGTGGCCAGCGCCCGAAGCTGCCCCTGCAGCACCTCCGGGTGGTCCAGCAGCGTCCGCAGACCCCGCACGCCCAGGGCCGGGTTCGGCTCGTCGGCAGGCGTCAGGAAGTCCAGCGGCTTGTCGGCCCCCGCGTCCAGGACCCGCACCACGACACGGCCCTCCGGGAACGCCTCCAGCACCTGCCGGTACGCTGCCGCCTGCTTCTCCTGAGACGGAGCGCGCCCGCTCTCGTCCAGGAACAGGAACTCCGTACGGAACAGGCCCACGCCCTCCGCACCCGCCTCCAGGGCGGCCGGCACATCGGCGGGACCGCCCACGTTCGCCAGCAGCGGCACCTTGTGCCCGTCCGAGGTGGCTCCCGGCCCCTTGGCCGCCTCCACCGCCGCCTTGCGCTCCTCGGCGTCCCGCGACAGGGTCTCCCGCTCCGCCCCGGTGGGGTTCACCCCCACCTCGCCGGTGCTGCCGTCCACCGCGATCACGGTGCCCTCGGCCAGCTCGCACGCGCCCGGCAACGCCACCACGGCCGGTACCCCCAGCGCCCGCGCCAGAATGGCGCTGTGGCTGGTCGGGCCACCCTCCTCGGTGACGAAACCCAGCACCAGGGCCGGGTCCAGCAAGGCGGTGTCCGCCGGCGCGAGATCCCGCGCGATCAGCACGTACGGGTGGTCGCTGTCCGGGACACCCGGCATCGGCACCCCCAGCAGCCGGGCGACGATCCGGTTGCGCACGTCGTCCAGGTCCGCCACCCGCCCGGCCAGGTAGTCACCCGCCTGCGCCAGCAGCGCCCGGTACGCGGCGAACGCGTCGTACACCGCGCGCTCAGCCGTGCTGCCCACGGCGATACGGCGCTCGACATCGGCCAGCAGCTCCGGGTCCTGCGCCATCATGGCCTGTGCCTCCAGCACGGCCTGCGCCTCTCCGCCCGCGAGGTTGCCCCGCGCGACCAGATCCGCGGCGACGGCCTCCACGGCCTGCCGCGCCCGCTGCTGTTCACGCGGCGCGTCCTCGGCAGCGATCTGCTGGGCCGGCGGCTCCAGCACGGCCGTGCCCATGTGCCGCGCCTCACCGATCGCCACGCCGTGGCTCACACCCACGCCTCGAAGCGTTGTGTCCATCTCACCCGTCTCCGGTCAGCGGCGGCACCAGACCACCGCGGTCGTACTCCTGCCCGGCCCGCACACGCGCACGAAGCACGCTTCGGGAACGCGCGCCCGGTACAGGGAGCATCCCCGGTGCCCCGGGACGCCGCGGCACGGTGCCGGCCTGGACGTCGTCGGGAGAGAGGGCCGGGCCCGTGCAGTCAGCTCCAGCCGAAGAGCGTCTGTCCCCGCTCCACGTCGCCGTCCTCCACCAGCTCACCGAGCGCCTCGGCGGTGGCTTCCAGCGCGATCACCGGTGAGATGGGAGACTTCCCCTTCTCCTCCACGGCCGTAGGGTTCCAGCGCACCATCGGCTGGCCCCGGGTGACGGTGTCCCCCTTGGCGGCGAGCAGTTCGAAGCCCTCGCCGTTGAGCTGCACGGTGTCGATGCCCAGGTGCGTCAGCACCCCGTGCCCCTCCGCGTCCACGACCACGAACGCGTGCGGGTGCAGCGAGACGACCACACCGTCGACGGGCGCCACCGCCTCGGTGGGCTCCCGCACGGGATCGACGGCGGTGCCGGGGCCCACCATCGCCCCGGAGAACACCGGGTCCGGAACAGCAGCCAAACCGATGGCCCGTCCGGTCAACGGGGACGACACGGTGGTCATGGGAGGCCTCCAAGGGGCGGAGTTTTCGATCAGCCGCCGTCGCTACCTGTCCAGGACGGCGCCGCTGAGAAGCGTAAGTCATGGGAACAAGTGATTCCGTCCGAGTGCACAGGCGCGCCGCTACCTGCTGTTTCGACCCGCTCGCAGTGCGTTCGCAGCGGATCGTCTGCGAGGACTGCGGTGTGACCGCGGGGCCGCCCGAGGGGCCCAGCAGAACCGATTTGCCTCTGTTCCCCCGAGGCCTGTAGCGTCTGACGCCTGCCCACCGCCGAGGCGCCGGGCAGGCCCCCAAGACCCCACTGGATCCGTCCAGTTGGTCAGCCGCGTTCCGACGCGGGAAGGATCGGGCGGATTTCGGGTCACCGAAACCACGGTGGTAGGCTGGGGAAATACCGAAAGGGCAAACGTCCGGAGAAGCCGGTGAGATGGTTTCGATGGAAGCGTCCGTTTCTTGAGAACTCAACAGCGTGCCAAAAGTCAACGCCAGATATGTTGATACCTCGGCCTTGCCGGTCTTGATGGCTGGTTTGGTTGTGGTTCCTTTGATTGATTTGAACAGCGAGGATGCTGTGAACGGTTCCGGGTTATTCCTCCGGGATGGTTCCGCTCTTCCTGTGGATGGTTGATGCATTCACGGAGAGTTTGATCCTGGCTCAGGACGAACGCTGGCGGCGTGCTTAACACATGCAAGTCGAACGATGAAGCCCTTCGGGGTGGATTAGTGGCGAACGGGTGAGTAACACGTG